>CAZIFO010000001.1:0-194920 GCA_964538245.1 uncultured Treponema sp.
AAATGAAGAAAATTTATCTTCGCAAAGACATAGAAAAAGATTGCTATTCATTCCGCAATCCTGGCAAATATATTTGGAGGAAATAGCATGACAGATTATCACGTTCACATCGGGCAATGGTTCGACACTTATTATTATGCTGACAGGGTTTTCGCCGCGCTCAAGGCGGCAGGAACTGACGAGGTCTGGTTTTCTTCGACAACTAGCGAGCATTACTGCACGGAAAGTCCTAAAGTGCTTGAAATGGAGAAAGCCGGCGAAAAGCTCACGCATTTTCCAACTGCGCAGGAACTGTACGACGCAATCAAAGACGAAATGAAGTTTGCGATTGCGGCTGCGAAAGAACTGAACTACAAGGCGCATCCGCTTTACTGGGTGATTCCGGAAATTCACAAATCAAGCCGCGCAAACGTAACGATTGAAAAGGCGATGGCGGAACTTCCTTACGAAGGATTCAAATTGCATCCGCGCGGAAATGTCTGGGACATGACGGACGAGAGAACTGTCGCGCTCGCCGACGAAGTTTTTGACTACGCGGAAAAGCACAATATTATGGTCTTAATTCACTGCGGGCCGGACGACTTTGAGCTTCCGAACAAGTTTGAAAGCGTTATCGCCCGCCATCCTAAAGCTTTGACACAGCTTGCCCATACGCGCCCGCTCGACATGACTCTTGAAATGCTTAAGAAATATCCGAATACAATCTGCGACACGGCGTTTGTCGGAGAAGATGTGCAGGAGGAAGTCCGCAAGGCTGGATTCGGCAATCGGATGCGCTTTGGAACGGACTTTCCAATCACGCATTACTACAAGTTGCATCCCGATCACGATCCGACGACGGAAGAGCTGATTTCGTTTTTGAAAAGCGATAAATAAAAAAAATCTAAGGAGAAAAAAATGAGTAAAGCCTTTTTTTACTTGCATGTAGAGCCTGTTTTGGAAGTTATTCTTTCGCCTGTTTATAGTATTAATAATGGCGGAAGCTTCATCACCGGGCTGCTTCATGCGCTTAAAAAAAGTGTAATTGTGGCGGTTCTTTGGTTTTTTGCGCTGGGCACAGGCTACAGAGTTGTCCGGCCAGCCATCATTTACACTTTTGTGTCTGCATGGATTACATACGGGCTGCAGAGTGTGTTTAGTAAGATTTTGCGCTGGAAGTTAAAGCGCACTGACGGTTTGACGGTTTTTCTTTCGTACGAACTTAATGTACTACGGTACGTTGCGCCGGTTGTTTTTTTTGTGCTCCAGATTATTTTCAGATAGCCTCAGACGGAGCAAGAAGTTATTTACTTCCTGCTTCGCTTTCAATCCGTGAAAATATGTGTCTATCCTTTTTATCCGCGTTGAATTTGCAGTCATTTTTCCTTAATTTTTCCCCAAGCTTTCCGAAAATATAAGTATGAATAGTTTTACAAGGTCAGTTGATTTGCTTTCGCGCGCGATGGATGTTAATTCTCTTCGCTACCAGGTTTCTGCGAACAATATCGCCAACGCCGAGGTTCCGAACTACAAGCGGCAGGAAGTGAACTTTGAGAGCGAGCTAAAAAAAGCTTTTGAAAGCGAGAAGGACACTGAGCACCGCTTTAACCTTACCCGCACGGACGACCGCCATATCCAGCTTGACGAGCCTTACGACTACAGGGACGTGGAGCCGCGGCGCGTTACGGACTGGACGTCAACTGCCAACGCCAACGGAAACAATGTTGACGCTGAGAGCGAGGCTATGAACATCATGAAAATCCAGCTGAACTACAGGCTTTTAGCCCAGCTTGAGAACTTTGAGTTCAGCCAGGTCAAGACAGCAATGAAAAAATAGTGACTGGTGAATAGTTTTTTGGTATCGGTGATTAGCGGACAGTTTTTACTAGCCACTAATAGCTAACTACTGACAACTAATAACTAACCACTAAAAAACCGGAGGTTTTACCATGGGAATGTTTACTTCTATAAATATTGCGGCGACAGGAATGAGCGTGGAGCGGCTCAGGACTGATGTTATCTCGAACAACATCGCCAACGCCTCCACAACACGCACTCCGGAGGGCGGCGCGTTCAAGAAATCCTCTGTGGTTCTTGAGCCGATTGCCTCAAGCCATCCGACATGGCGCTCACCTTTTGTCTCTGCCGACCAGGACAACGGGCCGGGAAAAGGAGTCCGCGTAAAGCAGATTGTAAAGGACACAACTCAGGGAAGGCTTGTTTACGACCCGACAAATCCTGACGCGATTCAGTCCGGGCCTAACAAAGGCTACGTCGAGTATCCGAACGTGAACATTGTGAACGAGATGGTTGACTTGATTTCTGCCAGCCGCGCTTACGAGGCGAACTCGACTGTTGTTCAGGGCGCAAAGGATATGTTTTCAAGCGCGCTTGAGATTGGCCGCGGCTAGCTTTAGATTAAGGATTATGATTTGCCGGACGAACGTTCCGGCAATTTTTTTGCCTGCGGTCGTTTTTCTTATCTGCGCGGATTTTTTGCGGCAGGGATAGAAGCGGCGGCGCGAGCCGTTCCGGAGCGAAGCGGAGGAATGAAGCGCGGTTAGCGCGGAACCGCGGATAGCCCGACGGCGAAGCCGGGCCGCCCGGAATCCTAAATTGTGCGTTCTAAATTCTAAAGTCTTTCTTAAAAAATCCGAAAATAAAGTTACAAGAAGGAAAATTTTATGAACGTTATGAATATTATGTCGGCTCCGGAGATGACAAGAACAAATCCGGCGCATGCTGGAACTGCGAAACTTTCTTCAGTTGTTCCAGGACAGGAAGATATTTCAGCGGAGAAATCCGGCAAAAAGATGGGAAGCTTTGAAAGCTATCTTGTGAACGCTGTTTCCGAGATGAACAACCAGCAGCTTGATGTGAACCGCGTGCAGGAGCAGCTTATTACAGATCCTGACTCGGTTGACATCCACGATGTCACAACTGCCATGGCAAAGGCGCAGATGTCGCTGAGCCTTGCTCAGACAGTAATCGACCGGCTTGTTACTGGCTGGAGCGAGATTTCAACAACTAGATAATCTGGCTGTTGTCTTTTCAGCGCAAAAAAAGTGTGCTAAAATGATATATTGACTATGTTCGTTCACGGGAGGGCAAGATGAACGAATCGATTCAAAAGTTTATCGATAAAGTAAAAAAGGCCTGGGCTGCCTGGAAGCCTGTTCAAAAAGCAATTGCTGCTGGAATTATTGTTGCGGTTATTATTGTTTTGATTATTCTTTTTAAAGGCTCGTCAAAACCGACAACAGTTCCGCTTTTCAGCCAGCCAATCACAGACCAGACTGTAAGAGATAATGTAACATATCGTCTTGAGGAAGAGAACGTAAAGTACACAGTCAGCTCGACCGGCGTTATTTCTGTTCCGGACGAGGCGACGGCGCGCAGAATGAGAGCGCTTTTGATTTCTGAGGATATTGTTCCTTCAAAAGTTGATGTTTTCAGCCAGATGCTTGATGTTACTAACTGGTCAACCACAGATTTTGAGCGCGAGAAAAACGATTTGCGCCGCGTTACAAACCAGGTAAAACAGCATATTGAAACTCTCGATGACATTGCAAGCGCGGATGTTGTTATTACTCCTGGAAAAAACGGACTTTTTGAGGCTGACAGAGAGCCGGCTTCCGCATCAATTACCCTCAGATTTAAGGGCGGAAGCAACATGGCGTCTGACCGGAAAAGAATCCAGGGAATTCAGCGCCTCGTTTTGCGCTCAGTTTCAGGTCTTACAGAAGACAATATCATCATCACAGACACTGACGGAAACGTTCTTAATGATTTTGCCGGAATGGCTGAGATGGACAGACTTTCGCTGATTGAGCGCACTGAGAAAATGAAGCTCAAGCTTGCCGCGGAAAAGCGCGCGAAAGTCTTGAAAACGCTGCAGAGCATTTATTCAGAGGATCGTGTCCGCGATCTTGATGTTACAATCGAGATGAACACTTCAAAAGTTAACAGCGACAAGACAATTTATTCGCCGATTATGATTACGGAGCAGGATCCGTCAAAGCCGTATGACACGACAGAGAAGCGTGATTATCTTCCGGTTTCCTCGCAGACAGTAACGAAGGAATGGACTGGAACTGGCTACAATCCGGAAGGCCCTGCAGGCGTTGAAGGCCAGAATCCTCCGGTTTATTCTGATATGTCGAACGTGATTGGAAAATCAACTGAGACCGGCGTTACGCAGAACAACGTTATCAATACAGAACATCGCACAGAGGAAGTTGCTCCGCAGATTGACCGCATTTCAGTTTCTGTGAACATCGACGGAAAATGGAGCAAGGTTACAGACGGAAGCGGCGACCCGATTTTTGTGCGTGAAAATAATATCGATGCTTTGAAAAATCAGTATCCGGACTGGGAAGATTCCAACAGGTACAGGTTTGAGATTGGCCACATTCTCCGTGTTTATACTCCGCTTACAACTGATGAGCTTGAGCAGACGGCGAATTTGCTTGGGGCTGCGCTCGGTTCAACTGACAACAATAATTACAGGGTTGTGGTTTCGAATATTAAATTTGATAGAAGCAACGATCAGAACGCGGAGGATTCGCAAATCCTTTCGCGCGAGCAGACAAGAAAAACTGTAATGTTCATTTTGATTGGCGTCGTTGTTGTCCTGATTGCATTTATTGTGTTCAGAATGATAAGCCGCGAGATTGAAAGACGCCGCAGGCTCCGCGAGGAAGAAATTCTGCGCAGGCAGCAGGCGGAGCGCGAGAAGGCTCTCTGGGACGCAAAACAGGACGGCATAGCAGTTGAAATGTCTGTCGAAGAGCGCAAGCGCGCCGAGCTTCAGGAAAATGCTATTGCAATGGCAAAAGAGCATCCGGAAGATGTCGCAATGCTCATCAGAACTTGGCTGATGGAGGAGTAGAGTATGCCTGATACAGCAGCACACACATCAACCGTTAAACCAGCTGTAAAATCATCTGGAAAGAAAAACGGCGCAAAAGACTATAAAAATTTGACTGGAAGACAGAAAGCGGCAATCTTTCTTGTTTCGCTCGGCTCAGATGTTTCTGCGGAAATCATGAAGCATCTGCGCGAAGACGAGGTTGAGACTCTTACCTTTGAAATTGCCCGCCTTGAAACTGTTGACGCTGATTTTAAGGACCAGGTTCTTGAAGAATTCCAGGAGCTGATGAACGCGCAGAACTTCATCACGACTGGAGGAATTGATTACGCGCGCGAGCTTTTGGAAAAATCTCTCGGTTCGCAGAAAGCAATTGATATTATCAACCGCCTTACTTCGAGCCTGCAGGTTCGTCCGTTCGACTTTATCCGCCGCGCTGACCCGACTCATTTGCTTAACTTTATCCAGCAGGAGCATCCGCAGACAATCGCGCTGATTCTTGCTTACCTGGAGCCTCAGAAAGCGGCCGCGATTTTGCAGAACCTTCCGCCGGAAATCCAGCCGGAAGTTTCAAAGCGCCTTGCGACAATGGACCGGACTTCGCCGGACGTTTTGCGTGAAGTTGAGCGCGTTCTTGAAAAGAAGCTTTCCACATTGTCTTCTGAAGATTACACAGCCGCCGGAGGCGTCGAGTCTATCGTTGAGATTCTTAACCTTGTCGACCGTTCTTCTGAAAAGGCGATTATTGAGTCTTTGGAAGAGGAAGATCCGGATTTGGCCGAGGAAATCAAGAAGAGAATGTTCGTGTTCGAGGATATTGTCATGCTCGACGACCGCGCAATCCAGAAAGTTCTGCGCGAAGTGGACACTCAGGAGCTTTCAAAGGCCCTCAAGTCTGTGGACACCGAAGTTCAGGACAAAATTTTCCGCAATATGTCAAAGCGCGCCGCGTCTATGCTTAAGGAAGACATGGAATACATGGGACCTGTTCGCTTGAAGGACGTTGAGGAAGCCCAGCAGAAAATTGTTTCGACAATCCGCCGCCTTGAGGATGCGGGAGAAATTGTTATCGCCCGCTCCGGCGAAGACGAGCTTGTCGTTTAAGTTGGAATAAAAAATAGGGAGCGTTAAGAAAATGCGAAAGCATTTTTAGCGAGTCTCGGCAAAATCTATGATTTTGACGTTGAAAGGGAAAGAGAAACCTTTTTAAGGTTGCGCTTTCCCTTTTTTAGATTTTTACAATCAATGCGCCGGATTTTTCATCGCGACCGTCGAGAAAGTCCGGCGTTTTTATTTGCAGAAGCTCGCCGTTTTTCGGCTGGACGTGGTTTTCGTCAACCGCGAGCAAAAGTCCGAACTTGCTGCACGCGTAATATCCTGATTTTCGGATTTCCGGGAGCTTGATAAAATCCGACGTGATTCTTATAAATGTCTTTCCAGAATTGTCATCTTTTTTGGATTCATTGCTTCTCTCGGAATCGCGCGAAAGAAGAACAAAGCTCAAGCTTGCGCGTTCCTTTGGAATTCCTGCTTTTTCTGAAAGGCGGAGAAGATTTTTCGGCGCGGAATCAGTTGAAAAAGCGAAATTGCACCATTTTGCGTTCCGGCCCGCGCTGTTCGTAGCGCGTCCGCCTGTTCTTCCTGCCATCGGGCATTCTTCCGAGTGCGTGCATGGCGCGACAGGAACAAATCCACGGCGCAGAAATGCTCCGCGCATGAGCGAAACGAATCGCGCCGAGTGCGGATCGCCAGGCTCCACAAGAAGAACTGTCTGCTTTTTCTGATTCTGAGTTTCATCGCCGAGCGGCGCAAGATAAGACAAAAGCTGCTCAGAATATTTTTTCGCCAGGAAATCTGTCGGCATTTCGTTGCGCTGGACAATTTCGTTGAAAGCGTTCGCGCAGGTTATAAAATCTGCCTTTTCCTTTATTTGTGTTCCGAGAGCGCCTCTAACTCTGATAATTTTCCACGGCTCAATCTGATTTTTTGTGCCGCTGCCTTCTGTTTTTTCTGATTCAGAAGCGATTGTTTTTGCGGCGACAGAAAGATAAATCTCTTCGCCGAGAGAAAGCGCGCTTGAGCTTAAATCAAGGCAATACCAGGTGATTTTCTTTTTGCGCAGTTCCGGGCGGGCAAGCCAGAGCGCAATTGGAACTGTGAGCGGCCCGCTTCCAATGTCGAGCGCAACGGCCGAATCTCCAAAGCTGAACGCGGATTTCGGAAGATTCGCAAAAAGCCTGCAAAGGCGCACAAGGTTCCACCACATAAAATAATTTGCGTACGCGCTCAAAAAGCTCGCTTCGTTCATGTAGCCGAGCCTCCGCGCGCCGCGCTCGTCGGTCAGCTGATGCGAAAGATTTTTGATTGCGCCAGGAAGAGAAACTTTCTGCTTGCCGCTGAGCCGGCTCACGTTTTCGAGAATTTTATTGAAATTTTCTATGATATTTTTCGCGTCTTCGGGAATTGATTTTTCATCAAAAAGTTCCCGCCGTAGCGAAACTGTTTTTTTTGCGTGCTTTAGGTTTTTCCAGTTTGCGTGTGAGTCCCGCCTAGTTTCGTTCATTTTTTCTGCTTCCTTATCATCAGATAGAGATTTGTGAGTTCTGTCCTAAGTGCCTGAATTTCCTGCATCAAATCTGATTTTGACTCGTATTTTTCAGCCTCGTGCAGAATTTCGTTCCGCGCGCCTTCAATCGTGAATTTCCGCTCGTAAATCAAATGCTTCAGGCGCAGAATTATGTCAAGCTCACGCTCCGTGTAAATCCGCCTGCCGCCTAAATCCTTGTGCGGCGCGAATCCCGGAATCACGGTTTCCCAGTAGCGGAGAACATTTGCTTTTACGCCTGAGACTTCCTCAACTTCGCCGATTGTGTAGGTCATTTCTACTCGTCAAACCGGTTTTCCCAGCGTTTCCGGCTCGGCTTTAGGTTAAGCTCGACTGGAATCTGGTCGAATCCAAGGTCCTTGCGGATTGAATTCTTAAGATAAGTCACGTAGCTTTCAGGAACGTTGTCCGGGCTTGTGCAGAAAATTCTGAATGATACAGGATTTGTGCTTGTCTGCGTCATGTAGCGGATTTTAAAATGAATCGCCTTGCTCGCTGGCGGCGGATAATGGAAAAGCCAGTCGGCCAAAGCTTTGTTCAGCGCGCTGGTCTCGATTTTCCGCGTGAGCTGCGAGTAGAGCTCAATCGCCTTGTTCATCAGGTCCTTGATTCCTTCGCCTTTCAGCGCGGAAAGAGGCAGAATCGGCGCCCAGTTCATCTGGCCGAACATGATTTTTATGTACTCCGTCACGTTCTTGAGCGTTTTTCGGCTCTGGTCCTGCGTGTCCCATTTGTTCAGAATCAGGATGATTCCGCGTCCGCGTTCGTAGGCAAGCGAGCAGATTTTTTTGTCCTGGTCTGAAAGACCGAGCTGCGAGTCAATCATCAGGAAAACGATGTCGCATTTGTCGAGCGTCTTGATTGCGCGGTTCACGGAATAATACTCGACGTTCTCCTTGACTTTTTTCTTGCGCCGGATTCCCGCCGTGTCCATGATTTCAAATTTTCTTCCCGCGTAAGTGAATTCGCTTTCAACAACATCTCGCGTTGTTCCCGCGTAGTCGCTTACAATTGATTTTTCTGTGTGCGTAAGCCTGTTCGCGAGAGTTGATTTTCCTGTGTTCGGCTTTCCGAGAATCGCGATTTTAATCGGCCTGTCTTCTTCGCTTCCTTCCGCGACTTTTGAAAAGTCAAGCCCTTCAACTATCTTGTTTGCGAGCTCTGTGATGTGGTCGCCGTGGTCAGCGGAAATAAAAAGCAAGTCCTTGAATCCGTACTTAAGATAATTCCACGCGACATCTTCGCCTTTGCCGCCTTCGCATTTATTTACCGCGACGACAAGTTTGTTCCAGTAAGGACGGAGAAGATGGATAAATTCCTCGTCTTCGCCGGTAATTGCGCCGGACTCAAGCAAAAGGAGAATTTTGTCAGCCTTTTTTATCATTTCAACTGATTTTTCTACGACGAGCTCGTCCATTTCTGACTCGCGGCTTTCAGGATCGCGGTCGAGCTTGTATCCGCCTGTGTCAACAAGATGAACAGGTTTTCCAGCGATAAAGGCGGTCGCCTCGACAGGGTCGCGCGTAACGCCCGGAGTCGGATCAACAATCGCGAGCCTGCGGTTCATGAAGCGGTTGAACAAAGTTGATTTTCCGACATTCGGCCGGCCCGCAATCACAACGAGCGGAAGATTTATGTAGAATTTCTTTTTATCAAATCCGGCTTCGGTCAGGCCCTTGTTCTCTGTGTCGATTGTGTCGGCGAGCGTCCAGTCATCTGAATCTGAGTCTTGTAAAAGCTCGTCGTTGCGAGTGTCATTTCCGTCATTGCGAGCGGAACGAAGCAATCTATCATTTTGATTTTGAGATTCTTGTTCTTCTGAATCTGATGATTTAAGCTCGAGTTCTTCATTTTTTACAGGTTTCGGTTTAGAAAAATCCGGCTTCTGTTTCTTTTTTGTCTTAGCCATAACGAATATTCTACAAAATTTCGCAGGAAAAAAGAAGAGAAAATCTTACAGCGAGTTGAGCGACTTTGACGAAATTGCCCGCATTTCAGGAACGCTCAGCTTTGAAAGAATTTCTTTTACGCTTGTGATAAGCTTCGGGCTCATGCTCAGGTGGCGGATTCCCATTCCGGCTAAGACGACGACAGAATCTTTCCGGCTCGCCATTTCTCCGCAGACGGAGCACGTGATTCCGGCCTTTTCAGCTTCCTTGATTGTGTTGTGGATCAGGCGCAGAACGGCAAGATGAAACTCGTTGTAAAGCGGCGCGACATCAGGATTCTCGCGGTCGACGCCGATTGTGTACTGCGTAAGGTCGTTGGTTCCAATCGAGAAAAAGTCAGAAACTTTCGCAAGACAGTCAGCGATAAGGGCAGCCGCCGCGGTTTCAACCATTATTCCAATCGGAACTTTTTCATTGAATGGAACTTTCTCTGACTTTAACTCTTCGCGTGCTTTTGCCGCAATTTCAAGCGACTGCTTTACCTGGTCAACGCTTGTGATTAGCGGCAGCATTATTTTAAGATTGCCGTAGACGCTCGCCCTGTAAAGCGCGCGGAACTGTGTCTTTAGCTGCTGCGGATTTGCAAGGCTCAGCCGGATTGCGCGCAGGCCCATAAGCGGGTTCTTCTCCTGCTTCGCGTTTCTGATTTCATCTGAATTAATAAGCTTGTCGCCGCCCGCATCAAGCGTTCTGATTGTTACAGGCTTTCCCTGCATTGTCTGGAGAACTTTCTTGTACGCGTTGAACTGCGACTCCTCGCTAAAAGCCGCCACCGTAGCGTGCGCCTGGCTCATGTTCGGAGTTGACTCGCTCATGAAGAGAAATTCCGTCCTGAAAAGTCCGATTCCGTCCGCGCCTTCCTTCATTGCAATCTCAGCTTCCTCAACCGTCCCGATGTTCGCATAAAGATAAAATTTCTCGCCGTCAGAAGAAAGAGCCGGAAGATTTCTGTATTTCGCAAGCTTTTCCCTGTGAATCTTCGCCTGCTCAATTTTCGCCTCGTATTCAGAGACTGTTTTTTTGTCCGGGTCGTTGATAACTTCGCCCGCGTCGCCGTCAACAATTACGGTTGTTCCGTTTCTTACTTCCTCAGTGATGTTCTCAAGCGCAAAGACCGCTGGAATTCCATAGTTGCGCGCAAGGATTCCTACATGCGAAGAAACTCCGCCTTCCGTAAGCGCAAGCCCCGCGATTTTCCGTTTTGAAAGAATGATTGTGTCGCTCGGATTCATTGTCTTTGCGACAATCACAGCTCCGTCCGGAACGTTCTCAATGTTAAAAGGATGAAAGTCGAGCATGTCGTCAAGGACGCGCCCGAAAACATCGCAGATGTCCTGCGCACGCTCTGCAAGATAGTCATTTCCGCTTGAGCGGAGCTTTTGCGCGTAATCTTCTGTCTTCTGGTTCAGGACATATTCAATCGGAAAATCGGAATTTTCGAAAGCCCGCCGAACATCGCCTAAAAACTCCGGATCCTGAAGCATTAAATAGTAAGTTTCAAAAATTTCAGACTGAACTTTATCATTTTTTACCGCGTCAAGCTGGACTGCAACTTGCGCTGTGACATTTGCAAGCGAAGAATCAAATCTTTTCAGATTTTCCTCGCGCTCCGACTTTTTAATCGGCTTTGAAGGAATCACTCTTTTTTCAGATTCCGGCACAACAAAAGCTTTTCCAATTCCAATTCCGTTAGACGCGGAAATTCCAAATAATAAGTTCATTGCGAATAAAGTTTAATCTTATCTTAAGATAATGTCAAATGCCGATGTAATTTTGGAAAATTCAGATATGGCGAAAATGCATGGTTAGAAATGGAGAATTTGTGTGCCGCAGGCCGCGTTGTAAAAGTGTAAGCTTAGCATTTGTTATAGCGCATAAAGCAAGATCCGTTTTCTCTTTGCATTGTGCCGGCGATTTTGTCTTCGTCAATTGTTCCAGAGAAAAAGCAGTCTGAAACTATCACATGGCCGATAGATGGATGCAGATCTTTTTGTGTGATATGAAAACTAATTGAATTTCCGTTTAGAACTCCCTCAAACTGTTCATTTGCAAAACTTGAATCGTGAAAAACAGTTCGTATTTCTCCGGAAATTATGCCGTTGGAAATGTTTTTTATTATTAGATATTCTGTTTTTTCTTCATCTTTGTGGATAAAATAGCCGGAGGAAGATTTATTCGTGCTTAATTGAAGAGCTGATGAAATTTTTTGTTCGTTTCCCTTTAGATTTTGAAGTTCTTCCCTGTTCTTTTTTACTTCTTCCTCAATTCCTGTTTTTTGCTGCCTTCTTGCTGCGTTCAGCCAGTCGGAATTGATTTTTATTTTCGTCTGTGGCTCATCTTTAGTTTTTTCCTGAGTTTCATTTGTTGAAAAGTCGATTTTCCAGCCACATTGTATGCAGAAAAGATTTCCTTCGTCTAAAGTGGCTCCGCATTTTTTGCATATTCTAGGCTTTGTATTTTTTATATTGCCGGGGAAATTGGCTTCTTGGCTTTTTTTTAAAACTTGATTTTCAGATTGGTTCATTTCGGTGATTTCTCCAGGCTTTGTTTTTGATTTTCAAGTTCTGAAATGTTTTTCATTGGCGCGCCGCATTTTCCGCAGAACTTTCCGTAACCGACAGAGAAACATTTTGTGCATCTTTTAAGCTGAATTCCGCATTGGTCGCAGAAAAATGAATTGTCAGGAATTTCCGCTTTGCAGGATGGAACCGGGCAAATCATAAGTCAGTGCCTCCTTGTGCAAAATCTTCTGCTGTGACTGTAAGCAAAGTTTCTTTCGTAATGGAATTGCCAGGAAGTGAAACCACACGTGAATTTTTTCTTCTTACAACTGAATCGAAGAAATTTCTGATGGTTCTTCCGTTTGCGAAATTTGAATTTTTATTTTTCCATATTTGTTCTATAAATTTCTTTGCTGTGATTTTTGCATTGTCTGTTAGAATAAGATTTTCTCTCTTTGAATAAAGCATGAAAAGCTCGTAAAGCTCATCTGGGTTATAATCTTCAAGATGAAATTTATACGCAAAACGGCTCGGCAATCCTGCGTTGGTATTTAGCCATTCCTCCATTTTGTCTTTATAGCCAGCCGCCACCACGACGAATTTTCCACGGTCGTCTTCCATGCGTTTCATTAGTGTGTCGGAGGCTTCCTGTCCAAAATCGTCAGCGGCGAGAGTGTAGACTTCATCAATAAAAAGAACTCCTCCCATGGCCTCATCACAGATTTTTTGCACTTGCACTGCCGTATGGCCTACATAACGCGCTACAAGCTTGCTTCTGTCGGTTTCTATAACTTTGTCGCTCGGCAGAAGCCCCATTGCGAAAAACAGCTTCCCAAAAATGCGCGCTACAGTTGTTTTTCCAGTTCCTGGATTTCCAGTCAAAATTATATGTATCTCAGGCTTTTTCTGCGCGACGCCAAGTTTTTCAAGCTGCATATTTACGGAAACCGTGTTGTAAAGCTCCCTTGCCGCTGACTTTATGTTTTGCATTCCGACAAGCTCATCCAGTTCTTTGAATACGTCCTTGACGGAAAGCTGCTTTGTTTTTGCCTCTGGAATATCTTCCGGCAGAATTGTGGAAAGCATCTCTTTTGTCTGCATATCAGATGGAAGTTTTGAGATCCGCGAGTTCATATTCATCTTGATTATGTTAAAAAGATTTCTAATCTCACGCGCGTTTGCAAAATTTTTCTGTCTGCCGCTATAAATCTCGTTTACTTTTGTTTTTGCGGCTTCTTCCGCTTCTAAGCCGAAAACAAATCCCGATTTCTTTATGTTTAAAGATAGAATCTGGAAAAGCTCTCCTGCATTATAATCGTCAATGTTGATTTTATATTCAAAGCGACTTTCAAGCCCTGGATTCATTCTTAAAAAATCCTGCATTTCTTTCTTGTAGCCTGCGGCAATGACAATGAATTTCCCGCGGTCGTCTTCAAGCCGTTTTAAAAGAGTTCCGACGGCTTCGTCAGCAAATGAATTTGACTCTCCGTTTTTTCCGGCAAGATAATACGCCTCGTCAATAAAAAGAACTCCGCCTTCTGCCTTGCTGCAGATTTCATTTACTTTGTCCTTTGTCTGCCCGACATATCCGGCTGTTAAGTCAAGTCCGCTTGTTTCAATCACTTTGTCGCTTGGAAGAAGATTCATTGCATAGAAAAGTTTTCCCAGAATGCGCGCGACAGTCGTTTTTCCAGTTCCGGGATTTCCTGTTAGAACAATGTGGAATTTAGGATTTTCAGCTGAAAGCCCCATTTCTTTGCGTTTCCGGTTGCTTTCAATTGTCTGGCAGATACGGCGGATTTCCTGCTTTACATTTTCCATTCCAACAAGGCCGTCAAGCCCCGAAAGAACTTCTTCTGTTGAAATTTTGCTTGTTTTCGCAGGCAAGTCTTCCTCGATAATTGTCTTTAAGTCTTTTGCTGTAATGTTATCTTGCTTTGAAAGCCGTTCCGCCTGTCTTTCTGTGATTTTTTGAAAAATATCTTTCTCGACAATCCAGCCGTTTTTGTAAATGCAGGAAGCGTTATTTCTCGACTTTTGAACGCAGGCCAGCAAATCTTTTGAAACTCTTTCATCAAAAACAAAGCCGCTTTGAATAAGCTTTTGCTTTAGAATTTGAGAGAGGTTTTCGTCGGAAAGCTCTGGAAAATTATACAAATCAACCAAATCCGCAAAGTCAGGATTTTCATTTAAGAACTTTTCTATATATTCATTTGTTCCCGCGAGAACGCAAATTGTTTCTGTTTTGCGTTCTGAAAGGCCGAGAAGAATTTCTTTAAAGGAATTTTCCGCTGTCTGAATATCATCTATAAAAATCGCGCCTGGATTTGATGAGTTTATGTAGGAAGCAATGTCTATTTCTGAATTATGAATTGTAATAAATTTATGCGCAGTTGTGGTTTCAATTTTTGATGATGAAATGCAGCCAGACTTTTGAAGATTTAAAAGAAAGTTATTTGCGGCAAATGTTTTTCCGCTTCCTGCTTCGCCTGAAAAAAGAAGAATTGGAATTTCTTTTTTGACAGACATTCCAATTTCCCGCTGACGTTTTGCAATTATGAGAGAATTTATGAAAGATGAAAGCCTCTTTTGCAAACTTTCAAGGGCAGTTGAACATGGTTTTTCTGAAATCTGATTTTGAGAAAATGGTACGGAAACTTGGTTTTGTCCGTTTTCAAAAAACTTTTCGTTTTCGCCGGTTGTTTTAAGATTTGCTCCGCAGAAACGGCAGAATTTTGCGGCCTGGCGGTTTTGAGCCTTGCATGCAGGGCAGATTTTTTTAGAAGATAAGTCAGCGGAAAATTGCATTTTTGTATTCTGTAAAGATTCCGCTCCGCTTTTGCAGAGAACGCAGAATTAAGCGGAGCGGAAAGAAAAGTTATTCAACGCCGGAAACGCACATAACTACAGCGATTAAAATATAGATGATGATAAAAACAAGACAGCCTATTCCGCAGCCTTTTGCTACTTTTGTGGCTTCTTCGTTGTCTTTTTCGTCTTGTTCACGCTTTGCATCTTCTTGCATCTTCTTCCAGTTAATTGTGTCTTGATATTTGTTAAGAATATCGAGACAGTCTTTTAATTCTGGAAAAGAATAGACTTTTACAAAATTTTGCTCCATGTCACTTTTTATTTTGGAAATAACGTCGGAAAACAGAACATCGTTTCTAGGTAGTTCAATATCTGGAAACAGTTTATTAATATACTTCTTAACAGCGCGGGTAGTTTTGATTCTAAAAAAGTAGAGCTCGCTATCTATGCTGCTATGGAAGCCCGCATCGTAATGATTGATAAAATCTTCAAAGGAAGTAGAATAACTAGTAGAAAAATTGTAGATACTACTTTTACTGAGAATCATAAGATGTTCATCATGTTTGACACTTTTGCCGTAACATCTTTCATTTTTATAACATTGAGCGATGAAATCCTTTAATTCTTGTAAAAACTTTTTGTTTTCTTTAATTTCATTTTCTTTTGAGCCGTATAAAGTCATCGCTTTTTTCAAAATCTCCACAAGCGAAAGAAAAGGCTCATTTTTATAGACCGAAGAGTCGTATTTTGCAAGAAGTTGATTCATTTCTTCCTGTGTAAGTTCCAGCTTTGAAATTTTGTTCTGCTCTTCTTCTATTTTGCCAATTAAAAATTGGCGTTTTTCTTCAATAAGATTTTCGATTTTGCTCCAAATTGACTCAAAATCTTTGTCAGTTGAAAAAATCAGAGCACTGTTGCTGTCAGCGTCAATCGTCCTGCTTATCAAATCCAAAGCTTCATCGTCTTTTCCCTGAAAATGCTTGTCTTTTGCAAGGTATGTAAGAATTTTTTCATAATAATAAATTTGGTATTTTTTTGCCTTAGGCAGTGATTCAAGCTCCTTTAGTTCATTTTTTCTTGATTCGATTTCTTCTCCATATTCCAATTGCTCAAGTTGATCAAGTTGTTTACTTATATCTTCTTGCAGTTTTTTCATTCTTGTTTCTCTTAGAACTTCATTTGATATAAAATATGAATGATATTTTTCAAAAGTTTCAGCGGACAATACATATTCTGGCTTTATCGCATTGTAGCCCAATGACTCAGAAAGATTTCCTGCGCTTTTTCCAAGCATTTCTATTGATTTTGTTTCGTTGCCCCATACAAGCAAGTCGTTGCTCTGTAAAAATCTCGTATAGCCAAGCTCGTAATAAATCACCATTCCAAGTCGCTTTGCATCATCTGAATTCTTTAAATCCGCATCAATATATTTTGCCGCGTTTTCAAATGCTTTTTCCGCCTCATCAAGATTTATCACGTTGTCGTATTTTCCCGCTCCGTAAAGATAAATCTCGCCCATAAGCTGCCATGAAATATAGTCAGTCTTGTTCTTTTCAACGGCCTGCTTAATGTCTTCCAGGGCATCTGCATAATATCCGTTCTGGTAATTTTTTAAGGCTCGGCGGTAAAACTCGCGGCTTGCGGTTAAAAGAGGATTATTTACAATGTCGTGTATTTCATCTAGTCTGCTGCAAATTTTATCTCCCACTTGGTAAATGGCTTCTTTGACTTCTGACAATTTTACAGATATGTCTCCAAAGCCAAGTGCAAGAGTGTTGTTTATAGAAT
This sequence comes from uncultured Treponema sp., assembly GCA_964538245.1. Taxonomy (GTDB): domain Bacteria; phylum Spirochaetota; class Spirochaetia; order Treponematales; family Treponemataceae; genus Treponema_D. The sequence goes on from CAZIFO010000001.1 coordinate 16,504, forward strand.
CAAAGCCTTGATGAAAAGTCTGTCGCAGCATTTCCTGCGAAGCAACAATTGCGTAAGTGCTTTTTCTGATGTCGGTTCTGATTCCATATTCCATATTTTGAATGGAAAATGCGATTTTGTTTGTGTCATGGATTCCCTGCCGTTCCATGTGCTGAAGCTGATTTTTGACAGCGACAGCATATTCTTCGCTTCCTCTGTAGTAAAGTTCGTTTGACATTTTAATAATCTCCTTTTTAATACAAATAATTTTTTATTCTGTTTCCCCAACAAATTTCCTAGGATACTTTTCTTTGCTAAATGATATTTCTATTGATTTTTCATCTTTTGCTCTTTTCACGTCAATTTTCATCCATTTCTTCATCGACTCGATTTTTTCAAACCATTTTTTTACAGTTTCTGAATTAACATCAAAATTCTTGTTTATGGTCAACGTGATTTTGTTTTCATTTGCATTGATTTCAATTCCTTCGAGAACTTTTTTTGCGTCAATTTGCTGGAAGAATTTTACAGGTTCGATTGTGTCGGTCAGACAAAGGAAAAATAAAAGCGGATTTTCTTCTTTGGTAAGCAGTTTTTTATTTGCTTCGAATTTTTCATCGCATATTCCAAAATCAAAATACTTAAGCCTTGTTTCAGGTTCGTAACGCCAGATGTTGTGGCAGATAATAGCATTGGCAATGATTTTAAAAAGGACAAGATGCGTCGGTCTGTATTTTAGATTTTTATCAGAAATGAACTCGGCTGTTATTTTTGTGCTTGAATTATTGTGTAAATGTTCTTTCAGTTTTTCAAGATAATTCTTGACGAGCGAATCGTAAAAAATATAGCCAGAAATAATTCCGTGGTCTGCATTTCCGTCGTTTAGGCGATAACGGAAATAGCTTTCTATCTGATTTTGACTATAAAGTTCCTTTTCAAAAGGAATGTTTTTAATACTCTTTGTGATTTTATCAATCTTAGGATTTTCATCAAAAATTGTGTAAATGATTTTTTCTTTGCCGAATATTTTTGAAATGTTTATAAAAGTTTCCGGAGTTATGAATGGATTGTCTTCATAATGCGCATATTGCAAAACTTTATTTGAATTTTCAGTGCTTGATACTACATCATGATAAAGGCTCGTTAAGCTCCAAATGTAGTTTATACCGTCGTTAATTTGCTTATCATTATCTGGATTATTAAGCGACTCAAAGTTAAAGTCTCTACAGAAATCATTAAAAATATCTAAGCCGGAATAAAACTTGTTTTTGAGTAGATAACGGCCGAGCAGATAGACGCTCACAGAATGAAAAGAACGGTCGAATTTTATATTTTCATTTTCAAGATTGACAAGGCTGCTTTCTTTTTCATGATTTGTAAATATTTTTTTTATAATATCTTCAGTGTTTTTGTTATAGTTTTTATCTTTGAAAATATCAGAAAGACAGTAATCTGAATAAATATCTTTTAATGACATAGAAAAGTACCTTTGATTTTTATTAATGATTTTTAACGTTTTAATTATACGCTTAAAATTATTATTTTGCAACGTCAAAAATAAGTAATATCTACGCATAAACGTAGTATGAATGTTTTGGAAAAAATCACGAAATACAGGCTTGAGCGCGGCTGGACAGAATATCAGCTGGCTGAAAGATCTGGACTTCCGCAGTCAACAATATCTTCCTGGTACAGAAAAAATCAGATTCCTACAATTCCATCGCTTGAAAAAATCTGCGGGGCATTCGGAATAACTCTCGCCCAGTTTTTTACTGATGATGAGCAGAGTTCGCTCCAGCTGACAAAAAATCAAATTGACTTGGTTCATGAATGGAACCGCCTGAATGAAAATCAAAAGGACGCAGTTCTAAATCTCATAAAAACAATGTGATAGAGGCATATTTTTGACAAGCTTCTCTTGTAATGCCTAATAGGCATCTATTGTAGGTATATCACTCTGTTAAATATAAAGCCTTTATACTCTTAGGTATAAAGGCTTTATACCTAAGAGTAGAGACCCTTTATATTTAAGGATATAGAGCCTTTATATATGGAAAACTTTTCCGCTATGGAAACTTTCCAAGGTTTTCTGCTAAAGCTGCTGTGAAAAAAATCTACCGCCGCATTTGTTATATAGAAAGAAAAAGACTATAATTTTTTTATGGGATTGAATTTTATAGTTTTTGCAGGCGTTGTTGCCCTCGTTCTTATCATGGTGGTTTTTGTTGTTCTCCATTCCTCGCAGAAAAATATGCGCGGAATGATGGAGCTGATGAGCTCGCAGCTCCAGTCGAGCCAGGGCAGCCTGAACAAAAGCCTGGGCCAGTCTGTTTCTGTTATCAGCGACATCCAGAGAAAGCTCGGCGCTCTTGAAAACGCGACGGCGCAGATGCAGGAAATCGGCAAGGATATTTCTTCTCTGCAGGATATTTTGAATGCTCCAAAGCTTCGCGGAAACCTAGGCGAATATCTTTTGTACGAGCTTTTGCGCGATGTTCTTCCGCCAGCGAACTATGAGGAGCAGCATCATTTTTCGGACGGAAGCGCGGTTGACGCTGTAATCAGAATTGGAAAATATTATGTTCCTGTTGACTCTAAGTTTCCGATGGAAAGCTTTGTGCGCTACGTTAACGCGAAGGAGCCTGACTTAAAGAAAAAGGCGAGAGCGGAATTTGTAAAGTCCGTGAAGGCGAGAATCGACGAGATTGCGAAAAAGTATATCCGCCCGGCGGAAGGAACTTACGATTTTGCGCTGATGTATATTCCGGCGGAAAATGTCTACTATGAGATTTTGATTTCTGACTCGGAGAAAAAATACGGCCTTTTTGAATACGCGATGTCCAAAAAAGTTGTGCCAGTGTCGCCGAACACTTTTTACGCGTACTTGATGTCGATTGTGTTCGGGCTCCGCGGATATAAAATCGAGCAGCAGGCGGAAAAAATCACAAAGGAGATTTCAGCTCTTCAAAATGAGTTTTCAAAATTCGCCGGCGATTTTGAGGTTCTTGGAAAGCATCTTTCAAACGCCAGCGGAAAATACGAGGAGCTTTTGCGCCAGAGCGACAAGATTTTGTCCAGCGTAAAGGCGATTACGAGATAGCAGAAATTAGTCTTTAGTCTGCTGTTTTCTTTTTTGTCCGGATGCCGACTTGAATTTTCATTCCTTGCCGAGCAGCCCGCTTAGGAATTTTGCGATGTCTTCAGGATTTTTGTTTTTAAAGTTGTCGGTTCTTTCCTGGCTCGGCGTCGGGTGCGGAATCTCGCGATAGATTCCGTGCATTTTTCCGAACGCGGCGGCTTCCTCAAGGACAGCGTTCTCGCGTCGCACCTGAAACTCGTTTTGCGGATTAAAGTCTCCGAGATTTTTAAAAGCCTTGTTAAGCGCGGCGAGCTGGGAGTCGGAAATCTTTACGTGGGATAAAACCTGCTGGCTTGCGCTGCTGCCAATTTCGCCGAGAAAGATAGCAGCTTTCTGAACTCCGCTCAGCTTTGGAACTGACGGCTGCGCGCTTTCTGTCTTGATAAATCCTTCCATAAAAAGACCTCAGATATATTTTAGCATAAATTGTAGAAAATTGCAGAGATTGCTATGACTCTGAAATTATTTTTAGAGGACTTCCGTCCATTTCCACGATTCTGTCCGCGAGAGCCTCGGCTTCTTCTTTTTGGTGCGTTACGAAAATCACAGTGCGCGGCTTTTCTTTTAGGAGATTTTTCAGCGTTTCTTCGAGCGACGACTTGATTTTTTCATCGAGCGACTGGAACGCTTCATCCAGCAGCAGAACCTGCGACGGAAATGCGAACGCGCGTGCCATAGAAACTCGCTGTTTCTCGCCGCCGCTTAAGTTTTGCGTGGTCCGGTTTTTCTTGTCGGAAAGTCCCGCCGCGCCAAGAAATTTTTGCGCAAGCTCCGCGGCCTTTTTTGGCGGAAAAATATTTGAGAGCGGAAGAAAGACATTTTCAAAGACTGTGAGAGTCGGCAAAAGTCGCGGCTCCTGGAACAGAAACGAAACTGGAGATTCTCCGTTTTTTTTGTCTTTCTGCGCTTTTTTTAGGAAATTCTTTGCAATCCAGTTTAGAAGCGTGGTTTTTCCGCTGCCGCTCGGAGCGATGAGCGCGGTTGTTTTTCCTGCCCCGAATGTGATTGAAAAATCTTTGAACAAGATTTTTTCGCCGAATCCGAGCGTAAGGTTTTTGATTTTGACTTCCTGCGCCGCTTGCATTGTGTTAGGAATAGCCCGGCTGAACGAAGTGAGGGAACGCCCGGAAGATTTTAAAGTTGTTGTTTTTTTTATTCCGGACTTGAAAACTATTCTCAAGATTTTTTCGGACATAAACGAAAGCACAACTAGTATAATCGTGGCGGCGAGAACTTCCGCGCTTTCAAGATGAACCTGCGCATTCTGCAGAACCGCGCCGACCGCGTTTTTTGGGACGCTCAAAACTTCCGCCGCAGCAACGACTTTCCAGCACATTCCAAAGACGGAGAAAATTCCGCTTTCCAAAAATGGCTTTAGTTTCGGAATCAGGATAAATCTGAGTTTCTGTGACTTTTTTAGCCGGAAGACTTCCGCCATGAAAAAGAGCTTCTTGTCGTCCTCGTCAAAGTCAAAGCCTGAAGAAACTGCGCTTGTCATTACCGGAAATCCCATCAGAAACGCTGAGAAAACAGGGACAAAATCAGATTTGAAGGCGAAAATCGCAAGCAGAATGAACGAAACAACCGGAACCGAGCGGATTGCCGCGAGCGGAAAAGCCATGAACGCGCGGAAAAATGGAAAAACGCCGCACAAAACGCCAGCCGCGCCGCCAAAAATCAGGACGAGAAAAAATCCTGCAAAGACGCGCAGAACGGAAAACAAGACGCTTCGCCAGAAAGAAAATTCCGCGCAAAGCTCAAGAAGCCGCTGGAATGTTGCGGCCGGCGACGGAAAGATAATCGGATTCGCGGCAAGAGATGAAGCTGCCTGCCAGAGAATTAAAGCCGTGAGAACGGAGAGAAGAAAGGGAAGGCGGGATTTCATTTTGAGCGGACGATTTTTATAAATTCTTTCGGTGTTACAACTGGCGCTTTGGAATATTTAAAATCTTCTGTGTTTCTTGTAACTATGAAATCTACTTTTGAGTAGATAGCACATTCATTTTGCAATGAATCTTCTAAATCTGAAAAATTGTTATTGTCGATAGCGTTGAATATAAGCTCTCTGTTTATTTCTGCAACATCAAGCAACGTACAGAGATTTTTTATTTTTTCGCGGCATTTTTCAAGCGGAATATTGTAGCGGTTTTGTAAAATATAAAATAAATTTGAGACAGTGTGGGCTGCTATAATTCCCTCAATATCGGTAAAACAATGCTCAAAGACAATTTTCGCATCATCAAAAAAATCTTCGCGGGCACAGAGAAAATCTAAAACTACATTTGTGTCAATTAAGGCTTTCATATTTTTTTAGGATAATGTTGGCAACTTCATCTTCGCCATTTATGCTTAGGTTTTGCCTGGGCATATTAACGGTGTCTGCAAGGAGAGAATCATAAGCCATTTTTTTCTTAATATTTATTGAGGAGGATTTATTTTTTTTTGATATAAAAGACTGTATGTAATTGATGATAAAATAAATTTTGTCATCAGGAACAAGCTCAATTAATTCTTTTGCTTGAGTCCTGGCGGCCGTTGCTGTCATAATTTTATCCTCCATTATTTATTTCAATTTATTCTGAGAAATGCGAATGGTCAACAGAAATATTCGGAAAAATAAAAACCTTTTTAAACCGGTTTGATATTCCTGTAATTTCATTTTCCATCAAAATAAAAATCGTCCACAGGAAGTTTTCCGCCTACTGATTCCGGGGCGTTTTCTAGAAATATTGAAAGCAGCTGCTCTATGTCGGTCCGGCCTTCTTCCGCGCTTTTCCAGGTAAAGGCCGAGGAAGGAATGGCTTTTGCGACAACTGCGGATTTTAGGCCGAGGCTGTGCTTTTCTGTAAGCTCGCCTGCGTGAAGCGGATTTTTGACAGTCCATTCATATGCCTGCCTGTAGGCTGCGATAAATTTCTCAACTGTGGATTTGTTTGCCTTGGCGAAAGCCGCGTTCGCGACAAGAAGCGTCATCGGGTAGGTGCCGCCGTTCTGCCGCGCGTAAAGTTTCTGTATGTCAAGCGAGCGTCTTACCTCCGGCGACTTCATTTCCGCGACGGTTGCAAACGGCTCTGGAACAAGCACAAACTCTGCCTTGCCTGAGATGAGCGCGGCGGCGATGTTCGCGTTCGGAACGGAGAAATCAAGCGTAACTCCGTCTGCGGCGTTTTCTGGATTTACCGGAATGTTCTGCTTTGAAAGAAGATATTTGAACATATATTCCGGAGTCGCGCCCTGGCCTGCGCACTGTATTGTTTTTCCGCGCAGGGACTCAAGCGAAATCTGCTCTGAATGTTTTGAGATTAAGAAAAGATTTCCGTTTCCTGTGATTCCAAGGCAAACAACTGCGCCTTTTCCCGCGTTGAAAACTTTTGCGGCGGCGTTCGGAGGCAGAAATCCAATGTCGATTTCACCTTTAAGAATCTTCGGCAGCTCTGTCTGCGCCGATGTAAAGCTTTCAAATGTCAGGTTCTTGATTCCAAAACTGTCTTTGTTTTCTATTAAATATGCGCACGGAATTCCTGAAGGCCCGTTCAAGACTCCGACATTCACCTGCCTTGGCGCGGCAAAAAGTGAAAAAGATGAAACAACGGCAATCGCCGCCGCGAGAAATAAATTCAGTTTTGATTTCATAAAACAACTCCAAATAAATATTATCGCATTTTTTAATAATAAACGGCAATCAGTTTTAGCTTTTACAAAGTTTTTAGGGATTTTTGATTGCTGTTGTATAAGAAAAATTATAAAATAATAAAAAATAAAGGGGGCATGACCTCTAAAAAGGAGAATGTATGAAAATTGTAAGAAATTTCTTTTGCGGGGGGGGTATTTAGTATAGTTTTTTCTGTTTTGTTAAGCTCGGTGTTCATTTCGTGTGCAAATGATGACGATGATAATAATAAATATTTAATGATGGCCTCAGCTGCAAAAAAATCTGCAAATAATGAAACAAGTGAAGAAACTGAAACATCTGAAGAATCTGGAATAGAAACTCTTTTTTCTTCTGCTTCTGACTCATTTTCATTTGGCGATGTTCTGACTGGTGATGATGGAAATAAATACGCGGTCATCTCGGCGTATTTGGCGGGAAATCTGATAGAATATGATTCGTCAAAAACTTTGAACAATGGACTTTCTGACGATCAGAACGCTAAGTTAGAAAAATTTTCAGAAGATGCGGATTTTGTAAAGGATTATCTTGCTGAAGGTAAAATAAAAGAGTATGTGCAGCTTTACAAAATTTCAAACCCTGATACTGACGGTAAAGACCGTTTTCCGATTATTAATGCGGATGGAAAAATTGTAGCGCAATACGCACAAAAGCTTGAAGCGGACAAGGCAACATATGAAATTAATTTATATAATTCTGACATTACGAAGAGAAGATTTATTTCAAAACGTTTCAAGCGTGCTAATGAAGTGGTTGATTTTGATTTTAAGACTCAAAGATCAATGCAAAAAGTTTACAAACAGATTGGAAATGAACAGAAAAGTACATATCTTTTTAAAGAAATTTTTGATGAAAATAATGGAGATTCTAAGTCAGTTGAATATGTTTTATCAAATCCAGATCCAGATAAATATGGTAAATATACAATAAAGCATTATAAAGATGGTCACGTCAGTATAATTGCGAAATCTTGTCCAACAAAAGATAAAAAAGAAGAGCGGTGTAACAGAATTAATATTACCACTTTAAAAGATATGTTAACAATAATGGTAATGCTTTATGCTGAGGGAACTCCTGCGAACTTAGGAACTGATAAACTGTTTACAGAAGAAACGACAAAGTATATAGAAATACGAGTCCCTATTAAACTTGGTGAAAATAATCCAGTGGATGTCATTGAACTTCCAGTAGATGCTGTCTATGTGGGAGCTTATTATGATGAAAATAAATTTCCACCGGTGAAGTCAAGCGAATCTGTTAATAATTTAACTTTTAAAGATGCAATTGATAGATATTTAAAAGACTATATTAAGATTTCCGGAAAAAAAATGTTGGTCGAAATTAACGGGCAAAGTTATCATGTTCCGGTTTTGGTTGCAAGAGCGAATTTTGACAAGAGCTGCAAAGAATTTTATAACAAAGATTTTCTTGATGTAGAGCTTACTCCTTATTCTTATAATGGCAATATTACTTATAGATCGAGCAAAGATTATGACAAATTGGAGAAAGTATCATTGTGGGGCGATGATAATGATACGTTGCCTAACGGTGTGAAAAAATATATAGAAGTTTTTGAGCAAGTTTGCAATGGAACTTACAACGTAACATCCTCTAATTTCTAAAATTATCGTTGACGCGGAAATTTATTTCTAAAAAAATTGATGCAGGCGGCGCAGTAAAGAGATTTTTTTGCTTGCACCGCCTGCATGCGTTAGGGATAGTTGTTGCGCTTGTTAGGGCGTTCCGGAGTGAAGCGTATGCGAAACGCAGAAATGAAGCGCGTTTAGCGCGGAACAACGAATAGCCCGACGGCACATATGTGCCGTAACGCCCTGATAAAAAGTAAATTAATTTTCCCTTGCGATTTCGTCCATGTCGGCTTTGACCGGAATTCCGTCTGCGCCTGGCTTTGAGCCTGCGTTTGCGTAGAGCATCAGAAGTCCGTTTCCCATGCGCGGATTTGTGATTACGCTTGGTCCGCCAATACAGCCGCCTTCGCACGCCATTACTTCAATCAGATTCGGGCAGTCTGCCGGGGTCGGAATCTTGCCTGCGTTGATTTGCCCGTAGCTTGCGAGAATTTTCATTCCGGCTTTGTCGAGCCCGTTGATTACAGTCGGGCGCAAAGTGCTCTTGTCTTTTATGCGCAGCCGCACGCTTTCGGCGACTCCGCCTGTCTTCGCGAAATTTCTTCCGGAAACTGTCGGAACATATTTTTCAGACTTTTGAGGAGCCTGCTTGATGTCGATGTTCTTTGCGATAAAGAGCGCGTTCACTTCTTCTATTGAAAGAACATAGTCGATTATGTCAGAGTCGTAGCCTTCGCGGCGTTTTGCAAGGCAAGGCCCGATAAATACTGTTATGCAGTCAGGATCAGCTTTTTTTGCGATTTCGCCTGTGTAAATCATCGGGGATTTTGTCTCTGAGATGCATGGCGCAAGTTCCGGAACGTGGATTCTTACCGCGCGCACATAAGCCGGGCAGCAGCTTGTCGTCATCATCTTGTCGCCGCGCGCCATTCTTTCTGTGAATTCAGCGGCTTCCTTGTCGGCTGTAACGTCGGCTCCGGCCGCGACTTCCCACACTTTGTAAAATCCTGCTTCCATTAGCGCGCCTTCTAGCTGGCCTGGCTTTGTTCCCTTGAACTGCGCTCCGATTGCAGGCGCGTAAAGAGCGACAACTTTCTCGCCGTTCATTATGTGCTTGATTACATCGAAAAGCTGGGATTTTCCCATCATCGCGCTGAAAGGACAGCTCGACATGCATTTTCCGCAGAAAATGCACTTGTCAAAGTCAATTGATTCTTTTCCGTCCGCGCCCTTTGAGATTGCTCCGACCGGGCAGGCTTCCTCGCAAGGAACGACTGTCTTTATAATCGCGTGGTACGGGCAGTTCTGCGCGCAAAGTCCGCAGTTGATGCATTTCGCCGGATCGATTCTTGCCCGGTCTGTTACAGTGATTGCCTGCTTTGGGCAGTTTATTTTGCATGGGCGGGCAAGGCAGGCCTGGCAAGCGTCGGTCGGAAAATAATGCGGCTTTACGCAGGCGTTGCACGCGCTTTGAATCATTGTGAGCATAGGCCAGGTCGGTTTTTCGCGCGCGTAGGCTTCCTTTACATATTCAGAAAGCGGCTTTTTCGGATCGTAGTCTTCAACTGAATGTCCAAGATTCGCGACAATTCTTGTTCTCACAATGTCGCGGTCCTCGTCAAGATTTTTTCTGATTGGAACAGAGCCGTCAGGAATTACTTCGAGCGGGATTTTTTCAATCTCGTCCACTGTGTCAGGATTTGAAAGCTTTCCTTCAAGCTCCAGTCGCGCCATCTCAACTAGAATGTCCTTTTTGAGATTCGCCGCGTTGTTGTTTGTGTTCAGCATAACCGTACCTCTGGAAAATTGTGTTTCATTGCGGGGCGTTTACCCGGAGCAATCTCGTTAACTATTTCTAAAAAGATTATATCACATTCTGATGATTATCGGCATCTTGCCGGGCGAAAACTTTATCTATATATAAAATAGCCATTTGTCTTGATTTATAGCCAGTTGTCGTTTATATTAAAGAAAACGGAGGCGGATTATGTGCATTGAAACAATTTATAACGCGCGGAACAAATTTTCATCATTGGTAAAACTCGCAGAAAGCGGCGAGCCGGTGGAGCTTACAAGGCACGACAAGCCTGTTGCGGTCATAATCAGCTACGACGAATACGAGAAAAGAAAGCCGAAGGAAAGTTTTTTTGACAGGCTGGAAGAACTTAAGAAACAGTATGCTGATGTCCTTGATGATTTTGACGGTCTTCCGATTCCAGAAGATGAATATCCGGATGAAAAATATCTTAAAAAAATTGATGAAATGTGGCAGTAGGAGGAAAAATGAGCCCGATTTATCTTTTAGATACAAATATTATTTCAGAATTCTCAAAACCAGTTCCAAATCAGACTTTGATAAAAAATGTGAAAGCAAGGGAAAATCTTTGCGCAATTTGTTCGGTTGTCTGGCAGGAATCCGTGTTTGGATATGAACGGATGCCGGAGGGCAGAAGAAAACAATACATTGGTGATTGCCTGCAGGATGTCAAAAAAAGCTACGATATTCTTCCGTATGATTCCTTTGCCGCGCAAATTTGCGGAGAAATCCGTTCAAGATGCGCAAAAAACGGCAAGGCTGTTCCTCTTTGCGACAGCCAGATTGCGGCGACTGCGATTGCGAACGGAATGATTTTGATTACGCGCAACACAGATGATTTTAAGACCTTGCAGGAAAACAGCATGCTCAAAGTTGAAAACTGGTGGGAAGAATAAAAGGTGGATTTTATGGCTGAAAAGAAAACTGAATGGTTTGAAAACGAAAATTTCTGGAACAACTACGGACCTATTATGTTTGACGCAAAACGCTGGGCTGAGGCTCCGGCTGTGGCGGAGGCGGTTTGCAGAATCGCCGGGTTGTCGAAGGGCGCGAAGATTCTTGACGCGGGCTGCGGGCCTGGACGCATTTCTGTGGAGCTTGCTCTCCGCGGGCTTGATGTTACAGGCGTTGACTTGATTCAGAGCGAGCTTGACGCCGCCGCAGAAACCGCCGCTGACGAAAATGTTGACCTTGAGCTTATCCGCGCGGACCTGCGGACTTTTAAGTCGGAAAAGAAGTTTGACTGCGCGGTGAATCTTTACACTTCGTTCGGTTACTGCGACACAATCGAGGAAGACGCGCAGATTCTTAAAAGCATTTATGAGAGCCTTAAAGACAGCGGATATTTTATTCTGGAGAATCTTAGCCGCGAGACTGCGATAATGAATTTTACCGAGGGCGAATGGTTTGAGCGCGCCGGAAAAACTGTTTTGACTCAGTTTGAAGTCGTAGGCGCGTGGGAAGGCTTGCGCTCCCGGTGGATTTTGATTGACAACGAGACTGGCGGCAGAATTGACCACGAGTTTGTGCAGCGTCTTTATTCCGCTGTCGAGCTAAAAAGAATCATGCTCGGAATTGGATTTAAATCAGTTGAAATCTACGGAAACTATGATTTTTCTCCGTACAACCAGAACGCAAAGACAATGGTGATTGTGGCAAGAAAATAAAAAAAACGGCGAAAGCCGTTTTTAGTAGAATTTGCCTTTTGTCAGGATTGCGAAGCTCATTTTTTAAGAAAAACGGTCTTCGGCGGAATTGCGAAAGCCATTTTTAATAAAAAATGAAGCTCGCCATTTTTGCGAGCCTCGTTTTATGAGAAAAATCACAATCGTCATTTTGGTAACTGTGATTTTTCTTAGAAATTAGCAAACGCAATAATTAAAATGCGCTTTGCGTTAGGGATTATAGGAGCGGCGAAGCCGTTGCTGCAGCGGAGCAAAACGTAGCGGAAGCAATGCAGGCGAAAGCCGGAACTCCGGAAAGCCCGACGGCGAAGCCGGAACGCCCAAGAAATCTTTTGGTATTCTTGCTTCGCCTCGATAATTATAAACTTACGCTGTTGTCGCTGGAATCAGGTTTTTTGCGTCAACCGGGTCGTCGTCAAAGAACTGGCTTCCACCGCTCGCGTACTGCAAGGTCGGTGTCACTTCGCCTTTCGGAGTCCAGATTTTTCCGTCCGGAAGCTCGTCCGGGTTCTTGCCGATAGGAGCGTTTGAAAGGAGCAGCTTCAGGCGGTTGAGCTGGTTGACCTCGGACGCGCCTGGGTCAAAGTCAATCGCGCTGATGTTTGAGCCGGGGAACTTCTTCCGCAGAGCCTTTATCATGCCCTTTCCGGTGATATGGTTCGGCAGGCAGGCAAACGGCTGGACGCAGGCGATTGAAGGAACTCCCTCGTGTATAAGCTCGACCATCTCGGCTGTAAGGAACCATCCTTCGCCTGAGATATTTCCAATCTGAACAAGGCCTTTTACGCTGTCCATCATTTTCCAGATTGATGTCGGCGGATCGAATCTGCGGCTCTTCCTCAAAAGTTTTTCCATGTACTTTCTGTAAAGGCCGATTGCCCATACCGCGATTCTTCCGTTCCGCTCCTCTGATTTCGGGAACGCAAGCTCTCTGTGGCGGAAAACTCCGTCACTGAACGTGTAGAACAGGAAGTCCATCAAGTCAGGCATTACACATTCCGCGCCTTCTTTTTCAATTACGTTCACGATGTCGTTGTTCGCTGTCGGGTGGAACTTTACGAGAATCTCGCCGACAACTCCGACGCGCGGCTTTTTGACCGGCAGAATCGGAAGACGGTCAAAGTCGCGGATAATTCCGCGGATAAGCTTTCTATATTTGAAGATGGAATTTGACTTGAGCATTTCTTCAGCTTTCGCATTCCATTTCTCGTAAAGCTTGTTCGCGCTTCCTGGCTCGGCTTCGTAAGGGCGCACGCGGTAAAGTACACGCATAAGAAGGTCGCCGATAAACGCCGCCATCATCGCCTTGTGCACAAGTCCGAACGTGAATTTGAATCCTGGGTTTGTCTCAAGTCCGAGCGCGTTGAGCGAGATTACCGGAATCTGAGAAAGTCCGGCGTCGTTTAGCGCGCGGCGGATAAATCCGATGTAGTTTGTCGCGCGGCAGCCGCCTCCTGTCTGTGTGATAAGAAGAGCGACCTTGTTCACGTCGTATTTTCCAGACTGCACGGCCTCAATCATCTGTCCTGTTACAAGAATTGAAGGATAGCACGCGTCGTTGTTTACGTATTTAAGGCCAGTGTCAACGGCTTTAGGGTCAACTGCGTCGAGAACTACGAAATTGTAGCCAGAATATTCAAACGCTTTCTGCAGAAGACGGAAATGAATCGGCGACATCTGCGGAGCGAGAATTGTATATTCGTGGCGCATCTCCTCTGTAAAGACAACGCGCTGGTAAGCTGCGCTCTTAACAACAGGCTTCTTTCTGTTGCGCTGGCGTGCTTTTACAGCCGCAATAAGCGAGCGGATTCTGATTCTGACCGCGCCGAGGTTCGAGCCTTCGTCAATCTTAATCAGAGTGTACATCCGGCTCTTCGCCTTCATGATTTCGTCAACCTGGTCTGCCGTTACAGCGTCAAGTCCGCAGCCGAAAGAAGTCAGCTGGACAAGCTCAAGGTTCGGCATTCCGGCGACAAAGTTCGCCGCGCGGTAAAGGCGGTTGTGGTAAACCCACTGGTCGATGATTCTAAGCGGACGCTCGACGGTTCCAAGCTGGGCGACTGAATCTTCTGTGAAAACTGCAAGCCCAAGTCCGTGAATCATCTCAGGAATTCCGTGGTTGATTTCAGGGTCAAGATGATAAGGACGGCCTGCAAGAACGATTCCGTTTCCGCCGGTCACGACAAGCTGCTCAAGAGCTTCCTCGCCAGCCTGCTGGACTTCCTTCTTGAACTGTTCCTGCTCATTCCAGCCTGCGTCAACGGCTTCAAAAACCTGCTCTTTTTTGAGAGACGGATAGCTTTTGTGAATCTCCTCGTAGAATCTTTCCTTTAAGCGCGGCAAGTCATAAATCGGCAGGAACGGATTCATAAAGTTCAAGTCCTTTGAGTCCGTTATGTCGTCAAGATTGTGCTTTAGAACTTCAGGATAAGAAGTTACGACCGGGCAGTTGTAATGGTTTCCAGCGCCTGGATCTTCCTGCTTTTCATAAGGAATGCAAGGATAGAAGATAAATTTGCAGCCCATCTTAATCAGCGACTCGATGTGTCCGTGGCTGATTTTAGCAGGATAGCAGACAGACTCCGACGGAATTGAGTCGATTCCGCGCTCGTAAATCATATGGCTTGAGCGCGGGCTCAGCTTGACTTGGAATCCGAGCTTTGTGAACACAGTGAACCACAGCGGGTAGTTCTCGTACATGTTCAGAACGCGCGGAATTCCTACGCTGCCCATCGGCGCGTCTTCTGGACGGAGAGGAATATAATGGTTGAAAAGCCTTTTGTACTTCCAGTCAAAGAGATTCGGAACTTCGTAAGCGCTTTCATCATTGCCGGCGTTCGTGTTTTCCTTGTTCGAAGCGTCAACAGTCTTTGAGTCCTTGAGCTTGTGACGTTCAAGTCCTTTCTCGCATCTGTTTCCAGTGATGAACTGGCTTTTCTGGTCGCCCGCAGTGAACGTGTTGATTGTGAGAAGACAGTTGTTCTGGCAGCCGCCGCAGCGTGTAAGCTCAAGGTCAACTTTGAATTTATCAAGCTGCTCCGGTGTCGCGATGTTTGAAACAACTTTCGGCGGAATCCAGCCTTTCTCCTGCCCCGGCTTAGGAGCGGTAAGATCGCACCACTGGTCGTAGGCAATAAGAGCCGAGCCGTAGGCGCCCATAAGTCCCGCAACATCAGGACGGAAAACATTTACGCCTGCGATTTTCTCAAAAGCGCGCAAGACAGCGTCGTTGTAGAACGTTCCGCCCTGGACTACGACTTTCTTTCCGATTTCTGAGGCGCGGCGCAGCTTTATAACTTTAAAAAGCGCGTTCTTGATTACTGAGTATGAAAGTCCGGCTGAAATGTCCGCAAGTGTCGCGCCTTCCTTCTGCGCCTGCTTTACGCGGCTGTTCATGAATACGGTGCAGCGCGAGCCTAAGTCAACTGGCTTTTTTGCAAGCAGGGCTTCTTTCGCAAAGTCCTTGATATCCATGTTCATTGAAGAAGCGAAGTTTGAAAGGAACGAGCCGCAGCCTGAAGAGCAGGCTTCGTTAAGCTGGATTGAAGTGATTGCGCCGTCTTTCATGCGAAGGCATTTCATGTCCTGCCCGCCGATGTCGAGCAAGAACTCAACGCCCGGAACAAAGAATTCCGCCGCGCGGTAGTGAGTGATTGTCTCAACTTCGCCCGCGTCAACTCCAAGCGCCGCCTGGAACAATGCTTCTCCGTATCCTGTGGAAACAGAGCGCGCAATATAGCAGTTCTTCGGAAGAATTTTATAAAGATTCTTTAAAACACGCACAGCAAGCTCAACCGGGTTTCCTGCGTTCACGTCGTAGAAATCCCAGACAATCTCGCCCTTCTTGTTAATCAGCACAGCCTTTGTGGTTGTTGAGCCGGCATCAAGGCCTAAGAAAAGCGGGCCTTCCTGGTCTTCGAGCTTTGCGCGCTTCGCCTTGTCCTTGGCATGGCGGTCGCGGAATTCCTTAAGCTCCTGCTCGTCCTTGAACAGAGGCTCAAGACGCTGGACTTCGTTCATCTCCGCGCCCTCAAGATTTTTAAGGCTGTTTCTGAATTCCTCAATAGTCGGGAATGTTTTCGGGGCCTCAGGAGACAAAGGCTTGCAGACTTTCTCCGCAGAGAAAGCAGAGCCCGCCGCGACAAAAAGCTGGGAATCTTCCGGAACGATTGTCTCTTCCGGAGTAAGTTTCAATGTCTCAATAAATCTTTCGCGCAGCTGGTCCAAAAAGTGGAGCGGACCGCCCAAGAACGCGACATTTCCTTTAATCGGCTTTCCGCAGGCAAGGCCGGAAATAGTCTGGTTAACAACCGCCTGGAAAATCGAAGCCGCAATGTCCTCACGGCGCGCGCCCTCATTGATGAGAGGCTGCACGTCAGTCTTCGCAAAAACTCCGCAGCGCGCCGCAATCGGATAAATCTGCTTCTTGCCTTTCGCAAGCTCGTTCAGTCCCGGCGCGTCAGTTTCAAGAAGAGCCGCCATCTGGTCAATGAATGCTCCGGTTCCGCCTGCGCAAGTTCCGTTCATGCGCTGCTCGACTCCGCCGCGGAAATACGTGATTTTCGCGTCCTCGCCGCCAAGCTCGATAACAACGTCTGTCTGTGGGATAAGTTTCCTTACGGCCGTTGTCGCCGCCACAACTTCCTGAATAAACGGAATGTTGAGCCACTGTGAGACAGAAAGTCCGCCTGAGCCAGTCACTTTTGCAGAAACTGTGTGCTTCGCTCCGAGCGGAACAATTTTCTCGACCGCATCAAGCGCTTTTGAAACTACATTTATGATTGTGTTGCGGATATCCGCGCGGTGACGCTGGTAATCGCCGTAAATCATCTTGTCATTCTCGTCAAGACAAACGACTTTTACCGTTGTTGAGCCAACGTCGATTCCGATTCTGACAGGAACGACAGAAGGCGTAAATTTTGTATTAGCTGTTTCCATAGAACTTCCTTTTAGGAAAAAACGGCGGAATTGCAAAACATCAGAAGACAAAGTCCGTCGTTTAAAATATTGGGTAGACTTTAGTGGATTTCTACTATATTAAAGCTAATAAAATATTCTTTCAACAGTCAAGATTTTTGTTTTTTTGGCGTTCCCCGACATCCTGTCGTATAAGAAACTTCGTTTCTTAGAATTTTTCTTAAGTTTTGCCGCCGTCCGTGGCGGTTTTTGTTCATGTGAAAAGTTTTGTTTGCTTTTTTTGTTTTGGCGTTCCCCGACATTTCTGCCGCGTGAGAAACAGTTTTTCTTAAGTTTTGTCCGCCGGAAGCGGCGGTTTTCCTTACGCGGAAAGTTTTTGTAAGTTTGCGGGGCGGGCGTTCCAACCTTCGCTGCCGCTCATCCTCCTCGCTCGCTTTGCTCGCTGCGGTGGACTTCGGGTTTCCATGCCCTAACGCGTTTTCAGGTTTTCTTAATGTCTTGCTCAAATTTTAAATCATTGTTCAGATTAAAAAAAATCATTAAAATCAAAAAGTTATGAAGTTAGGTTTTGACAATGAAAAATATCTGAAGATTCAATCAGAGCACATTAAGGAAAGAATTGCGAAATTTGGAGACAAACTTTATCTGGAATTTGGAGGCAAGCTTTTTGACGACTACCATGCTTCTCGCGTCCTGCCTGGATTCCAGCCGGACTCAAAGCTGAAAATGCTTATGCAGCTCGCCGACTACGCTGAAATCATTATTGTAATCAGCGCGGTTGACATTGAAAAAAACAAAGTGCGCGGGGATCTCGGAATTACTTATGACAAGGACGTCCTGCGTCTCCGGAACGAATTCCAGAAACGCGGGCTTATGGTCGGCAGCGTTGTCATCACGCATTTTACCGGGCAGGAGGCTGCCAAGGCTTTCCGCGCCAAGCTCAAGAAACTTGGAATCAAGGCTTACTATCATTACACAATTCCAGGCTATCCTTCAAATGTTAAGCTTATTGTAAGCGACGAGGGCTTCGGCAAAAACGACTATGTTGAAACCTCTCGTCCGCTCGTTGTTGTGACGGCTCCAGGGCCTGGATCCGGAAAAATGGCGACCTGCCTGAGCCAGCTCTACCATGAGAACAAGCGCGGTGTAAAAGCCGGATACGCTAAATTTGAGACTTTCCCAATCTGGAACCTTCCGTTAAAGCATCCTGTAAATATCGCTTACGAAGCCGCTACAGCGGACTTGAACGACGTGAACATGATTGACCCGTGGCATCTTGAAGCCTACGGAAAAACAACCGTGAACTACAACCGCGACATTGAAATTTATCCTGTCATGGACGCGATTTTCAAGGAGATTTACGGAAGCGACCCATATAAGTCGCCGACCGACATGGGCGTGAACATGGCAGGTTTCTGCATTTACGACGACGAGGCCTGCCGCGAGGCTTCAAAGCAGGAGATTATCCGCCGCTACTACAAGGCTGTTGACCTTTTGGCTGATGGAGCTTCCAACGAGAACGAAGTTCACAAAATTGAGCTTTTGATGCAGCAGGCGCAGATTACAACGGACTACAGAAAAGTAACCGTAGCCGCAAAGAAACGCGCCGCAAAGTCCGGCCTGCCGTGCGCGGCTATTGAGCTTGAGGACGGCACAATCATAACATCCGAGACATCAGACTTGCTCGGAACAAGTGCGGCCTTGATCCTAAACGCGACAAAACATCTTGCAGGAATCTCCCATGACGTTAAGCTTATTCCATGCGAGATGATAGAGCCTATCCAGAAAATGAAAGTTGAATACCTGGCCGGAAACAATCCGCGGCTCCACACTGATGAAGTCCTTGTCGCGCTCGCGATGCTGAGCACAACAGACGAAAACTGCCGCAAGGCTCTTGAGCAGCTTCCAAAGCTTAAAAACTGCGAAGTTCATACAACTGTAATGCTTAGCGAAGTTGACAAAAAAATCTTTAAAAAGCTCGGTGTTGATGTTACAAGCGAGCCAGTCGTAAAATCCAAAAAGGGACTTGTGATTTAAGACTTCTAAAGGCGGTGGTTGAGCCTGTCGAAACCACGAACAACACAATTTGGTCATTTCGGCAGGCTCAATGACCGGCTAAAAAAAATGAAGACAATTACAATCGACGGAAACGACCTGACAATAGAAGATGTGTGCGAAGTTGCGCAAAGAAAAGCGCAGGTGGAGCTTTCTAAAGAAAAATCATTCTGGGAAACACTTGAAAAATCCCGCAAATTTCTTGAGGACTACATCGCGACCGGAGTTCCGACCTACGGAGTCACAACTGACTTTGGAGACAGCTGCGACAATCAGATAAGCGTTGACAAGGCCGGCGAGCTGCAGCGCACAATCTGCACTTACCACGGAATAGGCCTCGGACCTAAATTTGACGTGGAGACTGGAAGGGCAGTTGTGCTCGCCCGCTTAAACGGAAACATAAAAGGCGGACACAGCGCGATCCGCCCGGAGCTTGCGAAGATGATGCTTTCAATGCTCCAGAAAGACATAATTCCTGTTATTCCCGAGCTAGGCTCTGTGGGCGCGTCTGGCGACCTTACGCCTCTTTCTTATCTTGCGGCGGCAATAATGGGGCAGCGCGATGTCTACTACAAGGGGAATGTTGTCCCTGCGGCAAAGGCTCTTAAAGCGGAAGGGCTGGAGCCTCTTCCAATCGAGGCTAAGGAAGGCCTTGCCCTTATGAACGGCACTTCTGTTATGACCGCTGTGGCCTGTCTTGCCTGGAAAAAGTGCGAGAGGCTTTCTAAAATCTCTGACTTCCTTACGGCAGTCACTTCGGAAATCACACGCGGAAAAGATACGCCGTTCGTAGCAAAAGTGAGCGAGATTAAAAATCACAAAGGACAAGAAGAATCTGCCGCTTACGTTTACAACATCATAAAAGACTCAAAACGAGTTTTCAAATATGAAGATTTTTTAAAGAGCCAGATTGATTCTCTCGGCGGAAAACATTTTAGAAAACAGCAGAACAAGATCCAGGACAGATATTCAATCCGCTGCGCCCCGCAGATTAACGGTGTCTACCGCGACACGCTGTCAGCTGCGCGGCAATGGATTACAGAGGAGCTCAACTCCGCCAACGACAACCCTCTTGTTGACATTGAGACCGGGCGGCTCTACAACACTGGAAACTTTTACGGCGGACACATATGCGCCGCCGCCGACTATATGAAAATTGCGCTTGCGAACATAGCGGATCTGAGCGACAAGCAGGCGGAAGTCATAATAGACGGAAAGTTCAACGGGCTTACAGAAAACCTTATACCGTACACGCCGGAAGACCATCCGCGCGCGGGCTTGCGGCTTGGATTCAAGGCTGTTCAGATTACGATTTCGGCTCTACGCGGAGAAGCGGCGACCTACTGCTATCCGGTTTCGCTCACGAGCGCGCCGACCGAGGCCCTAAACCAGGACAAGGTTTCAATGGGGACAATCGCCGCCAGAAAATGGAGCGAGCAGGCGGATCTTGTCTACCTGCAGTTTGCCTGCCACCTGCTCGCCGCGATGCAGGCCGTTGACTTGGCCGGAAAGGAAGATTTCTCGCCTTTTACGCAGAAAGTACATTCCCAGGTAAGAAAGCTAAGCGCCTTTGTGGAAGACGACAGGGCCTTGGATAAGGAAGCCGAAGCTGTGGCGGAATGGCTAAAAACTACAGAAATCTTTGAATAAAAAAAGCATCTTTGAATAAAAGATGCTTTTACAAACTGCGATTCATTCTGCCTGCGCGCAAAATTACTTCTGCTCGCCCTTGCCAACTAAGCACATGCGTCGCTACGCTCCGCGCACTTCAAGGAAGTTATTGAAATGTTCGCTTCCGCGAACTGCGTGTCCACTCGGCCTGCGCGCAGCTACTTCTGCTCGCCTTTTCCAACCAAACACATCCACTCGGCTTGTGCGCAGAGAGTGTCGCCGACATAGGCTTTGCCGGACTGCACGACCATGTTCTTGGTGGCGCGCTTGTTCACAACTTCCATGCGCACTGTGTCGCCGGGACGAACCTGGTGCTTGAACTTTACGTTGTTCACAGTTGCAAGGAAGAAAAGGCTTCCCTCATCAAACTTTTTCTGCAGGCTCAAAGCCGCGCCGCCGCCCTGCGCCATTGTCTCAATCAGAATAACGCCCGGCACAACCGGATACTGCGGGAAATGTCCCTTGAAGAAAAAATCCTCCTCGGTGAATTTGCGTGTGCATACGCAGCCGTTCTCATCATAGCTTTCGATTGTGTCCACAAACAGGAAAGGTTTTCTGTGCGGCAAAAGCGACTCAATATCAGTAAATGGCATATCCATAAAAATCTCCAGTTTTTTAGTTGACTTTCTTGAAAACAAGAATTCCGTTATGGCCGCCGAAGCCGAAGTTTCCGCTCATTGCGATGTCAACCGGCATATCAAGGCCTTTGTTCGGTGTGTAGTCAAGATCGCAGCCGCCCTCAACATCAGGCTCGTCAAGGTTGATTGTGGCAGGAATGTATGAGTCCTCTATTGCCTTGCAGCAAATCATAGCCTCAAGTGAGCCTGCGTTTCCGAGGCAGTGGCCTGTCATTGACTTTGTTGAAGAAATATGGAGTTTTTTCGCAGCCTCGCCGAACGCGATATGAAGCATTTTTGTCTCGCCAGAGTCGTTTAGATGAGTTGAAGTTCCGTGCGCATTGTAGTAAGTGACTTCCTCAGGTTTTACTCCAGCGTCTTTCATTGCGATTGTCATTGCCTTTGCGCCGCAGATTCCGTCAGGATTAGGGGCTGTAAGATGATAGCCGTCAGAAGAAGCTCCGTAGCCGGCAACTTCCGCGTAGATTTTCGCTCCGCGTGCCTTGGCGTGCTCGTATTCCTCAAGGACAAGGATTGTAGAGCCTTCGCCCATTATGAATCCGTCGCGCTTCTTGTCAAACGGACGGCTTGCCTTTTCAGGGCAGTCAGCAAATGCAGATGAAAGAGCGTGGAGCATTGTAAATCCAAGGTTCGCAAATCCGCACTGTGTTGACTCGGCTCCGCCGGAAAGAATAACGTCATATCTTCCGCTTCTGATTTCATCCAGAGCGTTTCCAATAGCGTCAGTTCCTGAAGCGCAGGCTGTCGCGATTGTGTGTGTTGCTCCATGGATTCCAAAAGCCATAGAGATATTTCCGGCGCCCTCGTTAGGAATGAGCATTGGAACAGACATTGGAGGCATACGTGTCTGGTTTGTGTCGAAATAAGCCTTCATTGAAGATTCTGTAACTTCCAAGCCGCCGATTCCAACTCCAAGATAAACAGCCGCGTCATCGAGAACTTCCTTGTTGCCGAGCAGGTTCGCGTCCTCAAGAGCCATTTTTGAAGCCGCGACAGCGTATTTTGTGTAGCGCGCCATTTTGCGTGCGGCAGAGCTGTCCATGTATTTTGAAGCGTCAAAATCTTTTACTTCTGCAGCGTACTTTACTTTGAAATTCGTGTTGTCATAGTGAGTGATTGTCGCAACACCGCTTTTTCCAGCTTTGATTGCGGCCCAAGTTTCATCAACAGAATTTCCAACAGGTGAAACACATCCAAGTCCTGTAACAACGACTCTTCTCATAATTGTCTCCATTAGCTTTCAAGAGATTCAAAATGACATTTTTCTTTTTTTTGTCATTTTAGATGTATTAAATACTAATGGAGATTTGCGGTTTGTTCAAGATTTAAGTAAAAATCCATGAAAATTTAACTTGTCGGAGCTTTCGGAAGCTTTACCATCACACTTTGAATCCTTCTCTGCGACTGGTCCTCAATCGTAAAGACAACTCCGTCTTTTGAAATCGCGGCTCCAGCATCAGGAAGCTCGTCAAACTGCTCTAAAAGCCAGCCTCCCAAAGTGTCATAATCATCGCTTTCAAGGTTAAGCTTTAAAAGCTCGTTGACATCATCAAGCTTCATGTCGCCGGGGACAAGATATTCCGTCGGCGAAACTGGCTGGATTCTGTCCTCCGGCGAAGCCTCCGCATTTTCCGCTATGACGCTGCGTCCAAAAACCGCGCGCAGAACATCATCATTCGTGACGATTCCTGAATTGCTTCCGTTCTCGTCAACCGCAATCGCAAAGCTTACTTTTTCCTTCCGGAGCTTTACCAGAAGCTCAGCGGCGGAAAGCGTCTCAGGAATAAAAAGAGCCGGATGCATGCAGCGCTCGGCAAAGCTTTTATTCGACTTTGCGTCAGGATTTCTTGTCAAAACGGTCTTGTACAAAATCACGCCGAGAACATTCTCAAAGCTGCAGTCTGTTGTATTTTCCTTGTCAGGCCCGCAGACAGGAATTCTTGAATATCCGGTCTCTCGGAAAATTTTAACAACCTCATCGTAGTCGGCGTCGGCTGGAATCATTTTCACAAGGCTTCTGTGCCGCATGATGTCGCGGACCTGCAAGTCAGAAAAATCAAAAATGCGGTAAAGCATTTTCTTTTCATCCTGCTCCAGCGTTCCCTCGTGCTCGCCCACGTCAATCAGCGACTTAAGCTCTTCTTCTGTGATGGCCGTGCTGTCGTGCTTAAAAAGCCCGTTCATAAGAATTGTGATTCCGTTTGTGACTTTCGCGAAAAACCAGACGACAGGAAAAAGAACTTTTTCAAGCACAATAAGCGGAAGAGAATATGCCTCTGCGATTTGAACCGGCTTTACAGAAGCTACAGTTTTTGGAGAAATCTCGCCGAAAATAATCAGGACAAAAGCCATTATTATTGTTGCGTAAGTCGCTCCGGCATCACCAAACATATTGATTGCGACAGTCGCCGCAAGGCTCGACGCAAAGGACGTTATAAAGTTGATTCCAATCAGGACAAGGGAGAGAAGCTGGTCTGTGTTCTTCTTTAGGAACGCGACCCTGCGCGCCGGAGAATTTTTCTTTCCGGAAATATCTTCCTTGAGCATTTGCTTCAAGGTGACTTTTGTGATTGAAAGATACGCGGTCTCGCTCGAAGCAAAAAAAGCGACAATCGCGACAAGAACCGCAACACCAATAGAAGGCAGAATTACGCTAGTCAGCAGCTGCATTTGATTCCTCCGCGACATCCTCGTCGTCATCTTCTATTTTTGAGCAGATTACTTTTGAGACACGTTTTTTATCCATGGCCGCAACGGTAAATCTGTAGCCTGATTCTTCTATATAATCGCCGACGTTTGGAAGCCGGTCGAGCTTTTCAATTATGTAGCCTGCGATTGTCTCATTGTCCTCAGACTCAAGCTTGATTCTAAGCTCCTCGCTCAGGTCAGCCAGGCGCGCTGAGCCGTCAAGAACAGCATCGTCGAAATTCGCTTCCGGAACATCGGTCGGAGCCTCCGTTTCAGGAGCCGCGACGCCGCCGAAAATTTCACGCGCAATGTCACGCTGGGTCAGGATTCCGTCAGTGCCTGAATATTCATCAATTACAATCGCAAAATCTTCTTTTTTCTCGCTCAAAATCGCCTGGATTGAAGACATTTTTGTTTTGCCTGGAATAAAAAGCGGCTCGCGCATAACTTTCTCAACGGAAAATTTCTCATCGCGCGGAAAATAAACCAGATCCTTCACATGAAGAACGCCGATAATGTCGTCCAAATCCTTTCTGTAGACTGGAAAGCGCGAGAACCTGGTCCGCTCGGAAAGCTGCACAACGTCTCGGAACGACATGTCAGGATGAATCGCGACAATTTTTGTGCGCGGCACCATGATTTCAACCGCTTCCAGGTCGTTGAACTTAAAGACGCGGTTCATCATTTTTTTCTCGTTGTTCTCAAGGACGCCGTCCTCAACTCCGACATCAATAAAAGTCTTGATTTCCTCTTCGGTGAACGTAGCCTGCTTTTTCTTTGTGTCGATTCCAAAGAGCCTTAAAAGAGTCCTGGAGATAAAAGTGAAGAAAATTACAAGCGGACGGAGAAAATAGAAGAAAAATGTGACAAAACCTGAAACGCTGAATGCGAAGCTTTCAGGATAACGCGTCGTGATGCTTTTCGGCGTGATTTCGCCAAAGAGAAGAAGCGCGATTGTCGCGATAAAAGTCGCGACGCCAAGTCCGGCAGGCCCGAAAATCTTCAAAAAGATTGAAGTAAGGACAACCGAAAGCGTGATGTTGACAATCTCGTTTCCGACAAGAAGCATATTTAAAAGCTCTTCCTTGCGCTCAAGAAGCTTTCCTGTGCGGATTGCCCTTTTGTCGCCTTTCTCGCGCAAAAAGTGGACTTTAAGCTTGTTCAAGCCTAAAAACGCGCTCTCGCTCGCGGAAAAAAGCGAGGAGAGAACAATGCATGTTACTGCGATTAAAAGCAGCAGAATTAAATTTTCATTGGGTGGCTCGCCATCCATAGTGGGATAAATCCTCCTAAAAAATTGCTGTAAAATGATTTCTAGATTTTAGCAGGTTCTTGAAGAAAGTTTTAGAAACAGCTTCTCAAAAGCCGCAAAAATTATTCAGATTTTGATTCTGAAGCTGAATTTTCTGTTTCTTCCGGCTCATAGCCTTGCGCCGTTTTCATCTCAGAAAGATTTCCAATCATCTGCTGGAGCGCTGGAGCGTACTCACTTTCAGGCGCTGAATCATAAGCCTTCTGAAAATAATCTATGATTCTGTCGTAGTCCGTGGAGCCTGACATCGCCAAAAAATATCCTGCGCCGTAGTAAGCCTGCAAACGGTTCTCTGGCGTAAGAATATCGTATTTCAAAGGAAGCTCAAGACATTCAACAACTTTCTCATAGTCATTTTCAAAAAACGCTTTCTGGGCGCGTGCATTCGCAAGCTCAAAAATATGGTTGACAGTTCCGCCGCTCTGATTTTTTTTGTCAAGCTTGATATATTTTTCGTGCAAATCTTCAAGAAGAAATTTGTAGTCATCATCTGTCGTGTCATAAAGCTCATCAATAGCTTTAAGCGCATCTTCTTTTTTTCCTGTTGAAATTGTAGTAAGAAGATTTGAAACCTGATTTTTTCTGCCGGCGGATTTCGCAATTTCGTTCTGAACATCATTAATGTCATAATTTTCCTCGACTAGAAGAGGCGAAATCACATATCCTTGCTTTGTCAGAATAAAAAATGCCGGAAGAGCGTCAACTGCATAATAGCTCGGAAGCATCATATCCTGGCTGAGTTTCTGTTGAAGCCTGGAATTTTCTTTATCGCTGCGTTTCGCTTTTTCTGCGGAATCCTCAGGTTTTTCACCGCCTGAAACGTCCTCAGAATCTGATTTCTCCTCGTCTGTTCCGTAAACATCCTTAAAACGGCTGTTTGAAAAATCAATGTTGCATAAAACATATTCCGGAGAAAACTTCTCTTTGAATTCGGCTGTCTTGAATATTTTGCTGTTGAAATTCTCGCTTTTTCCATCTGCATCCAGCGCGGAAAAATAGAGAATTATGCTTTTGTTATCTTTTTGCGCAAGTTTTTTTGCCGCATTAAAATCTGAATACCAGCCAAATTCGTCCGCAGTCTCTTTTTTTTCACATGAAGCAAGCGAAAAAGAAGCAAGAACGGCTGCAATTAAAACAAATACTTTTTTCATAGTTTTTCCTCATATCAGAACTAAAAGCAAAACGGCCCTGCGCCGCGAATGGCGCAAAGAACAAAGAGCGAATTTTCGCATTTTGATAACCGTTTTGCCAAAGGTTCCCGTCGCTAAAAAACTGCAAGTATGCAATTCTTTAGCAGAAATATCTTACGCCCGCGGCAAAGATGTTCTGGTCGTCAGAAGAGCCATTGTCTTCGCCCGCGATGTTTTTAATCAGATCAGGATTGAATCCGTCCAGTCCCATTCCCATTGTGCGCTCAGAGTGGCCCATTTTTCCGAGGACGAGTCCGTCCGGGCTTGTAAGTCCCTCGATTGCGTACGCAGAGCCGTTCGGATTGTCAGGCTCGCTTGAAGCCGGAACTCCGTTCTCGTCGCAGTACTGGCTGAAAACCTGTCCCTTCTCGAAAAGCTCTTTTGCAAGAGGCTCAGAAATAATGACGCGTCCCTCGCCGTGGCTTACAGGAACATAGTGGAACTTAGCCTCAAGCACGCTCTTGTCCAGCGCCCATGGAGACGCTGCGCTCACCATTCTTGTGCGCACAACGCGGCTTATGTGGCGGTGGATATTGTTGTATGTCAAAGTCGGGTTTTCAGCTGACGGCTCAACAATCTTTCCAAACGGAACAAGGCCGGTCTTTATCAACGCCTGGAATCCGTTGCAGATTCCAAGAACAAGGTTCTTCTTTGACTCAAGGTGCTTGGTGATTGCGTCCGCGATATGAGCCTCGCGGATAACATTCGCAATGTATTTTCCAGATCCGTCAGGCTCGTCTCCTGCGCTGAATCCGCCTGCGAAAGCGACAATCTGCGATTTCTCAATCTCGCTTGCGAACGCGGCGAGCGACTCCTCAAGGTCTTTCGGGGTGCGGTTCTTGAAAACAAGAATCTTTGTCTCCGCTCCGGCAAGGTTGAACGCGCGCGCCATGTCGTACTCGCAGTTTGTTCCAGGGAACACTGGAATAATAACGCGCGGCTTCGCCTTTGACTTGTCAACGACAGCGAATGAATCTTTTTTTGCTCTCGCTTCCTCAAGCGACTTATGCCCGGCCTTTGCCCATTCAGGAATCTCAGCCTGCTTTACAGATGAAACCGGCGGGAACACTTTAGAAAGCGGCTTTTCCCAGGCCTCGTAGAGCTTTTCAAGCGGAATCTCTGTATGAGGAAGCGGATCAACTCCCTGCATCTCAAATGAAATCACAGGAGATTTCTGTGTGTTTCCGATTCTAAGAACTGTCGTGTTCACAAATCCGTTGTTCTCGAACTTGTCGTCATCAGTTTCTACTATTATAGAGCCGTACTGCGGAGTGAACAGATCCGCGATTGTGTCGTTCGCGTTTCTGTGGAAGCCGATGATTGTCGCGCTGGAAGGAATCTGCGTAAGCTGCACGCCTATTTTGTTTCCGAACGCCATCTTTGTTACAGCCTCGGCGATTCCGCCCGCTCCAACCGGATACATCGCAAGAATCTTTCCGTTTTTGTTCGCCTCGTAGAGCGCGTCTGAGTTCTGCTTAAAGGCCTCCCAGTCAGGCGCGAGCTCAGCTGAATACGGAGTCTGCACAAGGTAGACATAGCTTCCAGACTTCTTGAAAGAGCCCGACTGCACGTTCTTCGCCTCGTCATGTGTGACTGCGAATGAAACAAGCGTGTGCGGAACGTTCATATGCTCGAAAGTCCCGGACATTGAGTCCTTTCCGCCGATTGAGGCGCAGCCCATTGATTTCTGCGCGTCAACAGAGCCTAAGAGGGCAGCCGCAGGGTAGCCCCAGGTCTTAGCGTCAACTGTGCGTCCGAAGAATTCCTGGTATGACATGCGGCTTGTTGTCGCCTTTCCGCCTATGCAGGTAAGCTTTGCAAGAGAAGAAAGAATTGCTGTCTGCGCTCCGTGCCACGGCGACCATTCAGCCACGCGCGGGTCGTATCCGAAAGACATCATGCTTACAGTAGAAGTCTCTCGCGGCGAGATTACAGGAATCTTCGCAGACATTGCGCACTCAGGCGTTCCCTGGTATTTTCCGCCGAACGGGAACAGCACTGTAGAAGAGCCGATCGAGCCGTCGAACCTCTCCTGGAGTCCGCGCTCAGAGCAGCAGGCGAGATCAGCCATGTCAGCGATAAAGGCGTCCTCAATCTGCTTTGATGTAGGCTTTGCGCCCGGATTGTCGCCGATTGCGCTTGAGGCTTCTCCAAGGACTTTCTCGACAGACGAAAGAGGATGGACAAGCGGAGACTTTCTGTTCTCGGCAGGGCTTTCAATCTCCGCCTTCGCATAGTGCGGCGCGCCCGCTGAGTCAAGGAACGAGCGGTCAATGTCAACGATTGTCTTTCCGCGCCATTTCATAGTCAGCTTGTTTTTGTCTGTGACTGTCGCCACAACAACCGCGTTAAGGTTCTCGTCATTGCAATATTTAATGAACTTGTCAACGTCTCCCTTGCGCACGACAACCGCCATGCGCTCCTGGCTCTCTGATATTGCAAGCTCAGTTCCGTTCAAGCCCTCGTATTTCTTTGGAACAGCGTCAAGATTTATGTCCAGGCCAGGTGCAAGCTCTCCGACTGCGACAGAAACTCCGCCCGCGCCAAAGTCGTTTGAACGGCGGATCATATGGCTTACTTCCGGATTCCTGAAAAGACGCTGGATTTTTCTTTCCTCCACGGCGTTTCCTTTCTGGACTTCCGCCGCCGCAGTCTCGACAGAGTGCTCTGTGTGAACTTTTGAGGAGCCGGTCGCGCCTCCAATTCCGTCGCGTCCTGTTCCGCCGCCGAGCAGAATAATAATGTCGCCCGGCTCCGGAGTCTCGCGCATTACAATCTTATAAGGGCTTGCCGCAATTACAGCTCCAAGCTCCATTCTTTTCGCAACAAATCCAGGATGATAAAATTCTGTAACCTGTCCTGTTGTAAGTCCGATCTGGTTTCCATATGAAGAGAATCCCTGCGCGGCTTCGCGGCAGAGCTTAATCTGAGGAAGCTTTCCGTGCAGAGTCTCGCTAAGAGGAACTGTAGGATCTCCGGCTCCTGTAACGCGCATTGACTGGTAGACCCAGCTGCGTCCTGAGAGCGGATCACGGATTGCGCCGCCGATACAAGTCGCGGCTCCTCCGAAAGGCTCTATTTCTGTCGGGTGGTTGTGAGTCTCGTTCTTAAACTGCAGAAGCCACCGCTCAACCTCGTCCTTTCCTTCAGGAAGAGGATTTCCGTTCTCATCAGTTGTGTAATGGACATCGATAAAGATTGAGCAGGCGTTGTTCTCCTCGCTCACTTCCATGTCCTCAAGCATACCGTGCTTTTTAAGATATTTTCCGCCGATTG
Source organism: uncultured Treponema sp. (assembly GCA_964538245.1). Classification (GTDB taxonomy): domain Bacteria; phylum Spirochaetota; class Spirochaetia; order Treponematales; family Treponemataceae; genus Treponema_D. The sequence continues at coordinate 46,129 of CAZIFO010000001.1, forward strand.
TCGCCATGTCCATCAAGGTAAGCGGCTTGTCCTTGCGGTTCGCGTACAAGTCTGTGTGCAGAGCCTTGTAGTTTTCAAGCGACTGCTTGAAGAGCTTTGCGTAAGGCCCCTTGTCAATCTTAATGTCTTTGAGGACTGTGTTGAATGTGGTGTGGCGGCAGTGGTCAGACCAGTAAGTGTCAAGCACGCGGATTTCTGTTTCGGTCGGATCGCGGTCTATAGACTTAAAGTATTTCTGAAGGAACTCTATGTCTGGCAAGTCCATCGCGAGGCCCATTTTTGCGATGTAAGACTCAAGCTCCTTTTTGCCAAGCTTGTTGAATCCCTCTACAACAGGAACGTCTCCAGGCTCCGCGGCCTTGATTTCAAGCGTCTCAGGAATTTTGCTGCCGGTCAGGCGGCTGTCAACCGGGTTTACAAGATAATGCTGTATTCTCTGAATTTCGTCGGCAGAAACTTTTCCGGACAAGATTACCATCTTTGCGCATCTTACACGCGGAGGAAGTGTTCCGACTTTCGCAGTGTTCTTCATAGACTCGCGCAAAAGCGAAAGGCACTGCTCAGCCGAGTCAGCGCGCTGGTCGTACTGCCCCGGAAGATATTCCCAGATGATAACTGTCTCATCATCGTTCGTCTTTACTTCTTCATAAGCTACGCTGTCGCTCTGTGGCTCGGAGAAAATTCTGAGCGCGGCCATTTTAGACACATCTTCAGATGTGTTCTCAATATCGTAGCGGTTAAAATAACGCACTCCTTTTACAGAGGAAATGCCCAAAAATCCATTGATTTCCGATAAGATGCTCTGCGCTTCACTCTGGAAGCCAGGCTTGCGTTCTACATAAATACGAAACATTCGGATATTATAGTGAGATTTTTAGAAATAGAAAATAGATGAAACAGACTTGTGCCCATATAGAGAAAAAGTGAATCTTATTTTAAGACGAAATGCCACTTATTTTGACTCGTAATATATAAAATTCAGCGCGGTGTATTTTTAGAATTCGCAAAAAATGCTTTTTTGTTTTATAATGAAATTTATATTCTTTGTTTTCTGTGGAATATTTTAACGGAGCTTTTTAATGAAGAAAAACACTGTTGCTTTTTTAACCCGCTCTCTTATTGATGCGACGGGAACAAATATGTGGCGGGGAATTGTAAACACCTGCAAAGAAAACAATATGCCTGTAATCACGTTCCGCGGGCCTGTCTTGAACAAAGGCGCAGGCTCAATCATCTATTATCTTATACAGGATGATATTTTCAGCGGGCTTATAAGCTGGGCTTCCTCAGAAATTTCTGATGACATGCTCCATTTTTATGATAAATTCAAAAAGACACAGCTTATCTGCCTTACTTTCAAGGTTCCAGGCAAACCTGTGATTTACGCTGACTGCCGCACAGGAATGCTTGAGCTTATGAGTCATCTGATTGAAAAGCACGGGCTTAAGAAAATCGCTTTTATACGCGGACCTGTAAATCATACTTACGCAAAAGAACGCTACGAGGCGTACCGCGAGGCATTGGAGAAACATAATATTACTGTCAATGAAGATTTGATTTCAGAGCCTGGCGCATGGAACATCGAAGCCGGACAAAAAGGCGTGCAGGCTTTTCTTGGCCGCGGGCTTAAGCTCGGAAAATCAGGCGACATTCAGGCGATTGTCTGCGTTGGCGACAATGTCGCGATTGGCGCGCAGGAATTTGTTCTTTCAAAAGGCATTTCTGTTCCTGACGATATTGTTATATGCGGATTTAACGGAACAGAAGATGCTTCATGCTGCAATCCGCCTATTACAACTGTTGAGATGCCTTTCTCAGGACTTGGAGAAAAAGCCGGCGAGATGATTGTCAACGCTTTGCATGGAAAGCAGATTCCGCAGGAATTTCATTATGAAACATCGTTAAAGCTTGGAGAATCGTGCGGATGCAAATCTGAAAATGTAATGATGGCGGCGTCTTCTCTTGCGGAAGAAAAATCTGAGAATGTAAAAAAATCATTTTTCAAGAAGCAAAAAAATGTAATAAAACGCACAGAATCAGATGTTGCTTCTGAGTTTAGCAATCCTGAAGTTGCAAAACACGCTGTGGACTCGATTCTTGAAAGCGTTTTGAAATGCCGCGGCATAAATCCGAAAATTGAAAATTTCTTCCGTGGAAAAATCAAGCCGCTTTTGGACAGCTACGCGTCTTCGGTCATGAAATCCGACACGCAGAACGCAGAATTTGTCTACGATTTTAAGAATGCGCTAAACGAATTCCTAGGCATTTCATCAGACTTTTCATTCTGGCAGCATTTTATTTCAATCTTGAACAAAGAAACGGAGAAAGCTGTCTACAATTCAAATTTTGAAAAAATCGCTGAAAATCTTTTGCAGCAGGCGCGCGTTCTTGTCCATGAATATGATGTCCGCGGACAAAAGCAGAAGCTTTTGATTTCTTCACGCTACGAGGCGGACTTAAGGGCGACTAGCAAGCAGCTTCTCGCATGCTACGATGTTTCAGGGCTGATGGATATTCTCCAGTCAAATCTAGGAAAGCTGAATATTCCAGGCGTTTATGTTGTCCTTTACGAGAATTGCAAATTTACTTTGCAGAATCTAAAGACTCCTGAAAAAAGCCGCTTGATTATGGCGGTCCGTGACGGCGAGCGTATTTCTCTTCCTGAGGACGGAGTTGTCTTTAACACAAAAGACATAATTCCGGATCAGTATCTTCCTGCGAAATCTTTCTATTCATTGGTTACAGAATCTCTGCATTTCCAGGATTCTTACATAGGATACATCGTTTTTCAGGAAGGACCGGAAGCCGGAGCGCCTTATGCGGCCTTGCGTGACCAGCTTTCAAGCTCGCTTTACGGGGCGATTCTTCTTAAAGACCGCAACGAGCGCAAAGAGGCGGTCGAAAAAGCTATGCAGACAATGAGCGAAAAAGCTGATGTCGTTTCTCAGACTTCAAAGCAGATTTCAGAAAACCTTGGAACAATTTCCTCTTCAATGGAAAATTTTACGGACAGCATTAAAAATATATCCGGAAATGTCCAGAATGTCACAGCTACCGTAAAATCAACAAACGAGATGATGGGCGAGGCAGAAATTTCCGTTGACGTTCTTGTTGACAGCACGAAAAAAATTACGGAAGCAGTCAATATGATTTCGGACATTGCTGAGACTACGAATGTCCTTGCGCTTAACGCTTCAATCGAGGCGAGCCACGCAGGAGAAGCCGGAAAAGGATTCAGCATTGTCGCAAAGGAAGTAAAGGCGCTCGCCGCGCAGACTGTCGAGGCGACAGGAAGAATTCAGGAGCTTGTCGCTAAAAACGCGGAGAATGCATCTGGAACGCAGAAAATAATCAAGAAGACGGAAGACTCAATGAAAAAAATCGCTGATCTTTCGGAGCAAATCCGCGATTCTGTTTCAGGTCAGGTACAGTCTTCATCTGATATTTCCTCCCAGCTTTCAAACGCTAATTCCGGCGCGGCAGGAATTACAGAGGCAATATCAGAAATTGCAAGTCTCGGCGACAAGATATAAAAAAATTGATAAAATAAAAATGCGTTAGGGATAGCAGCACCGCCGCAGGCGTTCCGAAGCGGAACAAAGTGAAGCGCAGGAATGAAGCGAAAGCGGAAGTGCGAATAGCCCGCCCCGAAGTGAAGCGAAGCGGAACGCAGGGAAACGCCCAAAATAAAAAAATTGGAGAACAAAAATGGACAAGTTGCGTGTGCTTCTGGCAAAGGGAAGAATTTATGAATCGGTTTACGAGCTTTTGAATGATGTCGGCATTTCGATTCATCTGCCGGACAGAACTTATTTTCCGACGACAAACCAGGAAGATTTGTTTTTTCAAGTTGTAAAGCCGCAGATTACAAGCGCGCTTCTTGCCTCTGACAAGGCCGACGTAGGCTTTTCAGGCAAGGACTGGGTTTACGAGAACGGCGTGGAAGACGAGATTGAAGAGATTATGGATCTTGGTTTTGATCCTGTAAGAATTGTCGCCGCTATTCCTAACACTGTTGACTATGACTCCCTGGTTAAAAAGCCTGTCACAATCGCGACAGAATACCAGAACCTTTCAAAGAAATGGGTCGCGGACAAAAAAATCGACGGAACTATATTCCGCACATGGGGAACTTCAGAGGGGTTTGTGCAGGACAACGAGGACTCCATAGCCCAGATTCTGATTGACAACACTTCGACAGGCTCTTCCCTGCGCGCCAACAACCTTAAAATCGTTGACACGCTTATGACATCCTCAACACGCATGTACGCGTCAAAAAAAGCTCTGGAAAATCCAGAGAAAAAGCAGAAAATCATGGAGCTCAAGATGCTCTTTGAGTCTGTCTTGAACGCAAGAAGCCGCGTCATGCTTGAGATGAACGTCTCGCGTGAGAACTTCGAGAACCTTATAAAGTCTCTCCCTTCTATGAAAAGCCCGACTGTCTCGCCTTTGTTCGGCGACGACGGCTACGCTGTCAAAATCGCAGTCAAGAAGAGCGAGGTTCCGACCCTGCTTCCAAAGCTGCAGAAGCTCGGTGCGACAGACATCCTCGAATACGCGCTTAGAAAGGTAATGCTATGAGAAAAGCGAGAGTTGAACGCATAACAGGCGAAACACAGATTACTCTTGAGCTTGACCTTGACGGAAGCGGAAAATGCACCGTGGAAAACCCGATCGGCTTTTTTGACCACTTGCTCAAGTCATTCTGCAAGCACGGGCTTTTCGACTTGTCCGGCTCTATAAAAGGCGACCTGAACGTAGACCAGCACCATACTATTGAAGACACTGGAATTGTCCTTGGAATGTGCTTCGCGAAGGCTTTAGGAAACTGCGCGGGCATTTACAGAAGCGGCTCTTTTTTGTATCCGATGGACGAGTCCCTTTTGCGCGCGGCTGTTGACTTTGGCGGCCGTCCGTTCTTAGTATGCGACGCAAAGCTCACAGGAATTCCGCTTGTAAGCGTCCAGGACGGAAAGCAGGGAACATTCCAGACAGACTGCTTCGAGGACTTCTGGAACGGCTTTGTGCAGGCGGCTAAGTGCAACCTGCATCTCGACACAATCAGGGGCAGAAGCGACCACCACAAGATGGAGGGGCTGTTCAAGGCGGCAGCCCGCGCCATGCGCTCCGCCGTGGAGATTGACCCAAGAAGAAACGGAGAGATTCCAAGCACAAAAGGTGTGATTGTTTAAGGAGAAAACATTATGGAAGGAAAAGAAGAGATTCTCGACTTATTGAGAGAAAACGCGCGGCTTTCAGTTGAAGACATTTCCGCAATGACAAAGAAAACTCCTGCAGAGGTCAAGGAAATAATAAAGAAACTTGAGGACGACGGTGTAATCTTAAAGTACGCCGCTATTGTAAACCCTGAGAAAGACGGAGAAGCAAAAGACAAGGTAAAGGCCGAGATTGAAGTCCAGTGCCAGCCGGAGCGCGAGCACGGATTCGACGGAATCGCAGAGCGGCTTTACCGCTTTCCGCAGGTCAAGTCTCTTTACCTTATGAGCGGCGGATACGACCTTAAAGTTGTGATTGAGGGAGACAGCCTGCGCGAGGTAGCCTCGTTTGTGGCGCAGAAGCTTTCAACACTGTCAGGCGTGCGCTCGTGCAAGACGACTTTTGTCCTAAAAACATACAAGGAGAACGACGTTCTTTATGTGGAAGACGAGTCTGACCGCCGCGAAGGAGTTATGGCGTAAATGAACACAAGAGAAGACAGGCTTTCAAAATCAATACAGGCGATTCCTCCTTCTGGAATCAGAAAATTCTTTGAGATGCTTATAGGCCATGACGATGTGATTTCGCTTTCTGTCGGCGAGCCTGACTTTCCGACTCCGTGGGTAATCAGGGAAGAGGCTTACTATCATCTTGAGAAGGGGCACACTTCATACACGTCTAACTGGGGATTGATTGAGCTTCGCGAGGAAATCTCAAAGTACATGGAAAGATACGGAATGTACTACAATTCCAAGAACGAGATTCTCGTGACTGTGGGAGCGAGCGAGGGCGTTGACGCAGTTCTTCGCGCTGTCCTTAACCCAGGCGATGAGCTTATTGTCTCCCAGCCTTGCTACGTGAACTATGTTCCGCTTGCGCAGCTTTGCAATGTGAAAGTTGTGCCGATTGACACAAGCGTGAACGGCTATTATCCGACGGCCGAGCAGATTGAAAAAGCAATTACGCCGAAAACCAAGGCCATAATGATTTGCACGCCGAACAACCCGACCGGCACAATGATTCCGGCCGAAGAGCTTGAGAAAATCGCAAAAGTGATTGTTGAGCATCAGATCTGGTGCATTTCCGATGAGATTTACTGCGAGCTTACATATGACGGCGCAAAGCACGTTTCCATCGGCTCGTTTCCGGGAATGAAGGACTATGCGATTATTCTGAACGGATTTTCAAAGTCGTTCGCCATGACAGGCTGGAGAATCGGCTATATAGCGGCTCCGAGCGAAGTGCTTGCGCAGATTGTAAAGCTGCACGGCTACAACACAATCTGCGCGCCTATTTTCAGCCAGTACGCGGCCTGCGAAGGCTTAAAGAACGGCTGGAAGGACGTTGAGAAAATGCGTGTTAGCTACCAGCAGCGCAGAAATCTGATGTACAAGGCTTTTACTGAAATGGGGCTTCCTGTTCCAGAGCCTAAGGGCGCGTTCTATATGTTTCCTGACATAAGTTCCACAGGACTTTCGTCCGAAGAATTCGCCACTCAGCTTTTCCAGAAGCACAGCGTCGCCGTTGTTCCGGGAAGCGTGTTCGGACTTGGCGGCGAGGGGCATATCCGCTGCTGCTACGCGACAGCCGTGGACAAGCTAAAAGTCGCTCTTGAAAGAATAGCAGAGTTCGTTGACGAGCTTAAAAACAAAAAGCAATAAGCGGATTTCTCTAATTTTGAGCTCCGGACTTGTTCCGGGGCTTTTTTTGCGCTTTGAAGATATTATTTTCTGACGATGACAACTTGCTTTGTCGTAAAATATGGCTCTGAAAAATCAACATATTCTTTGCGTCCTTCGGTTTCTGTCAGGCCGGCGCAGATAAAATCTATGCTTCCAGCCTCAAGAGCATCAAAAAGACTTGGAAACGACATATCAAAAACCTGAAGATTTTTGTTCAAATCATTTGCAATATATTTTGCGAACGAGACATCAAAGCCGACCACATTAGTTCCGTTTGTGTATTCAAAAGGCGGAAAAGCCGCGTTTGTTCCCATTCTTATAGTTTTATCATAAGTTCCAGTTTTTATTTCAGGAATTATAATATTTCCATCTGGCGGCATGAACGAGCTTTTTAGCATTTCAAAAGCTCCTGAGGATTTCATTTTTCTGATTGTACCGTTGACGGAGGTCAAAAGCTTAGAATCGCCTTTTCTGACAGCGACAGCATATTTTTCCGGGGCGAGATTCAAATCCACAATTTTCAAGTCTTTGTTGTTTTTCACAAGCGCAATGGCAGGAAATTCGTCTAGAACCACAGCGTCAATTTCTTTGTTTTTCAGGGCAAGACATGCTGCGTTTCCGTCCCTGAACGGCTGTATTTTTACAGAATCAAAATTACCGGAAAGAAAAAATTCTCCCGTTGTTCCAGCCTGGCAGCCGACAGTTTTATTTTCCAAGTCAGAGATTGATTTTATTTCAATTTTCTTGTTCTGACATCCGGAAATCATAATTAGAAAAAATAAGCAAACTGATTTTACAAAAGCAAAAAGCAGCTTTTTCATTTTATCCTCATTGATATTTTTATTGTTCGATTTTATCAAAAAAAATAATGTAAATTCAAGTTTTCTGAAATAAATCATATTAACGTGATTTTATATCTTGATTCTCTTACCTATTTTAATTTTCTTGATTTTCACCGATAATAAGAAGTATGGAATCATTTTCATTAATATTTGCAATCGCTGTTGTTGTTATTTTCGGAGCAGTTTTAGTAGCATTGTCAACACGAAAAAAAGGCGGAAAGAAGCACCATCAAAAGGGGCGTGCCCAGATCATACGCGATGCAACACGTAAGCTTTCCCAGGATCCGCATAATGTTTCCGCGCTAAAGGAGCTTGGAAATCTTTATTATAATGAACGCGCATGGGACAAAGCTTACCCGATTTATGAAACGCAAATGACGATTGCGCCTGCGCATAAAGAAATTGATTTGTTTGAAGCTTCTTTAAGGCAAGGAATTTGCGCTGTAAAGCTTAATAAAATTCAGGATGCTTTCCGTGGTTTGAATGCGGCTGTGGAAATAAATCCTGGAGATTATGAAGTGAATTATTATCTTGGCCTCGCTTATTATAAAAACAATGACTTTGAGAAGGCGGCCCAAAGGTTCAAGCGTGTCATTGCCTTAAAGCCGGATGTGACAAATATAAATTCTCCGCTCGGGCTTTCTTTGTACAAGGCTAAGCATTACAGAGAGTCGCTTCCGTATTTAAAGCGCGCGCTTGATGAGAATCCAGAAAACAAGGAGGCTCTTTTTTCACTTGCAGATGCGATGAATGAAAGCGGCTACGGCGACAAGGCGATGAAGATTTTTATGCATTTGCGTCCGGATCCGGAATTTGGCGCGCGCTCGTGCCTTGCGGCAGGAATGAACCATTTGAAAATCGGCCAGTATGACAAGGCAATCCAAGATTTTGAAATCGGATTAAAACATCAGAATGTTCCGCAGGATGTTGCCCTTGAAATCCGCTACAGGCTCGCAAACGCTTATTTCCAGACAAAAGCGATTTCGAAAGGACTTGCAGTTTTAACGGAGCTGCAAATGCTGAATCCTTCGTACAAAGATGTTCCGCAGCTGATGGCGCGCTATCAGGAATTGAACCAGAACAAAAACCTGCAGGTTTATCTGATGTCAAGTTCCAGTGACTTTGTCGCCTTGTGCAGACGGATTGTAATGTCCTATTATCAAAAAGCGACTGTGAAAATTGTTGATATTTCAGTTTCTCCTGACTGCGTTGAAATTTTGGTTCATATTGATTTTGTGCGCTCAGAGGAAGTTCATATTTTCAGATTTTACAGGAGCACTGGCGTTATTTCAGATTTGTATGTGCGTGATTTCCATGCCAAAGTTTCTGAATCAAAAGCTGACAAGGGAATTTGCTTTACTGCTGGAATATTCAGCGAGGAGGCAAGAAGATATGCGGAAGGCCGGCCTATTGATTTGATTGAAAAAGAAAGCCTTATAAGAATTTTAAAGAAAATTGATTTTGCATAAAAAATGCCGCCAGATTTTGGCGGCATTTTTTTTAGAATCCAGCGTCAGGATTTTTTGCTTTTATTTCCTCGTGCTGCTTGTCAAAAAGCTCCATTACGTGGTCGATGATTTTTTGCTTTGGATCAGCCTCATCAGCTGGGAGCGAGGCAAGATAATCCTTGCGGAATTTCTTACATTCAATAACAGGGCTTGCCGCAAAAACCTGGACTGCAGGCGCAATAAAATCAGCGAGCATGTCGTCAGGATGATCCATGTCGATTGTAAGGCAGCTTCCGTTAATTGTCACAAGAATCATAACATCAAACATTCTAAGATATGAGTCAATCTCGCGGAGCCCTTTCTTTGTCTCTGGATGTCCCGGTCGGTAGCGTGTTCCGGAAGGAAATACAAGAATCACTTCGCCGCTTTTCTTGCACTCTGTCATCGCGCGCATTGAGGCGAGGTTTATTGTTCTCGCGCGTTTCTCCTCAGCTTCTTTCTCTTCTTCTGACTGTGCCTTCGCCTCCGCTTTGTTCAGCGAGCGTGTCGGATAAATTACAACGCGTGTAAAGCTTTCTGCGAACGCGCGCACAACAGGATTTTCCTCGTTTAGTTTCATTCCCGCGATTGCGACGATTTTATCTGCAAGTTCCTTTCCGTTCGGAAGCTCTTTTTCAATCAAATAGCACAAAGCTGGCAAGTCTGTGTTTGAGTAATGCTCCATCAAGATAAGCCCGCTTTTTCCGCTTGCGACTGCATCAAAGAACGCCTTGAAATTTTCCTTGTTCTCAAGCTTGCTGCCGGGAGCCATGTTTTCCCTTACAAGCTCGTTCATAAAAAGTCTTGTTGTCGGATTTGCTTTCTGATAAACATTTGTCTCATCGATTTTCGCCGCCGCTTTTGTAAGTCCGGCCATTTTTTTCATCATATCTGGATAGCGTTCGCGAATTGATTGTGCCATAAGTTCCTCTAAAATAAAAATATTTAGCCTCGAACTTTGACTTGAACGAGGCTTATCATTACATTTTATGTTTAAGATTGAAATTTTACAAGGACGATTTTTAAAATCAAAAGATTCTACAGCTTTAAAAGGCAGTTGTGCTTTAAGTCTATAATGCGCTGGTTTGAAGAGCCGCGGTAGTTCAAAGTCAAATCTTTAAGGCTGGCGATAAAAGGCCCGTCCACAAGAATGTCTATGCATGAGAGCATTCGGTTTGTGAACGGAGTGTGCTTTCTTCCGTCCTGCGGGAGCAAGTCCTTGTCATAAAGATAGCCTGTGTAGCACCAGATATTTTTATCCGGATAAGTTTTCTTTACTCTTTCAAGAAAACCAACGAGTGCTTCCTGGTTCTCAGGCTCAAACGGCTCGCCTCCAAGGACTGTAAGCCCCTGTATATATTCAGGAGCCAGGTCCTTTAGGATTTCATCCTCTGTGTCTTTTGTAAAAGGCTTTCCAAAGCTGAAATCCCATGTTATCTGGTTCTGGCAGCCCTTGCAGTGCACGCGACAGCCGGACACAAAGAGCGAGACGCGCACTCCGAGTCCGTCCGCGATGTCAACCTTTTTAATAATTCCGTAGTTCATATTACAGATGCAGCACGCGCTCCTTGATTTCCTGGGTGCGTCCCTGGTTCCAGTACTGTGTTCCGATGTAGCCGCATGTTCTGCGTGCCACGTTCATTGTTGACTGGTCTGTGTTTCCGCAGTTAGGGCACTGCCAGATAAGCTTGTTCTCGCTGTCCGTCACAATCTTGATTTCGCCTGTGTAGCCGCATTTCTGGCAGCAGTCGGACTTTGTGTTTAGCTCGGCATACATGATGTTGTTGTAGATATGTTTGAGCAAAGCCATTACAGCCGGAATATTGTTCTCCATGTTCGGAACCTCCACATAGCTTACAGCTCCTCCCGGAGAAAGCTCCTGGAACTGGCTCTCGAACGTGAGCTTTGTGAACGCGTCAACAGGCTCTGTAACGTGGATATGGTAAGAATTTGTGATGTAGTTCTTGTCTGTAACGCCAGGAATCTCTCCAAAGCGCTTTTTAAGACACTTCGCGAACTTGTATGTCGTAGATTCCAGCGGAGTTCCGTAAAGGGAGAAGTCGATGTTGTGCGCTTCTTTCCATTCCTTGCACTTCTTGTTCATGTATTTCATCACTTCAAGCGCGAACGGAGTCGCCTCTGGATCTGTGTGAGGCTTTCCTGTCATAAAGCGCACGCACTCGCAAAGGCCGGCGTAGCCGAGCGAGATTGTCGAGTATCCGCCGAACAAGAGCTTATCGATTTTCTCGCCTTTCTTTAAGCGTGCAAGAGCTCCGTTCTGCCACAGAATCGGGGCGACATCGCTCGGAGTTCCAAGCAGACGCTCGTGTCTTCTCATAAGCGCGCGGTGGCAAAGCTCAAGACGCTCATCAAAAATCTCCCAGAATTTCTTAAAGTCGCGGTTTGAAGAGCAGGCGACATCGACAAGGTTGATTGTGACAACGCCCTGGTTGAATCTTCCGTAGAATTTCGGCTTTCCTGTGGCAGGATCGTGGTACACAGTCAGGAACGAGCGGCAGCCCATGCACGGATAGCAGTTTCCGTCTTTAAGCTCCAGCATTTTCTTCTCTGAAATATAGTCAGGAACCATGCGGCGCGAAGTGCATTTTGCGGCAAGCTCAGTAAGATAGTAATACTTCGAGCCTTCAACAATGTTGTCAGGCTCAAGAACATATATAAGCTTAGGGAACGCCGGAGTAACCCAGTAGCCCTTCTCGTTCTTTACGCCCTGGTATCGCTGCTTTAAGACTTCCTCAATCACCATCGCGAGGTCTTCTTTTTCCTGCTCGCTCTTGGCCTCGTTAAGATACATAAAGACTGTGATAAAAGGCGACTGGCCGTTTGTGGTCATCAGCGTTACAACTTGGTACTGGATTGTCTGCACGCCGCGCTTGATTTCGTCCTTTAGGCGCATATCGACAATTTCTTTCTTCTGTTCGTCTGTGTACTTTACGCCGAATTCTTCCTCCGTGCGCATAAGCTCTTTCTGGAACTTCTTGCGGCTAACATCTACAAAAGGAACAAGATGAGTGAGAGAAATCGACTGGCCTCCGTACTGGCACGAGGCGACCTGCGCGATAATCTGAGTCGCGATGTTGCAGGCTGTCGAGAACGAGTGCGGAGTATCAATCTTTGTTCCTGAGATTACAGTTCCGTTCTGGAGCATATCCTCAAGGTTCACAAGGTCGCAGTTGTGCATATGCTGCGCGAAGTAGTCTGCGTCATGGAAGTGGATGATTCCCTCATCGTGGGCCTTTACAATGTCCTCGTCAAGCAAAAATCTCTTTGTGATGTCTTTTGAGACTTCTCCTGCCATGTAGTCGCGTTGCACGGAGACAACTGTAGAGTTCTTGTTTGAGTTCTCCTGCTTTACTTCCTCGTTGTTGCACTCAAGGAGAGAGAGAATCTGGCTGTCTGTTGAGTTCGCCTTGCGCATAAGCTGGTGCTGGTAGCGGTAAGTGATATATTTTTTCGCGATGCTGAACGCTCCGGCCTTCATGATCGCATCTTCGACCAAGTCCTGGATTGCCTCGACGTTCATCTCATGGTTCTCGGCTTCGCACTGTTTCTTTACATCTTCCGACATGCTCTTGATTTTCTCTTCGCTCAGCTGCTCCGAAACAGGAACTTCCTTGTTCGCCTTTGAGATCGCCGTTACAATTTTGCCTACGTCGAAAATTGCCTCTTCACCGTTGCGCTTGATGATTTTCATGTTGTTGAACCCTCCAAAAACTTTTTAATTTTCTAACAAAATTTTATAAAAACCACTTGACTTTTCTTGAAAATATTCTAGTGGGTAAATTGTGGAAAACTTGTTAAAAAACACTAGATATAGCGTTTTTTGAAAACATTGCAATAACTATAGTTTTATAATCGGAGCATGTCAATGAAAAATACAGTGAAAATAGTTTAATTCAAAAAGAAGTCAGATTTGTCTAGTCAAGATATTTTTAAAGAAAATTCCGAGAAAATTATGATTTTGAAAATAACTTGGCTTTAGAATCAGCAAATTAAGAAAACATCTTAAGAATAATATCTAGGCTCCGAAAATCAAAGTATGGATTTGAATTCAATTTGTAAAGAAATATACACATTCACTTGTCGGTCAAGCTGCGGAGCGGAAACTCCAGTCGCATATATTATTGTGAAGGTGGGAAAAGATTTTAAATTTAAAGATGCAGATTTGATTCAAAGTTTTGACAAAATGAAATGGAATTCGCCGATTTCCACTGCGGATCTGGTTGTTGAGCATGACGACAATATGAAAGAGCTTTTTAAAGTAAGAGAAATTCAAGGATTTGTTGATGATGAAGGTCGGGAAATAGTTTATAAGGTTGACGATTGAATTTTTTGGCAAAGATTTGAAGATTGCGTAAAGACTTTGTGATTTTTTATAGTTTTTGCTTTTTTGATTGAAAAACTATAATTTTTGATTCATACTTTCGTTTATGAAAAATTTGAGGAAGGCTGAACGCTTTGCAGATTTTGGCCGCATTGAAAACAGCGAAATTTGTATTGTGAGCGGCGTTTTGGAAGATATTAGCACGAGCGGCATAAAAGTTAGCTACAGCGTGCCTCCGTCAATTGACATGGATAAAGAGTATGAAGTTTCCGTGAGACTTTCACGTGTTGCTGACGCTCCGTTAAAACTGATTGTAAAACCTGTTAGAATTTGTAATGATAATGATTCTGGAAAAACTTATGTAGGATTTTCAATTCTGCATTCTAAAGATTCAGCCCGGCTTTGCGATTATCTTTCCTTGCTAAAAAAAGATTCTGCGCCGGAAGAAAATCCTTCTTCTGAAAAAGTTGCCGTCAATTCGCTTTTTATTTAAATTATGACAAAAATTGAAAAACTTAATGGAACATCGTTTCTTGCGTTTCCGGAGATGAAAAATCTTCTTGTTTCAGAGCTTAACGACAGGTTCGGCCTTGACGTTTCTGAATTTGAAAGCGCGTCCTCTAAATGGTTTGGCGATTTGCTTTATCTTCCAGATTTTGTTCCTCAAAAAGATGAAAAAGGAGATTTTGTTCTTCCTTACTGGGCGCGCACTTGCTGCTTAAATCCTTTTATTCTCCATTTTGATTCAATCGGCGAGGCGGCTTCTGAGCTAAAAAAAATCCAGCGGAACTGGGCGCCTTACCAGTACCAGCTTTTCCGCCGCGCCAGCTTGATCCAGGAAAAGCTCCCGTATATAAATCTAAAGACGCGGAAATTTCCTTGCAAAATTCCAAACACGCCGATGGGACTTTTTACGCTTCTGGATGAAAAGACAATGATTGCCTCGGCCGAAACTTCAAGTCCGCTTCCGGCAGGAAAAATTGAATTTGTTGAGGATCACGAAAATCCGCCGAGCCGCGCTTATCTAAAAATCGAGGAAAGCCTGACGCTTTTTTCAAGCTTTATGGGCGGCGAGCTTCCCGGAGAAAATTCAAAGTGCTTTGAAGCCGGAGCGTGTCCCGGCGGCTGGACTTGGGTTTTACGTCAGCTTGGAGCTGATGTTTTCGCTGTTGACCGCGCCGAGCTTGCTCCAAGCCTTATGAACGATCCTCACGTCAAATTTCTTGCGCACGACGCTTTTACGCTAAAGCCTGAGGATGTCTGCCGCGAAATGAGCTGCGAGAAGCTTGATTTTGTCTTGAGCGATGTAATCTGCTATCCAGAGCGGCTTTTGCAGTGGATTCAGATGTGGCTTGACTCAGGGCGCGCTAAAAATATCATCTGCACAATAAAAATGCAGGGGGCGATAGAATGGAATCTGATTTCTAAATTCGCCGCGATTCCTGACAGCCGGATTTTTCATCTGAATTACAACAAGCACGAGCTGACAATAGCGATTCGCAATTCATAATTTTTAAAGGCCGCGCAGAAAAGTCTGCCAAGGAATATAATTTTGAGAAAAAAGCACATTCCTGCCAAAAAACTTTATTTTATTATGAACAAGGCGGCCGGAACTGTCTGTTCGAGCGTGAGCGACAGGCGGCGCACGGTTTACGAGTCTTTTCCGCCTGAAATTCTTTATGATAAAAACGGAGCAAAGCTCCATACTGTCGGGCGGCTCGACGCGGACACGGAAGGCTTGCTTTTGCTTACGAACGACGGCAGGCTCAGCAATTTTTTGACGCGGCCGGAAAATAAAATCAAAAAAACTTACCTTGTTGTTCTGAAAAATCCTGTTCTGGAAGATGAGCAGAAAATTTATTCCAAAAAAACGGAGGCAGGACTTCCTCTTCCTGCTGAAAAGAAATTTGGTGAGCAAAAGTCAGGGCCGGCTTTTCTTGAATGGATTTCTGAGAATGAATGCAAAATCACTTTGACAGAAGGAAAATTCCACGAAGTCAAAAGAGTTTTCCGCGCGCTTGGAAACGAAGTTGAAAAATTAATGCGAGTTTCTTTCGCGGGAATTCCGCTTCCAAAAGATTTGAAAAGCGGAGAATGGCGCGCGCTGACGGAATATGAGCTTGAAAAGCTTTCGCTGCTTGCGCCGCTTGAGCGGTAGGCTATGGAGCCCCGGAGTTCTGGAGCGGAACGAAGTGAAGCGGAAGAATGAGCGTGAGCGAAGGGCGGAACAGCCGGCGGCGAAGCCGTACCGCCCGAATTTCTATGATTTTTGCGCTAATTTGAAATCCACCATTCGTAGAGCCGCTTGTCGTCCGTAAGCTCCGGATGAAAGCTCAGCGCGGTTTGGTTCTTGTAGCGGGCGGCGACGATTTTTCCGTCAACCTCCGCGAGAACTTCAGCTCCGCTGGAAACGCTCTCGATGTACGGCGCGCGGATAAAAGTCATCGGGATTTTTCCGACGTGCGCAAAGTCCGCCTCCGTAAAAAAGCTTCCGAGCTGGCGGCCGTAGGCGTTGCGCTTTACTGTTACAGGCATTGTCGCAAAGTGCACGCGGCTGTCGTTCTCGATTTTTTGTGCGAGAAGAATAAGGCCCGCGCAAGTGGCAAGGACTTTGACTCCGCCTTCGATTCTTTCCTTTAATATGGAAAAAAGGCCGAGCTCGCGCAAAAGCTTTCCCTGGACTGTGCTTTCGCCGCCTGGAAGAACGAGCGCGTCGAATGATTTTTCTGCGTCGCGCCTTTCGCGGATTTCAAAAGTTTCGATTCCAAGCTCAGAAAGTTTTTTCTCGTGCTCTATGAACGCGCCCTGAAGCGCAAGAACTGCCGCTTTCATTTTCCCCTCCATTATTTTCCGCGCTCTGCCATTAAAAGAGCAATCTCGTCCGCGTTGATTCCGACCATCGCCTCGCCCAAGTCTTCTGAAAGCTCTGCAATCAGCTTTGCGTCCTTGTAGTTTGTAACGGCTTTAACAATCGCAGCCGCGCGCTTCGCCGGATTTCCGCTCTTGAAGATTCCGCTTCCGACAAAGACGCCTTCCGCGCCGAGCTGCATCATCAGCGCCGCGTCTGCCGGAGTTGCCACTCCGCCTGCAGCAAAGTTCACGACCGGAAGCTTTCTGTTGTCATGCACAAACTCAACAAGCTCATACGGAACCTGGAGATTCTTCGCCTCCTCAAAAAGCTCGTCCTCGCGCATCGAGCTGATTTTCGCAATCTCGCTGTTCATCTTTCGCATGTGGCGCACGGCCTGCACAACGTCGCCTGTCCCAGGCTCGCCTTTGGTGCGTATCATCGACGCGCCTTCCGCAATTCTTCTGAGCGCCTCGCCCAAGTCTTTCGCTCCGCAAACAAACGGAACCTTGAAGTCGTGCTTGTTGATGTGATAAACATCGTCCGCCGGGGAAAGAACCTCGCTCTCGTCAATGTAGTCAATCTCAATCGCCTCAAGAATCTGCGCCTCTACAAAATGCCCGATGCGGCACTTTGCCATTACAGGAATTGAAACCGCGTTCTGGATTCCTTTTATCATCTTAGGGTCGCTCATTCTGGCCACACCGCCCGCCGCGCGTATGTCCGCCGGAATCCGCTCCAGCGCCATGACCGCGCACGCTCCCGCCTCCTCCGCGATTTTCGCCTGTTCTGGAGTTGTCACGTCCATAATCACGCCGCCTTTTAGCATCTGCGCGAGGTTCTTGTTGAGTTCGTACTGTTTTTTCTGTTCGTCTGTCAGTTTCATATTTTCTCCATTTTCTTCGCCACGGATGGCGAAATAATAAAGCGCTTCGCTATTGCGAGCAAAGCGAAGAAATCTGTTCACCGGTGAAACTGAATTATGGAGAAAGAATAAAATCATTTTGGTATTAGTTAAAGAATCAATTTTAAAGATTTTTTATAATACCAGATTTTATTCAATTTTTATCAAAATCATACTTAAGATTGTTTTCTTAATTTTTTTTAAGAAAAATATTTTTTAAAACGTTTTCGCTCTTGACTGTAAAAAAAATATCTACTAATAATTCAGACAAAGGGAAACAGCTTGGGAAAATTATGATGGCTTCGACTAAGCATGAAATTTTTATTGTTGATGATTCAAAACTGATGGTCTCAATGGCGCGTAAAATTCTTGAAAAAGATCCGCGGCTGGCTGTGGCTTCGGCTAGTTCTGGAGAGGAATGCCTTGAGATTTTAAAGACTTACAAGCCGGATTTAATTCTTCTTGACATTGTAATGCCCGGCAAAGACGGATTTGAAGTTCTGCACGAGCTTAAGTCTAATCCTGAGACAAACGCCATTCCTGTGATTTTTTTGACCGGAGACGAGCACGGAGAGTCGGAAATCAGAGGATTAAAAGAGGGCGCGGTGGATTTTATCACAAAGCCTTTTGTTCCTGAAGTTTTGCTTCAGCGCGTAAAGAACAACATTGAGCTTTCCTTGCTCCAGAAGAATCTGCAGCGTGAAGTCGCGCGCCAGACAGAAAAAAACAGGCTTTTGACACGTGAAGTTATCGAGGCGCTTTCGAGCACAGTTGACGCCAAAGACCATTACACACGCGGCCATTCTGCGCGTGTCGGAAAATACGCCAGGGAGATTGCGCGCCGCCTTGGCAAGAACGAAGCTGAGCAGGAAGAAATTTACTACATGGGGCTTCTGCATGACATCGGAAAAATAGGAGTTTCCGGAAACATAATCAGAAAAGACGGCCGCCTCGAGGATGATGAATTTGAAGAAATCAAGGAACATCCGATCACAGGATTTAATATTCTAAGGAAAATCACTGTTCTTCCGGATTTAGCGACCGGAGCAAGATGGCATCACGAGCATTATGACGGAACCGGCTATCCAGACGGCCTAAAAGGGACAAATATTCCTGAGGGCGCGCGCATTATAGCCGTCGCAGATGCTTATGACGCTATGACTTCAAAACGCAGCTATTCACAGATCCGCCCGCAGGCGGAAGTCCGCGCGGAGATTGAAAAAGGCAAAGGCCGGCAGTTTGATCCGGTGATTGCTGACATCATGATTGAAATGATTGACGAGGACAAGGACTACAAAATGAAAGAATCAGAGGAAGAAGCCGACAAGGCTTAATTCTTCAGATTTTCCGGAAATCTACACAAGAAAATATTCCATCGCGAACACAACGGCGCAGCAAACGCAGGCGACAGGAAAAAGCCCGGCCCCAAGCCAGCTAAGCACAATTCCGATTACAAGCGCGGCGGCTCCGGCCAGCGGCGTCTGCGTCGCCTCGATAATCGCGGGAAAAGTCATCACCGAGAGCGTCACATACGGAACATAATATAGAAAAGAACGTATAAACTGATTTTTAATCGGCTTCCTGATAAGAGTAAGCGGCAGAACGCGGATTAAATATGAGACAAACCAGGCTGTAAATATGTAGATATAAATTTTCACGATTTTTCCTCTTCTTTTACAGGCTTTAAGATTGCAGCTAGGGACGAAACCACGAGCGTCAGGATGATTGTGCGCGTGCCGGAGCTCAAGGTCTTTACTGCAGGAAGAACCGAGCAAAGCCAGCTTAAAGCGAAGCACGCAGGAACAATGATTCTGATTGCAAGGTTTTTCTTCGCCGGAGGAATTATGATTGCGATGAACATTCCGTAGAGCGCGACAGAAAGAGCGCTTACCGCGCGGGCAGGCAAAGCGTTTCCGGCAATCACGCCGAAATAAGTTCCAAACGACCAGAGCAGGACTGCGACAGACATAACTCCGTAGTTGTACGCCGGCTTGATTTTTCCGGGGCGCGCGATTGTCACTCCGAAAATCTCGTCTGTGATTCCAAATCCAATCAGAAGCCTGTGGATAAAAGAAGTTTTCTCCCCGAATTTCTGGCTCAAGGCGCAGCTCATCAGAAGATAGCGCGCATTTACAATCAGCGTTATGAGCGCGACCTCAAAGTAGCTCGCCGCCTGCTCAATAGAAGTGAAAAGCGCGTACTCGCCTGCGCTAGCAAGGTTGAAAAAGCTCGCGATAAATCCCTGGAGCGGCGTAAGGTTCGCGCGCTTCGCGATAATTCCGAGCGAAAAGGAAACTGCGAAATATCCGAGTCCGATCGGAATTCCTGCCGCAAACCCCTCAAAAAATATCTTGACGTTTGAGTTCTGCTTTAAGATGATTTTAGACATTTTTCAAACTTTATTGCTTTTCGTGTTTTTCCGCAACTGGAGAAAATAAACCGATTTTTACTCGGACAAAACCGACTCAATTTCTTCCGAGTAAAATTGATTTTTATATGATTTGCGGTTATTCTTTTTACACAGGACTTGATATCTATGGAAGAATTTCTTGGAAGAGAAAACGAGCTAAAATCAATCAGCAGTTTTTTTCACTCAGACAAAAGCCATGCCACGCTGATTTATGGACGCAGGAGAATCGGAAAAACGGAGCTTCTGAAACAGGCTTTAAAGAATTCTGATTATCTTTCTATATATTATGAATGCAAGGAAACGAGCGAAGCCAACAATGTCTCAAGTTTAAGCGCGATAATTTCCGATGCTCTTTCGTTTCCTCCGCTGGCGTTCTCTGACTTTGAGCAGGTTCTGAGCTTTATCTACAAACAGGCCGAAAGCAAAGAAATCATTTTCATTCTTGATGAATATTCTTATCTTGAAAAAGTTATAAAAGGATTGGACTCAATAATTCAGTCATTTATTGACAATCACAAAAATTCAAAGCTTAAGCTTGTCCTCTGCGGCTCTTACATAGAAACAATGGAGTCGCTTCTAGAAAAGCAGAATCCGCTTTTTGGACGCTTTGACCTTGTGATAAATCTTAAGGCCATGGACTATTATGACTCAGCCTTGTTCTACAAAGAATTTTCAGATGAAGACAAGGTCAGGCTTTATTCAGTTTTTGGAGGAATTCCATATTACAATGCCCTTATTGATTCAAGCAAAACTGTAAAAGAAAATATCATAAGCCTTATCGCAAGCAGAGGAAGCCGTCTTGAAAATGAAGTTTCAATGTACCTGCGCTCTGAAATCTCAAAAATGACAAACGCCTACGAAGTGTTTGAAACTTTGGCGAAAGGCTATGTCCGTTTTGCAGACATTCTTTCCCAGTCGAATGTTTCAAGCTCGCCTGCGCTCGCTGATGTCCTGTCAAAACTTATGAAAATGGAAGTTGTCAAAAAAGAATCGCCAATAAATGACGAGAACAACAAGAAAAAGAGCGGATATTTTATATGCGACCAGCTGAGCCTTTTTTATTTCAAGTATGTTTATAGAAATCTTTCCCGGCTTAATGTTATGAATCCTGATGTTTTCTATGAAAAGTTTATAATAGAAGATTTTGAGGAGCATTTTGTTCCAAAATCTTTTGAAAATGTATGCAAAGAATTTCTCATCAGAAAAAACAAAAATGCCGAGCTTGAAAATTCGTTTGAGAAAATCGGCAAATATTATTACGACGATGCGAAAAACAAGAAAAACGGAGAATTCGACATTGTAACGGAATCTGACGGAGAATACATTTTTTATGAGGCAAAATTCAAGAATTCTCCGCTTGACAAAACTGCAATCAAGGATGAAATAAGGCAGGTTGAAGAATCCGGTTTTATCTGCAAGAAATATGGATTCTTTTCAAAATCCGGATTTAAGGATTTAGACAAGGATTTCGCAAGCAATCTGATTCTTTTTACGCTCGAAGATTTGTATAAATGAAAAAATACAATAAAAACGCAGTGCTTAAATAAATTTGGGGTGTTTAGGCATTGAACTGATTGATATTGGTTATTCCAGACCTTTTCCAACGAACAAATTGAAAACATAAAGAAAATGTCTTTCCGGACAGTTTCTTTTTGCAAATTTCAGGGAAAAAGTCCTGCCACCTTAGCGGGCTAGCTGGCAGGCTTTATCAGCTAAGGCGGCAGGACTGAGCGGCTAAACTGGCAGTGCTGAGCAAGTCAGAAAACACTAGCTGAATAAATAAATTCAGAATATCTGCCGTAAATTTAATATGGACAATCTATTTATTTACAATTTTTCACCGTCGGAGTTTGCAATGCACACTCCTATGTCCCAGACTCGCTTTCCATCCACATAAACAATCAACACCGGAGTCAGGTCTTTTCTGCGGATTTAAAATTGCGCTATGCTTAAATCCGCCTTTTCAAAAAAGCGTTTTCTATCGTTTGCCTGACCGAATCCTGAAGTTCTGTCTTGAAAACATCAAAGTCCAGTTCCTCAGTTTTATCTTCTGTTTGTGGAAGCAAAAGTTCTGACGGAGTCGTCCTAAGAACCTCGGCAAGCTTAATCAAAGTTTTGTCGCTTACCCAGGTTCTGCATCCCTCAATGTCATTTATTGTCTGGGCTGAAAGCCCTGTTTTCTCCGCCAGTTTTTCCTGAGTCAAAGAATACTTTTTGCGACGTTCTTTTATATTTAAAGACAAGCTTTCCCGAAGTTCAGTTTGATTCATAGAAAGAATTCTACGGTAAAAGTAAGAGTTGACAACTTGATATTATCTGATTCTTATCATAACTAATAGCAAGTGCTTATTATTGATATTAGTCATAATTTAAAAAATGAGGAAAACTAAAAATGAAAAAAGCTTTAATTAGCCGAATTGCAAATATCCTAAAAATTCCAGTTATTCTTTTTCTTTCTTTTTATTTTTCACTTGTTCTTGTTTATTGCATTCCTTCGAAATTAATGATTAAAAATGCGGAAGAATCCTATAATATTCTCAAACACGAAGGACTTTATCCTGATTCGTATGCAGACGGACGAAGCTATGACAATTTCACAGTCGCCTTGATGATAAACCATGCGCTAAATACAAGCCGGAATCAGCTATAACCGATATTGGCATGGCTATCTTGTATTTTTAAAGCCTCTTCTTATGTTTCTGAACATTTATCAAATCAGGCTTTTGTGCCAGTCAGCAATTCTGTTTCTTTTGATGCTGGCCGGAATTTGCCTTAAAGAAAACTTTGGAAAATTTGGAATTTATGCGGCGTTTTCGCTTGCGGGAAGTTTTGGAATTTATTCCGGAGTCAACGCTGCGATGACGCTTCCGCTTTTTCCGTCATTTGCGCTTTCTTTGCTCGGCAGCATTTACGTTTTAAAATTCTGCGGATTAAAAACAAGCAAAGCGGCATCTTGTTTTTTTATTCTTGGCGCGCTCACGGTTTTCTTTGATTTTCTTGACAATCCGATTTTGACTTTAGGAATTCCGCTTTGTTTCTTTATTTTAAAATTATTTTATTCAAAATCAGATCTGAAATATAAAGATTCATGCAAATCTCCGATTTTCGCAGGTTTCGTTTTCTGGGGGCTTGGCTACGGAATTCTATGGGCAGGAAAATGGGTTCTGTCATTTTTTGTCTACGGAACTTATGCTTTTAAAAACGCCTTTGGAGCAATTGCGCTCCGAATCGGAAAAAGCGCTGAAGCCGCGAATTATCCAAGCTCGCCGTATTCCGCAATCATAACGAATTTAAAAACGGCCGGCTGGTTTAGAATCAAGTTACTTTTGCTGATTGCGCTTGCTGTTGTGATAATCGGAATCATTCTGCTCGTCATCTTAAAAATCAAAAATCACAAGATTCGGAAAATTTCAGAAACTTGCGTTGTTCTAGGAATATCGTCTTTGCTTCCTTTCGTTTGGTACGCAGTTTTGAATAATGGAGGTGTTCGAAAACTTCAGTTTTTCGAACACCAACCTTAGAAAATCGCAACTCTGCAAGGCTTTTGCCTGAAGAGTTGTCAGACCAGAGAGGAAACTAACAAAGTTTCCGAACAGGTCTAATCATTCCGTAATTCATGCGAACATTATTTCATTCAGAAATTTGCTTCTGACAATGTTTGCAGGGCTTGTATTGGCAGGATTTATGATTTTCTGCATTTTGAAGGAAAATAGAAATGGATAAAATCGCAGTTTTAATTCCGTGCTACAACGAGGAAAAGACAATTGAAAAAGTTATAAAAGATTTTAAGGCGGCTCTTCCAGATTCAGTGATTTATGTCTACAACAACAATTCATCTGATCGCGCAAAAAGCCGGAGCCGTTGTCCGGAACGAATATTTGCAGGGGAAAGGAAACGTAATCCGCAGAATGTTCCGGGAAATCGATGCGGAATGCTACATTATGGCGGACGGCGACGACACTTATCCGGCGAAATCCGCTGCAAAAATGGCGGACAGAGTTCTTCATCATAATGCAGACATGGTTGTTGGCGACAGGCTTTCATCAACATATTTTCAGGAAAACAAGCGCCCGTTCCACAACTTTGGGAACAGTCTTGTCCGGAAATCAATTAATTTTCTTTTTAAAAACGATATAAAAGACATAATGACCGGCTACCGCGCATTCAGCTATGAATTCGTTAAAACTTTTCCGGTTCTTTGCCGGATTGGAACAGAAGTTGTTGATATTGCATTTATGTTTTTTTTCGCGGATATTTTGAATTTCAACGATGTGATAATAAAGGCGATTGCAAACATCATTGTGATTATTTTGAATTATATTGCGAGCAAATTTGTGATTTTTAAGAAAACGCGAATATAAAAATTTCTCTTGAGCTGAGTCAAAATTATAGTATAATAAAAATGGAAACTGCCTAGTTCAGGCGGCGTCTCCCAGACTCTACCGGTTCGCCGGATTAAAAATGGGAGGAAAGCCTGTGACATGTGAAAAAATAATGACCGTTGCGTCTTGCATCGCAACGGTCATAAGCGCTGTTATAGCTGTTCTTTCTTACTTTAGAAGAAAGTAATGAGTAGGACAAAAGCCGCCGACGTCCAACACACTGCGGTGACTTTTTAACCAATTTGTGGAGACGACCAAATGAACTGGGCGTTTCCTTCCTTTAAATATATATTGCTTTTTCCCTCTTGTCAAACTCCGTTTTTCTCCGCCACTTTCATTTCGTCATCAAATGCGAGAGAGGCGAGGCGCGACGCGTAGATGCTGTCTCCGGTGCGCGCAGTCTGGTTTTGTCCGAGCTGGCTCTGGAAGAACATCTCTTTTTGGTCCTTGCTTTCCGTCCTTTTCTCGACAAGGGCTTTTGCGGCCACAAGAATGTCGCTGGCTTCTCCGGCGCGCACGTGCAGAGCCTGCGCAACTTCTGACTCCTGGGCTGCGGCGAGATTTTCAAGCGTGGAGAATGTCTTTATCAGAATCTTCTCTCGCTTTTCGCCGACGTGCGGCAGAGAGATAAAAGCTGAGATTGTGTTTTCCTTTGTGCGCAGGTTCTGGTTGCGGCTTGTCGCGAACCTGTGCGTCTCGTCGCGGACGCGCTGCAAAAGGCGCAATGCGTCGCTTCGGCGCGGCAGGCAGATTGGCTTTGATGCGTGCGGCCGCCAAATTTCCTCGTCGCGCTTTGCAAGGCCCGCGATTGGAATATCCAAATCAAGAGCTTTTAAGATTCCGTCAACCGCATTCACCTGTCCGATTCCGCCGTCGATAAGAATCAAGTCCGGAAGAGGCTTTCCCTCGTTGGCGAGACGCGAGTAACGGCGGCTAGTCGCTTCGCGCATTGAGGCAAAGTCGTCGATTACGCCGTTTGTCGTTTTTAGGCGGAAATATCTGTAGTTCTTCTTGTCCGGATTTCCGTCCCAGAAAGATATGAGCGACGCAACCGGGAACTTTCCGCCGATATGCGCAATATCAAATCCTTCGATTCTGTGCGGAAGCCGGTCAAGGCCTAAGAGCTCCTTTAGCTCGTTCAAGGCCGGCATGTCGCCGCGTTCCCTCATTCTTCTGATAATGTCTTCCTTGGCGTTGTGCTCCGCCATTTCAAGAACCGCGACATCGCGCCGGTTTGCCGAAATGTCGTCAGGAGAAATTTTTATGATCTGAGTTCTGCCTGCGCCGCTTCCGGTGGACGCATTAGGGATAGGAGGGGCGGCGTCAGCCGTTGCGGAGTGGAGCGAAGCGGAACGTAGCAATGCGAACCCCGGATAGCCCGGCGGCGGAGCCGCAACGCCCTGATTTTTAACGCCTGAGTCAATCCACTTTTCAAGCATTTCGACAGAATCTTCCGCGCTCACGTAGATTTTTGCAGGCAGAGAATTTTCGTCCGCGTAATATTTCGACGCGAACTCCTCAAGAAGCTCGCTGTCCTCAGCAAGGCTTTCGACGCGGAAATTGTCGCGCCCGGTGAGCTTTCCGCCGCGCAGCTTTAGGACAGTGAAGCTTACAAGCTCGCCCTCGCGGTAATGCGCAATGTAGTCGCGGTCCTCGCTGTCGAATCCTTCGACAATGTTCTGGTTCTGCATTATTGTAAGCGCGCGAAGCCCGTCACGGAGCCGGGCGGCTTTCTCAAAGTTCAGCTGGGCTGCGGCGGCCTTCATCTCCGCTGTGATTTTCTGGAGCGCCTCGTCGTCTTTTCCCTTAAGTAACGCCTTGATTTCTTCGATAAATTCATTGTAGGACTGTTTATCAATCTTGCCGCAGCATGGAGCCTTGCAGCGGCCGATGTGGTAGTACATGCACGGAGCTTCGCGCTTTTTTAGAGTCCGGCAATGTCTTACAGGATAAATCTTGTAGAGCGTGTCGATAAAAGTGTCGAGAGCCGATGCGTCCGGATAAGGCCCGAAGTAAACTGAGCCGTCATGACGGATCTGGCGGGTTTTGTAGAAGCGCGGAAAATCCTCGTTTGTGATTTTCAGGACAGGATAAGATTTTCCGTCTTTGAGCTGGATGTTGTAGCGCGGCGAATACTTCTTGATTAAATTGTTTTCAAGAAGGAACGCTTCGTACTCATTGTTTGTTGTGATATACTCAATTGATTTCGCGTTCGACACAAGAAGCTGCGTCTTTATCTGCCGTTCGCCTGAAAAATACGAAGTCAGCCTGTTTTTAAGGCTCTTGGCTTTTCCAACATAAATGACGGTTCCGTTCGCGTTCCGCCAAAGATAAACGCCGCTTGAGGAGGGTGCTTTTAACGCAGTTTGATGTAGAATCTCATAATCTGGGTTATTAGTATTGTTCATATGAATCTTTCAAATCTAAATATACTGAAAATTCTGAAAAATAGTTTATCACAAAAAATTATTTTGTTCTTTGCTGTGGTTTTTTCCGCTTTTCCGGCTCAGAAAACTTTGGTTCTCGGCGGAGAGAAAGGCTGGACAAACATTCAGGAAATGAGCGGGCTTGCTTTTGGAAAAGGCCAGTTCGGATATGATTCAATCGAGCTTTCCACGTCAAACCAGAAATCAAATGACTACACAGATTTGTTCATCACTTTTGACGGCGGAAATTTCTCTGACAAAAGCGAAAACTACAAAGTTGTGTCGAATTCGCTTGTTTCAAGCGAAAGCTCTGTAAAAGGCAGCGGCGCGGCTTTAAGCCGTGGAAACGGCGGCGGGCTTACTTTGCGCGGAAACGACGGAGCTTTGTTTGGCTCGGAGGGAAACGCAGGCTCCTTCACAATTGAATTCTGGCTTTGCCCGGCGGTCAGCGAAAACGGCGAGACAATTTTTTCATGGCGCTCTTCGCTGAACTTTGGCAGCACAATCGAATATCAGCTGATAACTGCAATCATCAATAAAAATCATCTTACATGGACTTTCAACAATGTTTTCAACGGCTACAAGTCGGAAAAAGTTTTTCTGGAAGGAATTTCAAATATCGTTCCGCAAAAATGGAGCCGGCATACAATTTCATTTGACGAGGAGACCGGGCTTCTTGAATATCTTGTTGACGGACGCACGGAAGATTTAATTTATGTCACAAAAAACGGCCACGAGAACGGAGCGGTCTGCATTCCTGTAATCGGAGAAAAAGCGTCACTTGATTTTTGCGGCGATTATGTCGGAAAAATCGACGACATAAAAATTTCAAGATATTCATACGGACACGAGCTTTCAGATATTTTTTCAACCGGAAATGAAAAATACAAGCCTGACGGCGGAAAATTCACGACCGAGCCGATATTGGTCTCTCATTCCGCCTCGATGAGCGAAATTGACGCGCTGATGAATGTTCCGGCACAGACAGATGTAAGATTTTATGTGCGTTCCGGCGACAACTGCTACGGCTGGACTGAATCTTATCCTGAATGGAAGGAAGTTGTTCCCGGCGAAAAGATTTCCGGCGTTTCGGGGCTTTATTTCCAGGTTTCCGCTGAGCTTTTGCCTGACGGCGGCGCTGAAAAAACGCCTTCAATCACGGAGCTTACGATAAAATATGACGAGCAGGACGAGCCGCTTCCGCCTTTTACTGTGAGCGCGCAGGCTGGAAACGGAAGCGTGACTTTAAGCTGGAGCTACTCAGTTGACGACAGCGCGGGCGGATATCTTGTCTACTACGGAAACCGTCCCGGAGAATATCTTGGACGCGCCGCTGTTGAGGGCGATTCGCCTGTAAAACTTGGAAATCAAAGCTCCGTCACATTGACCGGGCTTCAAAACGGAAAAATTTATTACTTCGCAGTCGCCGCATATTCAAAAATTGATGATAGAATAATAGGAACTTTGTCAAAAGAAGTTTATGCTAGACCAAGTTCACATTAGGAGAAAATATGGCTGACCCGAATTTGCTTTTGAGCCGCGCTAAATCGGCTCTTCTTGCCAGAGATTATCAGCTGGCGGCAAAGTATTATAAGACTTTGATTTCAGAAAATCCTGACGTTCTTGACTATAAAATCCAGCTTGGAAATCTTTACGTAAAGGCTGGAAATGACGACCAGGCCCTGTCAGTTTTTAAGGGAATTGAAAAAAATGTGCCTGACAACCTTACAGTTCTAATGGCGATGGCAGGAATTTACCGCCGCAAGAAGATGTTCGACGATTCTGTCGCGGTTCTGGAGCAGGCGCTTTTAATCAGCAACAACAGCCCCGAAGATTTGGCGACAATCAATTACAATCTTGGCTTCACCTACAGGCAGATGGGCAATAACGAGGAAGCAATCCACTGCTTTGAGAATGTAATCGAGCAAAATCCGAAAGATGTTCTCGCCTACAATCATCTTGGCGCAATCCACGCGCTTCAGGGCGACCAGAACAAAGCTATAGAAGCTTACCAGCGCGGGCTTCAGTTTGACCCGAACCATCCGATTCTCCATTTTAACATTGCGAGAAGCTACACCGAGATTGGAGACACAAACAAAGCGCTTTCCCATTATGAGGCGGCCTTGCGTGCAAAACCGGGCTGGCTCGACGCGATTGAGGAATACGCGAATCTTCTTCTGAAAAACAACAAGGTAAACGAGGCGGAGGAAACTGTCCAGAACGCGCTCAAGCTAAATCCTGACGATGTTAAAATGCACACTTCGATGGGAAATGTCTACAACCGCAGAAGCATTTATGATAACGCTGAGATTGAATTTAAAAAGGCGCTGGATGAAAATGATGAATACAAGCCTGCCCTTACAGGTCTTGCCCGTTCGCTCGAAAAGCAGGGAAAACATGCCGAGGCCGCGGAAACTATAAACAAGGCGCAGCGCCTTAATCCTGACGATGTTGCGATTATAAAGCAGTCGGCCGAAGTTCTTCTTTCCGCGAATTTTCTGCCTGCGGCCTACGAAAAAATCAGCAGGCTTTGGGAAATCAACCAGAACGACCCGCAGACAATAAGCCTTCTCGGCCAGTATTACATTGAGAAAGGCGATGAGAACAAAGTTGAAAGCTGCTTTGACCGAATTCAGAGCGTCGCGCCGGAATACAAAGATATTTTCCGCGACTGGGGCGCGCGCTATATTCAAAAAGGCGACAGCCAGAAAGCCGAGCAATATCTAAAAACCGCGATCCGGCAAAATCCAAAGGACGCTGAGTCGATGATGTATCTTGGCGAAGTCTACGAAAGCCAGAAACGCCCGGAAGATGCGCTCGCAATGTACAAACAGGCGAGCCACACAGATTCCTTCAACGAGCTTTCAAAAAAAGAGACAAAAAAGCTGACTGACGCCGGAGTCAGAGATACAAGCAAAATCAGCTTTGCGGATTTGAACGGCGGAAAAGATGATAAAATCAGCATGAACAAGCTTCCGAATTTGCTCAACGACACAACAAATCCAATCAGCAAGGATTTTGACGATTTTAATGATGTCGGCGAAATTAAACTTGCCGAGGACGCGGATCTTCTTGAAAAAAGCGAAGATGAAAAAAATCAGAGACAGAATGAAAATTCTGACAAAAGCGCTGAGCCAAAAGAAAATCCAGAAAGCCAGGAAGAAAAAAAATCTGATGAAAACGCTCAGCCGATTGCCGACGAGGATTTTGACTTTGACCAGTTTGGAATGGAAAAACTCAAGGAAGAAAATCCAGAGGAAGTTTCGGTCGCTTCAATCGACGATTTAATGCAGAATGAAGAGTTAAACAAGCAGGAAAATCCGACTGACATTGAGGAGCTTGTCGATGACGGCGCGCCTGTTGACGATGAGGACGAGCCGAACATGGAATTTATTCCCGACGGCTCAGATTTTATAAATTCTCCCGACGGAAATTCCACAAAGCCGGACGAGTTCGTCTCGGAAGATGATTTGCCTGACGACGATGAAGATGAGGATTTCCCTGACATTTTGGATTCAGACGACTGGGAAAAAGACGATGACAAAGCCGGAAATCAAAAAGAAGATAAAAAATCGCCTGAAAATGATGAAAAAAAATCCGACCTTTCAGATGAGCTTGATGATTTGAAAAAACAAGTGAGCGCCGCGGCAAAAACTGCGGAGGAAGCGAAAGATTCAGCTCAAAAACTGATGGAAGAAATACAGAGAAATCAAGAGCCTGAAGCTGATGAGAAATCTGATTCTGAAGAGCTTTACGTTGAGCCGGACGAAAAATCCGAGGTTCTTGATAACGAAGACTTGAATTTCCAGCAGAACCAGACAGAAGACATTCCTGAAGAAGATTCTGTCTCTGAAAAAGAGGAAATTCAGGCCGCCGAAAAACAGAGCGACAAGCTTTCGCCTGAAGAGCTTATGATGAAACGCGCAATTGATATGCTTCCGGAAATCGTAAGCGGAATTGAGGACAGGGCTTCGTTCTTTAAGTTCAAAAGCTATCTTGAGATGTTCAAGACGCTCCGAAAGATGATTGATTTCTTGCCGGAACTTAAAAAGCAGGAGTTTATGTCCAGCAAGAACCGGATTCTGCTGGACTACGTGATTTCGAAGCTTTCCGGAATGCCTGGACTTTACGCGACTTCGCAGGCACTGCAGCGTTCTGGAATTATCCATAAAAATCCGGCCGTACAAGGTTCTGACAACAGCGGCGTTGAGCTTGTAAAGGAAGTTCTTGGAAACTTAAAGCGCCTTACAGGAAATCTCGACGACGAGACTTTAAGAATCGCTCTCGACCGTGAGAATGATGAGCTTATGTCAAAGCTTATTTAAAATAAAAAAGGCTCCGTTGCTGGAAAATTGCAGCCGACGGAGCCGTTTTTATTTATCTTTTTAATTTCAGTTGATTCTTAGAATCTTCGAGTGCGTAATCACCTCGTTTCCGTCTTCTGTAATCAGAACGTCGTTCTCAAGGCGCACGCCGCCAAGCTCCGGGTCGTAAAGCCCAGGCTCCAGAGTGACGATGTTGCCCGGCTTAAAGACTTTGTCTTCGCTTACGCGCGTGCTCACGGCCGGAGCCTCGTGGATTTCAAGCCCGATTCCGTGTCCGAGCGAGTGCGGCATATTTCTTCCGCCTTTTGCAAAGACCGAGTCGGCGACCTGGCAGGCTTTCTTGATTGACTCGCCCGGCTTGTAGAGTTTCAAGGCCTCTGCAGCCGCTTTCTCGACCAGATTCAAAAGCTCCTCTTGCTTTGCGGAAAGCGGGCCGGCAGCGACAGTAAGAGTTGTGTCGCTCGTGTAGCCGTTGTAGACAACGCCGAAGTCAAGAATCGAAAGTCCCTGTGCCGGCCACGGAGCGTCTGTGTATCCTGGGAACGCATGGATTGCGAAGCTCCTTGAAGGGCCCGCTGCAAGAGTGTCAAATCCTGTGCGCTCGCAGCCACATTTTCTAAGCTCGCTCTCGATTAAAAGCGCGACATCCATCTCTTTCTTGAGCCAGCCTTCGCGGATTCCTCTCTCAATCTCAGATATGATGTGGTCTCCAACCCGGCACGCTTCCTTTGTGCACTCAATCTCGTACTCATCTTTCTGGGCGCGCAGGTCGCTAACATAGTCGTGCGTTGAATTCTCTCGGCACAGAACGTCCCAGCCGTCAAGAGCGTCAACATATTTCAAGAAAAGCGGATATGGAGTCTCAGGCGAGATTTCAACCTTGCGCCGGTTGGCGTTTATCTTGAACGACTTCAGCACTTCCTTTACAGCCTTCAAGTTCCTGCGCTCGTACTTTGTGTAAGGCAAAATCTTCACGTCAACAGAACGGTCTTTCGCAAGGTTCTCGTCCCAAGGAACAAGCGCGCTCTGTCCGTCAGCCGCAGCGATAAAAAGCGCGTCAGACGGATGGCCGGTAAAATATCTGACGGCAGGATTCCGCCTTCCCTCAGTGTCCTCAAACACAACAGCCGTGATATTGTTCTTCGCCATAAACGCGAAAAGCTTGTCTTTTCTTGCCTTGTAGATGGCCTTAAGCTCATCCTTAGAATATTCCTTCATAAAAATC
The DNA here is from genome assembly GCA_964538245.1 of uncultured Treponema sp. GTDB lineage: Bacteria > Spirochaetota > Spirochaetia > Treponematales > Treponemataceae > Treponema_D. Next base: position 78,219 of record CAZIFO010000001.1, read on the forward strand.
TCCTATATTTCTGCCGTCATTTCGAGCGGCTTAATCGTCATTGCGAGCGCAGCGAAGCAATCTTATTAAAAGCTTTTACAAGATTGCTTCGTCGCCGGGCAACAGTCAATCCCCGACACAAAGTCTGCGAGTTTTCTCACAACAAATCAGCAAAATTTCTTGTGCCGTAAAGAACTCTTAAAACAAATGCTGTTTTATCTTGAACCTTATAAAAAATACAGTAATTTCCTTCTGAAAAATATCTCATCATTTTATTTTAAAAAGATTTTTCGCTTCTTCTTCAGAAACTGTTCTGCCGCAATTCAAATCGTCAAGTCCTTCCTGAAGCTTTTTATGCAAATCTTCTTTAGAATTCACTGTGATATTTTCTGGAGCGTAATCTTCTTCATTCAAGGAATCTGCAATCCGGGAAAGCAAGTCAAGCCGCTGCGAATACGGCAATGAAATCACTTTTTCTGACAGCGCGATATATTCTTCATAAGCCATTTTTATCTCCTCCTGAATTTTCCAGCAATTATTTTAACGATTTCATCTTTTGTTATCACTAGAAGCGCGATCCCGATGGCGCCGTAAACAACTGACGTAATCACAAGCGGCGCGCCGAAGCCAATGAGCCTTCCGTGCCCGGCGAAAACCGGATTCACGGCGCGCAGAACAAAATACGCGGGAACTGACGCCACAAGCGACAGAACAACAAGTTTAATCGCGTACAGAATTGTCTTTCCGGCGACGTTTTTCACATCAAGATTTTGATTTTTCCTCATCAAGATAAAAAGAAGAACCGTGTTCGCTGCGCTTGCGACAGACAGCGCGAGCGCAATTCCGCCGCCGCCCATCGGACGCACAAGCGCGAGCGCGAGCGCAATGTTTATAGCGAAGCCCGCGATTCCGGCGAAAGTCGGAGACTTTGTGTCGCCCTGCGCGTAAAAGGCCGGAGATATGATTCTGTTGAGCGCGATAAAAAACAAGCCCGCAATGTGCCACTTGAACGCGCCCAGCGTAAGAAGAACCGACTCGTCGCTGAACCTCTTTGATTTATACACAAGCGAGATGATTTCGCGCCCGCACACAAGCGACAAAAAAGTGATTGGAATTGAAATCAGCGCCATGATTTTGCTCGAAGTCACAAGCATTTTGTTGAATTCCGCCCAGTCCTGCCTTTTTGCAAGTCCGCTCAAGTCTGGCAGAATCACAGTTCCGATGGAGACCGCGAAAATGCCTAGAATCAGCTCCTGCAAGCGAAGCGAATACTGAAGCGAAGAGACTATACCTTCTCCGGCGCGTCCTGCAAGTGCCGTAGAGACAACATCGTTCAGCTGGTAGGCCGCCATACCTATGATTGTCGGAATTATAAGCTTCATCACGCGCCTGGTTCCTTTGTTTGAAAAAGCCTTCTTTAGCGACACAAAATGAAAAGTCCATCCGGTTCTTATGACAAACGGCAGCTGGAACAAAGCCTGCACACAGCCTCCGGCAATCACGCCGATTGACATTGCCCGCGCCGCCATCTGGCTCCGGGTCTCCGAGTCTGTGCTTCCGGACAAGTCCACAAGAACTGGCGTTAAAATGTAAGTCGCAAGAATCACAATTGTGTTGAACAGAACCGGAGTAAATCCGCTCGGAGAAAAAATCTTGACTCCGTTCAGAATTCCCTGGAAAAATGCCGCGAGCGAAATCACAATCAGATACGGAAACATGATTCTTGTCAGAAGTGTTGTCTCCGAAATCAAGAATCCGTCGCTGCCTTTAAGGAAAATCTTTACGATAAGCGGCGTAAAAATCATTCCGAGCACGACAACGCAAGTCGTAAGAAAAGTAATCAGCGTGAGCGTCGCGCTCAAAAATTCCTTTGTGGATTTTACAGAGTCATCATCTTTTCCTTCCAAATATCCTTTGAAAGTCGGAATGAACGCGACAGAAATTGAATTCTCTGCGAAAAGACGGCGCAGAAGATTTGGAATCATAAACGCGATTCCAAACGCGTCCGCAAACTTTGAAGTTCCAAGAAAAGCCGCCTTTGTCATCTCGCGCACAAGGCCCAGCACACGTGAGCAAAGCGTAAAGAACGAGAGCGAAAGCCCCGCCGACAAAAGCGACTTAGATTTTTTTTCAGACATAGAAGAATATAATAGTAAGAAAATTGAGAATCTGCAACTTTTATGATAATTAGTTGTGCAAAACGGCCGTATAAATGTGAAAGTGCAAAATTACAATAGCATGGCCGGCTCCATGCTCACAATGGCGGCATGGCAGGCTCTGTTTCCGGCCTGAGAACGAGATAAAGCCGGTGGCATTTTGTTTCGTTATAGGACTGACTTTTAGCTAAAATAAACTTAATTCTAAAGTGAAATTAACTTAATTTTAAAATGAAATCAATTTAATTTTAATTTAAAATCAACTTAATTTTAAAATCAAATTAGCTTAATTTTAAAATAGAATCTAGTTAATTTTAGAGCATAATCCGCCTGGCAATGTTCTGTTTTTCTATGGACTTTGGAGCGTAGTAAGTGGCATTTTGAAAGCGAGGCGGCATCAATGTCGAAACTGACAAATCGAAAAAGTTACATTATAATGTTAGACATGGCAAATGACACAATTCCTGAGCGCAAAGATGTTCCGTCTTCGGACAAGTGGGATCTTTCGACTCTTTATAAATCAGATAGCGACTGGGAAGCTGATTTGGCTTCAATTTCAAATCTTTCAGAGAAAGTTCTTTTATATAGAGGAAAACTTGCGGAAAGCGCGGATTCTCTTCTGGGCGCGCTAAAGGCGAACGAGGAGCTTGAGAAGACAATCGAGACTGTCTACACGTACGCTTCCCTCAAGCACACGGCTGACGAGGGCGACTCTAAGGCCCAGGACATGGAAGGGCGCGCTGTTATGGCTTATTCAAAGGCCGAGAGCGACACTTCTTTCTTTTCGCCTGAGCTTATGGCGGTTCCTGATGACAAAATCAATTCATGGATTAAGCTTCCTGAGTTCAAGGACTACAAGATTTTTATCCAGAAGGAGCTTTACCTCAAGAAGCATATCTTAAGCGAGAAAGAGGAGAGAATTCTTTCTCTTCAGGGCGAGGCTTCGGGCACGGCGGAGAACACGTTCAGCCTTTTGACCAACGTTGACCTTAAATTTAAGCCTGTGCATGTGGACGGAGCGGAAAAGCCTCTTACACAGACGACTTTCTCTTCTTTTATGCACAGCCACGACCGCAAAGTCCGCGAAGAAGCGTACAAGAAATTCTACGAGGCGTTCACGGAGCACCAGAACACAATCGCAAGCCTGTACGCGGGAAGCGTGAACCAGGATATTTTCATGGCGAGGGCTCGCGGATTCAAGTCTTCGCTTGAAGCGGCTCTTTACGGCGACAAGATTCCTGAAAGCGTATATAAGAATCTGATTGATACTGTCCACAGGAATCTTCCGGTTCTTCATAAATACTATTCGCTAAGGAAAAAAGTGCTGGGGCTGCCTGAACTGCGTCATTATGATGTCTATGTGCCTCTTGTAAAGGATGTAAAGACAAGCACTTCTTACGGCGAGGCGGTCGAGATCTGCCGCAAGGCTCTGTCTCCGCTCGGAAAGGACTACACCGATATTCTCTGCGGCGGACTTGAGGGCGGCTGGGCTGACCGCTACGAGAACAAGGGCAAGAGAAGCGGAGCGTTTTCTTCCGGAGCGTACAGGGGCTATCCTTATATCCTGATGAACTACAAGGAAGACTCTATCCGCGACCTTTTCACTATGGCGCACGAGGGCGGACACTCAATGCACACGTATTTCTCAAAGAGCAATAATCCGTTCATGTGCTACAACTACACAATCTTCGAGGCGGAAGTGGCTTCGACTTTCAACGAGGAGCTTGTCTTTGAGTATCTTCTGAAGAACGCTAAGACAGAGGACATGAAGAAATATCTTCTTTCAATGCGCGCGGACGATGTTCTTGCCACTTTGCACCGCCAGACGATGTTCGCGGAATTCGAGCTCAAGGCGCACGAGCTTGTCGAGGGCGGCACTCCGCTCAACGCCCAGGTTCTGCGTAAAATCTACCGGGAGCTTTTGGAGCAGTATTTCGGCCCAGAGATGGTTTTTGAGGAGAACTCCGACATGGAGGGCCTGCGCATTCCGCATTTTTACAGCGCGTTCTATGTCTACAAATATTCGACGGGAATTTCCGCCGCGCTTGCGCTGGCTAAGCGTGTAACAAACGGCGGCGAGAAGGAGCGCGAGGACTACTTCAAATTCCTAAAAAGCGGCGGAAGCCGTTATCCTCTTGAAAGCCTTAAAATCGCTGGCGTCGATATGTCGTCGTCTGAGCCAGTTCAAGCCGCGCTCGACGTTTTTAAGGATATTGTTGAGCAGCTGGAAAAACTGCTTGGCTAAGCCGCGTCATTGCGAGTTTCGGTTGAAAGAGATTGCTTCGCTGCGCTCGCAATGACGAAGGGGACTGCTGCTCACAATGACGGGGTGGGGTGTGTCTGCAATGACAAGAGAGTGGCGCTCGCGATGTCGATGGATGCGTTGCAATGACGATGAAGATTTCGTCGAGAAGTGCCGAAAATATTAGATGATAAAGACTATAAAAATTGGAGAATCTATGGAAAAGTCAGAGTTCGTTTCAGTTTTGCAGAAAGTGCCGAAAGCCGAGCTTCATATTCATATTGAGGCGGTGATGAGCAAAGAAACAATAAAGAAGCTTTATCTCAAGAAAAACGGCGTGGAATTTTCTGATGATGAGATGACGAAGCTTTTCGACTACTCTGATTTGAACGGCTTTATCATCGCTTTTCTAAAAGTCCAGGACTTGTTCACCTCTGTTGATGACTTTGACTTGATTTTCGAGGATTTCAAGAATTATCTTCTCCGCAACGGAATTGTCTACACAGAAGCGTTCTTCGCGCCTTCGGCGTTCATAAAGAAAGGCTTTAAATATGAAGAGATGACAAAGAACTTTGAAAGAAACATAAAGAAAATCAAAAAGGAAACCGGAATTGTCATAAAGCTCCTCGGCGATGTGAGCCGCACTTTCGGCCTTGAGAACGCGGAAAGCAATTACAGGATGTTCAAGGATAACCTTTTTGACGGCTTTATCGGAATCGGTCTTGGCGGCGCTGAAAGCAAGGGCCCTACAAAAGATTTCGGCCCGGTTTTTGCCAGGGCTCATGCCGACGGATTCCACGCTGTGGCCCATGCAGGCGAGGACTGCGGCCCTGAGTCAATCTGGGATGCAATAAGAATTTGCCACGCTGAAAGAATCGGGCACGGAATAACAGCGAGCCAGGACGAGAGCTTGATGGAATATCTTGCGGAGAAAAAAGTTCCGCTTGAAGTCTGTCCGACGAGCAACGTTTTTACAAAAAAATACGTAAAATCAATGAAAGAGCATCCGGTCAGAAAATTCTACGACAAGAAAATTCCTGTGACAATTGCGACGGACGATCCGCTTTTTTTCGGCGTTGAGCTTTTAGACGAGTACTGGAATCTTTTTTCCGAGCTGGATTTTAAAATGGAAGAACTGAAAAAAATCATTTTGTCCGGATTTGAGTGTTCGTTCCTTGCGGACAAAGACAAAAAATCATATGAAAATTTGGTAGAAAAAAGCTGGAAATAAAAGGTGGCAGAGCTGTTAAATTTTCAGAAAATCCCGAAAATTGACTCTTTTAATGATTTGCTTTCCGGAATGCGGTATCCTTCTTATACGCGGTGGTCCGGATTTCTAGTTCCGGAACTTTCAAGAAATGATGTTTGCCTTGACACTAAGATAATTGATGATTTTAAATTTTACACTGATATAAAGATAACTAACAGAAAAGATTTGCAAAGTCTTTTCTATATGTCGCTTTCTGAGGCTGTCGCTGACAATGTAAAAATTATTTATGCCGGAATTGATTTTTCTCTTTGCGGAAAATGTTCAACTCCTTCTGAATTTATTTCAGCTATCGAAGAAGTGAAAACTAGAACTTCTGGTTCAATAGAAATGAGACCTGTTCTTGCTATAAATAGTTGCCTTGACAATAATTTTTTTCTTGCTGAAACATTCATTGAAAATAAAAATTTTTCCGGGCTTATTCTTGGCGGCAAAAAGTTTTTTTTGAAGGATGAAAGCCATCTTTATGAAAAAATTTTTTCTTCTGCGCGCCGGTCCGGGATAAAAACAGAAATTAGTTGTCTGGAAATGAAAACGCCTGACGACTTAAATTTCGCATTGACGACTTTTATGCCGGATTTCGTAAAAGACATTTCTCCTTTGATTTTTGATGAAGAAATTCTTAATTTTATAAAACAGACAAAAATTTGCGTTGAATTTTCGTCTTTTGTTCCTTCTGCGTTAAAAGATGCGCAGTTAGAAAAATACAAATTCATAAGGCGGCTTTTTGATTCCGGCGTGCAAATTAGTTTATGCACAGGAAGCCTTTTGCTTCTGAAAAAATCTCTTTCCGAATTTGCCATGGATTTATGTAGCTCAGGGATTTTTTCAGAAGAGGAGATAAAGAATCTGCTTTCTATTTCAAATACACCATCAGCAGCATGATGTCCGAATTCCGTATTCCTGATATTCTGCTTGCCTGTCCTAATGTGAGAGGACGCACTTGCTCAAGCTTCGCCCGGCTTTCCGAGCTGAGCGCCGGAATCTTTGAGTAGTCAAAGTTTGCCGGAATATGGAACTTTTCCATCTTGTGCATTTTCGCGATTCTCGCATCCTGCTTCTGGATGTAGTATTTGTATTTTGCGTCTTCCTTCGCGATTTCCCACACGAGCGGCGCAAATCCGGGGTTCTCTGCATCTGCGTCTTTTAGAAGAAGCTCCGCCGCCTCGTCAACTTGGCTGTATTTTAAGTTCACAGCGTCGAGCTGGGCTTTTGTCTTTAAGCCGACTTTGTACGCTTTTTCAGCAAGGCGGCGGTCCGCTGTGTCGTGCCGGAGCTTTAGGCGGTACTCGGCGCGCGCTGTGAACATTCTGTACGGCTCTTTTGTGCCGAGCGTAACCAAATCGTCAATCAGAACGCCGATATAGGCCTCATCGCGGCCTAAAATAAGCGGTTCCCATTCAGGAATCTTCCTGAAACTGTCATTTCCCTGTGATTTCTGGAAATCCTCAAGCTCCTTGTTCACAAGATGAGTCTCGTTGGCGGAGATTTCGGCGAAGTGCTTGATTTCTACCTCTGTAAAATACGGCTTAGGCTGGAAGCAGCCTTTCTCCGCGCTGGCAGGCGACTGGCCGAGCCCCGCGTGAATCTTGCACAGAGGACCGCAGAGCTCTTTGTGCGCCCGCGCGTACAGTCCGGCGTTGATTCCGGCTATAAGCCCCTGGCCTGCCGCCTCCTCGTAGCCTGAGGTTCCGTTTATCTGCCCTGCGTCGAAAAGCCCCGCGACGCGCTTTGTCTCAAGGCTTGGAAAAAGCTGTGTCGGCTCCACGTAGTCGTATTCTACTGCGTAGCCAGGCCGCGCGACGTGGCAGTTCTCGAATCCTGGAAGCGTGCGCAAAAACTCGTCCTGGACTTCCTCCGGCAAAGATGATGAAAGTCCGTTCAAGTAAATCTCGTCGGTTTGAAGCGACTCCGGCTCAACAAAAAGCTGGTGCCGCTCGCGCTCGGCGAAGCGCATAACCTTGTCTTCAATCGAAGGGCAGTAGCGCGGGCCGACTCCGTGTATTTTTCCAGAGTAAAGAGGCGAGCGGTTTATGTTGCTCCTGATTATTTCGTGCGTTCTTGCGTTTGTGTAGACGAGGTAGCACGGAACCTGCGGCCGCTCGACTTTCTCGTCGTCGAATGAGAAAGGCACAATCTCCTCGTCGCCAAGCTGCTCTTCAAGATTTGAAAAGTCCACTGTGTGGCGCAGAATGCGCGGCGGAGTTCCTGTCTTTAGCCTTCCGGTCGTGAATCCGAGCCTGTTAAGCGACTGCGTGAGCCCGAACGCGCCGGCTTCTCCGATTCTGCCGCAAGGAGCGTCGTATTCGCCGATAAAGATTCTGCCGCCCAGGAAAGTTCCTGTTGTAAGCACGCATGAGCGCACCGGGATAATCCGTCCGCGCTCCGTGACGACAGCCGTGATTTTCTGCCGTTTTCCGGACTTTGCCGCCTCGCTCAGAAGGTTCTGGTCTTTTACAGTGTGCTCGCCCGGAATTCCGCCTGACTGCAAGCTTTCCGACGGCGGAAGCGGAGTTTCTGACGCGGTTGTCAAGATGTCTACGACCGTGTCCATAAGAGTGTAGAGATTTTCTGTTGTTTCAACTGTGTGGCGCGCAAGCGATGAGTACAAAATCTTGTCAGCCTGGCTTCTTGGCGCCTGGACAGCAGGCCCGCGGCTTTTGTTCAGCATGCGGAACTGAATCATCGACTTGTCAATCAGCTTGCCCATTTCGCCGCCGAGGGCGTCAATCTCGCGCACAATGTTTCCTTTCGCGATTCCGCCGATTGAAGGGTTGCAGCTCATCCTTGAGATTGAGTCGATTGTTTGCGTGATTAAAATTGTCTTTAGGCCCATCCTGGCCGAGGCAAGCGCCGCCTCTATTCCGCCGTGGCCGCCGCCGACAACGGCCACATCATAAAAATCATAAAATCCTGACATTTGAAGATAAATTATATCGTTTTTATGGACTGTGCACAAATTTGATTTTTTTTGCGGCTATAAATCTTTATGATTTTAGAAAATTGCATTAAAATCAAAAAAAGAGGTTGTTTATGAAAAAATCTTTTTCTTTTTTATTAAAAATCATCTCGGCACTTTCTATTTTCGCACTGTTTTCATGCGCTTCAACAAAAAACCAAGAGGAAGAGCAGACAGCTGAAAATGAAACATTGCCAGCAGAAGAAGACAAAACTGCGCAATCAGAAAATTCCGTTGACAAATCTTCAGAAAATGCGAAGCTTCCAGAGCTTGTAAAAAAAGATTTGCCTGAAAATATGCGCGTAGGCGCAAAAGGCGACAAAAAGCCGGTCGTTGAAACTGATCCTGCTCTTGTTTCCGTAATCAATGAAGGAAAAGGAAAATTTATCCAAAGTTTCTTTACAGACGGAGAAAAGCAGATTACGCTTGAATACAGTCTTTACATTCCTGAGAATATCGATTATGAAAAAAAATATCCGCTTGTGATGTACATTCCGGACGCTTCAGCGGCCAGCAAGAGCGCAAAGGAAATCGTTGAGCAATATTTCGGCGCGGATATCTGGGTTACAGAGGAAGAACAGAAAAAGCACCAGAGCTTTGTGTTTGTTCCGGCATTTTCAGTTCTTGCGGTTGATGATAATTATGACACTTCCGACGAAATTGAGGTTGTCGTGACAGTTCTAAAGAATCTTGTTAAAAACTACAACATCGACACAGAGCGCATTTATGCGACAGGCCAGTCAATGGGATGCATGACGAGCCTTTATCTTAACTCAAAGTATCCGAATCTTTTTGCGGCCTCGCTTTTTGTTTCAGGACAATGGTGGACTCCGGCTCTTTCATCGCTTAAAAACGCGAAATTCTTCTATATAACTGCTGACGGAGATGAAAAAGCGAGCAGCGGCCAGAAAGAAGTGATGGATTTAATCGGAAGCGGAAATTACACATATGGAACTTGGAGCGCGCAGGAATCAGAAGATGTTCAGGATGCAAACGCCAAAAAGCTGATTTCAGAAGGCAAGGACGCTAATTTCATCAGATTTGAGAAAGGCACGGTTCTTGCGGAAGGCGACTCAAATTCTGACCACGAGCATAATTCTTCGTTCACTTATGGATACAGGATTCCGTCTGTGCGTGACTGGCTTTTCGAGCAGAAAAATTCAAATTCATTTTTGAGCAGCCTGGTTAACGGAAAGTAATTTCTCAAAATAATCTAAAAAAGCACAATTGCTGACTAAATCTCATAATTCTTTTATAATCAAGAGATTATGAATCAAGGAATTATGAGATTTGCGAAATATATTTGTGCGCCGGCCTTTGCGTTCTTTCTTTTTATTTTTGCAAGCTGTTCCGGCTCGCTTGGATACAGCGTTTTGCTCTGGAGCAATTCTGAGCACGAAATTCAGGACGGGACGATTTTAAAAGTTTATATCAAGTCGAACATTTCACAGGTTTATGTTGTTTCACTTCTAAAATCCAAGGAAAAATTTGAGCTTCCGCTTTGGCAGATTACAGAGCCTTCCTCAAAAGGCAAGGCTGAAAAGCAAAAGGAAAAATATTCCGGTTTTGCCCACACTTACGCGTCTGTAAAGCTTGACGGACTTCCAATCCGCGAAGAGGCTGTGAATACTTCAAAGCAAGTTTACCGGCTGCGCGAAGGCGAGATTGTCCGCTGTCTTTACCGCGGAGAAGGCGCGGCTGTTACAAATGGAAAAGGAAACATGAGCGGCGAGTGGCTCCGTGTCTTGACCAGCACAGGAACAGAAGGCTGGTGCTTTTCCCACAATCTGGAGCTTTTTGAGGCGGCAGGAACTGAAGTCGCGTTTAATCAAAAAAACGAGAGCGAGAATCAAGATGAAAATTTAGTTTCGCTGAATGAAGAGATTGAAAATCTTGCGCTCAAAAAATGGTATCCGGAAAATTTCGGCGAGATGATAAAAAACAACCGGATAAATCCGGAAAAAATGAATTCTAGCTACGGATTTGATTTTGGAATCAAGACAACGGAAATTGAAAAATCTGAGGAAAATGGAAAAATTGTAGACATTGAAATTCCGCTTCCGGCTTCTGAGATTGAGCTTTCTGGAACGGCGACCTTTAAGGATGGCGAGAATTCTCTTGAATGGAATTTTACTGACATTAAAAAGCGTCCGTCCGGCGAATATGAATTTGTTCCGACTAGCCTTGTCCTGAATGTGCGTGGACAGAATTCTGCCGTTGCGCAGTACATGGAGAACGGAAAAGTAAAAATCATAAATCTTGTTTCCCTCGATGAAAATATTGATGAGCTTTTGCAAAAAGAAAATGAGCGCAGGCAGTCAGAACTTGAGTCTATTTTTGCGGCGGGACCGGAGTTTAAAAGCAGCAGCTATGGAACAATAAAATTTGCAGATGCATATTCATTGAAATGGACAGGCTACAGAATGCTTGTTCCTTCGGTAATTTCATCTTCCGCGAAAGGTGATGTCAAGCTTTCAATTGAATATTTTATTTCAAACAATCTTAAATCTTCTTATGACGGCGTTCTTACGATGAGATTCCAGAACATGGAAGAGCCGGTGAATTTTCTGTACAAGCTTACGGACTCCGGCCTGCGTCTTGAAGACGCCACAAAAGCATTTTACAGCGGCGACTTGATTACAGCGCGCAGCTCAAGCCCGCTTGTAATGTTCTTCGAGAAAAAATAACTATTTAGAGAAAAATATGGCATTTGTACAGTTTTCAAAGGTGTCGCTTGCATTCGGCGACCGCGACATATTAAAAGATGTTTCTGTGAACCTTGCAAAAGGAAGCAAGGCCGCCCTTACCGGCGCGAACGGAACTGGAAAGTCAACGCTTATAAAGGTGATGGCAGGGCTTGTACAGCCCGACGACGGAACAAGAACCGCCTCAAAGGACGCTAGAATCGCGTATCTGCCGCAGTCCGGGCTTACCCACCATGGCTGCACGCTTCGAGAGGAGGCGGACAAGGCTTTTTCTTTTGGCTACGAGCTTATGGCGGAGCTGGACAAAATCGGCGACGAGCTAAAGGCTGGAAGCGGAAACCAGAACGCGCTTCTTGAGCGGCACGACAAGATTATGACAGAGCTTGAGGATTCAGGATGGAACCGCAGAAGCGTAATGGCGGAGCAGGTTCTGATCGGACTTGGCTTTACGCACAGCGACCTTGACAGGAACTGCGAGGAGTTCTCAGGCGGCTGGCAGATGAGAATCGCGCTTGCAAAAGCCCTGATGGTGAACCCTGACATCCTTCTTCTTGATGAGCCTACAAACTACCTTGACATTGATGCGCGCGGCTGGCTTGAGAATTTTCTTGACAACTACAAGGGCGGATTTCTGCTTGTCTCGCACGACAGATATTTTCTTGACCACACAGTAAATGAAGTCTACGAGCTTTTTAACGGCGAGCTGCACCGTTATCCAGGCAACTTTACCCATTATGAGAAAGTTCGCGAGGTTGAGCTTGAGACTTTAATAAAGGAATACGAAAAGCAGCAGGAAGAAATACAGCACCTGCAGGAATTCATCGACCGATTCGGCGCAAAGGCGACAAAGGCGGCGCAGGCTCAGGAGCGGCAGAAAATGCTCGACAAGATTCTTGAGCACGAGATTGTGATTCCTGAAAGCCTCAAGAAAATCCATTTTAAGTTTCCTCCGGCTCCGCACGCAGGAAGGCTTGTGGCCACTCTTAAAGGAGTTACAAAGTCCTACGACGGAAAGCGCAACGTGATTGACAATCTTGACCTTGTCCTTGAAAACGGCGACCGCCTTGTTGTCGCAGGACACAACGGAGCCGGAAAATCGACGCTTTTAAGAATCATTGCAGGCGTTGACCCGGACTTTACAGGCGAAGTCAAGCTTGGAACTGGCGTTTCAATCGGCTACTTTTCCCAGGACAACGCCGAGACGCTTAAAGGCAGCGCGTCAATTCTGGAGACAATCGAGAACGAGGCTCCGACCGAGCTTGTGCCGAAAGTCCGCGACATGCTCGGAGCGTTTTTGTTCCGCGGCGATGATGTCTTTAAGAGCCTTGACGTGCTTTCAGGCGGTGAAAAGGCAAGAGTCGCGCTTCTAAGGCTTCTTTTGCGTCCGGTAAATCTTCTGATTCTCGATGAGCCTACAAACCACCTCGACATGCATTCAAAAGACGTGCTCCTTGACGCGCTCAAGGACTTCGGCGGAACTGTCGTGTTTGTAAGCCACGACCGCGGCTTTATAGAAGACCTTTCAACCCGCGTGCTTGAGCTAAAGCCTGGCAAATACCGGATTTTTCCAGGCGACTACAAGTATTACATGCAGCGGCTCGAAGACGAGGCGAACGGCGTTGTGCCTTCGGAAAATGCTGAGCTGAAATCTAAAAATGAAGACGCTAGTGGCAAAAATGAAACTGCTTCGGCCGACGCAGGAAAAAGCCAGGCGAAACTCGACTGGGAAGAGAAGAAAAAGCTTGAGGCCGAAAAGCGAAAGGCAGAAAAAGCCGTAAAAACTCTTGAGGACGAAATTCTGAAGACCGAGGCAGAAAAAAAAGCTGAAGAGAACAAGATGGCGGATCCTGCCGTCTACTCAAACGGCGAAAAGGCGAAAGCCGTCCAGAAGAAAATCGAGGAGCTTTCCGCAAAGCTCGACGAGCTGAACGACAAATGGATGGAAGCCGCCGACAATCTTGAAAAATACAATTAGATTGCATTTAACAATTTTTATCTTCTGCTTAAACAAGCGATTATATGTTGTTTAGGTCAAACTTATTTGACAAATCGCTTATGTGGCTTCAAAATTAAACAATGACGGTTTCTGAAATAAAAGTTGCTGACGGAATAAAAGGCTGGAATGTTTCAAACGGAGACATGAGCTTTTCCGCGATGGAGTTTGGCTGCACGATTACAAATCTTTTTGTGCCTGATAAAAACGGAAAAAAAATTGATGTTCTTCTTGGATTTGATGATTTTGAAGGCTGGAAGAACGGAACCCAGGCGCACAACGCTCTTGTCGGGCGCTTTGCGAACAGAATCGGCGGCGCGTCTTTTGTTCTTGACGGCAAAAAATACGAGCTGGACAAAAACAACGGCGCAAACTGTCTGCACGGAGGATTTTTCCGCTACGAAAAGCAGGTGTGGCGCGGCGAGCCTTTCCAAAGCCAGGATGAGGCCGGAATTGTCTTTATGCGGAAAAGTCCTGACGGCGAGCAGCATTTTCCCGGAAATCTAAAAATCAAGGCTGTCTACACGCTTAACACAAAAAATCAGCTGAAACTTGAATATTTTGCGGAAAGCGACAAGCCGACTCCTGTAAATCTTACGAACCATGCGTATTTTAACCTTGACGGCGGCGGCGACATCCTGAACCACAAAGTGTGGCTCGACTCGGACAAAATCCTTGAGATAAATGACATGGTTCCGACAGGCGAATTTCTTGATGTCTCAAAAAAAGAGAACCGTGCGTTTGATTTTAGAGACTTAAAGAAAGTCGGAGAAGACTTTGGCCTTGTTTCAAAAGCAGATCCTTCAATGCGCGGATATGACCATTGCTTTGTGACAAAGGGCTGTGAAATGGGCGCAGTTCTTGCCGGCACTTGCGAATCTGAAAAATCCGGAATCAAGATGAAAATCTACACGAACCAGCGCGGAATCCAGTTTTACACGGGAAACTATCTAAAAGGCCCCGGAAAAAACGGCTGTGAGCAAAAGCCACAGGGCGGGCTTTGCTTTGAGGCTGAGCGTTTTCCCGACGCGGTGAACCATCAGAATTTCCCAAGCTGCATTCTGCGGCCGGGAGAAGAATATCATCAGATAACATTTTATGAATTTGGCCTTGCGTGATTTTCTGGAGGAAAAAAATGGCGGACGCACTTACGAAACATGAATATTCGGCGGAGGAGCTTTTAAGCGCTTTTATAAAAATGTACGGCGGGGAGAAATCCTCGGTGCGTATTTTTTCTTCTCCGGCTAGAATCAACATAATCGGCGAGCACATTGACTACAACGGCGGCAAGGTTTTTCCGGCGTGTATAAACCGCTATCTTTATCTTGCGGTCAGAAAAAGAAGCGATTCGAAAATCCTCTATAATGATGTACGGTTTCCGGGAAGCTTTGAGTTTGATGTGAATGATAATTTTGTCTACGACAAGAAGAATGACTACGCAAACTATTTAAATGGAATCTTAAGCCAGATGAAAGAGATGGGATTTAGCTTTCCATGCGGCTTTGAGATTATTATGGCATCGAACATTCCGGCAGGCGGAGGAATTTCTTCTTCCTCTGCGCTTGAGTGCGGATTTGCCTATGCGGTGAGCGAAGTTTTCGGCTTTAACCTTAGCCGCGTGGAGATTGCGAAGCTGGGGCAGATGAGCGAGCACAAGTTTATGAACGTGAACTGCGGAATTATGGACCAGTTTATAATCGCGACAGGCCGGCGGAATTTCGCCGAGATTCTGGACTGCGCGACTCTCGAATACGAGTACGTGCCGCTGAACTTGGGTGACTACAGGTTTATTGTGATGAACACAAACAAGGCGAGAAAGCTTGCCGATTCCAAATACAACGAGCGGAGAAGCGAATGTGAAAGCGCCCTCAAGATTCTGCAGGACGGCGGAATTAAGGCCAGCGCGCTCTGCGGCCTTACGCCTGAAAAATGGGAAGAATGCAAATCGTTGATAAAGGAAGAGAACCTAAGAAAGCGCGCGGAGCACTGCGTTTATGAAAACCAGCGAGTCCTTGATGCTGCCGTAGCCCTTAAAGCTAACGACTTGAAAAAGCTCGGCCGGCTCTTAAATGAAAGCCACATTTCCCTGCGCGACAACTACGAAGTGACAGGAGCTGAGCTTGACACTCTCGCCGAGAGCGCATGGCGGCAGGACGGCTGCCTGGGAGCCAGAATGACCGGCGCGGGCTTTGGCGGCTGCGCGATTGCGCTTGTCCATAAGGACAAGGCTGCCTCTTTTATAGAGAACGTGCAGAACGTCTACACAGAAAAAATCGGCCACGGAGCTGGATTTTTTGTATGCGGCTCAGGCGACGGCGTTATGGAAGCGGAAGTTTAAGAATAATCAGCTTTGCATATCCTCAAAAACGGCCTTTAGCTCATACGCAAATGAATAAAGGTCGTTAAAAAGCATTTCGTTTTTTGACGCGCAGTCGCCGAAAAATTCTACAGTATTGTTGCTTGATTTTTCAACAGCCTCAATGCTCTTAAGAACGTTGTCAATTTCTGCAATGTTTGTCTCGACAAGCGAACTGACGCTGCCGACGTTCTGATTGTTCTGAGTGTTGATTTCCTTTACATTTTCAAACTGCTGCATCGTGGCTTTTGCTTCTTCTGAAAGTTTCTGAAGATTATCAGAATTTTGCTTCGTCAGTTTTTCAAGAGTCGAAATTGACTCCGACAAATTCTCAACATTGCGGTTGATTTCATCAGAAGTCTTGCTTGTTTCTCCGGAAAGTTTCTTGACTTCGTTCGCAATAACGCGGAATCCGACTCCGGCCTGGCCAGCGCGGGCCGCTTCAATTGACGCATTGAACGAAAGAAGATTTGTCTGCTGCGAGATGTCCTGGATGTCATTGATTTTAGAAGTGATTGTCTTTGTCTGTAAAATCAGATTTTTGAACTGCTCTTCGTAATGTTTCTGCTCAGAATCAATTTTATCCACAGATTCCTGCAGTTTTTTTATTGCGAGCGCAATCTGGTCAAGGCGGGCAATATTCTGGGCCGCGTTCTCGGAAATTTCCTTGGTTTTTTCGCCCATTTCCTGGGTTCCGTTCTTAAGATGGGCCATCACCTCGCGCTGCTCTTGCGCAGCCTTTTCCTGCTCCTGCCGGCTAGAAAGATATTCTTTTAGAAAATTTCCGCCGATTGCATCTTTCGCAAGGTAACTTATAAGAGTCTGGACAAGGTTCATTCCGCATTTTACAAGATTTATTTCTTCCATTTTTTTCTCCCTAATCGCCGATTGCAACTGTTACAAGAGTCTGGTTGCAGTGAACTCTGCCAATCTGTTCGCCGTAGCAAGAAAATCCGCAGAACGTAGGAAAGGCTTTTTTATATTTTCCAATGATTTTGTTGCTCAGATTCGTGCGTTCAAAATACATTGTGCGCGTAATGCAAGTCATCATAAGGACGAATTTCGGGCGGGGAATTGAAGCAAGAATCTCCGAGCAAGTTTCGTCGCATTTTTCTTCCGCGTTTCCAATGTGCATCATTTCGAGAGTTGAATTTGGAACAATCCGCGCAAAAGTCGAAATTGACTTGTCCGCGCCGAATCCTGCAAGAGCCGCGATGTGAATCGCGCCGTTTATGTGGCGTCCGAACGGATTTTCAAAAGTCATTCTTTCCGCCGCGGTTTCTGAAGCTCCAATCTGCTCTGCATAAACTTGTTTTGCCGGACGGTTGTTCAGCTTGTAAATTGTTCTTTTTACAGTGTCAGATTCTGTGACGAAGACAGTTTTTCCGGTCGGATTAAAAATATCTTCCTGCCGGATGTTGAATTTGCACGGAGTTTTGACAAAAAGCATAACCGCTCCGTCATTTGTCGTGTTTCCATTATAGCTCACGAAAGTCTTCGCTTCGCTTCCTGTGTAGCCAGCAGTTCCTCCGGCGAGCTTAAATTCATCATCTTTTATGATTGAATAAAAATTTGAAAGAATTGTCTCTTCCGCGTTGAAAACTCCGTTTATAAAAGTGATTGCAAACGCGTTTTTGTGCGATGATGAATCTCCAGGCCGAATTCCACATTCGTTCAAAGCATTGACAATATCATCTTTGAACGCGACAGGATATTTGCTTCCTTTTTCAATCAGGACGCCTTTGACTTTTGTTCCAAGATCGCTCATCGTTGTAAGAACAACCGAATCATTCTTAAATCCTGCCAAGTCAATTTCTCCGGCTGTGCTTGTTCCAATCACTTCGCTTGAAGGAAATTTATCTTTTATCGCTTTTGAAAGTGCTGAAAAATCGTAGCTTATCGCCGCCATAAAAATCACAGCTTTGTATGAATCCGGCGAGTTTCTTAGCTTGTGGGCCAAATCCTCCGCCGCGCCTTGAGGGTCTTTTATTGTCGTAGAAACAACTTCCTGTTCCATTATGCGTTCTCCCATAAAAATTTCGACGCTATTTCAGGTGAAGTTTTTATTTTAGTCTTCTAAAATTTTATTAATAAGAATTCTACATCTGATATAAGGAATTTTCAAATTCTAATAGAAGATTTCAGCCATGTTCACAACAAGAAATCCGCTCCGTCCAGTTTTGTAAAAATCATTTTCTTCCCAGGAAACCGCAAGATAATCGCCAGAAATGCAGAAATCTCCGTAAACATATTCCTTTGGAAGCTTTGGAAGCCTGAACGCCACAGTCTTTCCGTTGTTCAGCAAAGTCCGGCCTTTGAGCGAGCCCGAAAAATAAGCTGTTCCGTCGCCGAAAATCGCGCAAATCCATTCTGGAGTTAAAATTGCATTTGCCTCGGCTCCGTCGTCATTCACATTTTTCGCAGTTTTGCCGTCCGGAGAAGAGCCGCCGAAAAAATATTCCGGGGAAGCTCCGCCGTTTCTGTGCAGAGAAAGCAAAAAGTCAAAGTCGGCGGGAATTGACGAGAGAAGATTTTTTAATCTCGAAGGCGCGCTTAAGAAATTTTTTGGCGCGTTGATTTTTCTGTATTCATCTTTTGATATTTCTGAAATTGTGATTTTTTCCGGGCTTGGCGCAGGCGAAAGGGACGCAAGGCTTCCGTTTGAAGACCATTTTATATATCTGAAATCTGTTTTTCCTTTTCCGTTTATTTTAATAGAAGAAAACCAGTTTTTTCCGTCAAAATATGTTCCGGAAACTTCCGCGTTGTCTTCAATCTTCAAATCTGAATAAGTTACGCAAGGAAAAAACATTGAATTCTCAAGCGAAAGGCGGACTACGTGGCTTTCTTCCTGATTTTTCACAGAATCAGGATTTGTTTCGTTCAGATTTTTGTTGAAAAGAGAATTTTTTGAAAGCGTAAAAAATGGAACATCATTTTCAAAAACAAGATTTCCGGCGGTAGAAGTTGAAAAAAGCGCGGAATCTTGAATCAGCTTCGGCTCGGCTGAATTCTCAAAAAGAAGAACTCCAAAATGATTCACAAGCAGGATTCCCTTTCCCGCTGAATCCACGTTTCCGTCGCAGATTCTAAGGCTTTCTGTCCAAGGCTTGAGCGAAAGAATCGGCGAATGTTCAGGCAAATCAGTTTCAACGTATGAGCCTGAAGAAAAATAATACCATTTGTGGTCAGATGATTTTTCTTCAATTTCTACAGCTTGCTCAGGATTTTTTCCGGAATTTTTTTTATCTTCACAGCCGCAAAAAATTGTGGCGGCCGCAAATGCGAAAAGAATTTTAGACAATTTCATAGTTCTATTTTCGGCACAAAATCACTCGAACTTTGCAATCTCTTTCTGGCAAAGCTGGTCGCAGAGCTCGTTGAATTCAACGCCGGCGTGGCCTTTTACCCAGATCCATTCCACGTTAAGGCTTGAATTAAGCGCGTCGAGTTTTTCCCAAAGCTCCTTGTTCTTGACCGGCTTTTTGTCCGCTGTGAGCCAGCCTTTTTTCTTCCAGCTAAAAATCCAGCTTGTAATTCCGTTCTTTACATACTGGCTGTCGATGTGAAGCTCCACCGGGCAGGAACGAAGCCGCTCCGTGTTATAGACAACGGAAAGCGCGCTTATTGCCGCCGTAAGCTCCATCTTGTTGTTTGTCGTGAATTTTTCTCCGCCAGAAAGCTGCCTCGCCTCGCCGTCAACAATCACAACGCAGGCCCAGCCGCCCGGCCCTGGATTTCCGTGGCAGCCGCCGTCTGTGTATATTGTAATTGGATTTTCTGATTTCTTGTTTTCCTGAGTATTTGGAAGCGAGTCAAAGTTAAGTTCGTTTTGCATGGAAAGAAGTTTATCAGAAAAAAAATATCTGGAAAACATGCGTTGCTTGCGCCCGCCAAAAATGTATAGTATAATTTAAAAAAAACAAGGAATTTATTTAATTTTTATAAACTGTATGTTAAACAGACTGAAACGAATTTTAGATGCAAATGACTCTTTGTCCAAGGACCGTGCAAGAATCGTCGCGACTTTCTGTGATGTCTGCGCTCTTACTTATCATGTCCTGATATTTTTTGTTTTTATCTTCTTAAAAGTTTATCCGATGGTCATCTACAATGTTTTCAGCATAACTTTGTTCACGTTCGTCCTGTTCAGAATACAGAAAGTTAATTCTTTCGTAAGGCTCTATTCATGGTGCTCGATTGAAGTTATTCCGCACCAGATTCTGTCTGACTATTTTTTAGGAACTTACGCGAATTTCCATTTCTTCATTTTGCTTATGGGCCTTATTCCGTTCCTTGTGTTCAAGAACAAGTCGAAGGTTCTTGTTCCTTTTGCGTTTTTCACAAGCCTTCTTTTTATAATAATAGAAAATTGCCAGAGCCAGCCCAAGTATGACGTGAATTCTTTAACGCAGTCCGTGCTCCGGCTTGCGAATGTTTCTCTTTCTGTCGGAATCATTTTCTTTATGATTTTGATTTTCACTTATATTGTTGATAACTATGAAACTAAGCTTCGGGAGACAAACCAGGCCCTGGCTGGTGAAATTGCGCTAGCTGCGGTAATCCAGCAAAATTTCTTTAAGCAGGATTTAGCGGAAGTTAAAAATGTTGAGATTTCTTTCTATAATAAGCCTATGGCCGGGGTTTCAGGCGATGTGTACGATTTTTACAAGACCGGGGCAAAACTTGATGGATTCGGGCTCTTTGATATTTCAGGCCACGGAATTTCTTCTGGACTTGTGACTATGCTTGTGAAGAACATCATAAATAAAGAGTTTTATGATCATACCAGCCTTGAGCTTTGGGAAATAATGGAGCATATAAATGAGCGTGTCATTTCGGAGAAGGGCGGAATTCAGAACTACCTTACAGGAGTTCTCGTCCGATTTGCAGGAAATGGACAGATTGAGCTAGTTTCCGCCGGACATCCAATGCCGATAATCTACCGTAAGAATACCGAAAGGTGCGAGCTTTTAAGGCAGGATTCTTCAAGCGTTGGCGCGATTGGAATTGCCGGATTCCCGTATTTTTATAATTCTATTTTTGTTGATTTTAACGAAGGCGATGAGATTGTGCTTTATTCTGACGGAATTTCTGATGCTGTCAATGAGAACGGAGAGGAGTTTGGAACTGGCCGTTTTATGCACGTCATAGAGGCAAACGCTTCGAAAAAAATGAACGTAAATGACCAGGCGGCGGCTGTCGTCAGGGAAATCGATCTGTTCCGCGGAAAAAAGGCCCTGACTGACGATTTGACATTTATAATTTTGAAAAAATCTCCTGAAAACATGGCCTAGCTCATCTGTGATTCCGTATTTTGTGTTTGCCTAAAAAAAACTATAAAAATCTATTTTTTTCTTGCCGATTGCATTTCATTTTTATATTTTAAAAGTAAAGCTGATGAAAATCAGTTGAAAATGTAATTAATTTTTGAACTTTAGGAGATAGAACGAAAATGGCTAAACAGTTGATTTTCAATGAAGATGCGCGCAAAAAGATGCTTTCTGGCGTTGAGCAGATTGCACGTGCGGTAAAAGTCACACTTGGACCTTGCGGACGCTTGGTCATGCTCGACAAAAAATTCGGCGCGCCTACAATCACAAAGGACGGCGTTAGCGTTGCAAAGGAAGTTGAGCTTAAAGATCCATTCGAGAACATGGGCGCTCAGCTTGTTAAAGAAGTCGCTTCAAAGACAAACGATGTAGCCGGCGACGGTACAACTACAGCTACAGTTCTTGCATATGCAATCGTAAAAGAGGGCTTGAAATCAGTTGCCGCTGGAATCACTCCTATTGAAGTAAAACGCGGAATTGACAAGGCTGTCGCAGTCGCAGTTGATGAAATCAAAAAGAACAGCCGCGCTGTAAACGGACCTAAAGACATTACACAGGTTGCTACTGTTTCTGCTAACAACGATCCTGAAATCGGTAAAATCCTTGCCGATGCGATTGAGAAAGTCGGAAAAGACGGTGTTATCACTGTTGAAGAGTCTAAGAACATGGACACAACAGTCAAGACTGTCGAAGGCATGCAGTTTGACCGCGGATATATCTCATCATATTTCGTTACAGACCGCGAGAGAATGGAAGTGAACTATAACGACGCTTACGTTCTTATCCACGACAAGAAAATTTCTACAATGAAAGATCTTCTTCCATTGCTTGAGAAAGTCGCACAGACAGGCAAACCGCTTGTAATCATCTGCGAAGACATGGATGGAGAGGCTCTTGCTACTTTGGTCTTGAACTCAATCCGCGGAACACTCAAATGCTGCGCTGTAAAAGCTCCAGGATTCGGCGACAGAAGAAAGGAAATGCTTCAGGACATTGCAATTCTGACTGGCGGAACTGTGATTTCAGAAGAGCTTGGACTTAAGCTCGACCAGGCTGATTTGAGCCAGCTCGGTGAAGTTAAATCTGTGAAGATTGACAAAGACAACACAACTTTGGTTGACGGAGCTGGCGACAAGAAAGCTATTGCTGACCGTGTTGCTGAAATCAAAGCCCAGATTGAGAAATCTACATCTGACTATGACAAGGAGAAGCTCAAGGAGCGCCTTGCGAAACTCTCTGGCGGAGTCGCTGTAATCAACATCGGCGCAATCACAGAGACAGAGATGAAAGAGAAGAAATTCCGTGTTGAGGACACGTTGGCCGCTACACGCGCTGCATTGGAAGAAGGAATTGTTCCAGGCGGCGGAATCGCTTTGCTCGAAGCTGCACAGGCTTTGACAGACGACGCTGCGAAAGATCTTTCTGATGACGAGAAAGTCGGATTCAAGATTGTACGCCGCGCCCTTGAGGAGCCAATCCGCCAGATTGCTGACAACGCAGGCGTTGACGGAGCGGTTGTTGCTGAGAAAGCTAAGCGCGAGAAGAAAGGCGTAGGCTACAACGCACGCACAGGAAAATGGGTTGACATGATGGAAGATGGAATCATCGACCCGGCGAAAGTTACACGCTCTGCATTGCAGAACGCGGCTTCTGTCGCAGGAATGTTGCTCACAACTGAGTGCGCGATTACAGACATTCCAGAGCCTCCGGCTCCAGCTCCACAGGGCCAGCCAGGAATGGGCGGAATGGACTACTAATCTAAAGAAGGCTTCGTAAGGAGCCTTGCTTATAAAAATATCACGGAAACAAAGTGATTAAGATGTGAAAAACGGCTGCTGCGGTTTTTATAAAGCCACGGCAGCCGTTTTTTTTTGATTTATTTTTTCTCTGAAATTTCAAAAACTGTAAAGCTTCCGTCTGATTCTTGAATTCCTTTTATTTCAACATTATGTCCGGAAAGTTTTTTCAAATCTTCGATTCTGACTGGCTTCGGCGGATTTTCGGAGCGTTTTTCTCCGTTCATTTCTCGCTGGCCGAAGTTATTTTCCAGCGGATTTTGCGCAAAATTCATAGGATTTCGGCCATTTGGAGCCGGCGGCTGATTTTTGCTGTTCATTTTAAATCCGTTTTCAAATCTTTCTGACGGACGTTCCGGCATTTGATTTCTTTCTTCCATTAATTTTAAAACTGTGGTTTTATTTTCTTCATCAATCAGCATTGCCTTTTCATTTACAATTTGAAGCCTGCCAGTTTTTGATGTTAATTCCGGCCACTTTGAATCTTTAGGCGGAACCGGACAGCCTTGTTCCTGGGAAAGATTTGAATCATCTGACGGATTTTTCTGCGTCTCAATTTTTTCATATTCCGCCGGGGCAATTTTTCCGCCGTCGTCGAGCAAAATCGTTTTTCCGTGAAGATAAGCGTTTTCATCATTGTTTTTGTTGTAGAAAATCGTGTTGCCGTTTGATTTTATGTTCTTGAAAGTTTCGTCAGAATCATTGAATTTGTCGAAATAAGAGTCGGCCGTAAATTCAGCTTTTGCTTTTTTCGAGATGTTTATGCTCGCTGTTCCGTTTTTTGCGCCGTCAACAAAACCTTTGAAACTTGACTTGTCTTTTAGGTTCAGCTTTAGTGAAGATATTTTATCAACTTGAATTTCGCCTTCAAGATTTTGATTTTCCGCATTCAGCTCGATTTGAGCGCCGTTAAAGCCTTTTCTTCCCCAGCCGCGTTTTGAGTCGTTTCCGCTTATCAAAAGAAGAATTCCGCTTTTATTTGTGATTTTTGTATTTGAAAGATTCACGACGCCTTTTGTGTTCGTTGAATAAATGAAAGGTCCGTCGGCCATGTTTGTCAGATTTGAATTTTTAACCGTCAGAAATGCCGTTCCCGTTTCGGCATCGCCGCTCATGCTCTGGTAAATCATAATTCCGGCGGGAATTTCATCGTCAAGCCCGGCGCCGCCAGTCAAATCAGAGTTTTCAATCAAAAGCGAATTTTTTCCTTCTATTACGGCAATTTCAGAAGCAGCGGCTTTTCCAGATAGATTTTTTGCGTTGATTGTTCCTGTGCAATACAAAACCGGCGAGCCTTTTCCAAAAGTCTGGACTTTTCCTTTGCTTACAGACACAGTTCCGCCGCCCATGTCGGTTGCAAAAGCCGCGCAATGTTCGCCCAAAGTTGAAATTCCAACGTTGCGGGCGTTTATTTTTCCGCCGAACGCCGCATAAAGTCCGCGCGAGCCGTTTTGTTTTGTGCTGATTTTTACATTTGAAACATCGACAGAAGTGTTTTTTCCATAGGTAAAAACTGCGTTCAGGCCGTCTTCATCAGTTTCAAGATTTTTATTTGAAATTTTTTTCTTTCCTTCTGTCACTTTTACAAGAGCATTAAACTCTTCTTTTTCCATTTTTGGTTCATCTTGCGAAGAAATCGCTGGAAAGGAAACTGAATTTTTGTCATTTTCAGAAGAACTAACCGGATAAGCCGTTACGAGCATTGCGGCTACAAAAAGCATTGTGAAAGCAAGAACTAAAATAAGTTTCGAAATTGTTTTTTTCATTTATCGCCCCGTTTTTTTTTTATAAATCTGTCAAAAAGTTGACAATTCTGACATCTGATATTTTTAATTTTCAGATATCATACTTTAATAAACCTTAAAAACAGCGGAAGATAACAATTTTTTAGTTAAGCCTTTTCAAAATGCATTCTTACAACATTTATTATAAAAATCATCAAAAGCTGATAATTTCTTCAAAACAGCTGATTGCAAACTCATCTGTCATTCCGGAGATGAACTCAATCACGCATTTTTTGTAGCTTTCGTTGTCGTTGATGTCAAAAATCTCAGGCACGGAATGAACCGGACTTTTTTTTATTCCTGCGGCTGATGAAAAGTTAGAGTAGTGGATGAGCCATTTTGAGAATTCCTCGCCCAGTTTCGGGTAAGTTTTCAGGTGGTTTATGACAGTTCCTTTCTGCACGTAAATCTGAACGCGCATGAGCGTGCTGAATATTGTCTCTAGGACATTCCGCGCGTATTTCTGGAATTCCAAAAGCCGCCAGTGGTTGTAGATATTCGAGAAGCTGAATTTTTTTAGGTTCCGGATAAAATTAAAGTAGCTTTCTGAGAAAAAAAGTCCATCTTGGGGCGTAGAGTTTTCGCAGAGGTCTACAACCATGTCGTTGATTAGGACGCTTGGATTTACTGCGCGTCCGCTTCTGTGGGAGACTGTTTTTCCGCTGCGTGTAAGTCCCAGCGTTTCTGTGACAATCTCGCGCAGCTGCCGGTAGCTTCCCATGTCAAGAAGATGGTAGGCCCGGGCGTCCTGTATGTCGCGACCGAGGAACGCAATCTTGTCGGCGATTTTTACTACACACCCTTCCCAGGTGTATGGCTGGACAAGCCCCGGCTGCTTTATGTCGTAGAGATTGAAATTTTCTTCTGTTTTGCGCGGCTTCATTCCCTGCTGGTCAACTTCTCCGCAGTGGCAGATAAGGCCGTCGCGCACGGCGTAGGTAAGATTCAGCGGCCGCTTTATTCCGTTCGGGTCGTCTAGTGTCTCCACAAAATCGGCAAAGAAAAGCGAGTTTCTTTCGTGCCAGAATTTTTTCGGAGCATTTGCGCCTTCCTTTTTGCCCAAAAGCTCGTTCAGCATATCCTCGCCTGAATGACCGAACGGAGCGTGTCCTATGTCGTGCCCGATTGCGATTGCCTCTGTAAGCTCTTCATTTAATCCGAGATATTTTGCGATTGTGGAGGCAACCGAGGCTACGTGCAAAACGTGCTCCATCCTTGTGCAGACGTGGTCGTTATGCGGCGAGTAGAAAACCTGCGTCTTGTGCTTTAGGCGGGAAAAAGCCTGGCAGTGCAAAAGCCTTGTGTAGTCGCGCCCAAACTCTGAGCGGATTTCGTTTCCGCGGCCGTAGATTGGAACTTCGCGGTGGATTGCGTTCTGCCATTTTGGATTAAGGCAGTCCATTTTTACATTTGCAAATGAGTTTTTCATATTTTTCCTGTTTTTTTTATTTTCCAAGCTTTTTAAAGAAACTTATTGCGAACGGAACTGCGACAAGAGCTGAAATCAAGTCGCTCGCCGCCTGCGTCATCTGGATTCCAAAAATCGGCTGCGCGCCAAAGAAAGAAACGATGTGCGGCAGAATAAACACAAGCGGAATAAAGACAATTCCCTGCCTCATCATTGAAAGGAAAACCGCGCTTTTTTTGACTCCGGCAACCTGAAGAAGCATGTTTGTTCCGAAAATAATCGAGTGGAACGGAAGAACTACCGCCTGGCACTTCATCGCAAGCGACGCTATTGATATTACGGCCTCGTCATCGCGGAAAACGCGGGCAATTTCAGGCGAGAAGATAAAGACCGCCACGCCGAGAACGGCCATTATTATTGTGGTGACTTTTACGAGAAAGCTGTAAGATGAGCGCACCCGGCCGTATTTTTTTGCGCCAAGGTTCATTCCGCAGACTGGCTGGAATCCCTGTCCCATTCCGATTGCGACAGACATAAGAAGCTGGAAGATTCTTGTTGTAATCGCCATTCCTGCAACCGCCGCGTCGGCAGTCTGCGCGCTTGTGAGAGCGGTGTGAATCCTGTCATGAGCGCGCCGTATTTTGCGGCCTGTGTGTTTAGAAAAATTGAAGCTACGGAAGAAGTTCCCTGCCGGAAGAGCGACGGAAGGCCTGTCGTGATTATGTTTGCATACGACTTTAAGTCGCGCGCGATATTTTTTGGATTGAATTCTGCCGTGCTTTTTTTTGTCAGAAAACTTGCCAGAAGAATAAAGAAACTTGCAGCCTGGCTGATTAAAGTCGCGACCGCCGCTCCTGAAATGCCCATGTCGAATACGAAGATAAAAAGCGGATCCAGAAACATGTTTAAGATTCCGCCGAAAGCCATGCCCATCATCGAGAAGAAGGCCTTGCCCTGGAAGCGCAGCTGGTTGTTCATAACAAAGGATGTAATCATAAAAGGGCAGGCAAAGATTATGTAGCGCGCGTAGTCCAGTGCGTACGGCAGAATTGTGGGAGTCGCGCCCAGGGATTCTACAATCGGAGTTATGAAAATATTGCCGAGAAATGCGAAAACAAGGCCTGCTGTAAAAGCGAGGCAGATTGCTGTTGTGCAGTACTTGCTCGCCATTTTCATGTCCTTTGCGCCTAAAGCGCGGCTTGTTATGCTTCCAGAGCCCATTCCGATTGTAAACCCGCACGCCTGGATCAAAGCCATTAACGAGAAGATGATTCCGACCGCGCCTGAAGCCGATGTGCCGAGCTTTGAGACAAAGAACGTGTCCGCTGTGTTGTAGATTGCTGTAACCATCATTGTGATGATTGTCGGAATTGCGTTCTTGATGATGAGCGGCCCTACAGGGGCTGTTGTCATGTCGGAGATTGTGTCAGTTTTTTTTGATTGTGTTGTAGAAGCCATTCTAACTATGATAAAAAAATGCCGCCCAGTTTTCAAGAAACCAGAAAGTGATTTTTTTCAGATAACCAGAAAAATAGAATAATTTCAAAGTTCTTTAAAATAAAAAAAAGTCTAGCCTTTTTAAGCTAGACTTCCATTTTTTAGCCAACTGTCGGACTTGAACCAACCACCTGCGCGTTACGAGTATGACTAAACGCAAGTTGACTAAACTTATTTAGACTTATCAAAAAATATTATAGTTACATAAAATCAAAAATACAAGTATAAACCGCTTATCTAAGATTTAGAAAATCTATCAAAAATCAATCTCTATGTTACAGTTTATGTTACACTTTTTAAACTGTAACATAGAGATTCAACATCATTTAAACTGTAGAATAAAAATCTAATACCGCTACCGTGTATATAATCAGATTCCGTTTTTCGCCGTCTGACTGTGTTTTGGTGGAAATCTCTAACGAAGAAATTAAGCCGCGCTTCCTCCAAGCGCAGAAAAAGTTTCTTGAAAACAGTTCATCAGCCGCCTGGTCTGAGATGTGGCAAATCGCCCTCACGCTCGCGGGAAAGATGATTCACCAGCAGCAGAAAATAAAGAAGTTTAGAATGGACTTTGAAAAGTACGAGGATTACAGAACCGAAGCCGCCCTTTACGTCCTGCGGCGTTACCGGACTTATCCGGAGCGTCATAAGAAGAATCCTAAGAAGTTCCCGCAGAAAAGCTACTTTATCCAGAACATCGTCAAGCAGATGTTCGGCGGTGTTCTGCACGCGCTCTACTACAGAAATGAGAATCAGAAATTCGATGAAAAAATCTTGCTTCTGGAAGATTTGCGGAACGCCAGCGCAGAAAAAAAATGATGGTTATTTCGCCTTTTCAGATGTATATCGTAGAGGGCGGAATCTTCGCCCGTTACAGGTCGTAGCCAGTTCTTTGGATTTTTCCGTTGTCTTAAATAGTCGGTTTTGTGCAATATTTTGACATTCTCGCGTGGTGACTTGGGCAGGTGGTGACGCGCCTTTGTCCGAAGATTTTTTATCCGCCCCCCCCAAGCCTTTAAAAGCGAAAGAAAAGCCGGAATGTTTTAGTTTTCCGCTCCGTGTATAAAAAAATCCGCCGCGTCCGTGTGTGCGGCGGAAGTCATCAAACAAATCAGCTAGGATTCTCGAATTTAAGCAAGTCTCCGTTGTAGACAAGCCTTGTCTGGAAGCGCGGAATGTTCCGACCTTTAGCGACTTTGATGTATCGCTCGGCAATCTTTCCGGTTTCATCTTTCGTGTAGTAGATGATGAAAATTAGGTCAGCAGATTTTGTGAAAGCCAGTCCGCCGCTAAGATTGTTTAGCTCCGGCGTTCCTTTTTCCGCCTTGTATCCGTCTGAATTCAATTGGCTCAATGCGACAATCGGAACTTTTAAAGCCTTTGACAATGCCTTTAGATTGTCAGCAAGCTCAGAAAGAATCTCGTAGCTCTGCCTGTTGCCTTTTCTGTCAACCCGGATAAGCTGCGCATAGTCGATGAAGATGATGTCAACTTTGTGGATTTCTACAAGCTGCCGCGCCGTTGTCACAAGTTTGTCAAAGTCCATAAGAGGCGCGTCTACAAGAAAGAAGTTGCCGTCAAAATATAATTTTTTCAGATTCTCGATTTTGTCTTTCTCAATCAATCCGCCTCTGATGTCTTTAAGCGGAACTTTTGCCGCAATGCTCGCAAGCCTTTCAAGAACCTGCTCTCGCGACATTTCCAGAGAGAAAAGCGCGGCTTTATATCCGCTTGACAGAATGTTGTAAACCATCGTGTCAGCCATTGCGGACTTTCCGCCGCCCGCGACTGCCGCCATAACTATAAGCTCGCCCGCTCTGAATCCGCGTGTGGCTTCATCGATTTTTGTGATTCCGCACGGAACGCCGATAAAGTCATATCTATGCTCACTGTTGAAAACCAAGTCATCTTCAAGACACTTCCATAGCGTTTCGCCGGAAAGAATGTCAGTTTCAAGTTCCTCAGATTTGACGATTTCCAGCTTTTCTTCGTGTTCCCTTAGAACCCGGTCGAGCTCGTTCGGGTGTTCACTTATCGCCGTTTCAAATTCAACTCCAGCCTGCTTCAAGAATCTCCGCTTCCAGTTTTCCGCAAAATTTTTTGCGTAGAAGTCAAGATTTGCCGTTGTGGAAGTCTTATTGTTAAGTTCTAAGATATAAGCCTCGCCGCCCGCTTCCTCCAGCTTTCCGCCTCCAGCGTTTCTTAGATACGCAGTAACAGAAAGAGGGTCAACCTTGATTCCCTGCTCGCGCATAACCTGCATAGTCGCAAAGATTAGCTGATTGCGCTTGTCGTAGAATTTCGCGCAGTCAATCTTGTAGTTTCCCCGCATAGTTCCGATAGTCGCGTTGTCAATGAAAACCATATTGAGTAGAACCTGCTCATTTTCAGTCATTGCTTTATAGTCCATTCTTATATCCTCCGTCGGTGTGTATGAAGCAATTTTTTTCGCTAGAAAAAAATTAAGGCGTTCACGCCTAAATTCATTTCTATTCATTTCATTTCTTTTCTTTTAGGAAATGCAAAAAAATTCTGCATATGCAATTTTTTTTTGCTTAAAAAAGATTGTGTCAAACGGTCGGACAGTCTCCATCGCTGTCACTTTTAGAATTTTGTTTGTTTTTCCATCTCTCCGCCGCTGCTTGTGCTTTTTTCTCGTATTTACAATACTGTTGGTCAATAGACGCCTTTGCCGAAATCCAGACTGAATTTTCAAGTTCAGAAAAATTTTCAACAGTTTCTTTCGGTGGCTCTTTCCGATACAATCCGTAATCATCTATCATTTCACGGAATTTTTTGTAATTTTCAGAATGTATAAGTTTAAGCTGGTTTATTACATTCTCGTATTCCGCAAAATAATTCATTCCTGTCGCCCCCATCATTTTTGTTCCGCCTCCAGCTCGATTTTCTTTTCTCTGAGATTGAACAATGCCCAGCGCAAGAATTTTATCTGCGTTTCGCTATCTCTCGGAAACTGCACACATTCGCAGAAAAGTTCTTCAAGAATTTCAAAAAACAAGTCTGAAATCTTCTTCCACTCGGAATTCTCGAAATACTTGATATTTTTCTCCGCGTCTGGCTCAGCTGAGCAAATCTTGATACACATATGTCCGAATTCATCGTACATAACCCGTCTCAAATCTTTATTGGGATTGTTCATTTTCCTTTTCTCCGTACAGCCCCGCAAATTCGGGGCGTTTCTGTGATTCTTGACAAAAAGAGAAAATGCGCTGAGAATTTAATTAGCAATGTTTGTTCTTCAACACATTTCTTGACGGCTCTCACATCGCAACTGTGGAAGCCGTCTTTTTTTTGTCAGCCAGGAAATGTTGTCTGTGCCTGGTCAGTCCGTGAAGTCATAGTTTTCACCAGCTTTCCATTGTGGATTTTGCAGACAACAGCGACTTCACCGAACTGCATATCGGTAGAGTAACGCCCGAACAGAGTTCCAAGCCGCTCACATTCCTCCGGCTTGATTGCCGGTGTTCCCGAATAACGATTCATTTTTCTTCCTCCCTGGTGTTTTCCATTGCCTTTTCTCTCTGTGATTCAAGCCAGCTGTCCAAGTCTTTCTTTGCGTAAACGAACCGCCGCGCCGAAATCTGGATTCTCGGAATTCTCAGCCGGTCGATGTTCGTAAGCCCGCATTTGAGATATGCCGCAGCTTCCAGCCTTGTCAGAACCGGTGAATCTACAGCCCGCGTGAGCTTTTCCACAAGCGGTGTTTTTGCCGCCCTATGTGACTGCGCTTCTAGGTTTTCCATAGTGGAACGCCTCCGATGTTTATGATTGCTTCTTCAAAAGAAAAAGCCTTATCACGATGTAGATGTGTTTCTCTACACGTGATAAGGCTAGTTTAATTTGTGAATAGAAAATTGAAATCTGCAAAAATTGTGCAATTTATGTGCAATTATTGCGTATTTGCCGCAGTGATTGCCTGTCTAATAGAACTAGAACTATATTCTTTATTTGTCTTAGGATTTTTGAACTGTTTTAAATGATTTGTTTTTAAATTTATGCCAGAATCTCTTATGAAAATTGCAACATCTGCTAATGAGGTCAGAACTGTCATCTCAGAATTAATTCTGCCAGTGTCTATTAATTTTTGTATATATGGCGGTTTTTCGCTCGGAGCGTGTGCAAACAATGGCGCGGCTTGCTCGGTCGGTGCGGCGCGTTCTGGTTGCTGAATCGATAATTCAGCAGAATGAAGTAAATTAACCTGTTCTTTTGTGTCGTTTGAGTAAAGACGAACTATAGTAACAACTGCCTGTCGGGCCTCTTTAAAATTTGGCTTCATTTTACAAGCCCCTCATAGACAAGGTAATTAGTTATCTCTTTTAGTTCGTGTGTTAATTTTTCTACTACATCATCAAGGATAAATTTTAGAGTTTGATACTCAGAATCTGAAAAGGATTTTTTATATTCTGTGTCCTGTGCACTAAAAAGGGTTACAGCCTTATTTACAGAATTTTCAAGTTTATCCAGAACAGCTTGCAATGTTATCTTTTCATCTTTTATTTCTGTCTTTGTCTGTCTCAGCAGTTTCTCTAGTTCCGTGTAAATGTCATTGCAGCTGATTTTACTGAAAGACTGAGAGAGTGAGAAATAAAATTCCTCTCTTTCAGTACCAAAGTCTGTATCTTCTTTATCATATGTATATCTTGTAAAATTAAAGCAATCGGTTTCTTTTATGAACCTGCTTAAATTTGATTTATCCTTAGATTTTTTCCCATTAAGCGACTTGTCGGTAGCTTCATTAAATTTTGCAAGGTCGGCGCGCTGTTCTTTTGTCAGATTTGATTCATCAAGATTTGGGGCTTTGTCAAAAAAATATTCCGCAAGGCAGTCTATAAATCTGTAAAAGTCTGTTACAGATAAATTTTGGCAATATTCTATGACATTGACTTTTTCTTGCAGTAGAAATATTTTGTTCCTGCTGTAGTAAAGAGATTTGTATAAAGAATCAATTTTCTGTTTGTTTTTTGTGAGAGTGTCGTAATAGTCAGTATAACCCAAGTATTCCAAACCTCTTTTTCTTCAAGTCGGTTTTGTCCGGGCGGTCAGCGTGTTGCCTGCTTCCGTGTCAAAATTTAGGCAGGCGTTTTTTATCTGCGCTTAGTCAGTCCAGCCTGTTCTTCAATTTCTTGTCGAAAGTCTCAATCCTTGCCTTGTCTATCTGGTTGTATGCCAAAAGTATGCAGTCCACAAAATCCAGCTTTGTCTGCCCATAGTTTTGCAGTGCCATAATGATAACAGCCTTGTCATCAGTTTCGACATAAGCCAGGAAAGATGTTATGCTCGCGCTTATGTCTTTCCGCTCCGTGTTGTAGACGCTCGAAAGAACATAGACAATTTCGCAGATGACTTCGTGCAAGATATGGACTTCATTCGTAGCAAAAAGATTTTCCGCATAGTCTGCCATTTCTTCGTTGTCATTCAGAATGAATCTAAGACAAATATTCGTGTCAGCGTAAATCATATTTTTCCTTAACCGCCTTTTCCCAGGCTCCATTTTCCTTTTCTACCAAGTCCGGGTTGGCATATTTCGCAAGGCTTCCTCTGACGGATTTCAGCCCGGCTTTTTTTGTGCCCGCGTCGTTGTCAAGAACCGTTATTATAAGCTTCTGGTTTTTCTCGAATTTGTAATCATCAACAGTCTGAATAGAACTGCCGTTGTAGTATGCCTGCAATGTTGTCATAAATGCCTCCGTATTTTCTACTTTCCGATTGGAACTACCGCAAGCGTCTTTCCCAGCGGCGCAAGGATTTTCAAGATTGTGTCCAGGCGCGGGTTTGTTCTGCCGCTCTCCATTCTAGCGATAACCGGCTGCTTAACGCCGCTCAGCTCTTCCAGACGCTTTTGACTTAACTGTTTCTGCTCGCGCGCTTCTATCAGCTCTCCGACAATCACCGTCTTTAGCTCGCTTTCCCGCAGTTCCTCCGGCGTGAAGATTTCCTTTCTGGAATCCTGCCATTCCGTGCCCAATGCAGTGCTAGTGTCTTTCATATTTTTTATGATAACTCAAACGTTATAGTCTGTAAACTCAAAATCATCTAGGATTCCGGGGCTTCGCTCTCACGCTCTCAGAACCTTGTTTTGTGCGCCAGGAACGCCCTTGACGTAGAGTTTTGCCACTCCCCAGATGAAGAACCGCTCTGCGTCAATCCTCGTGCGTCTGACGCGGTTTTATTCTGCCTGCCCCGGAACTCGTGCCCTTAGCTTTCCGCCGCTTTTCTGCCTTTTTCCGTCAAGCAAAGCGCGGATTTCTGCCCGGAACGTCTGTCTGCCCGCGTGTGTTCATACATTCCGGACTTGTCCATATATGCGATTTGAACATTGCCATATAGCTTTTTCTTGTCGAAGCTGTCGAAGTGCGCGTGGCTCACGATGTCGCCGAAGATTTCTGTCTGTGCCTGCTCAATGCGCTCATTGTCTCCGGCAATCCTGTGGTTGGAATAGTGCTCAAGCATTGTTAGCGTTTTGTGCCCTGTTTGGCTCTGCAGTAGTTTATCGCTTATCCTGTCTCGCATATATGCCGCATAGAAGTGCCGCCAGCTATGGAATGTGTACTTTTTCGCTTCTTTCTCGGTCATTCCGACTTGCTGCAATGCTTCGTGAAGTCCGTCTCTGAAAATGTGTTCTTCTATAGGTCTGTCGGGAATTGTCGCATAGAAGATAAACGCGTTGATTCCTCTTGTAAAAGGGTTTGAGTTCGCAAGCTCCATAAGCTGCTCTGTTATCTGAGGAAAAGGAAGAAGAACTATTCTCGATTCGCCGTTTTTGGTTGACTTCAAGCCATCGTATGGACTCCAGGAATGATTGACATAAATGCAGCCGCGCCCCAAGTCCTGCTTCCTCAGTGCGCGGATTTCGCCGCTTCGCATACCTGTGCACATCGCCAGCAGGTTCGCCAGATATGCCCGCTTGTCGCGCCATTCCACGCTAAAAACTGCCTGCGCCATTTCGGGCGTGAGAATTTCGCGGGGCTTTCCGCCTCCGTAAAAGCCCGAAAGCCCCGCCGTTATGTCGCGGTCGATGATTTCATTGTTGTATGCGTATCGTATCGCCTGCGCTCCGGCAAGCCAGATTTTATTCTTTGTCGCGTTCGCCCATCCAAGCGTCTGAATGTGTGAGAGGAAGTCGCGCAAATCTTGCTTTGTAAGCTCTCCAAGCAGCTTGCCTTTGAAGAACGGAATCCAATAGTTTTTAACACATCGCCAGCTGTCTTTCGCCCGCGCCCTGCCAATGCTCTTTTCCCTGCGCAACTTTTCCTTGATATACACGGATTTTTCCCAAGTCCAGAAATCCAAAAGGTAATCAGCAAGCGGAACATCGTTTTTGTCGCCAGCCTTGACATAGCTCTTTATGATTCCTTTCTTTTTCGCTATGTCAATCACATTGAGAATGTCATCATCTGTTATGTCAGATTTTCTCACCTGCTCGAAAATTGATTCTGCTTCAAGCGTCTGCTTTCTGTCAGCGCGTGAGATTTTGCCCTCGGAATACCATTTCCAAGCAACTTTTTCGGCTTCGGCTCTGTCTGTTTTTTTTTGTGGATACTGCGTTTAGATATTTGCCGGTTGTTTCATCCTTGAACCGGACAAAGAAAAAAGGACTGTCTTTTCGTTTGGAAAGAGTGAAAGGTTTGTTCTGGACTGCCATTATTCAGCCGCCTTTTTGAACTGCAAGCAAGCTGTATGTTACAGTCTGTGTTACAGTTGCGTATAAGACTAAATAAAGCAATCCTTTTTCGGAGGTCTTGCGAAGCCCGCAAAGCCTTATGACATAAGGGATGCGGGGGTTAGCCAACTGTCGGACTTGAACCAACCACCTGCGCGTTACGAGGGCGCTGCTCTACCAGATGAGCTAAGTTGGCAGAATTGCCTGACGGATCAGGCAAAATGTTTTTATATTTTAGATTCCAATGAAATGATTGTCAACCTTATCTTGAACATATTTGATAAAATCTTCAAGTTTCATTGTCGCCTGTTCTTTCTTGCTGTCTGAGCGGAAACGTACAGAAACTGTTTTCTCGTTCTTCTCATTTTCGCCGACGACAAGAATGTATGGAGTCTTGTGCTCTTTTGTAATCATCTTGATTTTTGAGCGCATATTCTCGTCTGAAAGATAAGCGTTTGAGCGGATGTCAGCGGCAAGAAGCGCGTCGTTGACTTCTTTAGCGTAGTCGTCAAAATCGCTCTTGACAGGAACAACCGCAGCCTGCTCAAACGCAAGCCAAGTCGGGAAGTTTCCGGCAAAGTTCTCAATCAGAATTCCGAGGAAACGCTCGATTGAGCCAAGAACTGCGCGGTGGAGCATTACAGGATGGTGCTTCTGGTTGTCTTTTCCGATATAGGTCGCGTCAAGACGCTCTGCGGAAGGCAGCTGGAAGTCTACCTGAATAGTTCCGCACTGCCATTCACGTCCGAGGCAGTCGAAAAGCTTGAACTCAAGTTTCGGTCCGTAGAACGCGCCTTCGCCAGGCTGGACTTCATACTCAAGGCCGGCCGCGTGGCAAGCGTCAGACAAATCTTTTTCAGCGCGCTGCCAAGTTTCCAAATCTCCGACATGGTCTTCTGGCATAGTCGAGAATTTTACAGTAAGCTCGTTGAATCCAAAATCCTTGTAAACGCGTTTCAAAAGCGCGCAGAATCTCGTGACTTCGCTTCCAATCTGCTCCTCTGTACAGATGATATGAGCGTCGTCCTGGACAAATCCGCGGACACGCATAATTCCATGCAAAGTTCCAGAAGGCTCGTTGCGAACATCGTTTCCAAATTCTGCAAGGCGCATAGGCAAATCTTTGTAAGAGCGGAGCCGGCTTTTGAAAATCTCAAGCGCGCCAGGGCAGTTCATCGGTTTGATTGCGAAAATGCGCTTCTCAGACTCTGTGATGAACATGTTTTTCTGATAATGTCCCCAGTGGCCTGATTTTTCCCAAAGCGAGCGCGGCATGATTGCAGGCGTGTTAACTTCAAGATAACCGTCGCGGCGGACCATTTTGCGCATATAATCTTTAATAACATTGTAGATTGTCCAGCCGTTCGGATGCCAGAAAATCTGTCCCGGGTCCTCAGGCTCAAGATGAAACAAGTCCATCTCGGTTCCGAGCTTGCGGTGGTCGCGTTTTTCAGCCTCGGCGAGCATTGTAAGGTAATCTTTAAGCTCGTTCGGCTTCTCAAAGCACAGCGCGTAAACACGTGTGAGCATCGGACGGTCAGAATCTCCGCGCCAGTAAGCTCCGGCAAGCTTGTGCAATTTAAAAGCCTGCGCGTTGATTTCCTTTGTTGAAGCGACGTGCGGGCCGCGGCAAAGGTCAAGATATCCGTCCTGCTCATAAGTTGTTATTGTCGCTCCGGCTGGAAGGTCGTTGATTATCTCAACTTTGTAAGGCTCATCTGCGAAAAGTTTTAGAGCCTCTTCCTTTGAAACTTCCTTGCGTATAAATTTCGCGTCTGAGGCGATGATTTTTCTCATCTCTTTTTCTACTGCCGGAAAGTCGTCCTCGGTGATTTTATGGTCAGCCGGAAAATCAAAGTCATAATAAAATCCGTTCTCAATCGCCGGGCCAATTGCGATTTTAGTTCCTGGAAAAAGATGTTTGATTGCTTCTGCCATTACGTGAGCGCATGAATGGCGGATTGTCTGTAGTTTTTCATTTTCAGCCATAAAAATAACCTCGATTTATAAATGCGGCCGCAACTGGCAGACCGCAGAATTTCATGTGCAAAATGTTCTATAAGAATAACGAGTTTTTCTGTTAGATTCAACAACTGAAAAAAGATTGAATTGTCGCTTTTCTTTTCCTTAAAAAAAACCGATACTATTGCTATGGAAAATGGCAACGATTTTACACAAAAGCTTTTTGTGGCTTTAGAAGAAAAATCTGAATGGTACGACTCTGAAGGGCTTCCTGCCATTCTTGAGAATTTTAGGCTTCTGCATACTTGTATAAAAAATATTTTTGATTTTCTCGAAAAAAAAGCTTTGATTACACCGGATCCGTACAAGCTTGATAAAAAGATTTCTGATATTGAGATTCCAGATAGCTCTCAGTTTATTGAAAATGAACGTTCTGTAATTATTGGCCAGCGTTTTTCTGATTATGAAAGCTCCCTTGATTTTCTTTGCAATTACTATAAATTTTCTGTTGCTCATATTACGCTCCCGAATGTTAAAAAGCTTGTTGATTTGGCAAATTCGATTCTTTGGAATTCATTTACAGTAAACAACAACAAAATTAATACACGTGTTATCGCTTCGTTGGTTTTTGAAGCCCGGCAAAACAGCGACGGACTCACTGTGAGCATGATAAATGACAGCCTTCAAAAAGCTTCCCAGGCTCAGACAGAAATCATTTCCGCATTAAAAGATTACACGGACTTTTTAAAGGAACTGTATAAAGGAAACGTAAGAAAAACTGTGATGGTTTCTCCGAACTTTGATTTAAACAAAGCCATGGAGTCGCCGACTGCTGAAGTTGCGATGATAAAGCGCAATTTTAGCTCAATGGGAAAAGTTCCTTTTTATAACGAGTTGGTGGAAGAAATTGCTCTTGAAGATCAGTCGCCGAAAAAAGCTGAGCTTCAGGCTAGAACTCTTCAAAAACTTAGCACTTCGTCCAAAAAGGAAAATAAGAAAGAAAACAAAGTTGATACAAAGTCAATTTTGATGTCTGCGATTGCAATTCTCGGCGCAACTCCATCTCTTTTGCTTCAGATTATGCAGAAAGTTCAGGAAAATCATGATGTTCTTGAAAGCGAGCATAACTCATTTTTTGATAAACTCAAGCGTGTTTTTAGAAAAGCGTTTGGACTTGCAGAGAAACCTTTGATTTACAACATTATAATAGAAGATTCTTCAACAGGCGCAAAACGGACTGAAAAATTGAATTATCAGGATTTTATCAAAGAGCTTGCGACAAAATCACGGCGTTACAGCGCGGTTTCCCAGAAAAATTCCATTGGCTATAAGAAGATATTTTCTCTTCCTGAAGAAAAGATTTTGGAATTTATTTCCAATCAAATCACAGAATGCAACAAGCTTATGGTGATTTTAAATGCTCTTGATGGATTTTTTAAATCTGAGGCCGCTCCTTATGACAAGGCAAAAATCAAAGGTTTGAAAATTGATCTTACAACTTTGAAAAATTCAATAGTAAAAACAAACCAAAGACGCGCCGAGTACATCGCTTACGTCGAGGAAGAAGAGCAAATGAAAAAGCTCGGAATAACAGGCTGACGCGGAATTTGACAATTTCAGAAGATTGCAAGAAACAAAGCCGTATTAAAACTGTTCTATAAATTATAACAGACAACGCAAGGAATAGTTTATGAAAAAAAGTTCTCGTTTATTTTTGACTTTCGCCGGAATATTTTTGTTTTCAGGATTTGCTTTCGCGCAGGTTTCAGAAAACGATGATGACATTATGCCGCCGTTCGCCGAGCGTGAAGAATCGCCTTTTTTTGATGACGACGAATCTTCTCCGTTTGAAGGGCAAAACGGCTTTCAAGATGAAGATAAATCTGAAATCGAGAATCTTGAGAACGACAGCGAGCCGGATTCCGCAAAATCAATAAATCCTGATTTGCAGCGCAATTTTAACATTGCCGTCGGCTCATGGGACTGGAATCTTGACCCAGAGACTTCAAGCTACTCAACAGAGGCACAGATTCTCTCAGGACTTTACGAAGGACTTTTTTCTTATCATCCTAGCACTCTTGAGCCTGTTTCTGCGATTGCAGAAAGCTACAAAATCTCGCGCGACAAGAAACGCTGGACTTTTAAAATCCGGGAGAACCTAAAATTCTCAAACGGAGAAGAGATAAACGCATTCACCGTAAGAAGCAACTGGATTTCGCTTTTGCAGAACAAAGGCGCGCCTTACG
Organism: uncultured Treponema sp.; assembly: GCA_964538245.1. Lineage (GTDB taxonomy): Bacteria > Spirochaetota > Spirochaetia > Treponematales > Treponemataceae > Treponema_D. Next base: position 117,586 of record CAZIFO010000001.1, read on the forward strand.
CCTCTCTTCTTGACTGCATTAAAAGCGCCGAAGACTTTAGGAACGGAAAAGCGCAGGAAGATGATTTAGGAATCAAGGCCCGCGACAACACGACACTTGTTGTAACGCTAAAGTCGCCGACCGCGCATTTTGCCCGCATCCTGTGCCACCACGCTTTTTCTGTGAGCAGAACTTCAACCGGGGAGACAGCGTTTTCCGGAGCATTTAAAATCGGCTCCCAGGAAGAAAAGAAGCTTGTGCTTTTAAAGAATGAAAACTACTGGGACGCGGAAAATGTTCATCTGCCTTCCATCACAATAAGTGCTTCGGACGACATCGCCGAGAATTCATACAAGTTCAACACAGGCGACTACAACTGGGTTTCGTCGATGTTCGACGCGTCAAAGCTCATAAACAAGAATTCAATCCGGCTCACAGCGATTTTCGGCACGGAGTATCTTTTCTTCGGGTGCAAGAACAAGCCGTGGAATATTCCGGAGTTCCGCTCCGCTCTGATGAACGCAGTTCCGTGGGAAGCTCTTAGAAAACTCTCGCTCATGCCGGCCACAACGTTTATTTATCCTCTCGCAGGCTACCCGAAAGTTGAGGGATATTCAGAGACTTCAATAGATGACGCTGAGGAGCTGCTCGCAGAGGCGCGGAAGAACAACGGATATTCAGCCGACGAGAAAATCCCGCTCATTTTTGCTGTTCCCGCGAACTCCGAGCGGCAGAAGAAAATCGCCGCGCTTCTTGAGGAGGCGTTCAAGCCTCTTAATGTGGAGCTGAAAGTTCAGACAACGCCAGAGGACCGCTATGTTGACAGCATTTCAGGCTGGAACGCCGACCTTTTCTCTTACTCGTGGATTGGCGACTTTGCCGACCCGATTGCGTTCCTGGAGCTTTTCCGCGGCGGCTCTACATTGAACCCGACCCATTACAACAGCGAGAAATTCAACAAGCTCTTGGACGACTCCGCGCTGGCCTCTGACGGAACCGAGCATTACAAGCTTTTAGCCCAGTCCGAGCAGCTTTTGCTTGACGAGGGAATGGTCATTCCGATTTCGCACTCGCTGAGCTTCCACGCAATCAATCTGCAGGAAATCGGCGGCTGGTATGTGAACGCGCTCGACATTCATCCGTTCAAATATCTTTACTTTAAGGAAGACAAGTCCGAGCTCCCGGATAATGTTATATAACAATTGAAAATGATTGCGCCGTCAAAAGGGCAAGAGTTATTCAACACGGATAAACACGGATTTTTAGGATGGAACTGATTTATGAAAGCCGCGCCGGAAGAAAATCCTACGCCAGATGCGAAGGGCGCAAGTCGTTTTGCAGATTGCTTTCCGTTCTGCTTTTCGAGAAAATCTTCGTCCAAAAAATCATAAAGTCTGTTTTTTTCTGTACGTTGAATTTTTCTTTTGTTTTTTAGATAATGTAATTTATGCTTTACTATCTCGGCGGCGTCTTGTCGCGTTACTTCGGGCCTGCGCGCCTTTTGCAGTCTTACACGGTCTTGATTTCTCTCGCTCTTTACGCGGGATTTTTTCTTATCAGATACACACTTCCGCTTTTCTACAATTTTCTGCCGCATGACCGCGGCCGCGAGTTCGCGCAGAATTCAGAGGCGGCGAAAGGAAAGCCGACCGGCGCCGGAGTTGTCTGGATTTCGGCGTTTGTAATCATCAGCATGATTTTTGTTCCGCTCGACTGGATAAAGTGCTCAGTCCTGATTTTAACATGGATTATGATGCTGACAGGCTATCTTGACGACCACAGCGTAAAAAGCTGGGGCGAGTACAGAAAAGCACTTCTCGACTTGTTTGTGTCGGTTCTGGCCTCGGTTTTTCTCTGCATTTATATGATACAGACTTCTTCAGACGGCATAATCCGGTTCTGGCTCCCGTTTGTGACAAAGGAAGTCGCGGTTGCTCCATGGCTTTTCATCGTGATTTCAACTGTCCTAATCTGGGCTTCAATCAACACGACAAACTGCACCGACGGAGTTGACGGCTTGAGCTCGACACTTGTCCTTGTCGCGCTGATTACGCTCGGAGTTGTCTTTTATTTTATCCTCGGCCACAAGGAAATCGCCGCTTATCTCTTGGTTCCGCACATTGAGGACGGAGCTGCCTGGGCTGTGATGACTTTCGCTCTCGCGGGCGTTCTGATGGGCTACCTGTGGCACAACGCTTTTCCGAGCCATGTTCTTATGGGCGACGCCGGAAGCCGCGCGCTTGGATTTTACATCGGAGTGTGCGTAATGGTTACCCGGAATCCGTTCATGATTGTCGCGACATCTTCCCTTATTTTTGTGAACGGCGGACTTGGCCTTGTGAAAGTCGCGCTAAAACGGTTCCTGAAAATTTCAATCTTCAAGAACGTCACCTTTCCGCTCCATGACCATATGCGAAAGAACCACGGCTGGAGCCCGACCCAGGTTTTAATCAAGTTCCTTATTATCCAGATTCTAATCACAGTGGCGACAATCGGCCTGTTCTTTAAAATAAGATAGAAGCCAATTAATAAAAATAGATGCGCCGCAGGACGCGGCGATAGTGGGAAGAGAGAATTTCCTATTTCTGCTTTCTTTTCTTGCTTGGAAATTCTCGTGAGAACAGAAATTACAAGGAGGTAATTTCTGTTCTAGGAATGAATGCGCCGCAGGACGCGGCGATAGTGGGAAGAGAGAATTTCCTATCTCTGCTTTATATTTTCACTTGGAAATTCTCGTGAGTGCTCAAATTACACGGATGTAATTTCTAGTCTTGAAATGATTTTGAAACCTGCCCAGCGCGTTTTCTTCTTTCGAAATGATTTCAAAACTTGCCCAGCGCGTTTTCTTCTTTCGAAATGATTTCAAAACCTGCCCAGCGCGTTTTCGACTTTCGAAATGATTTCAAAACTTGCCCAGCGCGTTTTCTTTTCTCGAAATGATTTTGAAACTTGCCTAAAAGCATTTTCAGCTTTTGAAATAATTTCAAACCCCGCCCAATGCATATTCATATTTTGAAATGTTCCGCCGCAGGAACGAGAAAAAAGCCGTCAAAATGAGCTTCACTTTGACGGCTTTTTTGTTTTTTTTACTTTTCAACGAACAGCGCGGCGAGTGTTACCGCGTCGGCCGCTATGTTCTTTACGTAGCAGTATTCGTTCGGCTGGTGGCACACTTCGTCGAGCGTTGACCAGATGGCCGCGTTATAGCCAAGGCTCCTGAACTCGGCCCCGACTGTTCCGCCTCCGATTCCAACAAGCTTTGCGTCGATTCCGTGCGCGGCCTTGATCGCAGCCGCCAGCTTCTTTACAACCGGCGCGTCCTTTGAAGTGGCCGGGGACTCGCTTGCCTGCATCTCGCTTACTTCAATCTTAACGCCGTATTTTTTTTCAACTTCATGAACTCGCTTCTGGACTTCCTTTCTTACAGTGTCGAGAGAGTAGCGCGGAAGAATGCGGCAGTCCATGTAGAAAACGTCATCGCCTGGAATGATGTTCACTGTCTCAACGTTCGCTTCTTTTTTTGTCGGCTGGAAAGTCGAGCAAGGCGGAGTGAAAAGCTCGTCCTGCTCTCCAAAGAAGTTCTCCAAATCATTTAAGCGCAGGGCAAGTTCGGCCGCGGCAAGATGAGCGTTTCGTCCTTTCTGCGGCATTGAGCCGTGGGATTGAACTCCAACCGTGTGAAGACGGAGCCAGAGAATGTTTTTCTCCGCGATTTCAATCGTCTCGCCTTTTGAGTCTCCGCCGTCAGGAATTAAAATCAAGTCTTCTTTTTTGAACAGCTCCCTGTGCTCGCGGAGAAGATACTTGACTCCGAACTCAGAGCCGAACTCCTCGTCCGCCATAAAAAGAATCTTTACCGTGTGCTCCGGAACAACTTTTTCATCTTTAAGCGCAAGAGCCGCGAAAACCGCGCTCACAAGGCCCTGCTGGTTGTCCTCGACTCCGCGTCCAAAAAGCTTGTCAGATTTTTCATCATAGACAACTTTCCACGGGTCTGTTTTCCAGGATTTCAAGTCTCCCGGCGGAACCACGTCCATATGCGCCATCACCCAGATTGAAAAATCATCGGCTTTGCCTGGAATTGTGAGAACCATGTTCGGGCGGATTTTTGACGGAACGCGCTCGTCCGGAGCGTCAAAACGCTCAAGCTGGTTTTCGGCGAAACCCGCGTCCAAAAGCCATTTCTTTAGAGCCTCGCATTTTTTTATTTCGCCTTCGCCGCCGCTTTCAGGCGCCATTGCCGGAATTGAAGAGAGCAAAGTCTCAAGCTCAATCATCTGCTTTTTTGATTTATCCGACTCAATATATTTTCTTAAACTTTCAAATGACATGATTTTCTCCAAGATTTAAAACTTATTAACACGCATCACCATGCATAAAAAGATAAGCACGGATTTCTTAAAAAAATCCGTGCCGTTTCCGCCTTGTTGCCGCGTCCTTTGACGCATCAATTCTGCATTTTTAATTCTTCATTGCTTTCTGGTATGCTTTCCACGTTGACTCAAGGAGCGTGTGCACGTCTGAATATTTCGGAACCCAGCCGAGCTTTTCGCGCGCGTAGGCGGAAGTCGCAACCAGGCAGGCTGGATCTCCGGCCCTGCGTCCTACAAAATCCGCCGGAATCGGCTTTCCTGTGATTTTGCGCGCCTCGTCAAGCATCTCTTTTACGGAAACGCCTTTCTCGCTTCCAAGGTTGCAGATAAGGCTCTCGTTTTTCTCCGAGATATATTCAAGAGCCTTTACGTGCGCGACAGCCAGATCTGTAACGTGCACATAGTCGCGGATGCAAGTTCCGTCGCGTGTATCGTAGTCAGTTCCAAAGACTTTCATCTTGTCGCGCATTCCGCACGCTGTCTCCATGATTACAGGAAGAAGGTTCGCCGGGTTCTGCTCAAGTCCGCAAGGAAATCCTTCCACGTCGTAGCCCGCCGCGTTGAAATATCTAAGGGCAGCGAATTTAAGTCCGCGGATTTTGTCGTACCACTGCATGATTTCCTCAATGTTGAGCTTTGTAAATCCGTAGTAGTTCGCCGGATTTTTCGGGTGCTTCTCGTCAATCGGAAGATACTGAGGCTCGCCGAAAACTGCCGCGCTTGATGAGAAAACCATCTTCTTGCAGTTGTGGCGCATTGCGGAATTCAAGATGTTGATTGTTCCGTTCAAGTTGTTCACGGAATATTTCTCAGGCTCAATCATTGACTCGCCTGCCGCCTTAAAAGCCGCAAGATGGATAAAAGCGTCAAATCCGCGCTCAAACGCCGCGTCAAGGTCGCGTTCAATCAGAATGTTTCCGTAGATAAAATCATTTTCCTTAAAAAGATTCTGCCGCAGGCCCGACGAAAGATTGTCAAAAACTGTTACTTTGTGACCTGCCTTCATCAGCTGTTTTACAACGTGCGAGCCAATATATCCGGCACCGCCGATAACTAAAACTTTCATAATTGCCTCCTTTTTTTCCCCTAATTCTTATTCTGGGCGTGTCCTGCCTTCGGCAGGCCGGGCTTTCTGCCATTCCGCTTACGCTACATTCCTGCGCTCGTTTCACTCGCTCCGGAACGCCTGCGGCGTGGCGCCAATCCCTCACGCGGCCTTTTAAATCTTTCTTTGGTTTGTCTTTGTGTCAACAATTCTCCGCATATCAAGAATGTTCGCGACAACAATTCTGTCGTCATAAAGCTCAATTTTTCTTGACGCGACAAAACGGTTGATTTCATCTTTCACAACATTCTGCGGAAGTCCCGACCAATGCGCCATGTCGGAAATTGTAACGTAGAAAGTCCGCGAATGGTCAGCAGGTCCTTTCGACGAAGGATTCATCTCGTCAAGCATGCAGAAAACATCAGCAAGACGCGCCTGCGGATCAGCAATTACAAGCGTCTTAAAACGGCGCTTCTGGTCGTAAATGCGCTTGCAGAAAAGCTTTAGAAGAATAATCGCGAGCTGCGGGTTTCCGCCTATTAAAAGCTCGAAATTCTCCTTGTTGAATTCAAGGCATTTCACTTTTCCCATCGCGACGCAAGTCGCCGAGCGCGGAGAATTGTCAAGAATCGCCATCTCGCCGAAAAATTCTCCAGGCTTTAAGATGTCGAGATTTTTATTTGTGTTGTTGGCGCATTTTGTAAGCTGGACAGTTCCGCTTTGAATCAGATAAAAAGTTTCTCCGTTCTCAAATTCCGTGATTATAACCTGTCCGTCCTCGTATGTTTTCTGAAAACGCTGGAAAGCCGGCAAATCAAAAACCTGCATTGAAGATTCTGGAAGCGCCGCCTGGGTTTCCGCCGACGGAGAAGACGAAGAAATTCCTTTTTTTACATAAGCGTTCGCTTTTGCGTACATATTCGCGACATCTTTTGCGTAAGGCGAAGCGGAATAATGCTTTAAGAACGTAAGGCAGACATCTGCGCAGCTGCGCCATTTCTCATCATTATAAAAAGCCTGGGCAACAGAAAAAAGCCCCGAAACCTGATTTATTTCCTCGCCGCGGTTTAAAATCGCCTCTGTTTTGCTGTGGATTTGCCTGAGCTGCTTTGAAAAGACACGGAGCATTTTCATAATGACTTGTTTGTTCGAGCTGAAAATCTTCTCGAATTCCTGGACTGTCATCGAAATACAAAGCGAATCTTCAAGCGTTGTTACAGTTTCTTCGCGCGGAAAATGTCCAAGAGCCGACTTTACACCGAAAAATTCACCGTTTTTGATTTGCTCTGTGACAGGAAGTTTTGTCTCAACATCATCATTTGTCGCCACCGCGTTGCCTTTCTGAAGAATAAAAACGCGGTCATCAATATCACCGGCAAAATAAATGACAGAACCTTTTGTATAACTGACAGATTTAGGCATTTAAGACTCCTGTTTCTCTATCCAAATATGAACGAATTCTAACACAAAAAAATAAAATATGCTATGATTTCATTTATGATTGACTTGCATTCCCATTCGTCCGCTTCTGACGGAATTTTGTCTCCGGCAGATTCCGCGCGCTATGCAATAGAAAAAGGCTTGAAAGCCTGGGCCTTGACCGACCACGACACAGTTTCGGGACTTTATGACGCGGCAAAAATCTGCCTTCAAAATGATATAATTTTTGTTCCAGGAATTGAAATCAACGTGCAGTGGCCGACAGGAGAATTTCATCTTCTTGGCCTTGGCTTGCAGACATTTTCAGATGATTTGAAAGATGTCGTTGAGAAGGCTGAAGAAGCGCGCAAAAACAGAAATCTCGAGCTTGTTGAAAAAATGAACAAGGATGGAATCGACGTGACGCTCGAAGAAATTGAGTCAAAATTCACAGAAAGCCAGATTGGCCGCCCGCACTTCGCCGCGTTCATGGTTGAGAAAGGAATCGTAAAAAGACGGCAGGACGCGTTCGACAGATATTTGAACCGCGGACGGCCTTGGTACGTTCCTCATGAGGGAATTGATTTAGACGTTGCTGTTGAGGCGATAAAATCCGCAGGCGGAGTTCCAGTTCTTGCGCATCCGCTTTCGCTCTACGTAAGCTGGGGAAAAATGGAGGAAGTGATTGCAAAAATCCGCGGCCATGGAGTTGAAGGGCTTGAGGCATGGCATCCGCAGGCGCGGCTCAACGAAGGATTCAAGCTTGAAACGCTCGCAAGGAAACTTAATATGATTGTGACTGCCGGAAGCGACTTTCACGGACTTGGCGTGAGAGCTGACCGTCATCTTGGAAAAACGAGCGGCGACAAGAAAATTGAGGACCGCTTTTACTTTGAGGAGCTTCTTCCAAAGCTCGGAGCAAATTACGACTGGAAAAAAACGGAATGGGCAAAATAAATTACATCCTTAATTGAAACAGCATCATTGCCGCGTCCTGCGGTAAAACAATTTATAATTGACATATATAAAAGGCGGCATTAAAATTTAAATATGTTTGGAAAAAAGACTGAGAATGCGGCAAGCGCGGAGAACCTGGAAAGCAGAGAGAAATCAAAGATAAAATTCAGCTTGGAATCGCTGTCATTGGACGATTATCATTTTCTTGCTGAACACAACTTTGACTTGAACGATCTTATCAGAAACAAGGACGACTTCCTTGCCCAAAGAAACAGCGAGGTTGCCGAGCTGAAAGACAAGAACAAGGCGCTTGAAAACAAAATTTCAGACTTAAAAAAAGAAATCGCGGAGTTCGGAAACCGCCTTATTGAAGCTGCGAGAGATCCTGGCTCCGAGCTTACACGCGAAAACGAAGCCCTTAAAGCCGTCGCCGAGAAAGCTCTTGTAACAGCGAAAAACGCTGAGCAGAAGCTTAGCGAAGAAAAATCAAATTAGCTTTCGTTCTGATTTTTTATCTTTCGTAGCTCGATGAAATATTAAGCTCGCTCCTGTATTTTGCGACAGTCCGGCGCGCGATTTTAATTCCTTTTTCGGCGAGCATATCGGAAATCTTCTGGTCGCTCGGAGCTTTTTTGTCGTTCTTGTGTTCTTCTAAAAGCTCAGCAATCTGCGCCTTTACAGCTTCCTTTGAAAGAGCTGCGGAATCCTTTTCAGGCAAGTTTTCTTTTTTGTCCTGAGCTTTTTCGTCCTTTGCGCTTCCTACTGCGTTTGTAAAAAAGTAGCTGATTGGAAAAACGCCCCATTTGCACGAAATATATTTTGAGTTCGCCATGCGCGAGATTGTTGTCTCGTGTACTTTAAGCCTTTCCGCGACATCTTTCTGCCTTAGCGGAACCAGGAATTTCGGGCCTTTCTCAAAGAATTCCTTTTGAACCTGCGCGATTATCTGGCAGGACTTTAAGATTGTGCTTTCCCTGTACTCAACGCTTTCAATAAAAACTTTTGCGTCGTTCACGCTGCTCCGGGCAAATTTAACTTCAGCCTTCTGCCGCTCGGCTTTTTCAGAAACGTCGCCGTCCGCGATTTTTGTTTTTTCAATAAGTTTCTCGTAATCCTTTGCGACCGCGATTTTCGGCCTGCTTTCCCGCGTGAGCGAAACTTTTAGCGTTGTTCCGCCGTCTTTTTCATCAGAATTTTCAATTTCTTCTATTCTTACGTCCGGAATAACGTAGTTCGCCTGGCTTGTGCCGAAATTCCGCGCAGGAAAAGGATCAAGCGACTTGATAAATTCCAACGACTCTTCAATATCCTCGTCGTCGTAGTCAAAATTGCTCTGGCTCGTGTTGAACTTTAGCTTTGCGTTTTCCTTAAAATAAGCTTCGATTTTCTTTTTGATTTTCTGGACTTGCGGCGGATTTAAGAAATCAAAATGATTTAAAAGAAAGAGCGTGCATTTGCTCGCGTTTCCCTTGATTTTCGCCTGGACAAGAAGGCTTTCCTCAAAATTGTTCGCGCACGTTCCGGCCGGATCAAGATTCTGCACAATCCACTTGCATTTTTCAAGAAATTCCGGCGTCTGCTCTGAGGCAGGCGCGCTCTTGTCAACCAGAGATTCCGGGGCAAGGACATTGAATCCGTTGCCGTCAAGATTGTAAATCAGCTTTTCGCAGAGATTTTTTTCGCCGGCAGAAAGATTCATCGAATTCAGCTGGTGAAGAAGATGATCCGCCAGCGGCTCCCTAAAATCCTCTTTGTTCTCAAGCGCGGCCTGGAAGTTGTCGCTCGCCTGGACTTGCGCAAGGGAAGCCCTGCCGTAATGCGTGTTGTCCGAGAACATTGTCCTTGTGTTTGGATTTACGTCTTTCTCACCGTCCTGGAATCTGTCTTCCGTAACGACAAGCGCGGGATTTTTCGCGGCTTTCTCATAAATCGCGTTGCGCAGCTCCGAAGTTGACATATTTAAAAGCTTGAGCGACATAATCTGCGTCTGGCTCATTTTCTGAACCTGCGCCTGCGCCATGTTCTGGGAAACGCGCTGAGAAAGATTCATTGAAAGTCCGGAAGAAAAATCGGCCATTTTTTTATCTTAATCTCCTGTCTGGCGAAGTTTTTCAGCCAAAGTTTTTTCAAGGGACTCAAAAGCCGGAATAAAACTGTTTTTTATCAAAAGAACAAGCGTGTCCGCCTCGTCTCCATTGTAAATATGCACTGAAAGATTGCGTTCTTTAAGCATTGAAAGCCAGACGGCAGAATCAGATATAAAACCAGTTTTAAATCCAAGCTGCAGAATCTCACGCGGCGAGCCTGTTTCTGCCTCTGCCACTCCATGAATACGCAGCGCAGCCTGCAAAGCTTTCCAAGCAAGCTCAAAAGTTAAATTGAACTGTCCGGCAATGCCTGTCCTATAAATCTCATCGTTTTCTGCAAGAGAAAAATCAGCGTTTTTTAGAACATCAAGGCAGTTCGAAAAATTCTCAAGCTTTTTCATAAATCACAACTCCGTCTTTTTTAATTTCGTTCATTAAATCATCTGAAATCTTTGAGTTAAGATTTACAACATCAATCATAAGAAGCGAATGCGTTTTTTCTTTTACGTCAAAATAAAATGAGTCGAAATCTCCGCCGCTTGAGGCAATGTCAACATCGCTACGCTCCGCATTGTCGCCGCGCGCGCGGGAGCCGAAAAGAACAACTTTCTCAACTCCGTTTTTGCGCGCAAAAGAAGAAATATCATTTAAAACTCTTTGTGGAACATCGCGTTTCGCCATAAAAAAATTATATCAGAAAAAATGGAAATTGGAATGAAAAATCAGTCTTTAGAAGCGCGGAAAAAAGCTTCCGGAAGCTACGTGCCGATAAAGCGTTGCGGCTGAGAACCGAAGTTTCCGCTTTTGTAAGGCAGATAATCTTTTTATTTAAGGCAGAGAATCTTTTCTTTTAGTTCCTTAAACCATTCCTTAGGCGCAAGCGGGCTTTGCTCAAGCTCGTGGAACAGCCTGTACAAATCCGGATATTTTACGCCGCTCTCTAAAATCGAGACAAGCATTTCATTATCCAGAGGCGTAATCATCATTCCGTTTATAACTTCGTCGCTGTTCTTTCCTCCGTAGTATTCCATTTTTCTGCGGCTGCGGAAATCTGAGACTACATTGACATGAAGGAAATTTGTAACAAACACGCAATAAGACTCATTGTCCTTATGCGCTAAAATATAATCGCCCAAATGCCTTGAAACCGGCTCCATTTCCATGCGCCGCTGGTTTGTTGAGTCTGCCAAAGTCGCTTCAATTAATAAATCGTGCTTAGGATAGCAGCCCTTTTCTTCCTCATACTTGAACACTAAATCAGCTTCTCCGCCGCCCGCATGAGTTTTCGGAAGCAAATCTGCTTCAAGGGAAAGATTCATAAAAGATAAAATATTTCCCTTGCGGCCGCTTATTTTGTACCAGGCGATGCCAAGAATATACTCAAAGATTGTCGGAACATCCGCATCATCAGTTACAAGCTCCTGAATCTCTTTGTCGGCCCTTTTATTGATTAAACGCAGAATATTTATAAGCTCTTCATCAGAAAATTTCTCGTCGATAAGCTTATTAAAGCGTTTAAGCCTCTCGTCCGCGACAAACTGCGCAGCCTCGCTGATTTTTGAGAAAGACGTTTTGTTGTCCTTGTTGATTGCTTTTAAAAGCTTTTCTTCATCAAATTTAAGGAACGGCGATATTTGCTCAAGGCTCTCAAGCTCAGTCAGATTATCTGATTCCTTAAATGCAGCAGCGTAAAACTCGTCCGGCAAAAGCGAAAAATAATATCTAGGAACAATGTCAAATTTCACTTGCTCGTCAGCGAATAAAAGAGTATCTGAAATTTTAAGATAGCGGCGGTTCAAGTCAAAATAATCTTCCAGAGTCCGCTCAACTTTTATCAGGTGCATAGTCTTGAAGAAAGCAGCTTTAAAGTCATTTTCTGTCTCAAGGTTTGAAAACATATTTGACACTTGCAGCTGTCCGAGCGGATTTTTCTTTATAGCTGAACTCGATGAAGTTTTGAACAGGAATTTGCGCCAGTGGGTTTTCACATTCCCAATATCTGATGCTTCATAAAGAGCTAAGACAGCTTCGTCTGATTTGTCATCGTCAAAATAGACCTTTTTAAGCGCGCTGTACAAAGGAAAATACACCTTGTCATAATCCTTGCTTTTTCTGTTCAGGCCGATTACGCAAAAAGTTTTTTCTGAGCAGCTCTTCTCTGCAAGAAAATATTCAAGCGCATCCTTGTAATTCTTCTGCCTCATTAAAATGTCTGTCACAATCTCGCCTAAGCTTGTGCTTTTGCCGCGGAATTTAATAAGCCGTGTTTCGATAAACGATGTCGTCTTTTCATTTATGCAAAGAGGGAAAAGATACATAAATTCCTCTTTGCTTAAATATCCGAACTTTTTAAGGAGCCTCGCAAGCAGAACAAACGGTCTGACCGAAGTATCTTTATCAATCCGCACAAAAGTTTTTAGCAGCTGCTTAAAGTAGATAAAGCTGTCTTTTGGAATTTGAAGAAAATTGTCGCTTGAAAAGTCATTGCTTTTAGAAATTTCAAGAAGTTTTTCTCCTACGGCTGTTAATCTTCTGTTGTCATCTATCAATCCTATGTCGCGGAGCCCGGAAGTTTTCTGTCTTGCGTCTTTTGCCTTCCGCGGAGCATCGCCTTCTTTTAGAAATCCATTCGATTTTAGAAAAGAGTAATACGCTTCCTGAACCTGCTCATTTCCTTCCCAGTTTTTATCAGAATATTCCGGCAGCTTCCAGAATTTGTCCAGCAAGTCAAGCTGCTGCTCTATTTTCTGATTGAAATTCTGCATGCGGAAACTTGTCGTTCCCAGGGAAAAATAGAATGACTTAAATGAAATATTCTCAGTCGGCATAGACTTCTCCTCGCAAAGCGCAATTTTATCTTGGGCTTCGATAATTTGTTATCAAAACTTCATCTGTCTTTTCCGAGACAATTTTTTTATGATAATTAGAATTCCTGTAGTTAAAATCAAGATGATGGCAAACGTAATTTTTATTTTTGCCCAGCCATTCTTTTAAAATTGAATTGTCTTTGCCGTTTGAAGACAAAACATTTGAAAGCGCGAATCTCATTTTTTGGCTGTCAAGCAAATCTAAGAATTTGAGCAGACGCTTTTCTTCGCTTTCATTCCAGCCGTTTTTTTCATTGTAAGTCGCGTTTGTTATAAGATACGGCGGATCAGCATAAAAAAAGTCCTTTTCAGAAAAATCCGCAAGATTAAATGATTCAAAGTCATTGTTTAAAAAAGTTATTTTCTTGATGTTTTCAATAAAATCTTTAAGCTTGTTCTGCATGCGGATATTAAAATCGCGTTTTCCAACCGGAAGATTGAATTTTCCATCGGAATTAAAGCGCATCTGGTTGTTGAATGAATAAATTATCAGAACGTAGAGATACAAATAATAGTCATCATCTTCTTTTGAAAGCACGTTAAAATCTGTCCGCAGCTTAAGAAAGTTCCTGCGGTTGTAATCCCCAAGCCCGGAAGATGAGCCGCAGCCATAGAACGAGTAATGGTTTTCAGCCGAATTCGAAAGCGAATATTTTGATATTACTTTTTCAATCTGTGATTTTAATGCATTGAAATCATGCTCTTTAAAAAATCTCAAGAGTCCGATTAAATTTTCATTAGAGTCGTTGCAGATGATTTTATCTGCGTTTACGTTTACGCCTACGTTGCAGCCGCCGCAGAACAAGTCAACAAAAGTTCCTGTCTTATCTGGAAAAAGAGGCAAAATCTGAGGCAGAAGCTTATATTTTCCGCCGATGTAGTTAAGCGGAGAAGCGGTTAGTTTTCCTTTTATTTGCATGTGCAGACAAAAAGCCTCTCTTCGTTGTCAAAATGCTCGCTTTTTCCTGTTGTGAACGCCTTTAGAACCTGCGAGAAAACCTTAACTTCGCCCCTGCATTCCAGCGTATGCAAAATCTCTGCGTCTGAAATGCGCGCGTTTGAGCGGTCGTTTCCTTTTTTCGCCATGTTGTTGTATGAAACAACTATGAATTTTGCCTTTATATTTTTTATTAAATCATCAAATGCGCTTGGAGCCGAGCGCGTGCAGTATTTGCTTTTTAAGCCAGTTCTGTCCATTTTCCGCGCCACGCCGAAAACTTCAGGTTTCTTCCAGCGTGCCACATTCTCAAGCAGGTGGTACGCGTCGCTGTACTGCCTTGAATTATACGGCGGATCAATGTAAACAACGTCCGCGCTGATTTTTTTTACAAGCTCGTTCGCATCCATATTGTAACATTCATTATTTTTTAGATTTTTATCCGGAAGCGGAAGAGGAAAAGAAATTTCATCCGGAAGGGCAGCATTCTGCCTGTAGGCATCATAATGGCCGCAAGTGTTCGCAATCTTGTCCATTCCGTACAAAAGCGATGTTACAAGAATCGCGCGCTCTTTTTCATTTATCTTTTCCACCGAAAATTCCTTTTCAATAAAATCCCTTATAAATCCAATTTTCGAGCAGACTTTATCTGAAAAATATGTTCCGCTGAAATTCTCCGTCATATAGTTTTTTTCATAAGGCAAATCAGAATTAAAATATTCAACGTAGCCTTTGATTTTTTCGCTGTCAAAATCCTGGCTTGAAAACCATGTTAAATGGCAGAGATAGTTGCTGTAAAGAATATCATTTGTAATCAGCTTTTTGTCAGTGTACGCAGAGGCCACGGCCCCGGTTCCCGCAAAAATATCCGCGAAAGTCCCGAAATCTCCGCATTGCTCAGCGAGAGTTTTTTTTATAAACGGGAGAATTCTATATTTGTTGCCAAGATAACGCCGGCTGTTGATTTTTGTGGTCTGCATTGATTTTTACCGGTTATATTTTAGCAAAAATCAGTTTAATTAAACAGTTGTTTTTTATATTGGCCGGCCTTAGATTCAAGTTCCTAAAATCAACCTTCTCCCCCTTTAATCTTACCGTCTTTATTTAGCTAATCTTACTCTTGGCAACGTGCTAATCTTACACAGTGTAATATTCCTTTCTTACATTGTGTAAGGTACGCATCTTACCCGGTGTAAGATTTTAAAATATTACTCAGTGTAAGAATTCCGCTGCGCGCTCCGTTTTTTTGCATCTTTCGTTCCGTTTTCACTTTCTGTCTTTTTCATTATAATCTTCCGCATATGAAAAATTTCTCTAAATACGGAGTCCAGATTCCTGAAATCTTGCTCCCTAAGAACATCGACCTTAAGACTTGGGCTGTGATTGCCTGCGACCAGTACACGCAGGACAAAGACTACTGGCAGAAAGCGGCTGAGATTGCGGGAACTGCGCCTTCGACACTCAACCTGATTTTCCCGGAAGTCTATCTGAACAAAGATGACCGCGACGCAAGAATCGGAAAAATCAAACGGACGATGAGGGAGTATCTTTCCCAGGATATTTTTAACTGCGGCGAGGAATGCATTTATATAGAAAGAAAAACTGAATACGGAAGAACAAGGCGCGGTCTTGTGCTCGCAGTTGACCTTGAGAAATACGAGTGGAAGCCGGGCTCAAAGGCTTTGATCCGCGCGACAGAAGCGACAGTTCCGGAGCGCATTCCGCCGAGAATGAAAATCAGGAACGGAGCCGCGCTTGAGCTTCCGCACATCATGCTTCTTGCGAACGACCCGGACGATGTTCTTGTCGGCGGCGCGGAGAAGCTTGCCAAGGAAGATATTCCGCTTTATGACGGCGACCTTATGATGAACGCAGGGCACTTGACCGGCTGGCGCGTAAAAGGCGAGAAAGCTGAGAAAATGCTTGAAGGCGCGCTTGAAACTCTCTATAAAAACGGAACTGACTCAGACGGAAACACATTTCTTTTCGCTGTGGGCGACGGAAACCATTCCCTTGCGACTGCGAAAGCCGTGTGGGACGAGCACAAGAAGCTTCTCCCGGACTCTGAGAAAGAGACAAGCCCGGTCCGCTACGCTCTCGTCGAGGTTGTGAACATTTACGACAAGGGGCTAACATTTGAGCCTATTCACCGCGTGATTTTCAACCAGGACTCAAAGAAGCTGATTGATTTTGTCCAGAAAAAGCTCGGCGGCGAGATTAAGGCGTTTGATTCTGAAAAAGAGCTTGAGTCTTTTGTCGCTGACAAAACTGCAAAAGGCGCGAGATACGGATTTATCACAAAGAACGGGCTGTTCGTTCTTGAGACAGAAATAAAAGACCTCGCGATTGCGGCTCTGCAGCCGGTTCTTGACGAGTATCTTGATAAGAACTCAAAGGACAAGAAGAATGACATTGACTATATCCACGGAACTGACGAGGTTGTGCGTCTCGGAAAGAAGGACAGCGCGCTTTCGATTCTTCTTCCTCCGATTGCGAAGGACAGCTTCTTCGCCACTATAAACGGCCGCGGCCCGCTTCCGCGCAAGTCGTTCTCCATGGGCGAAGCGAGCGAGAAGCGTTTCTACGTGGAGGCAAGAAAGCTGTTTTAACGCATTACGTCATTGCGAGGAGCGTAGCGACGAAGCAATCCTCGCGCATGTGAGAAAGATTGCTTCGCTTTGCTCGCAATGACATGAAAAATGCACTCGCAATGACGAGAGACTTTATTTCTATATTACGTGGAAGCTAGCTCGCAATGACGTTACTCCGCGCCGCAAATCAAATAGAACAGGCGGTTAAGGTCGTCCTTGCTGAAGAACGAAACTTCGAGCGAGCCTTTTTCCATTGTTCCCTTGATTTCGACCTTTGTGCCGAGCTTTTCGATGAACTGCTGCTCAAGCGCGCGGATATTCGGGTCTTTGTTCTCCTGCTTCGGCTTTTTCTTCTGCGCGACCTTTCCGGCTCCCTCGTTAAGAGTCTTCGCCATTTCCTCGGCGTCGCGAACGGTCATGTCGTTCCCGATGATTTTCGCGTACAGAATTCTCATGTCGGCGCTGTCTTTAACGGCGAGAAGGGCACGCGCGTGTCCTGAGGTTATCTTTCCCTGCGCAAGGGCGTTTCTCATGTCTTCCGGAAGCTTTAAAAGGCGGATCGCGTTAGCGACGGTCGAGCGGTTCTTTCCGACGCGCGCTGAAACCTGCTCCTGGCTTAGGCCTGAGATTTCCATCAGCTTGTAGTACGCCTCGGCTTCCTCAACAGGATTCAAGTCCTCTCGCTGGATATTTTCAATCAAGGCAATCTCAAGTTTTTTCTGGTCGCTGTATTTTCCAAGATGAACAGGAACTTCTGTAAGCCCCGCAAGCTTTGCGGCTCTTGTGCGCCGCTCTCCCATGATTATGTAGAAAACGCCGTTTTCCGCCGCCTCGACTGTAATCGGCTGCAGGATTCCGTGCTCCTTGATTGACTCGGCAAGCTCCTGCAGGGCATCCTCGTCAAACTCGCGGCGCGGCTGGAACGGATTTGGGACAAGGCGGCTCACTTCAAGCCAGAGCTGGCCGTTCTCGTCAACAGTAAGACCTTCCGGAAGCTTTTTTGTTCCGTTTACAACATCCTGCGGAATGTTTCCCTTTTCAATCGCCTTGCTCACTGCCTGTAGAGCCGCTTTGTCATTCTCGCTTGCGGCGTTTGATTTTTCCGCGGCGGAAGTTTTCTGTGTGTTTTCGTCTGAATTATGATCTGAGTTATGAAGGGAAGAAATTGATGAATTTATCTCGTCTTCAAGGTTCGAGCCGCCCATCAAGGCACCAAGCCCGGCTCCAAGTCCAAATTTAGCCACGGCTTATCACCTCTTCCGCGAGCTTCTTGTAGCTTTTCGCGCCTACGCAGTTCGGGTCGTAAAGGCAGATCGGCTGGCCGTGCGACGGAGCTTCTGAAAGGCGCACGTTCCGCGGAATGATTGTGTTGAAAACAAGCTCCTTGAAATATTTCTGCACTTCGCGGACAACGTCCTGGGCAAGGCGCGTCCTTGAGTCATACATCGTAAAGAAAATTCCGCCGATTTTAAGGTTTGGATTGAATCTTTCCTGAACAAGCTTTACCGTCTGGAGCAAGAGCGTGATTCCTTCGAGCGCGAAATATTCGCACTGCATCGGAACCAGGACAGCGTCCGCCGCGGTAAGTCCGTTCAGCGTCAGAAGTCCGAGGGAAGGCGGACAGTCAATCAGAATGTAGTCATAGCTTTCTCTAAGCGGATCAAGAACTTTTTTAAGGAAATATTCGCGCTGCTCCTGCTCGACAAGCTCAATCGCGGCTCCAGACAAGTCGATTGACGCGCTGATTGCGTCAAGGTTCTTTACCGGAGTGTGCTTTATTGTCTGCTCAGAAGTCGCCTGTCCCGCAAGAAGCTCGTAGATTGTGGGCTTTTCCTTTGAAACGCCGACTCCGCTGGACATATTTCCCTGCGAGTCAAAATCAACAAGAAGAACTTTTTTTCCAAGCTCGGCCATAAAAGCTCCGATGTTGATTGCAGAAGTTGTCTTGCCGACTCCGCCTTTCTGATTAACAAAAACTAAAATTTTTCCCATACATTTATTTTATCGTATAAAAAAGATAAAATATATAGATTTTCGTGAAACATTTTTTTGTTTCACAAGACAATTAAAAATGCGCGTTCAATCTGGAGTTTGATTTATGATTATATCTGTTACATTTTCAAAGCCTGCGAAAAATATCTTGGAAATTCTTGGAAAAGATTTTGTCCGCGCGAAAATCAAGCTTACGTCTTCTTCAGGCGCGGCGGAAAGCCAGGAATACTTTGCGGAATTCTTTACGGAAAAGCAGGCTTTCCACAGGCATTTTTCCGCCTCTGAGCTTGAGGACTTTATAAAAACACACGCGGGAACAACCTTTAAGAACGTCGTTGAGCGCACGGAAAGCGAAGAAATCACGCTGATGGCGAGCAAAAAAGGAAAAATCACAAGGCTTGTAAAGAAACTAAAGAACGGCGCAAGTGCGTTAGGGATTGGAGAAGCGCGTAGCGTTGCCGGAGCGGAGTGGAACGGAGCGGAAGGCAATGGAGCGCTTTTAGCGCGGAACTTCGGAAAGCCCGACCCGCGAAGCGGGGAACGCCCGAAAGAAACAAAAAACATAAAATTTGCTGACAATTTCCCGCAGAACCGGCGCAAAAACTACATTCTTGCCGAGGGGAGGCCGGTTCCGTTCCTTGTGCGGCTCGGAATTATGACGGCGGAAGGAAAAGTTGTTAGCGCGAAATACGACAAATTCCGGCAGATAAACCGTTTCCTGGAATTTGTTGACGACATTCTGCCGGACGTTCTTGCGGCGAAACGCGCGCAAAACGATGATTCTCCGCTCAGAATTGTGGATTTTGGCTCCGGAAAATCGTATCTGACGTTCGCCGTCCAGTATTTTCTCTCGGAAATCAAGGAGATTCCGTGTGAGATTTTCGGGCTTGACCTAAAAAAAGACGTGATTGAATATTGCTCGCGCCTGGCTTTGGAGCTTGGGCTTAGGAATCTTTCTTTCGCGGTTGGCGACATTGCGGATTTTAACGAGGACAAGAATCCTGACATTGTGATTACGCTTCACGCCTGCGACACGGCGACAGACTACGCCCTTGACTACGCAGTTTCGCACGGAGCGAAGGCGATTTTGAGCGTTCCCTGCTGCCAGCACGAAATAAACTCGCAGCTCACAGCGAAGAACGCGAAGGGAACTGACTTTGAGATTTTTGCAAAATACGGCCTTATAAAAGAAAAATTCAGCGCGCTTTTGACCGATGCTCTACGCGGCGACTTGCTTGAGCAGCGCGGCTACAAAGTGCAGATGCTGGAATTTATAGACGATTCCGCCACGCCTAAAAATCTTCTGATTCGCGCTGTCCGGGCGAAAATGGAAAGCGGACAGCGTAACACAAAAAGCGATGGAAGCGGCGCAAAGCAAGCGGAAGAAAATCAGGAAGCCGGGCTCGCGCAGCAAGTTCTTAAAAAGCTTGAAATCAGGCAGACTCTGGAGCAGTTAAGAATTAAGAATGAAGAATGAAGAATGAAGAATGAAGAATGAAGAATTGTGCGCCGCAAGATGCGGCGATAGTGTGAAGAGAGAATTTCCTATTGCTACTATCATTTCCGCTTGGAAATTCTCGAATTTTCCACGTATAAAGTCTTTCTACTCTTGAGTATAAAGACTCTCTACTCTTAGGTATAAAGTGTCTCTACCCTTAGGTATAAAGCCTTTATACCTAAGAATATAAAGGCTTTATATTTTTTTAAGAAAATCTGTTGAATATGTCAGCCAGCGTTTCCGTCGGTTTTTATTTCGCTGAACACTTGGCCGAGTCCCGCGTGGATTACAAGCTCGGCGGCGGAGTCGGCCTGAGTCGCGCTCTTGTTGACTAGGACAAGGTGCTTGCCTCGGAAATATCTGATTAGTCCTGCCGCAGGATAAACCACGAGCGAAGTTCCGCCGATTATAAGCATGTCCGCGCTTGAAATCGCATCGACAGCACCGTTTATCACGTTCTCGTCGAGGCCTTCCTCGTAAAGAACTACGTCCGGCTTTACAAGTCCGCCACAGTCAGTGCAGTGCGGAAGCTTGTCAGGCGCGTTCTCGCTTTTGGCAATAAAGTCGATGCCATAGAATTTGCCGCAGTTCATGCAGTAGTTTCTGAGCGTGCTTCCGTGCAGCTCATAGACTTTCTTGCTTCCTGCCATCTGGTGAAGCCCGTCTATGTTCTGCGTTACAACTGCCGAAAGTTTTCCTGCCTTTTCAAGCTCCGCAAGCTTTATGTGCGTTATGTTCGGCTTTGCGCCTTTTACAATCAGCTTGGCGCGGTAGAATCTGTAGAATTCCTTTGGATTTGCGTCAAAGAAGCTGCGCGAGATAATTGTCTCAGGCGGATATTTCCATTCCTGGCGGTAAAGTCCGTCCTGGCTCCTAAAGTCCGGAATTCCGCTTTCTGTCGAGACTCCGGCGCCGCCAAAAAAGACGATTCTGTGCGACTCGTCAATCATTTTCTGAAGCTCGGAGATTTTCTCGGAAAGCTTTTCATCTAAATCTTTGTTTGAGTTGTTATCTTCCATAAAATGCATCTCCCATAAAAAAGTCAAGAAGAAAGTTTCAGCTTTCAATTGTCTTAAAAACTTCGGCGTTATTTCAGGCGAAGTTCTTTTCTTATTCACCTTTGCCAGTTTATAATACAAATTTGGCGAGCTAATTGCTACTTGAAAAGGTTGCCTTGACTAAAAAACGTAACTATATTTTAAACCTGGCTTTTAGATTTTTAGTATTTTCAAATCGGCTGAAATCTAATAAAATAGAAAGTCGAGTCTGGCTGTTTTTTCCGTTTTTTCGAGGTTAAAATGAAGAAATTTACAGTTCCTGCGCTGAACGTTATTCTTGCGGTTGGTGTTCTTCTTATCCTTTTGGGACTTTTTCTGATTTCATATTTTTCTTCGGATTTTACGGGAAAAATTCCTCTTGCCAGCGTCCTGGTAATGTTTTTGGGCGCATTGGTTTTTTATGCAAGTTTGGTCTGGCTAAAGCGGGCTTCCACTCTTTTTATTGGGCTTTACGTTTTTTCATGCGGGCTTCTTTTTACATTTATTGATTTTAATGTCGTTGATTTCGGAATGAGTGTTCTCTGGCCGCTTTTTTCTGTTTTCGGCGGAATATGTCTAATTGTGACTTGTCTTTTTAAGCATGGAAAAATCCGTGGAGTTTACTTAATTCCTTCTATTATTCTTGTTGTGATGGGAGCTATTTTCCTGCTTTTTTCTTTTCATATAATCCGCTTTCCGTTTGTAAGTTTCTTTTCAAAATGGTTTCCTGTGATTTTGATTTTTTTCGGGGCTGTTCTGGTTGCTATTTTTATTTATCAGAAGAAGGCTCTGGGCTTTTTCCCTTATGACAAGGATGAGCTTTCAGACGAAACTGATGACAGAGATATTCTTGGGGATTAAGCGGTGAAATTTTGCCGGAAAAAAATAATTTCTATTGCATTGATTCTTTTTATTTTTCTCAATCCCGCTTTTTCAAGGCGAAAAAAAGCGAAAGATGTTTTAGAAGATAAAACTCAGACTGAAATCAAAAGTCAGGAAGATATTCAGGATGATTCTGAAAATAAAGAGCCCGAGCCTGAAAACGATGAGCTGGAGCTTGAATTTGCCTCTGAAACTACAAAGCTCCCGACGCCTGTGAAAAAGAAATATTCATTTTTCTCTGAAATTCCGGCTGAAATTGTAGATGATGTTTGCAACGGTTCCCCTGCGTCTTTGCAGTCGTCTGTTTCAAAATTGAAGAAAATCGAAAATCCCGGTTTTCCGGAGAATGTTCTTCTGAGCGTTTCCATCTCGATGATGAAAATTTTGTGGCCGTCAGTTCCTTTTGATGAAAAAGATGTAGAAATTGATGAGGACAACGCTTACACTTCGGCGATAAAATCCGCTCAGAACGGAATGTATGATTTTAACACGGGAAATTCAGATTTTCTTTCCCGCGCGCTTCCGTCGCTTGTTCTTGCGATTTCAAGCAGCCGCGATGATTATTACGAAGAGGCCGCGAAGAACCTTGCGCTCTGCCTTGAAGAAAAAGGCAGCTCCGTTTTTGTGAATTATCTTTACGCGCTGCTTTGCAGAAGACAGAGCCGTTTTGAAGAAGCGCTCGAATGCCTTGAAACTGCCAACGGAAAATCCCGCGGAGTCCAGGAAATTGAATATCTGCTTGCGCGCACTTATTATGACACAAAAAATTATGACGAGGCTGAAAATCTTGCCGAGTCCTTGCTTGAGAAAAATCCTTCAAACAGAAATTATCTTAAGCTTTGCGCCTACACTTCGTTTGCCTGCGGGAAACTTGAAAAAGCCGAGCAATATGTAAACCGCGTTCTTCAGACGGAGCCGGAAAACAGCGAGTTTATGCTTTTCAGGACAAAAATCCTGATTGCGAAGAAAGAATATATCCGCGCGGCTTCTTTGCTTGACGCCTATTCTAGAATCGACTCTTCTTCGCGCGATTATCTTTTTCTGCGTTTTACAGTTCAAAAGGAATGGAACAAGAATATCACTGCCGCGACCGAGACAATCCAGAAGGCTTTGGAGCTTTATCCAGACGACATTGAGATTATGCTTGCCGCGGCGGGCCTCGCGTCTGAAAACAGCGTGAGCATAAACGGATATTCAGGCGAGGAGATTGCCGAGCAAATTCTTGAGAAGGAGCCTGAGAATTACGAAGCGAAAAAAATAAAGATAAATTCTCTTGTTCAAAATGAAAACTGGAAAGAAGCTTATAAGGAAAGCAAAGAGCTTGTGGAAAAATTGCCGGACGACGCGGACGCGCTTTTTACGCATGTGAAAATCTGCCTTGCCTCCGGAAACCAGAACGAAGCCTGGAAAATCGCGTCTGAGCTTTATTCTAAGAATCCTTCGGATGAAAATGTTCTCCAGTGTTATATAAATGTTCTTGTTTCGACTTCGAGAAAAGCCGAGGCTTCAAAGATTATCAGCCAGCTTTTGCCTTCTGCGTCTGCAAGGATGAAAAGTTTTCTTTATTATGAGCGGAGCTTTCTTCTTTCCTCGGAATCAGAAATTCTTGCAGATTTGCGTTCAAGCCTTACTTCAAATCCGAGGAACCGCGACGCGCTTTTGCGCATGTACAGAATTTATTTTAACAAGAAAGAATACAGAAAAGCCCAGTATTATTTAAAGCAAGTTGTCGCAATTTCTCCAAAAGATGAAAAAATCCTTGAGCTTAACCGCCAGCTTGATTCTCTGATTGACTGAACTTCGCCGGGGTTTTAGGGGCGGAGCCCCTAGGAGAATAGGGTATGGCGAAAACGAAGTTTGAGCCTAGGGGAAAGGCTTTTCCCCTCTTGATTTTTTATTGTTGAATCTTACAAATTAAAGTGATATTCTGTTAGAACCCAAAAAATTTACTTTTCTAGGTGAGGAATTAAAATGTTTTTTTCATTACTTCAGGCAAGCGGAACAAGCGGAGCGTCGGCTCAAAACGGAAGCATGCTCATGACGGTTTTGCCGTTCGTTCTTATTATCGCAATTTTCTATTTCTTTATTATTCGCCCTCAGAATAAAAAGCAGAAAGAAACAGAGAAAATGATTAACGCGCTTAAAAAAGGCGACAAAGTTGTAACAATCGGCGGAATCCACGGCGTTGTTTCTTCAACAAAAGAGAAAACTGTTATTGTGAAAGTTGACGACAACACAAAGCTTGAATTTAACCGTTCTGCGATTGCAACTGTTGTTACAGACAAGCCGGTTTCTTCTTCAAAGGCAGATAAGAAAGCAAAGACTGAAGATAAAGCGAAAGCTGAAGAAAAAGCCGAGGAAGCTCCAAAAGCTCCGGAATCAGGCGCGTCAGCTGAAACTGAAAATAAATAAAAAAAGTTTACCGGAGTTATTAAAAAAATGAACAAACGAAGCCGTTTCATTATTATTCTGGTAGTTCTTGCTGTGTGTTTCGCATTTCTCTGGCCTTCCATCAGCTGGTATGCGAGAACTCCAAAAGACCAGCAGAGCCTAGCTCTTGGTTCTCTTGAGAACATCAAGAATTACACAAGCAAAAAAGCAAAGGACGAGGTTGAGAAGCTTATCGCCATTGCTGAGAAAAATCCAGACGAAGTTCTTGACTCGTCTTACGACTATCTTGTAAAAGCCGCTAGGAAAAACTACAAGAATCTTGAAAAAGCCTACAAGGGAATGGGAAAAGACGCTCCGAAAGAGCCGAAAGTAATGACTGTTTCCGCAGTTCTTGATTCTTTCCAGGGCTACAATGCCCAGGCTGAGCTTCAGAATGTGGTTGAGTCAAAATATAGAAATCAGATTCTTAAGGCTAAGAACCGTTACAACAGCTCTGTAAAGCTCGGACTTGACCTTTCCGGCGGTATGAACATTATCGTTCACGCTGATCTGGACAAGGCTTTGGAAGAACAGAGAAAGAACGGCGAGGTTGCTGATGTCGCGCAGTTCAAGAAAGACGCGATGGCCCAGGCTATCGAGACTTTGACAAGCAGCATTGATAAATTCGGACTTACATCTCCTGTCGTGCGCCAGCAGGGCGAGGACAGAATCTATATTGAGATTCCTGGAGCTGCCGACACAGACAGCGTAAGCGCGATTATCCAGGGCAAGGGAATCCTGAATTTCCGCCTTGTTGATGAGCAGGCGACTGCGGCTGTTATGAACTACTACAGACAGAACGGCGTTGTGTTCAACTCGGACGGAAAGCTTGTCGATCCTACAATCGTTCCTGATGATGTTGAAGTTTTCGGATATTACACAAAGGATGCCTACGGTCTTGACCAGCTTGTAAACGGCTACGAGTACATCGCGGTCAAGAAAGAGATTGCGCTTGACGGAAACCATGTAAAATCGGCGACTGTCACTGCGGATCCTACAACAAACCAGCCGGAAGTTTCATTTGACCTTGACCTTGAGGGCGCGGACATTTTCGCTAAATTCACAGGCGAGCACGTTAACGAGCGTCTTGCAATTGTGAGCAATGGAAAAGTAAAGTCAGCGGCAACAATCAGGCAGGCAATCGGCGGCGGACAGGTTCAGCTTTCAGGCGGATTCAGCGTCCAGGAAGCTCAGAACATCCAGAAAGTTCTTCAGACTGCGCGCCTTGAAGTTCCTCTTGAAATTGAAAGCCAGCAGGTTATCGGAGCTTCTCTTGGAGACGCTGCGATAAAGCAGGGAATGAGAGCTCTCGCGTGGGGCTTGATTCTCGTTTTTGCGTTCATGATTATTTACTACAAGGGAGCCGGAGTTAACGCTGTTGTCGCCCAGATTTTGAACATCTACATCATGTTCTCTGTCTTGAGCGCTTTCAATCTTACTCTTACGCTTTCTTCTGTTGCAGGTATGATTCTTACAGTCGGTATGTCTGTTGACGCCAACGTAATCATCTTTGAGAGAATCAAAGAGGAGCTGAAGGCTGGAAAGACACGCGCGGCTGCTATTTCCGCCGGATTTGACAATGCGTTCTGGGCGATTATGGACTCAAACATTACAACGTTCATCGCCGCGGCTTTCCTTTCAAAGCTCGGAACCGGCTCAATCCAGGGATTCGCCGTCTCGCTTGCAATCGGTGTTTGTTCATCTGTATTTACAGCTCTCGTAGTTTCTCGTCTTATGTTTGACTTCGGAACTGATGTTCTTGGCAAGAAGAAGATAAGCATTGGCTGGGGAGTAAAATAATGAAAAAGAATATTCAGTTTACAAAATACTTCAACTTCGCCATTGTCTTGAGCGCAGTTGTTATTATTGCCGGAATTGTTTCTGTCTGCACAAGGGGAATCAATTTCGGACTTGACTTCAAGCCAGGCTTAATCGAAGAAATCAAGATTTCAGACGATGTTCTTGATGTTACATATTCAGGAAGCGCGAAAATTACGGCCGAGGCTTCTGAAAACGGACTTCAGCTTGTAATTACAGGCGTCGGCGCGGAAAACAGAACTGTGAACATCGGCTTTGATGAGAACAAGACAGTTTCCGCTGTCGCTTCAAAGCTCAACGAGGTTGAAGGCGTTTCCGCTGCCGTTAGAAAAGACGGCGAGATTCCTGCGAGCGGACTTTTTGTCAACTCTGCTGTCTCAACAACTTTGGGAGAGAATCCTCTGAGCATTTATGCTGTCGATGAGAAATCGACTGTTGACGCGGACGCAATCCGCGATGCTCTCAAGGATTTCAATGATGTTGACGTCAAGAAGGCTGGAAGCGATTCGTTCCAGATTAGAATGGGCGCTGACGAGAGCGGCAAAGATGCCGCGGACAAAGCAAACCAGGTTCTGACAGAGAAATTCGGCGAGGGAAAAGTCGCGGTTGTAAAATCAGACTTTATCGGCGCGCAGTTCTCAAGCTCGCTGATTAAATCTTCTATTGTGCTTGTTCTTGCGACACTTGTCCTGATTTTCCTTTACTGTGCAATCCGGTTCCACTGGGATTTCGCTCTTGCTTCTGTAATCGCTGTTATCCATGACGCGCTTGTAATGATTTCTTTTATTTCATTTATCCAGATGGAGTTCAGCACAACAACGCTCGCCGCGATTCTGACAATTATCGGTTACTCAATCAACGCGTCGGTTGTAATCCTTGACCGCGTGAGAAGCGACATTAAAATTGTCGAGGCAAAGACTTTCAAAGATATTTTGAACGCCGCCTTGAACGAGACTTTGAGCCGTTCTATCATCACAACGGTTACAACTTTGCTCGCTGTTCTTTCTTTGTACTTCTTTACAACTGGAACAATTCACGATTTCGCGCTTGCGCTGATTATCGGACTGATTTCAGGATGTTATTCTTCAATCTTCATCGTCGGAAGTTTTGTTCTTGCAATGCGCAAAAATCAGACTTTCACTGTGCCGCAGGAAACTCCTAAGGCTGTAAAAATCAGAGCAGAAGAAACAGAAGAGTAGTTTGATTTGAAGATTTAAATCGATAAGTCAATTACCCGCTCAAAACTGAGCGGGTTTTTTATTTGCGTTAAAAACTTTATAATCAGAATATGAAAATTATCCGTGCGGACAAAATGGGCTTTTGCGCTGGTGTCAGGCGCGCTGTTAATCTGGCTGAAAAAGCCCTTGAGAAAAACTCCAGCGGTCAGGTCTATACCTTGGGCCCGCTGATTCATAATCCTGCCGCCCTGAAAAAGCTTGCGGACAGAAATCTGAAAATTCTTGACGAGTCTCATTTTGACGAATTGCTAGAAGGCGACACAGTTTTAATCCGCGCGCACGGAGTTTCTCCGGAAAAGGAAGCCGAGCTCAAGTCAAAAAAAGTGGACATAATCAACGCGACTTGTCCGCTTGTTACACAGAGCCAGAAACGCGCCGCTAAATACGCTGCCGAAAACTGTGTGATTTTTTTCGCCGGAGACAAGAACCACGGAGAAGTTGTCGGAATCGAGGGTTACGCGCGAGAGGCCGCGGAGAAAAACGGCCTTGATTTCCGTTTTATCCTGATAAAAAATGTCGGTGAGACGGAGCGCGAGATTGAGAATCTTTTTGAAAAGATTCCTGATATAAAAAAGCAAAGAGTCGCGCTTCTTTCGCAGACAACGTTCAGCATTTCTGAGTTTGCGAAAATTGAATCGCTTCTAAAGGAAAAGCTTCCCCAGACTGAAGTTGTAAATTCAATCTGCCCGGCGACCCATGAGAGGCAGGATTCTCTTGTGGAGCTTTGCGCGCAGGTTGACGGAGTTCTTGTTATCGGCGGAAAGAGCAGCGCGAACACAAACCGGCTTTTTGCTACGGCGCAGAAGCTCTGCAGGAAGGCGGCTTTGATTGAAAACGCCGGAGAGATTCCTGAAGATTTTTTCCATCTTGAAAGAGTCGGACTTACCGCTGGGGCTTCAACTCCGGACGACGTGATTTTGGAAGTGGAATTAAAGTTGAAAGGATAACAGTTAAATAGTATAATTTTAAAAATATAATCGAGGTTTATGAAATGAAATCCAAGAATGTAGGTGTTATCGGAGCTGGAGCATGGGGCTCTGGATTGGCGCAGGCAATTGCTCGCGGCGGCCACAAGGTTAAGATTTGGGCGAGAGAGCAGGATGTCGTTGACGCTATCAACAATGAGCATGAGAACAAACGTTACCTTCCAGGCTATCCGCTTTCCGAGAACCTTACGGCTTCAACAGATATTAATGAAGTTGCGGATGGAAAAGATTATTTGATTCTTGCTTCTCCGTCGCTTTATCTTGAAAGCACTGCAAAGAAAGTAGTGGATGTTCCTTCTATTAAAAACGGCGAGACTGTGGTCGGAGTAATCACAAAGGGATTTATCGCCACAGAGAAGGGCCCGCGTCTTGTCCTTGACGCTTTGAATGATATTTTCCCGGAATGTTATAAAAACGCGCTTGTTTATATTTCAGGTCCTTCCCATGCTGAGGAAGTCGCAATGGGAAAACTTACCGGCTTGATTGCGGCGAGCGAGCATGCGCTTAATTCTATAAAATTCCGCGAGCTTTTGCGTGTCCCTGGGCTTATGGTTTATTCCTCGCTTGATGCGATTGGAGTCCAGGTTTGCGCCGCGGCGAAAAATGTAATCGCTGTTGTTTACGGTTCGCTGGACGCTGTCAGCGAGCATTCAGATGTTTTCGGCGACAACACAGAGTCGCTTTTGCTGGCTGCCGGCCTGAATGAAATTCAGACAATTGGATTTGCCTTGGGCGCGACACATGCGGAGACTTTCACTTCGATTGCGGGTGTCGGCGATCTTGACGTGACTTGCCGTTCTAAATACGGACGCAACAGAAGGTTCGGACAGGATATTATCAAGACAAATATCCTCGACAGATTTAAGAATCTTGACGATTTGATTTCTAGAATCAGCGAGATTGGCTATTTGTCTGAGGGCGCTGTCGCCTGCAAATATGTGCACGAAATTGCGCAGAAATACAACTTGAAGCTTACAATCTGCGACGGACTTTACAGAATCCTGAACAAAGAGATTAAGCCTATGGACTTTTTGCAGGAGCTTCTGACACAGGGAAAAATCAACAATCAGGAAGATGATTAAATAGTTATTCAGCACGGATTAACACTGATACAAAGGATGAACACGGATAGGATTCAGTTGTAAGAGAATTTTTAGTTCCCACGAAATACTTTTGTAGAACATACGAGCCTAAGATTTTTTATTTTGAAATAAGGAGTCTTTCGTTTTTTCGAAAATCATTCTTAAACCAAAAAATCTATCCGTTAAAATCCGTGTTTATCTGTGTTCATCTGCGTTGAATCTGGAGAAAAAATATGCTTGAGAAAATCACAAACACATTCAGCGACATTGTCCGCACGGTGAGCGGAAAATCAAAAATCACGGAAAAGAACATCGAGGACACAGTTGAGCAGATAAAAATGGCTCTTCTTGAGGCCGATGTAAACTTGCGTGTTGTCCGCCGCTTTGTAAATGCGACTGTCGAGGAAGCGAAGGGCGAGAAAGTTCTGCGCGCGGTTGATCCTGGCCAGCAGTTTGTAAAAATCATTTACGACAGAATTGTAAAGCTTTTAGGCGACCAGAAAGTTGACTTGCAGCTCAAAGGCCCCGACACTCAGTCTGTGATTTTGCTTCTCGGACTTCAGGGAGCCGGAAAAACAACTGCGGCTCATAAGCTTGCTGCCCGCCTTGCGAAAGATGGGCGCAAGCCTCTCCTTGTCGCCTGCGACTTAGTACGCCCTGCGGCAGTTGAGCAGTTAAAGCAGCTCGGCGAAAAAATCAATGTTCCGGTTTACTTTGAGGAGAACGCAACGCCTAAAGACGCTGTGAAAGTCGCAAAGAACGGCGTGATATACGCAAAGAAAAACGGGCTCGACACTGTAATCATCGATACTGCCGGACGTCTTCAGATTGACGAGGACATGATGGCGGAGCTTGTCGATGTTAAAAAGGCTGTTTCTCCGGTTGAGACTTTGCTTGTCGCCGACGCGATGACCGGCCAGAACGCTGTTGACATTGCGAAATCTTTTGACGAGCAGCTCGGGCTTACCGGCGTGATTCTTACAAAATTCGACTCAGACGCGCGCGGCGGTGCGGCTCTTTCTCTAAAATCAATCACTGGGAAGCCGATTCTTTTCATTGGAACCGGCGAAAAAACTGAGGATTTCGAGCCTTTCCATCCTGACAGAATTGCAAGCCGAATCTTAGGAATGGGCGACATTGTTTCTCTTGTTGAAAAAGCGCAGGAGAAAGTTGATGTTGAGGA
Source organism: uncultured Treponema sp. (assembly GCA_964538245.1). GTDB lineage: Bacteria > Spirochaetota > Spirochaetia > Treponematales > Treponemataceae > Treponema_D. The sequence goes on from CAZIFO010000001.1 coordinate 147,987, forward strand.
AGCCCAGAAACTTCAGGAGAAGATGGCCCGCAACGAGTTTACACTCGACGATATGCTCAAGCAGTTTGAGAACATGGACAAGATGGGAAGCCTTTCTTCAGTTCTTGATATGATTCCAGGCCTTTCCGGACAGATTGATCCGAGCAAAATTGACATGGACGGAATCAAGAGGCAGAAAGCGATTATCCAGTCGATGACAAAGAAAGAAAGAAAAAATCATCTGATAATCGGACCTGCAAGAAGAAAGAGAATTGCTGCTGGAAGCGGAACAAGCGTGGCTGAAGTCAACAAACTGATTAAGAATTTCGAGAAAGCGAAGCTTACAATGAAGAAGCTTTCAAGAAACCGCGGCCTTCAGGGAAAACTCATGCAGCAGATGGCAAGCATGGGCGGCGGAAAAAATCCGTTTGGAAACCTTGGAAATATGGGCGGGTTCCATTTCTAGTTCTTAGTTTTGCATTGCGGAATCAATTTATTGTGATTCTGCTCACGATTCTTCCGTCGCTTGAGTAGCCTTTGAGCGGATTTGTGCTGTCTATGAACGACGTGATTCCGCTGTAGTAAGCGTAGTAATATGTTCCAGGATGGAGCGGAATGTCTATTTCGTAACGTCCTGGAACAACTTCTGTCATTTCATAAATCCAGGAATCCCAGTTTGTGAAAGTTCCGCCGAGCCTGATTTTTTGTCCGCTTTGCGCAAAGCAAACAAAATGTGTAAGTCCTGCGGCGTTCTTTTCGGTAACAATCGGATCAACAACATCAATGTCAAGATATGAGAGCGTGTAGCCGTCCGTAGCATTGTAGGAAACGTTCGGATTTTGAGGATCAGTTGTCCAAAGTCCGTCAACGACAAGCCTGTAGCTGATTCTTGCAGTCTTTTTAGGCCGCTCTGCAACGTAGAAGAACCATTTTCCTGTGACATCGCCTTCGTAGGAATAAGTCTTGTAAAGCTGGAACTGATGAATTTTGCTGAAATTTTCAAAGTCAAACGCAATCCCGACGGAATGAAAATCAGCCGGAACTGTAAATATTATATAATTTCCTTGAACCCGCGGCGGTTTTACACCTTCGAGCGAGCTTACAATCTGATCGTATTCATAAGTGTCCGGAGCGTCTTGAACAACATTTTTGCCTTTAGCGAACGCAGATGCAATCGACGCCAATAAAATCAAAATAAAAACACCCTTCTTCATATTATAAATTTCGGCATTCCGCGGAAAGAAATGAACAGAAATTTGAAAATTTTTCTTATAGAATTTGTTTTCTAAAGCAAAAATGCAAAATGCCGATTATAAAAAATGAAGTGGTGGGAAATGAAGAAAACTTCAAAAATATCCCTTGTTGCTTTAATTTAAAGTGGAGTAAAATAAAGAACAATGCCAGGATTAAATCAGCTTAAACAATTTAGTGAAGATATAAAAAACGTTGGCGATGAGCCAAAAATCCGCGCGCAACGTGGCGAAAAACCTGTCACAGTTTCTATTCCTGATGGAATTTCTGAGCGCGACGATTCCGAAGATTTTTTGCTTGGAATGCCGGAAGTAAAAAAAGATGAGCCTGAAAATTCTTCTGAGAATCTTTCTGAGAATGCTGCGGATTCAACATCCGGCAAAAATAATGCGATGCCTGACCTTGACTCAATTTTAACTCCACAGGGCGAGTCTGGCGACGAGGCTCCTGATTTGTCTGATTTTATGGACGATTTGAATCCTTCACCGTCTGAAAATGAAAATCCTGCTAGCTCTGAAAATTTAAATGATGCGCAGAATTCTGAAAATTCTTCCGAGGAAACTCCGCTTGAGGATTTGGATCTGGATGATTTGCTGAATTCGATTTCTGATTCTGATGAAAATGTAAATGACGGAGAGAAAAACGAAAGCGGAGAAGATATTGGCGATTTTGAAAAATCTAATGTTGAAGACGCTGATGTTATAAAAGAAACTCCGCCTGAAGAAAATGCCGAGCCAAAGCCCGATGAAAACTCTCAGCCTGCCGCGGAAGAAAAATCTGAAAATGTTTCTGGCGAGAATCCTAAGCCCGAAGCTGAGGAAAATGCTCAGCCTGAAGAGGACGAAAATCCTCAGCCTAAAGCAGACGAAAAATCAGAAGATACGGTTGACGATGTTTTGCCTGACACTAAGGAAACGAATCCTGACGCGGAATTTGATTTTGACGGCCAGCCGATAAATCTTAATGACGATTTGCCGGACGATGTTCTCGAAAAAGACGGCGTTGGAAATCCTGATGAAAAGAACGCAGCGACGGCCGCGCCTATGGAAAAATCTTCTGACGCTGGTTCGGGCGATTTGAATGATTTGCCGGACATGAACAGCGACGACATGAATCTTTTTGACACTTCAGATTTGGATCAGTTTGCTCCGGGAACTTCTGTTCCGTCAGATAATTCGTCTGGCGAAAATCCGCAGCCTTCTTCTGATTCAGCTTCCGGAGATTCATCAAATTCATCGTCTTCCGAAATTCCAGACGCTTCTCTTGACGTTCCTGGCGACGATTCAATTACGGGCGGAACTCAAAATCAAGATGCCGAGCAGGAAATTCCGCCTGAAACTTTTGACACTTCTGAAATGGAAGGAATGGATTTTACGCCGAAAACGGATAAAAAATCAGATTCTTCCGATGATGAATTTCCTGTGACCGGCGAAAAACAGCCGGATGATGATTTTGTTCTTGATGATAATTTTACGATTCCAGGATTTTCCGATACTGAAACTGCTGATTTGTCTAAAAAAGCTCCGGTTGACACAGTTGATTTTAAAGGAAAGGCAGCAAAACCGACAAACACGCTGACTGATGAAGAATACGAGCAGTTTAAGAAGAATCTTTCTGAATATCCGCTGAATTTAAGGCTTGCGATTGAAGATTTTATCGCGAAAAATGAATTTACGGACGACGCTGTTTTTGAAATAATTGAAAAAGTCTTGAAAAAAACTCCGGCGCGCCAAGTGGCAAGTCAGCTTGAAAAAATGCTGGACATTTCAATTAATGTTCCGCGCGACTTTGAAAAACGCTCTTTTGAACAGTACGAAGCTTACAAGCAGTCGTTCCAGTACACGCTTAAAAACAGAATTATTCCAGCGGCGGTCGTTGGAATTGTCTTGTGCTTTGTATGTTTCGGATTGTTTAAGGCGGCTCAGAAATTTATTTACGAGCCTGTCATGGCGAACATAAATTACAAGCAGGGCTATGTTCTTCTTGAAAACAACGAGTTTCCGCAGTCAGAAGATAAATTCTCGGAGGCGGTTTCTCATAAGCCTGTAAAAAAGTGGTTCTTTAAATTTGCGAACGGCTACCGCGCGAAAAAACAATATGAACGCGCAGCTAATATTTATAGAAACGCGCTTGAATTCTTCGATCACGACCTCGAGGCCGGAAAGCAATATGCCGAAATGGAGCTTTACGACCGCGCCAATTACGAGCGCGCCGAGGAAATCGTCCGCCGTGAAATCCTTGATTATCATATAAATAATCCGGACGGGCTTCTTTTGCTTGGAGATGTTTTTTTGGAATGGGCTTCGGTTGATGACTCAAAATACGAGCTTGCGAAAAATCAATATGTCGAGCTTTTGCAGCGTTACGGAGAAGACAATCTTCTTTATCTTTCAAGAATGCTGCGTTATTACATTAGAACTGACAATTTGCGCGAAGTTTTGAATCTTAAGAATGTCTTTTATCAGAAAAAGAATATAAAATCTTTGAATTCTGATGACTGGACTGAGCTTTCAGGATATTTGCTTGACAAACTTTATGGAAAGCTTGATAAAAATGATGAATATTTGCGCTCGTCAATTGAAGATGTCCGTTCCATGCTGGAGATTGCTGTATCTTCAAATTCAAAAAATCCTGTGGCGCATTATAATCTTGCAAGATATTTTGTGAACACAGGCTACATTGACCAGGCGAAAAATGAGCTTGAAACTTCCCTTGATCTTTTTGACGCTGCGCAGATAAGGGCGAAAAAAGATGTTTACCGCGAAATCAATGCATCCCGCATTTTGGGCGAGCTTTATGCCGGAAACCATGAGTATTTGAAGGCGCAGGAAGTTTATACTCACGGAGCTGACTTGTACAACGACGAGCATGATTCGACTGGATTTGAAGGTGATGAAAACACAGGAAAATTGTTTGCGGACCTTGGCGATATTGACTATTTTGTTTCCGGAGATCTTGACAGCGCGCTTTATAATTATGACAAGGCGACAAAAATCAAGAACGACACGCCTTCCGTGAATTACCGGATTGGAACGATTTATTATGGAAAGAAAGATTATGACAATGCGCTTCCGTCGTTCTTGAAAGTTCACGAAAAAGAGCCGAAAGATTCAAATGTTCTTCTTGCGCTTGGAAACACTTTGGTTCTGCGCAATGATAATTTCGCGGCCCAGAGCTATTACAAAGACTTGCTTTCAAAGCTGGACTTGGAAAAAGCAAAGAGAAAAATCCTTTTGCCGCAGGAAGTCGAAGACGAAGGTACTATTGTCGATTTGTATTTAAAGGCAAGCAACAATCTTGGAGTCGCCTTGTACAGAACAGCTCAGCAGACTGGAAACAGCCAGGAGAACGCAGAGTCAATGGTTCATTTTACGGACGCAATGAAAGCCTATGATTCTTTGACTAGAGATCCTAGGACAATGATTAGAATGGAAGGCGGAAATCTTCCGCAGCAGAACTTAAAATATATTAGCCATCCGCACCCGGATTTTGAGCCTGGAATTATGGTTGAGATTCCAAAAGTTCTTTCTAATGAGAAAGAGTTTGAGTAGACAAAATTTTGCGGCTTAAAACGCAAACGGAAGGACGAATGAATAAATGAAGTATTTTTGCGTGCAAAATGGAATTGAACTGAAAAAGCAGTTTATCTCGCTTAGAAAAGAATTTTTCAGAAAAGCAATTCATATTTGCACAGCGTTCGTCCCGCTTTTTTTGTCGTTCTCCAAGACGGCTGTGATAATCTGCCTTTTTGCTGCCGGAATCTTCTATATAATTGCAGAGATTTTGCGCCGGAACGGAAAAAGAATTCCATTGATTTCTGATATAACCGCCGCCGCCGCCCGTAAACGTGATGAAAATAAATTTGTGCTCGGCCCTGTAACGCTTGTCGCAGGAATTTTATGCGCAGCTATTTTTTTTCCGCTAAAACCGGCTTCGGCTGGAATTTACGCTCTTGCTTTTGGAGACGGACTTGCAAGCCTTGCCGGAAAAACATTCGGCAAAGTAAAAATTCCGTTTACCCACGGAAAAACTGCCGCAGGAAGCCTTACTTGTTTTACTGCGATTTTTCTTTCCTGCTTTTTTGTGACCGGCTCTACAAAGACGGCGCTCGTTTCTGCGATAATCGGAGCTTTTGTTGAAGTTCTTCCGCTAAAAGATTTCGACAATTTGATTATTCCGATTTTGATTGGCTTCGTCGTCATGAAACTTTGCTGATTTTTTTCATCTTGCGAATTTGAATCTTTTAGAAATAATTTTGTTAAAGCCACATGTACATTTTATGCAAATCTTTTAGATAGAAAAAAGTTCCAGAAAAAAGGAGCAAAGTTCCAAGTATCATAAAAAGATAATTATCTGCAGAGATAAGAATCGAATATCCTACATAAAGAAGAAGAATCCAAAGTCCTAGAGGAATATAGTCTCGGTTTTCGTGTTTGAAGCTTCGTATATAAAAAGAAATTGCAGCTAGAATTATTAAAAGAAATTTTATTCCTGCCAAAGGAAAGGAAAAACTTTCGAACACGCGTCCGTTAGAAGAAATTTTCGCTGTATTTAAAGGAATTATCAATGCGAAAACAAACGCTGTTACAATCATCAAAGTATAGTTTCTTTCAATGTCCTGCTGCTGTTCCGGTTCGCTTAAAAGTGAAGCGCACACAAAAGAAAGCGGGGCGAGAATTCTTCCAAATAGAACAATGTTGCCAAGAAAAATCAGAAGATTTGTAAAAGTCTCCCAGATTCCGAAACAAAGTGTATAAAATCTTGCGACTTCGCAGAGAACACTTAAAAGAAATGCGGAAAAGAATATAATTTCTGACGACTGTGTGTTCTCAAAATATCTGAAAATAAAAAAAATAGCGAGAGGAACATAAAGTCCGAGGATAAAAAAAGAAATAAAAGTTGCGTTTTGATTTTCTACTGCGAACGGGATTTTATTCAGAATTTGCGGAATTCTAAAAGCCGGCAAGCTGATAATATTTCTGCTGAGAGCTAAATAAATAACGGCCGCTATGGAAAGTATGATTGATGCTATCGAAAAATATAAAAAAATCTTAAAAATTTGATTTCTAACTTTTAAAGTCATAAAAAAATCTTAAACGTAAGACAAAAACTTGTAAAGTCATCTTTTTTTTAGCCGAGAATAAAAAAGTAGTGGAATATTTATTTTATGATTATTCTATGAAATGGGAGGATTTATGAAAAAGCTTCTGATGTCTGGAGTTATTTTTGTTGCAGCGGCTTTTATGTCATTTGCCGGAGATGCAGCGGCTTTCGTTGATCTTGGATTCTCCAGCGATGGAAAAACATATGTCTTTGCAGAATACGGAAAAACAGACCATAATTTTCAAGGTTATGCAGAAATTTATACAGTAGATATTACAAAAAATGATTTTGTTGACGGAGGCGTTTTCAGAACTCTTCCATCAAACTCCACGGCTGCCAAAAATGGAAAAAAAGTTTACGAGGAGCTTTATTCGAAAGCTTCCTGGTTCTTAAAGAAATATAATTTAAAGCCTGCCGAGGCTGATAATCTTCTTTATGTCCGCGACGACACAAAAAGCAGCGATAGTGAAATTGTCTTCAAGGATTTTGAAAGTTCATCTTCCGACCGAAGTATTTATTATCATATAAAGCTAGAGAAAAATGTTGTCGGAAGCGGTTCTGACCTGAAGTCATCGTTTTTTATCGGGCTTGAGAAGCAAGATGAAAATGGCCACGTGATTTCAAGCAATGTTGTTGGTTCTCCTGACATAAAACGAAAATTGGTTGTTGATTATGCAATAGATAGAATTTTCAGTGATAAATCTGGCCGAAATCTTATTTTTGTTGTTGAAAAAAAATTGGCTGATGCAGATGGAAATTCAATTAGATATATGGTCGAGGCAATCCATCTTTAAAAAATAGAATCGTTCGAAGACTTTTCTTTTCTGTGCTTCTTCGGTTTATCAGATTTGCAAATTTCAGTTTGAAGATTTGTCAGATTTGATTGAAAACCGGGGAAACTTTTTTTTATATCTGATATAAAGCTTGCAGAAATTTTAAATTTTTGCGTTTAGTTTTGTATTGCCTTTATAAGATTTTTCTAATTATTAAAAATAGCTGAAAATTTCTTGCCGTTTCCTTCATTTTTTTTCGTATATAAGTATAGAGAAAAATGGAGGCGTTATGAAAAATTTTAGAGAAATCATTGGACGCAAAAAAAAATCAGCGGTAAATTACTTTTTTACCGTGACATTAATTTGCTCTTTTGTTATTTTTGCAGTTGCTCCGGTTTCCTGCCGAATGACAGAAGAAGGAATAGAAGTTGTTCCAAGCGATAAAACTTGTCCTGTCATTGAAAAATTTGAAGTTACAGGAGCTAAATCTTTTAATTTTTCCTGCTCAGAAAAAGTCATTGTTTTTCAAGCGTTTGTAAACGAGGGAAAATCTGAAAATTTAGGCGCTGAGCTTCCTGTCAATGAAATTGTTTATGATGAAACTGGAAAAAATGCTACAGTACTTTTATCGGATGAAACTGATATTGGTAAAAATTACGTTTTTAATGCTATAATTAGTGATTTGAGCGGAAACTCAGTTGAATTTCAACAGGAATTTATTGGTTTTAATGAAAATCCCGCAGTTTTAATTATAAGCGAAATCAGAACAAAATCAGATTCAAAAAAGATGATTAGTGATTTTGTTGAATTTTATTGTTTGAAAGGTGGAAATACACATGGATTAAAATTGTGTTCAGCCGCGAAAGGCGAAAATTATGATTATATTTTCCCTGCGATTGATGTAAAGGCTGGAGAATATATCACTTTGCACAATAAAACTTTTGATGAAGAAAAATCGCTGAATGAATTTGAAGATGACTTAAGTTTGTCGACGGCTGAGGAAAGCTGTAATTCTGCCCGCGATTTATGGAGAAAGGGAACTGATTCTGTGATAGGAGGCTCTTCTGATGTTCTTGTATTAAAAAATTTCTCTACTGAGCAGATTTATGATGGAATTCCATATTGTAAATCCGAAGCGGAAAAATGGACAAAAAAATTACAGACCGAATATGCAGAACTTTTACTTTCAAAAAATATTTGGAAAAACGGCAGTGATGTTTCATCAGCTTTTCATTGTGACAAAGCGACAACCTTAACTCGTTCAATATCAAGAAAAAACGTAGAAGAGATTGCCGAAAAATATGCTTCAGGCGAAATCAGTGTTGTTTCCAGTTCTTTGGATGATTGGTCTGTAACGGATAAGTCTGGTTCGGGAAAATCGATTGTTTCCGGAGCAACACCTGGATTTGCAAATAGTAAGAATTATTACAGTGAATGATTGAAATTTTAATGAAGCTGTAATTATAAGAAGAATGCTGGCGTGATGAAGTATTTTATCTCAAGCTAACAATTATTTCAGGCTGGTTGCTAGTAAATTCACAAAAAAACTGATAAACTAACCGCTATGTCAGAATTATTAGCGCCGGCAGGCAATATTGAAGCTCTCGACGCCGCAATTGGCGAGGGAGCTGACGCGGTTTATCTCGGACTAAAAAGTTTTAACGCAAGATTAAGAACATCAAATTTCGCATGGAATCAGTTTGAAGCGACTGTAAAAACTCTTCATAAACAGAATAAAAAAATCTATGTAACTGTTAACACAGTTAGCGAGGAGAGTGAAACAGAACGTCTTTACAGATTCCTTTCTTATTTAAATAAAATCGGGCCGGACGGACTAATTGTTCAGGATTTAGGCGTCGTAAGAATGTGCCAGGAATTTTTTCCGGATTTGGAACTTCATGCATCGACGCAAATGAACGTTGAAAGCGCGGCCGGAGTGAATCTTTTGAGCAAGGCTGGCTTGAAGCGCGTTGTTGTTGCCCGCGAGCTTGGCTTGGAGGAAATCAAATATATAAAATCTCACACAAACGCCGAGATTGAAATGTTTGTTCACGGCGCGCTCTGCGTTTCTGAAAGCGGCCTTTGCCTTTTCTCAAGTTTCCTTGGGGGCAAGTCTGCCAACCGTGGAATGTGCACTCAAGCTTGCCGCCGTTATTATACGGTTGACGGCGAGGGTGGAGAAAAGTCAGGATATTATTTTTCTCCTTGTGACTTGCAGCTTATAGAGAAAATTCCTGATTTGATGCAGCTCGGAGTCGAAAGCTTTAAGATTGAAGGCCGCATGAAAAGCGCGGAATATGTCGGTTCTGTTGTTGCTGCTTACCGCTATTTGATGGATAACTGGGAAAAAGACAGAAAAGGCTCAATTGCAACTGCGAAACGAATGCTTTCGACTGACTTTGCCCGCGCAAAAACTTCTTACTGGTATAATTTTAAGACAAATGATGAAGGCGTTGCTAATGCAGGCGCTCTTATTTTGAATCCTGACCAGGCTGGCGGAACTGGAATTTATCTTGGAAAAATTGACAAGATTTCGCCTGCCGATGATGAAGCTAAAAACAGAGCAAAAGAAGCCGCCGGAAAAAATGCTGATCCAAAAGATTATCAGATTATGATGGTTCACTTGAGCGGCGGAAATTATGATCCTGACGTTGGCGACTCGATCCGTTTGCACAGGCAGGATGATTCAGGACGTGTGAGTCATAAAGTCCGCACTGTTGCAGAAATAGACGGTCTTCGCATGATTGACGTTCCTGTCGGTTTTAAGCGCGGCGACTCAGTTTATCTTCTCCAGACAAAAGCTATGTCAAAACGTTACCGCCGTGTTCTTCCGTCTGATATAAGCGACTGCCGCAAGCAGCCAGGAAATGAAACTCTTCCTGTTCTGGATTTGACTCCTGTCGCAAAAAACGAGCTTAATTATTTTCCGGAGGGATTGTATTTCCAGGTTTCAACAGTTTCTGATATTTATCAGCTGCTCTCAAAAAATCCAGTCCGCGTTATCCTTGAGCTGAATTTTGAAACACGTGAAGATTTGCTTGTAAAGAAGGCCAAGATTCCGATTTCAAAGCGCCAGATGATTATTTCTCTTGACCCGTATCTTGCCGCTGCAAAAGAAGAGCAGATGGCTTCAGATTTGAACGGGCTTATTGATGAAGGCTTCCAGACTTTTGTTGTGAACAATATGGCTCACATCAATATGCTCAAGGGCAAGAAAAATGTTAACATGATTGCCGGGCCTTATCTTTACACTTTTAACCGCTGGGCAGCCTCTTGGTTTGAAAACCAGAATATCGGGGCGTTTATTACGCCGCTTGAAAATTCGTTTAATAACCTAAAAGCGACATGGGAACCGTCTGTCCGTTCAAGAGTTATGGTTACGGCTTATGCTTATCCGGCTCTTTTCAGAATGAGATTCCGCCTTCCTGAAACTTATGATTTCCTTTATTTTCAGGACAAGGAAGAGAAAGTTTTCAAAGTGAACTCGAACATTGACGGAACAGTTGTTATGCCTGAGGCGCCTTTTTCAATTGTTGACAAAGTTGATAAAATAAAAAGCGAAGGCTTCGGCCGGATTCTTATTGACTTGTCAAGAACAAAGGTAACGCGGCAGGAATTAAAGACGATAACAAATTCAATGATAAAAAAGCAGCCGATACCGGAATGCTCAAGATTCAACTGGAAAGAAGGTTTCTACAGCCCTGAAAAAATTGAAATTTACAAGGCGATGAATGAGAAAGCCGCCGCTGAACGCGCCGCATTTGGAAAATCAACTGCGCGCAGTTCTTATAAAGCTAAAGGCGCCGGCAGAAAGAGCGGAAACTTTAACGTCCGCGGCAAAAAATAAAAATAAAATCCTGCTGCCTGGATTTTTTCAGCCAGCAGGATTTTTTATTTTAAAAAACTACTCTTTTTATATTTCTAGAAAACAGCTTCTGCTACTGCTTCCTTTTCATAATCCTCCTCAGTTTCTGATTCAAGGACTGAATTTGCTTCGGCAAGATTCTGAAGTTCTGCCTTGTCCGCCTGGGGCGAATTCGCTGTTTCTTTTGGCGCCGGCTTGAAATCAATGTGGTCTGCAAGAATATAGATTTTCGCAAAATTTTTTCCGTCTTCGCTTTTCCATCTGTCCTGCTTGAGCCTTCCGACAACACGAACTCCCCGCCCTTTAACAGCGTTTTTTGCGATGCTTTCACAGAAATTGCGTCCCCAGGCCTGCACGTCAAAAAAGCTGACCTCAGACTGGAAATCGCCGTTGGAATCTTTGTAGTAGCGGTTTGAAGCAATCGCCATGTTGGCAACTTTTCCGTGCGATGTTTCCCTGACGGTTGAGTCGCGCACAACATTTCCTTCAATAATGATTTGATTCATTGCATTCATAAAAATCTCCTAGATTGTGCCGTTTATGGCGAAAAGTCCTGTAAATATTTCCGGCCGGAGCGCAGATTTTAGTCTGCTTCATTTACATATATATATTGTGAAAAAATTGATTGAAACGGCAAGAAAAAATCGGATTCCGTGAATTATTTGAATTTTATTATTTTTTAGGTGAGAAAGAAAAAAAATGCCGCGCCGTTATAAGCAGCGCAGCAAGTATTTTGTAGCAAACTACAATTACATAGGAAGATTTTTTACAAGTTTTATGATGTAAAGCTGGATGTACATCTGGAGAGCTTCATGTTCACCGATTTTCTGCAGGGCCGGAGTTTTCACAAGGCTTTCAGCAAGGCTTTGAACTCTCTTTGCGTTGAAATCTTTTATTTTCATTGTCCGCAGAACTTTCCGTATGTAGTCACGGATTAACGAGTTGACGTCTTCTGTAAGATTTTTATGCGTCTGTGCGCCAATCAGCTTGTTCCACATATGCTCGTAGGAATCAAGCTCGCGGTCGAGAGTTGAGCTTGAAGGAACAACGGCTTCCTCTGCCTCGCGGGCTGCTTCGCGCAGCGCGACTTTTTTTGAGACGACAGGATTTTTTGCAAGAATTGCAGTTTCCGCATCTTCCTTGCTTTTTTCGTGCTCTTCTTCGCGGTAAGATTCGGCATTTGTCTTCTCGCGGTTTTTTCTCTTGCTTTTCGGCGGCCGGAGAAGAAGACGCGCAATCCAGGAGAAAATCGGCATTGTGTACCAGAACGGAAGCATGATTTTTGCGTCGGCAAGAAGCTTAGCGCGGTCAATAAGAAGAATGTCGCTGTAAGGCAGCAGCTGGCCGTTTACAAAAAGGCTGATTTTTCCTGTGTCCTCGCTGCCGGTTGTTTCATAGCTCAAAAGCGGCGTGAACGATGCGGTCAAAAGCGCGCTCAAAATCGGCGACTGGATTCTTACTTCGCGCTCAAGACGGTCTTCAAAAGCCGCCTGGTCTTTCATTTCCGGAAGAACATCAAAAGTTTTCAGGACTTTCATCCAGTGGTTTTTGATTGCCTCCTGAACTTGAGTCCGTGCGTCCATGCAAAGCCGCAGAATTAACTGAATCACTTTGCTTTTGAAAATAAAATATCGCTGGCCGTCATAAGTTTTAAATATAAGAAGTTCCGGAAGCTCCTGGATTCCAGCTTCCTGCGATTTTGAGTGAAGATATTCCTTTAGCTCGTCTTCCGTGTACTGGCCTAAAAGCGGAATTCCCTTGTTGTCCGTGAATTTTATAATCTGGTCGAATGTAAAATAATAAGGCGGCTTTAAAAGCAAGCCTTCAAGAGTTTTTATGGCGTTTTCTTTCTTTGATTTTTCCTGCGCCTTGTTCTTAAAATAGTTCGCGGCGATTTCTGTAATGTATACGGCCTGGAGAACAGACAAATCTTCCTGGGTAAAATCTTTTATCTTTTCATAATCCTGCTTGATAAAAAAGCAAAGCTGGTTCCAAAGATAGAAAGTATCAGTTGTCGAGCTTAAAATATCGATTGAATGGTCCGGGCGGTCAACAAATTTATTGAAGAAATTTTTTGAAATCATCTCGCGGCCAGGATTTGAGATTGTGATTTTTTTCAAGAAATAATCATGATGATCTTCTTTCTTGAGCATGTTCTGAATCTTTCCGATTGCATCTTCAATTAAAGTCTGGACAGAAACATTTGACGGAAGAAGAATTGATGGCGAGTCATTCGGAAGAATAAGCCCGTAAAGAGTTCTGTCGTTAAGCTCCTGGTGCGACATAAGCTTTGAAATCAATTCGGCGGCAGTTTCCCTCGTTACAATTTCCTTCGGAGTTTTCCGCGGCAAGTCCGCTTCCGATGGAAAAGGAATCGACGGATTCGCGGCAATTTCATTGTATCTTTCGGCAAAACGTTCAATATAATATCCAACAACGACGATAGCCTGCTTGTCATCATTTGTTGTTATGATAACAATTTGATGCGCTTCTACAAGTTTGTCCAGCTCTTTCTGCAGCGCAGGCTCAGGATTTTCGAGATAGCAAGCCAGCGAAGGCTGTTCTTCAAGATGATGCTGTGAATACTTTTTAAGATAATCGCAGAATTCAAAATAATCGATGATTCCGCCTTTCTGCTTTGAAGCGAAAAATTTCAATAAAACATGAATATTTGCAGTTGTCGCCATATCTTTTAAATAATATCACTAAATTTGAAATTTAACAATCTTTTGAACTATATAGAAAAATATTACTATGGAAACTATTCTCTAAATTCTAGGCTAAAAAAGCGTGCCGATTATTAGCTAGAAAGGACTTCGCTTAGTAGTTAGTAAGCAGAGCGATTATTAGTTACTAAGCGGTGTGATTACTAGTTACTAAGCAAAGCGCTTGCTAGGCTAGTAAATTTATCGCTTATTAGTCTAGTAAGCGGACTGATTATTAGCTAGCAAGCAGAGTCTTGTCTGGAGGGGAAAGGGAAATGCAAGCGGAGCATGAGCATTGTGCAAGGCGGAGGCCCTCCGCTATGTTTGCTGGAGATGCAACGACATGAAAACAGCCTGTGCCAAGATCCGACAGATTCAATGTTGCTTCCTTTCGGATATAGATAAAAACAGGCAAAAACATTAAGATTAGACCTGTTCCTTAAAAATTGGAGAAGCGAAAATGTCTGACTCATCAAAAAATCTTGAACTTCTTTCTAGCCGGATGAAAAATCTTCATCCTTATGTTCCGGGCGAGCAGCCGAAAGACCGTGTCTATATAAAGCTCAACGCTAACGAAAATCCATATCCGCCGTCGCCTAAAGTAATTGAGGCCGTGCGAGACGCTGTAAAATCCCATCCTGAAAAGCTCGGCCTTTATCCTGACCCTGACTCGCTTGAGATGAGAAAGGCAATCGCAAAAATGCTCAACGAGTGCGGAGGCGTATTGTGCCGCGCGAACCTTGAGGGCGGACATAAAAACGGAAGCGGGGCAAAAGTGACTCCTTCTTCCGCTGACAAGCTTCCTTTTGAAGTTACTCCTGAGATGGTTTACGCCGGAAACGGCTCTGACGAGGTCTTGAGCTTTGTTTTCTACGCGTTCTTTGACTCTGACCGGCCTGTTGTCCTTCCGGAGCACACATATTCTTTTTATCCTGTCTACGCGGGATTTTATTCAGTGCCAATGGACAAGGTTCCTTTAAAAGACGACTGGACGCTTGACAAAGACGGGATGCTTTTCGAGGCGAACAAGAGCGACTCCGGAATAATTTTCGCGAATCCGAACGCGCCGACTTCCTTGGGCCTTACGCGTGAGGAAGTCCGTGAGATGATTGAAAGAGCGCCTAAGGACAAGGTTTTCGTCGTGGACGAGGCTTATGTTGACTTTGGCGGCGAAAGCTGCATTCCGCTTTTAAAGGACTTCAAGAACCTTGTTATTGTCAGGACGACTTCAAAGAGCCTTTGCGGAGCGGGGCAGAGAATCGGCTACCTTGTCGCGGATCCGGAGCTGGTGAACGCTGTCACAACGGTAAAGAACTCGTTAAACCACTTTCCGCTCGACTTTGTGGCCCAGACAGCAGGAAAGGCCGCCTGCAATGACGCCGGCTACTACGTAAAGTGCGCCCAGGACGTCGCGTTTGAGCGTGACGAGTTCATTGACTTTTTAAAGGAGCGCGGCTGGTTTGTTTTGGACAGCCAGACGAACTTTATCTTCTGCAAGAAGGACGGAGTTCCAGGCAGGGAGACTTACCAGAAAATAAAGGAGAACGGAATTCTTGTGCGCCATTTTGACACTCCTGGTATAGAAGACTTTCTGAGAATCACAGTCGGCACGCATGAGCAGATGCAGGCTCTGAAAAAGGTGATGGAGGAAATATGAAATTTTTGATTTTGAGCGATATTCATGGAAATGTTGAGAATATTGAGAAGCTTGATTCTGAGTTCAAGGCCGCGGACGCTGTCTTGTTCGGAGGAGACTTCGCGAAATTCGGCGCGGAGGAGACTGGAAAGCCTGTATTGGACGCGCTTTTAAAGAAGCATGACTCGGTTTTCTCTGTGATTGGAAACTGCGACAACCCTGACTTTCTTGAGGAGACAGAAAAAGCGGACATCTCAGTGGAAAAAAATCTTACTTTCCATGAGGGAATCGCGCTCTGCGGAGCCGGCGGCGGAACTAAATTCTCCGGCGACACTCCGAACGAGCGCGACGAGGACGAAATCCTGTCTGACTTTGATGTGGTTGAGAGCGCGTCAGCTCAGTGCGCTGATGAGGACGGCCACTGGCAGAACCTTGTTCTGATTATGCATAATCCGCCGAAAGACACAAAGTGCGACTTTATTCCTGCGGCGAATCTTCATGCGGGAAGCCAGAAGCTCCGCGAGTATATTGAAAAGCGCGCTCCGTTCCTTGTTGTGACAGGCCACATCCACGAGGGAACTGGAATTGACACAGTCGGAAGCTCCGTTGTGATAAATCCAGGCCCGCTTTTTGAAGGCAAGTACGCGGTCGCCGAGGCTGAGAAAGATGAGAGCGGCGCGTGGAAAGTCACAAAATCTGAGCTTCGCCAGCTGTAATCTGGAAATTCAAGCCTAAAATCTAGGCTCCGGCTTTATATCAATCTTGCTGTCAAAAAGATTTCTGTCGGCGATTGCGTAAAGCTGGAGCGGCATAATTCCTGGCTTGTACTCAGCGATTCCAAAATCAATTTTTATCTTAACTTTCTTGTTCTTGAAGATAATTCCGTTCTGCTGAATTTCTTCGCGGCTTGTTTTCGCTTCATTCTTGATTTCTTCTGCTTTTTTATGGGACAAGACCGCGACTTCATTTTTTGCGGCGCTGAAAACTATGCAGTTCCTGTCGATGGTCGCAGCTTTCGCAAGCTGGAAAATCGCTTCCCTTGCGCATTTTCTTCCGTAAATTTTCTTGATGCTCTTATAATTTCCAATCCGCGCAATAAAAAGGCACAGCGGCAGCGGCGAGCCTTCCAAGTCCCTGCTTTTCCGTATTTCTTCAAGAATCAGCGCGGAAAGCTTCTTCTTTGAGATAATCAGGGCGATTGAAGCGCAGCCTGAATACCGGCGGAGCATTAAAAATTCATAGATTATGATGAACAAAAGCGCCGCGGCAAAAAATAAAATGCAGCAATAAAACAAAGTGCTGTTTCTCGCAGATTTTCTTGCGGAAAGTGTCTGCGCCTGTCCGTCCTGAAATAAAATCATATTTTGGCGCGCGTTTTCATTGCAAAGAACTAATCCTTTGCTTAAAATTGAAAGAAGTCCGGGCGAATTTCTTTTTACGGCAAGCGAGACATCAAGCGGATTGTCTGTCAAATTTATCTTGTAATTCTTGAATTTCTTGTTGGTGTTTATCGCGCTTTCTGCGCTAAAAGAATCAAGAAGCACGCCGTCATATTTTTTGCTTGAGATTGCGTCTATTGCTTCTTTTTTTGATTTAAGATAAACCGGCGTGATTTTCGGATAATATTGTTTTAGATAATTTTTTATTGGCTCACAGTTCCAGACTGCAATCCGGCGGACGTTTTTTTCAGGAATTTTGTCGTTGTAGATTATGGAAAGCGGAATTCTGAAAATTCTCTCGGAAATCATATAATCTTTATCTTCCGCAAGATAGTAATCGCTTAGAACAGGATAGATTATATCAACTTCCTGATTTTCAAGGGCTTTTTCCATTTCTTCCATTGAATCATAAAAAACAAAGCTCAGCGAAGAGCCGCTCAAATTCATTTTTGAAACTGTTGCCTTTAAGAATTCAGCCAGGGCGCCTTCTGCTTTCTGAGTCTTCTTGTTATAAAAAATAAAAGGCGAGTCATCTTTTAGGCAGCCGACTTTTATCTGGAAATAATGTTTTTCCAGCCAGTCATTTTCAGTTTTGTCTGTGTTCTGGTTTAGTTTTCCGGAAAGATAATATTTTTCGTGCAGTTTTCCCTTGTAAAAAGGATTTAGAATTTGAATTCTTTTTTGCGCCTCGTTAAGTTCATCTAAAATGTCTTTTCTTTCTTTCGCGACCGCGACGTAAAATTCTGACGAGTTGATTTTTAAAACTAAATCCCAGCCGTTATCTGCAAAAAGATCTGAGTCAAGAACCGCGTCAATTTCTGGATTGTTGTAGGCGAGCGAAAGCGACTGAGTCTTGCTGTAGTCAATAATCTCGCAGGAAATTTTATTTTTTGCGATAAAATCCTCAAATTTCCTGAAATTTAGGTCGGACTCGTCAGCCGCGATTTTTTTTCCATTTAAAAGTTCTGGATAAAATCCTGTGAATCTTTTGTCATCGTTCCGGACATAGATTGATGTCGCTTCAATTCCCATCGGCTCGTCCGG
The DNA here is from genome assembly GCA_964538245.1 of uncultured Treponema sp. GTDB lineage: Bacteria > Spirochaetota > Spirochaetia > Treponematales > Treponemataceae > Treponema_D. The sequence continues at coordinate 165,782 of CAZIFO010000001.1, forward strand.
GAAAAGCATTTTCTTCGCGCGCTCGTCGTCTTTTGTCACATTTGAGAGAATGTCGATTTTTCCCTGCTCTAGTTCGCTGTAAAGCTTTGAAAAGCTGCCGTAGACATATTCGTATTTCCAGCCGGCCATGTTTGCAACTGCCTGCAAGTATTCATATCCGTATCCAGATTTCTGGTTCGGCCTGTAGGACATGAAATGTGTGTCGTCGCTGAAGAATCCCAGGCGGACAGTTTTTTGTTCATTTTTATTGTTATTTTCTGCATTTAAAACAGAAATCCCGGCTGCAGAAAAAATCAAAAAATATAATGAAAATATTATGAGTTTTGAAAGTTTCATACGCGGCTATTTTATCATAATTTTCTCTTAAAATAAACTGTAATAGATTTATCTTGACTGGACAAATCTGAATCCGAGGTAATTGTAGCATTCGTTCGGATCGTAGCTGTAGCGGTCGCCGGCGCATAGGAACGGCGTGTATTCTGACCAGCTTCCGCCGCGGCTGACTCTTTCTCTTCCGGCCTGAATCCCTGTTGAGCGCTCGCCCGGCTTTGTGTCTAAATATCTGTAGCTCCAGTCCCAGACAAATTCGTTCACGTTGCCGCTCATGTCAAAAAGTCCGGCTCCGTTTGGATTTCCGCTTCCCGGAAGAGACGGCGCGCTTTCGTCAAAAGGCGTTCCGGCTGTTCCTACGCGCATCGTTCTGTCCGTGTTTGATGCCGACCATGCGACTTCATCTTCCGGAATTGAATTGTCGTCTTTTCCGTCGGCGTCAACTTGTCCGCTTAAAAGTCCCCCGCTCTGGAAGCCTGACTTTGTTTTTCTTGCCGCGTATTCCCATTCAGCTTCGGTTGGAAGCCGGAATCCGTCCGCATCAAAGTCGCAGGTGCATAAATCAAGCTTTGCCGTTTCGGTCGCATCGCGCAAGATTTCTCCGTTGAGCGTGTAGCAAGGCGTAAGCGAATGAAGCTCGCTGAGCGCGTTGCACCAGACTACTGCGTCGTACCATGAAATCATCGTTACAGGCTGGTCCTTTTCAAAAGTCGGCTCAGCTCCGCGTTTTCCGCGCGAGCCTTCCTGCCCGGGATTCAAGAAAACGTAGCCTAGAGCCTGCGCAACCATGCGCGTTTCGTACCAAAGCTCGTAAGTTGTTTCGTATCGGTTGACTGAAAAAGGCGTAATCCAGCGTTTTGCCGTGTAGGACTGGTTTCCGTCGCCAATAACGTAGACATCGTATTTTGCGCCTGGCTGCGGGCCAAGTTTTACAAGCGAGATTGAATTAAAGAAATCATCCTGCGGATTTTTTTTAGGTTCTTCTGGAATGTTTTCCTGCGGTTCAAGATTTTTTTCATCAGATTTGTTTTCAGAAGATTTTGTCAAAGGATTTTTGCTTGGAAAATACGGCGAGCTTTGCTGAACATTTCCAGGAAGATTTTGAGAAAACAAGCTTGCGCTCACGAAAATAAAAAGTGAGATAATTAGAAATTTCTTCATGATTTTTAGCTTCTTTTGCCTCTTTTATTTTTCGGCGAAAGATTCATCACAATATAGGCGACTGTCGCCGAGACAACGCAGAGAATTGAAATGCAGATAAATCCAATCCAGTTGTCGCCGCGGCTCCAGGGAAGGCGGATGTTCATTCCCCAGAAGCTTGTGATAAAGCTCATTATCATCAGAACAAGCGAGATGACGGTAAGTTTCTTCATTATAACGTTCATGTTGTTTGACAGGATGTTTGCGAACGCGTCCATTACTCCGCTCGTGATTGCAGAATAAGTGCTCGCCATTTCCATAGCCTGCTTGCTGTCTACCTCGACATCATCAAGCCAGTCCTGGTCGTCGTCGTCGAGCTTCAGGACTCTTGTCCGGCGCATTTTCTCAAGGAGAAGCTGGTTTGACTTTAATGACGTTGTAAAGTACGTGAGCGATTTTTCAAGGTTTAGAAGCTGGATAAGCTCGTCATTTTCAATTGTTCCTCTGATTTCGTTCTGTATTGAATTTACGCGCCTGCTGATTTCCTTGAGGTAACGAAGGAACATTGTGTCGCTTCTGGATAAAATCCTGATTAAGAATGCCGGAAAATCATTTAGGGACAAGTCTTTGATTCTGTTCGCGCTCAAGTCTTTCAGAACTTCGCAGTCCGTCCAGCATATTGTGATGACTTTGTCTGGAAAAATGAACGCGCCGATTGGAGTTGTTGTGTAGGCGGTCTCAGCGTTCGGCGTAAAAACCGGAAGCCTCATAATCACAAGGTTGTAGCCGTCGTCGCTCGGCTCAAGGCGCGAAAGCTCGTCGGGATCGATTACGTCAAGAAGAAGCTCTCCGTCAAGCTTGTATTCTTTTTGCAGAAGAGAGATTTCCGCCTGGGTAACGTTGCGCGCGTCAATCCAAAGACGGCGGGAAGAGGAAATTTCATCTTTTTCGATTGTTTTAAGAGTCTTGTCTTCCTGAATCCAGTACTTAATCATAATCAGCTTCCAATTTTAAATTTATCATAACTGAAATTAAAACGCCATAGAAATTGAATTTTAATCTCGAAAATGATTTTTAATTTTATTTTGCTTATAAAAGTTCGCTAAATATAAGATTTTTTAAATGTTTTGATTTCCCGCGGAATTTCTTGCCGAATCCATCACTTTTTTTCGGATATATATGTAGCGGTTTTAACGCGGGAGAAAAAATGATGAAAACAGTGAAAGTAAAATTCTTGCTGATTGCTTTTTTGATGAATTTTTTCGCGGTTTTTTTGTCTGCGGAAAGTTTTGAATTTGTCAATCAGGAAATAAACGAAATTCTTTTTGCGCTTTCGCTTTCAAGAAATTTTCCTATTTCATCTGATGATACGGTTTCTGGAAAGGCTGATTTTCGCTGGGCTGGCGACGATTTTGACGCGGCTTTTGAATCTTTTTTGCTGAAAAACAGACTTTTTGTCAAAAAATCACCGGAAAACTGGACGGTTTCAAAAATCAAAATTGAGCAAAAATCAGATGAAACTGGCGATTTTTTTTCACTTGACTGTTTTGATGTCGCTCCGGCGAGAATTTTTGAAAAAGCGGCCGCAAAAACAGGATTTTGTGTAACTTACGATTCTCTTCCGCAGATAAAAGTCAGCCTTCACACAGGTTTTTGTCCGGCGGAAGAAATTTTCAAAAGAATTACAGGACTTTGCACCGGATTTGAGCTTGAAAAACAGAAAGATGATGTTTTCCACGTTTTTAGAAGCGGAATCCGGGAAAATCAGAATTCTGGAAAATGTGAAATTTTATTAAATGAAGATTTCAGCGTTTCATGCAATCTTCAAGACTGCTTCTTTTTAACCGCGGTTGAGAAACTTTTTTCGCTTTCTGGAAATGATTTTTGCATTGACGGCGACAAAAATGCAAGAATCGGGCGGGCGAGCTTTACGGCAGGAGACGTTGACGAGAGCCTTGAAATTCTGTGCAAGCTCGCCGGATTTTGTTCATCAGAAAAAGACGGAAAATATTATATTTCATCTTCAAAAGGTAAATCTGGAATTAAAAATGAAGGAAAAATCTGGGAAAAATGTGATTTGCGCTTTTCTCGGCCGGCTGAAATTTCGCAGATGATTTTAAAGCGTTTTCCGGAAACGGAAATAATAAATCTGAACGAAAATTCTTTTCTATATCTTTGCACGGAAGATGAAAATCAGGAAATTCTGGAATTTGTTCAGCATGCCGATGTCCAGAAATTTGCGGGTTTTGTTCAGCTGAAATATATCAGGACAAAAGAATTTTTGGAAAATCTGCCGCCATTTGTCGAGAAAAATCAAATTTCTGATACTGGCCGCGGGGATAGTTTTTATTACTCGGGAACAAAAGAAGGATACGAGAATCTTTGCGCCAGAATTTCTGAAATCGACCGCCCGGTTTCTCGCGTAAGATACGATCTTTTGATAATGCAATATCAAAGTTCTGACGGCTCAAGCTGGAAGCCGAATTTCAAGGCCGGGCGGCTTTCTCTTGGCGATATGACGGACGCGGGCGCAAATCTTGGAAGCGTCCTTGATTTTAATCTGGATGTTGTCAGCGCGTTCGGATTGAAATTTGCATTTGAGCTTCAGTCGGCGATTACAAGCTCGAAGGCGAAAGTTTTTGCGGACACGACTTTGAACGGAGTGAGCGGCTCTGCGATCAATTTTTCGAATACAAACACTTACCGTTACAGGGACAACAATCTTGATCCTGAAACTGGAAAGCCTGTTTATTCAGGAATCACTAAGGAAATTATTTCCGGACTGAAACTCGACATTACTGGAACCGTAACTGGCGACGGAATGATTACATCAAAAATAACTGCGAGCGTTTCCCGGCAAGGAAGCGATTTGTCAACGACGACTGGAAATCCGCCGCCGACGAGCGAAAAAATTGTGACGACGGAGGTGCGCGCAAATAGCGGCGAGCCGGTTGTTTTGAGCGGACTTGTTCAAAATGAGGAAAGCGAAAATGTTTCGCGCGCTCCGTTTTTCTCCAGACTTCCTCTTGTCGGAAGACTTTTCAAAGGAAGCGAAAAGTCAAATGAAAAAACTGAGCTTGTCATTTATCTTGTTCCGACGGCGGAAATTTTCTCTAGTGAAAAACCGCATGAAAAAGATTTGTGGCCAGAGCAAGAAAATTTGGGAAATCATCTTTCTGAAATTCTAAATGACGCTGAAAAAATTGTGGAGGAAAAAAATTGAAAAAAACGGAGTTTGAGCTTTCAGTTCCATTCAGCTTGCACAATAAAGTCTGCATCCTCGAAATTTGTGACAAGAATGTAAAATTCGGCCTTGTCAACGATGAAAATCAAAGTTTGAAAAATCAGCTTAGAAAAAATGTAAAGAGATTTTATCATCTTGATGAAAAAGAAATTCTTAAAGCATGCAGATTTGAAAAAATCGCTGAAGAAAAATTGAAGAAGGTTGTTTCGTTTTCATACGGTGAAAGCGAGCCTGTAAAAGAAAATTCTGAAAATGATGAAAAAACAAAATCTTCGGCGGATGAAATCAATGTAAAAAATCATTCTGATGGAAAAGCCGCGGCTCTTCTTTTGGATTCGCTCTTGGAGCAGGCTTGCGCTCTTGGCGCGACAGACATTCATATAGAAGAAAACCTCGTGCGTTTCCGCGTGGCAGGCGTCCTTGAAAAAATCTGCGTGCTTTCACCGGAAAAAGGCCGGGAGCTTGTCCGGCGCGTAAAAGTCCTTTCAAAGCTTGATTTAATGGAAACCAGGCGCGCTCAGGACGGACAGTTTGTGCACAGGCGCTCAGGCGGAGCAGTTTTTGTCCGTGTCTCGTGTGTTCCAGCGCTCAGCCGTTTTTATCTTGAAAATGACAGCGGCGCGGAAAATATCGCTCTCAGGCTTTTAGATGTGGAAAGGCAGCCTCTTTCGATAGAAAAACTTGGATTTCTGGAAAATCAAGTTCAAGACTTGAAGCGGATTTCTAAGCTGAAAAGCGGGCTTGTCTTGATTTGCGGGGCGACTGGAAGCGGAAAATCGACAACTGCGGCTTCATTGATTTCTGAAATTTCTAAAGAAAGCGACGGAAGCAAAAAAATCATTTCTGTGGAAGATCCTCCGGAATATGCGCTTGAAAATGTTACCCAGATAAAAGTTGATGAAAACATTGGAATGTCGTTTTCGTCCGCTCTTAAATTTGTGTTCCGGCAAGATCCTGACGTAATTTTTATCGGTGAAATCCGTGATGAAATTTCTGCAAAAACTGCGCTTCAGGCTTCTCTCACAGGACATTTGGTTATTGCGACTCTTCATTCTTCTGGAATCCTGGAAGCCGTTTTGAGAATGAAAGAGCTTGCGCCCGGCGATTTGTCTTTGGAAACAGTTTTATGCGAGGTGATTTTTCAGAAACTTGAATTTCGCTGCGGAAGGCCAAATCTTCTTGCCGAATTCTTTGATTTTTCATGCGGCGGAAAACATTTAAAAGATAAAAAGCAGGAGATTATCAGATGCGCTTCTTAAATGATTTCTTTTTGGACGGAAAATCTTCAGTTCTTTTATTCACACGCGCTCTTTCGGAGCTTTTATCCGCAAAAATTCCATTGCCAAAAGCTGTGAAAACCTTGTCGGAAATCAGCGGCGCCGGAGAAAAAGTTCGTTCCGCGGCGCTTGAAATTTCAGAAAGCCTTGATGTCGGAAGCAGCTTTTATGTCTCGTTGAAGCGCGTTTCTTGCATCAGTTTTCCTGATTGGTATCTTTCATTCGCAAGCTGCACTGAAAAATCTGGAAAATTGGCGGAATTGTTTGAATCATTGACGAAAATCTTAGAAAAACAAAATGACGACAGAAACAGATTTTTTTCCGCTCTTGCTTATCCTGTCTTTGTTGCTGTTGCTTCCATTGCGTTTGGATTTTTGGCTTTCCATTTTTCATCTGAAATTTCGGCAGGATTTTCTTCAGGTGAAAAAATTGCTGGAAATAACATTTTGCTTTCATTTTTTCCTGGCGTTTCTTTTCTTTTTTCCAGTTATTTTCTCGTTTTTGTTCTTATGAATAAAATTTTTTCAGGAAACACAGTGATTTTTGTCTTTAAATCTATTTCTTTTCTTATTGAAAATTCTGTTCCCATTTTGGAAGCGCTTAATAGCTGTTTTTCGTTCGCTGATAAAAATAAGAAAATTGAATCAGCCTTGCTTTTGACGATTGAAAGAATAAAAAACGGAGAAGATTTTTCTGAAAGTTTTTCAAAAAGTTTCTTTGAAGCTGGACTAAAAAATGAATCGCGCATTTTGGATTTGAATCTCTCGGTTTGCAAAATGAGTGGAAAAAATGACGGATTTCTAAAAGTTGCGGAATTGATTGAGAAAAAAAGAAATTCTCGGATTGAAAAATTTCTTTCAGTTTTGCAGCCGTTTTTGATGTTTGTGACCGCAGTTTTTCTGTGGCTCTTGATAAAAGAAACTTTTTTGCCGGTTATAACAGGATTTGGAGGTGAATTTTGAAAAACAAAAGAAATTGCAGACGAAAAAAGCGTAATTTTTTTGATTTCGCTTGCAAGCGCGGAAAAACTGCAGGCGGTGAAAGTAAAAAAATTGAAAAGAACAGCCTTGATTCTGCATTTACTTTTGCAGAAACGCTCGCAGTTCTTGCTGTCACGGTGATTCTGACTTCTCAGGCAGGAATTGCGGCTCATCATCTTGTTCAGAAAGCGCGGATTTCGTCAGCCAGAAACCAGATTGAGCAGTTTAAAGTCGCTCTTCAGTCGTATTATGTTGACTGCGGACGGTTTCCGACTTCCGAGCAAGGCCTGGATGCTCTTTTTGCGAAGCCGGAGCTTTATCCTTTGAATGAAAACTGGGACGGACCTTATGTTGACAGGAAAATCGGGAAAGATCCATGGGGATTTGAATACAAGTATTTCCATTCAAAAAGCGTAGGATTTCCATCTGCTGCGCCTGACGGACTTCCATTTGCGATTGCATGTTACGGCGCGGACGGCGAAGAAGGAGGTGAAGGTGCGGAAAAAGATATTTGGTCTTGGGAATGAGTTTTGCAAAAATACAAAGAAAATTAGTTTTTATGGAAAAAATTCTGGATTTGCCCTTGTTTTTGCGGTCTTTGTTCTTCTCTCAGTTTCGGCCTTGCCTTGCGCCTTTTGTGTTCTTGAAAAAGAAAAGCTGCAAAATATTGAGCGTAAGTCTCAGAAATTTTATGAAAATCTTAAAAAGCAAAACGAGGAGGTCCTAAAAAATTGGAAAAATTCAGGAGAAAAATATGAAATTGATTGAAATTCTTCTTTTTATTTTGATTTTTCCGCTTTGCTTGAAAACTTTTTCTTCAGGCTGCGTTGAATTATTAAATATTCAGAAAAAAATTGCGCCTCTTGAAAAAAGCTTGCAGCGGGATTTGTTTGTTTCATCGTCGTTTGGAAAACTTTGCTCTGAATCTCTTGAAAAAGAAAATCCTTTGAACGGGAAGAAAATTTCAGGCTGGAGAAAAATATGCGGAAGTTTTTTTCCCAATGAAAATGAAATCAATGTTACTTGTGAAGGAGTTTGTAATGATAAGGCACTTTTAAAATGCGAATGGAAAAACGGAGAGAAAGTAAATCACGTTTTTCAAGTCGCATCGCAAAAATAGAAAATCATTTCGCCAGATAAGGAGAAAAGGAGATTAAGATAAAAACTTCGCCTGAAATAGCGTTGAAGTTTTTATCTTGACAAGTTTGCGTTGCAAACTTGCATATAAACTGCGTTTCTTCATTTCATTGCAGAAACGCTTAAAAAATCAATCGGAAGTTGAAACTTCCTTCTTGACTTTTTATGGGAGAAAAATATGAAAAAAAATTATGTTCGGCAGGAAGACTATGATTTTTATTCAATCCGGCTGCCCTTGAAAATTGCGTTTTCTAGGCAGAGAAAAAAATACATATTGCGTGAGCTAGAAAAACTTCATCCGAAAGTGACGGCTTCTTGCTTTATAAAAAGCTGGCTTAGGATGAAAAAATGGAAATTGCAGGCCGATGTCGCAGTCATGGAAAAAAGTCTGCTTGCTCATTATAAAAGCAAATTTCCTGGCAGTTCCATTTATCTTCCTGAAAAGAAAAAAAATCCATTTTCAATAAAAAGCAGAAAATCTTCGGTTATTGCCGGGCTTTTTTTGATTATCGCCGCAGGATTTTTCTTTGGAAAAATTGTTTTTGAAATTCTTGCGCAGAATAAAAAAATAATGGAGAAAAAAAACGCTTTGATTTCTGAAAAAATTGAAATTCCTCAAAAATCGGCTGGCCCGGTTTTGCTTGCTCCTTCTGAACTCATAGTTTCTGTTTTTAGTTCTGTGAGCAAAAATGGCGGCCGTATTTCATCGTTTAGCTGGAAAAATGGAATCTGCACTTTTTCTGTAATTGGCTGCTCAAGCGAGGATGTAGCGCAGGCTCAATATTGTGTCGTGAGCTACAAAGATAACAAGCCTCAGTTCACACTTTCAGTTCCTGTGCTGGAGAGCAAAGCTTTTGAAAAAACAGATTCTGAAGTTCATTTAAAAAAATTGCTTGAAAATGTTCAGAATGAATCTAATTTCCTTGATGCTATGCAAAAAATTCGAAGCAGCGGTGAATTTGAAATTTGGAATCAGACTCAGAATTTAAAATCGGCAGTTGGAAACAAAAATAATGACAATCCTAAAAATCCGATAAAACTTGATTATCAGATTTCTGTAAAAAATGTTAGAAATGAACTTTTAAAATACAATGTAAGCATAAAAAAAGAATATATTACGGAAAATTCTGCGGAATTTGAATTCATTGTTCCTGATGATTTTTTCCCTTCCGCTCTGAAAATTTGCGGAGCAGAGGCTAAGCGGCTGGGCTGGTTGGAAAAATCATTTTCGCTTGAAAACACGGAAAATCAAAATATTGTAAAAATTGTTTTTTCAAGAGAAAAGGAAGGTGAAAATATTGATTTTTGTTTTTCTCCAGCTTTTTTGGTCGCAAATTATGCTCATATTTTTAAAAATGAAAATTTAAAAATTGTTCCAAAAACGAAAAATTCCGCAAGAAAAGCAATGAATCCGTTTGTCTCAAAATATAATAATGAAATTGGAAAAATTACAAAAAAAGATGGTTTTACTTATATTTATTACCGTCAGAATGATGGAAAAATCATTGCTGAAAAAGTTGCATTGTGAGTAATTAAAGAAAGCGTGAAAAAATACGTCCGTGCATTTTTGTCATGCTATTTCGCCTTCCGTGGCGAAAAAGGAGAAAAACATGAAAAATAAAAATTTAGTTTTAGTCGGATTAATTTGCTGCATTTTTATGAGCCATTTTATTTTGATTTCTTGTGCATCATCAAAATTTGAAGGAAGCGCGGCTTTCGTTGGAAAAGTATGCGATCAAAATGGAAAAATTATTCCGGATTATGAAATTGAGATTAACGGAGAAAAAAATCAGACAGATTCTGCAGGAATTTTTTATTTTGATAATATTCCTAGTGGAAAAGTTCAAGTGCGTGGACAAAAGAAAGGTTACACAACTTTGAATAAGAAAATTTATTTTATCGATAGAAAAGAGTTTTTCAGTTTTGAAGTAGAAGAAATATCTTGCTTTTATAAAAAAATAGAGAATCTGGTTGATCAGAAAAAATATGGTGAAGCTAGTTCTATGTTAAAAGTAGAAAAAAAATCGAACGGAGAAGATGTTGTTTTTAGGTTTTATGAAACTCTCTGTGATTTTTATAAAGCATCTTCAATTGAAAAAAAAGAGGAACTAAAAGAAAAACTTGAAATTCTTCTAAAAGAATACAATAAAAAATTACGAGAGGCAAAATAAAATGAAAAAATTATTCTTTGGTGTTATTTTTGCGTTTTTATTATTTGAGATTATGGGTTGTGCGACGACAGATTCATTTTCATGTCCTTATATTATTTCGAATCCGCGTGTTGAACTTGGCGAAAAAGATAATGTTTGTGAATTTGCCGGCGCATATTTTTCAGTTTTCAATGACAGCGATAAAACGATAAGCGATTATACAATTTCTTTTTTGCTTTATGATGATGAGGGGAATAATCCTTTTATAGGCTCCAACTGTGTCGTTGAAAAAATCACTGTTGAGGAAAAACCGTATGAAGCGCGCGATGTAGTGATAAGCCTGGATTCTTATCTTTCTGTTGTTCCTGACGAGCCTTATAAGATTGATTTTATGTATTTGCGTGAAATTCATTATTCAGACGGAACTTTTTGGTCGGATCCTTTTGGAATGTATGCCGCGAAAGAGGTTTATGAATGAAAAGAAAGATTTTAATTTTTATTCCTCAGCCTTTCTTCTACTTCTTTGAATATTCTTGTTTCAGATATGTTTCATTTGTTCTGATGGCAGCAATTTTTGTACTATTTTCATCCTGCTCCATGGAAGATAAATCTAGCCGCTACTTCGTTTTTGGAAGTGAAAATTCAAATGAAAATGATGAGAAGGCAGACTCTAATCCTGAGAAAACTGATTATAGTTTATGGACGATTCTTATTTATATGGCGGCGGACAATGAACTTGAAAGTGCAGCGATTTCTGATATTATCGAAATGGAAAGCGTTGATTTTCCTTCTGATGTAAATATCCTTGTTTTGTTTGACAGAGCCGTAGGTTATGATACGTCAAATGGAGATTGGACAGGCACTCGTCTTTACAAAATCTCAAAAAATGAAAGTACAAATAAAAATATTATCTCAAGTGAAATTTTGGAATGTGAAGAGCTTGAACTTTCCTCTAAAACTGAAAATGAGCTTGACATGGGAAATGAGAAAAACTTATCTGGATTTTTGCATTTCGCACGCAGTTCATTTCACAGCGAAAATATCGGATTAATAATTTGGGGACACGGTTCTGGCTGGAAAGGTTTTTCCGAGGATGAAACCAATTCGTCTTTGCTTTCGTTAAAAAATTTAAGATTGGGAATAGAACATGGAATGGAATATGAAAAACTAGATTTTATTGGTTTTGACACTTGTTTTTCTTCAACTCTTGAAGTTGCTTTTGAATTGAAAGACTGCGCAAAATTTATGGCGGGAACACCAGGTATTGTTTCAGAGAATGGATGGAATTATTATTATCTTTTTACTGATTTCTTAAAAAGCGGAATGCTTGCAGAAGATTTTATTCAGTCCTGCCAAAATCAATTTGAAAAAATCTATTCTTCTTATGATTATGGAGCTTTTTGCCAGCTTAATCTTTCGCAGGTTGAAAATTTAGTTTTATCTTTCAATTCATTTTCAAAAACGGCAGCTTTAAAAATAAAAGATTTTGATATTAGAAATAAAATCTTCAAATTAATGGAAAATGAATCTGTGTCATATCTTTCCACACAATTTCCAACTGATTTCTATGTTGATATTTTTTCATTGAAAAAAATTTTATGCAGCGTTCTTGATTATGATGATGTCATTTTAGCCGGAGAGATATTTGAAAATGCATTAAATTCGGCAGTTGCTGGTTCTTGGAACGTTTCGGGTGGATGTTCGCTCGGTGTCTTTTTTGGATTTTATAAAAGTTCAGGTATTTTCAGTCAATCTCATTATGAGCCTTACATAAAAGGCTCAAGAGATTCCGACGCATGCAATTTTGTTTCATTGTGCGATGGATATGTTCCAACTAAAAATTGTTCTGGAAGTCTTTTAGATAAACTTTTTTATACAAATTTCTAGTTGCTTTCCTGCATTTGAAAATTTTAGTTATTAATCCAGATAAAAGGAAAATTAATGAAAAAATTCAAAATAAAATTTCTTTTTGCTCTTTTTGTATTTACTCTAGTCTTTGCAAAAACTAATCTTTTTGCAGATGACGGTTCTAGTGAAACAGAAACGCCTTCGGAAAATTCAGCAGAGGAAAATTCCTCAGAAAGCGATTTGAATGATGAAAGCAATCCGTCAGAAGATGATACTGAAAATTCAAAGAATGAAGATAATCCAGACTCTAAATCAGAAGAAAATCCGTCCGATTTAGATAAAAACGGAGATGAAAATTCTACGGATAAAGACTCATCGAAAGTAGATGAAAAATCAGAAGAAGTTGCAAGCGGACACGGAGACGGTGATAATTACACAATTGACTATGGTAGTTATCAAGAGCATCTTACTTACGACGATGTGTATGATGATAACAATAATCCAATTTATCATAATGACAACAGTGAACTTGAGGAAAATGTATATGGATATTTCTATGATGCCTGGGTTGCTAAGACAGCCGACTCGCTTGCAAGTCATTATTCAGAGGCGATAGAAGCTTATAACAATGCTTTGAAATCAAACGTTGAGGCTGATATTGATTTCGCTAAAGAGTCTCTTGATAAGGCCAAAGACGATTTGACTAAGTTTTGTGACAAACATGATTTTTCTATTGAAGAGAAAGGCGTGTTCATCAGAATTTATGACGATGATCATAAAATTGTGTGTCATGCCGGTGATCCTGTTATCATTGCGCTTGGAAAATTCGTTATTGACGACAGCGATATTTCAATTTCCAATGGCAAGCTGCGTTTTACCATTGAGAGACATTATATTTCTAACGGAAGCGAATACAACATGCCCGATAACAACGATAAATCTTACTGCGGGCGTACATGCGGCGCATTGGGAGCTCTTTGGACAAGTAATTTGGATGAGAGAATCACAACGGCATATAATTCTTCTTGTGAAGATATTTTGGCAAAACTAAAATTATATGCTGAAGAACTTTCGGCGGCGGAATCTTTGATTTCAGATTATTCGGATGAAGACTCTGAATGTGAAAGTATTTTAGATGAAATACGACAAAAAATTGCAGAAAACGATGAAAAAATTGCTTTTTATGAGAATGAAACTTTAAAACTCGAAAATGCGAAAATTTATAACCGTTTCGTTGATTATGGAAAAATGGGAGCTTTCAACGGCAATCTTCCTTCAAATATTATAATTTACAGCGATGATTCAGGAAACATAATTCCTTTTGAGAAAACAGAGAATTTTGAGTCCGGCGGATATTCAGAATTCTTGGATTCTGATATGTCTGAAAATTCAGAAATTTATGTTCCGTTTTCTTCGTATCTAAAAAATAAAATTTTTATTGAAAGAAAATTTTCCGGAAAATTTAGTGAAAATAACGCGGAAACCTTAAAAAATGCAGATTCCGGAGTCGGATTTATTCTGAGATTTACAAAATCCAGGGAAAAAAGATTTTATTCATCCTACGGACTTCCGCTCCGTTTTGAGTATGGAAATGGAGAATCGATTCTGTTTAAGTATGATGAAAATCTGCTTTTGTCAAAAGTTATTTTGGATTCTGCGCATTATCTTGATTTTTCATGGTCAGACGGTCTTCTTTCTTCTGTTTCTGACGGCTTCCGGCAAATTTCTTACAAGTATGACGGAAAAAATCTTGTTTCTGTGACTGACTTTGAAAATGACACAAAAGCCTTTGAATATGATGACGGCGGCTTTTTGAAAAAGCAGATAAAGGCGGACGGAAGTTTTATCAGTTTTGAATATGAAGACAAAGAAAATGAAAAAGTTGTTTCCGCAGTGGTCGATGAATCTGGAAATGCGGAGCATTTTTCGTATGATTTCGAGAATAAAAAGACAGTTTACACTGATTCCGATGGAATCCCGGCAGTTTATTTTTATGATGATAAAAACCGGACTGTGAAAGCGAATTATTCAGACGGCAGAGAGGAGAACTGGAGCTTTGACGAGAATGGAAACCGAATTTCATGGAATAATGGAAAAGTCTTTGCAAATTATAAATATGATGATTTTGGAAGAATAACTGAAAAAAATGATGAATTCGGCGCGACGGAACTTTTTTCTTATTCGGAAAATCATCTTGTCTCCCATAAAAATAAATTTTGCGTGACAGAAGATTATTCTTACGACGACGAAGGAAATCTTTCCGCAGTTTATATTGACGGCAGTCTTTTGAAGAGCTTTTCGTACCGTGGCGGCCTTGTGGAAAAAGAAACTGACTGCCGCGGCAATACTTTCTTCTATTATTATGATGAAAAATCAAATCTCTCCGAGGTAAAAATTCTTGAAAATGGAAAATCGTCTCAAGCGCTGCTTGAATCTTACGAATACGACGCCCAAAATCGTGTCGCAAAATATATTGGCGCTGATGGAATCACAAAAATATTCACTTACGCTGATCATAAAATCATTGTGAAATGTTCAAATTCTGTTAGGATTACAAAATTATTTTCGAAACGGAAATTGCTTTTAAGCGAGGAAATTGAAGACCTGCTGACTGGCGAAAAGTTGAAAAAAGAATATGAATACGACAAAAACAGAAGATGCCGCGTCGTTTATATTTCCGGAAAAAATTCAGAAAAAGCTGAAACTAAGAGATTCCTTCTTTGCGAGTACAATTACACTTCCGCCGGAAAAATTTCTAGAGAAATTATCTGGAACCTTGAAAGCAAGCTGAAAGCTGAAAAATCCGGAACAGAAAAATCTTATTTTTATGATTCCACTGGAAATCTTTGCGGAATAAAAAAAAGAAAAATCAGCGGAGATTCTTCTTCGTCTTTAGAAAATGAAAAAATAATCACTCTTAGTTCTCATCAGACTCAGTTTGGAAATCTTGTCACTGAAATTTGCGGGAGAGCAGAAAAATCATTCGCTTATGACTTCCGCGGAAACTTGCTTAATGAAAAAATTTGTGGAACAGAAGTGTCATCAATGGAATATTCTTCTTCTGGAATGCTTGTTTCTGAGAAAAACGGAGCGTATGGCGGCAGAACGTATGAATACGGCGCGTTCGGATTTTTGTCTTCCGCAGGCGAGGAAAATTCAGCGAAAACTAAGAGCAGCGTAGTTTCATATTTTCCGGACGGAAAAATAAAAGAAGCCGTCGCCGCGGATGGAACTCAATTTTTCTATGAATATAACGGACTAGGAATGCTGGTCTGCGTTTTTTCAAAATTCAAGAGAACTGAGTATGAATATGATTTATGTGGAAAACTCATTTTGAAGCGCATAAAAGATGAAAGTAACCGTTTGATTTACGAAGAAAGCTGGATTTACAGTGATTCCGGGCGGAAAGTTTTCCACAAAATCGGTGGAAAGATTGTGGAAAAACTGGTTAGAAACGGCTTCGGGCTGTTGAAATCTAAGTCAGATTCGGTGGAAAACTCGTGGATTTATTCACATGACTTGCTCGGAAGAAAAATCGGCGAGACAAATCCTTATGGAAAAACCACAAAATTTACTTGGGACGAGAATAATCTTCTTGAAAAAATCATTTTCCCAGACGGAAGCTTTAAAAGATTTTTCTATGACTTAGATTTAAATTTGATAAAAGCTGAGGATTGCGCAGGAAAATTTGCTGAATATGAATATGATGACTTGAGCAGGCTTGTTTCAGCCTGGGAACGTCCTGCCGCCGCGCCTGAGAAATATGAATATGACGATTTCGGCCGTGTCACAAAAGTCACACAGGCAGGAAAAATCTTGCTTGAAAATTCTTATGATGATTCAAAAAGGCAGACAGTTAGAAAAGAGGCTAAAGGAAACTTGTCCTTTTGGAATTTTGACGGCGCAGGCAGGCTTCTTTCGTCAAGAAACCGCAATGGAAATAATTTTGAAAACGCATGGAATCCCGATGGAAGAATAAAATCCTCTGTAAATTTCAACGGAACAAAAGTTTTTTATGAATATGACAGCGCAAATCTGCGGAGCTCTGCGGATTATTCTTCCGGAGAAAAATTTGTTTCTGCCTTCGATGCTGCCGGAAATCTTATTTCGGCAGAAAATGAGAACTGCTCGCTTTTATTTGAATATGACAGCGCAGGCAATCTGGTTTATCAAAAAGAAAGCGGAAGCGGCTCGGAAACTTACTTTGAATATGAAAATGGAAAAATTTCACTAATTTCCTGCGGCTCAAGAAAAATTTTCTATAAATATGGAAAATGCGGCGAAATTTTGAAAATCATCGACAAGCCTGGAACAGAGAATTCCAGCCAGTCATTGGAAATCTCTTTTGAATATGATTCTTGCGGACGCGAGGTTTCGCGGAAATGGAGCACAGGCGAATCCATGCGTATTTTTTACGATGAAGCCGGCAGGGAAATATTGCGGACTGGATTTTCATCTTCGCATGGGCTTGTCTTTGCGGAAGGCGCCGTTTACGATGCGAATGGATTTAAGATTCTTGTCCTTGAGAGCGACTTTACTGTTAAGCGGTACGAATACGACGGGCTTGGGCGCGTAAAATCAGTTTCTTATCCGTACTCAGAGGAGAAAGCCCGGTATTTAAAATCCTTAATAGAAGGCGCGAATCTTTATTCGCTTGAGGGAAATGAAAATTTCGTCTGCGAGTCAATTTCGGCCTTGGAATATGAAAAGCTTCGTAAGCTTTGTGATTTGGCTGGCGTTTCGGGGCTTTCGTCTGGAATGAGAAAATCAATAAAGGAATCTTTTGAATACGACATGAATTCAAATCTTGTAAAGCGCAAGACGCCTTTCGGTTCAATTTCATATTCTTATGATAAAAATGACCGGCTTGTTTCGTGGGGAAACGGATGCTCTGCAAGCTATGACGCGAACGGAAATATGATTTCCATAAATAATGGAAGAAAAATTGTGGAAATGGAATATAATGCGTCAAACCGCCTTGAAAAGATTGTGATAAAAGATTTTGAGAATGACGAGCAGATTTCTGCCGCTTATAAGTACGACGCTCTCGGACGGCGGATAGAATCATGTGAAAAAAACGGAGCGACAAGAATTTCGTATATCGGAAGAACGCAGACAGAACTGTTTTCTGTTTTTACTCCGTTTGGCGAAAGTCTTGCTGCAGCGTCGCCTGCACGGAGCCGCACGGGAAGTATGCAGCCTTTTTCGCGGATCAGATATAGATTTGACGGCAAGACTGATTCTTTTTCCGCGCTGGATTCGTCTGATTCCTTTTCTTCTGAAATCCATGAAGAAAAACAAGAGTATTTCACATCGAAATCCGCGCCGCTTTTTTCTGCAGACGGCGAAATATTAAGCCTTTCAACTGAAACTTATGATTCGTCTGGAAGCCAGCTTTCTTTTATGACTGGAAATACCGGAACTGTGAAATCTTTTACCGACGCGTCGGATATTTTGTCGCTTCTTGAATATGATGAGTTCGGCTTTCCTCTTTCTGCGCAGGAATCATCGTATGGATTTTCCGGAAAGAGATTTGATTCAAAGACAGAGCTTTATAACTTTGGCTGCCGCGACTATTCTCCGGCATTCGGCCGTTTTTCTTCCGAGGATCCTGTTCTCGACGGAAGAAACTGGTACACTTACTGCGCCGGAGATTATGTTAACTTCTTTGATCCGGACGGCCTGACAATGGCAAAGACAGAAGAGCAGTACATGCAGGACATGAAAGAGGCCTTGCTTGGAAATTCATCTTATGAAAAAGCAAAGGATCAGGGCTGCGTTGTTACAACAGTCGCCGAAACTCTAACAGCTTTGACAGGATTCCAAATTGACAATTCGTTTATAAACAGTGACAAAAGCAATTTCATAGAAAACAGCGGAGATATAAGCTGGAGCAAAATCGAAGAAAATTACGGGCTTAAGCATACAGCGGTTGCTGTAGATAATCTAAAAAGCATATCAGACGAAACGAGCGGTTTTTATGGATTGTCAACACAGAATGCGTCATCTGTCTGGAACTGTGATACTCAGGCTGCGATGTCTGTTGCAAACTACATCGCGGGAGTTATGGAAAGCTCCAAGGAAACTGTCGTCAGCCTGCGGGTTGTTTACGGCCTTGAGAAAAACGAGCAGGGCAAGGATATTGAGCTTTTGCATTTTGTAGTGGCGAATGGAAACGTCGAGATGATAAATGGAAAAAGCTATGTGAATATCACGCCGACATCGCGCAGCGATAAATATGCAGACACGAATAGATACCGTTCCGCTGTAGGCTGGATTGTCCATGACGGAAAAACATACGTTCCTGTTGACAATATCAGGAGAATTGACACTTTGTCAAAAGACGACTGATTTATCTGCTTTTGCCTAGCTGTTTCCTGAATAAAAAAGCTGCCCGGAAAACACCGGGCAGCTTCATCAGTCTGAAATAAAATTACAGCGGAATATTTCCATGCTTTCTTTCGACTACATCGGAAATCTTCTTGTTCTCAAGGATTTCAAAGCTCTGGACAACGCGCTTTCTTGTTTCCTCCGGCTCAATCACGGCCGCGATATAGTCGCGCTGCGCCGCGATTGTCGGAGTCATGAAAGTCGCCTTGTACTCGGCTTTTTTCTGCTCGACTAATTCCTTGTTCGCAGGATCTTTCATCTCCTTTGCGAAAAGAATTCCTGTCGCGCCCTCGGCTCCCATTACGGCGATTTCCGCTTTAGGCCATGCGTAGACAAAATCCGCTCCGAGATGCTTTGAGCACATCGCGATGTACGCGCCGCCGTAAGCCTTGCGCAGAATCACTGTTACTTTCGGGACTGACGCCTCGGCGTATGCGTACAGAATCTTCGCTCCGTGGCGGATGATTCCTTTCTGCTCTTCCTGCGGCCCCGGAATAAATCCCGGAACATCGACAAAGTTCAGGAGCGGAATGTTGTAGCAGTCGCAGTAGCGGACATGGCGCGCAATCTTGTCGGACGCGTCGCAGTTAAGAACTCCGCCGAGGTAGCCTGGGTTGTTCGCGACAATGCCGACTGTCTTTCCCTCGACTTTGCCGAATCCGACTACAGCGTTCGCTGCGAACTCCGGCATCACTTCAAAGAATGTGTCGTCGTCAATCACGCGGTTTATAACTTCGCGCACGTCGTAGCCTTTTGTGCTCTGCTCTGGAAGAACTGTGTCAAGCTCCTTCGCCTTTTTCTCTGTGTATTTAAAGTCAGGCTTTGCGAAAAGCCCTTTCTTCTCTTTTGCCTCGAACGGCTCCTTGTCGCCGTAGTAGTGCGGAATGTAGTCAAGAAGCTTTCTGACCTTTTCGTAGCAGTCGTTCTCGTTTGAGCAGCGGAAGTGCGCGACTCCTGACTTCTGCGAGTGGATTGCGGCTCCTCCAAGGTCCTCGGCCGAAATGTCCATGAACATAACCTGCTTTACAACTTTAGGTCCTGTGATGAACATCTGCGAGATGTTGTCAACTGTGAAGATAAAGTCTGTGAGTCCCGGAGAATAAACCGCGCCGCCTGCGCAAGGGCCTGCGATGATTGAAATCTGCGGAATGACGCCTGAGGCGCGCACGTTCTGCTTGAAAATCTCGCCGTAGCCGCACAAAGCGTCAACGCCTTCCGGAATTCTCGCTCCGCCAGAATCATTTACTCCGATTACCGGGCATTTGTATTCAATCGCTTTTTCAATCAGCTCGGCAATCTTCTCTCCGTGGACTTTTCCGAGCGAGCCGCCCTGAACTGTAAAATCCTGAGAATAGATTCCGACTTTTCTGCCGTTGATTGTTCCAAATCCTGTGATTACACCGTCGTATGGCAAATCTTTTTTGTCCATTCCGAAGTTTGTGCACTGATGTCTGGCTCCAGCGTAAATTTCCATGAAGCTGTCTTTGTCGCAAAGCAAATTGATTCTTTCAATCGCATGAAGCTTGCCTTTGGCATGCTGTTTTTCAAGATTGTACTCAAAAGCCATATTTAACCTCTAAAATAAAAGTTGATTGAATTCTATGCGTAAACTTATGGCTTGTCAATATGACAAAAAACGTAAAAATGTCAGAATAAATCTTACACGGTGTAAGAATTTAAAATCTTACTCAGTGTAAGATTTCAACATTACACAGAGTAAGGTACGAATCTTACACAGTGTAATATTGCCGCGTTAAATTGTGTAACGTTGGTTAAATACGCTTTGTAACGCGTTTTGCGGTGGCTGCGGCTTTATGTTAAAAAAATGACGTTTTATTAAAAAAATCTTGCCGGTTGGATTATTCATGCTTATATTTAAATTAAAGGCAAATGCGCTTTATTATTTCGCCGTCCATGGCGAAGAAAAAGGAGGAGAACGAATGAAAACAGATGTCTAGTGTCCGGCTGTCGTTTTTCCGGAGGACGGGCGGACAATAAACAAGGGTGATGCGAAAGCTCTTCGTCGAATCTTGAGCGTCATAAAATGCTGAATTGATTAATATATAGCTTGTCAGCGAGGGTTTCCGGCGCCTGTTCAATAGAGCAAAGACTAATAATGAAATCAGGTAATTAGATATGATAAAGCATAAGATTTCAGAAAATTTCAGCCGCCATGAGCGGAAAAAAGAAGGTCAAAAATGGACACAAACTCGATTCAGACTTTGGAAGGCAAAGTTAATGTAACAATCCACAAAAATTATATGAAAGACGATGACTCCAGCTATGCGAAGGTTCAGCGGACAAAAGCCGGAATGAACAACGTGATTGCTGAGGTCCTGAAAAAATCTAAAGTTTACGACGCGGCCACATTAACTGCTGTGTCAATGTTATTCAAAGAAGCCGCCCTTGAGCTGCTTTCACAGGGAATCACTGTAAATTTGCTGGAGCTGGTGACAGCTTATCCCAGTGTTGAAGGAAAGATTTCCTCATTAAATCCTAATATATCAGATATTCCGGGCCTTACGCTCGGACTTACACCATCACAGGAAGCTCTTGAGGCCGTGGCGAAAGCCAATGTCTCAATGGCGAAACAAGAAGACACATCTCCGATAATTTCCGAGATAGAAGATTTATCAACACACAGAAAGGACTGCACGATAACAAAAGGAAAGCCAGTCCGCATTACAGGACGCCGCCTGAAGATTGCCGGTGAAGCAGGACAAACAGGACTGTTCCTGTCTCCGCTCGGCGTAGATGGACGGATTGACGAAAATGAGTCTGACTGGATTAATATTCCGGAAGAGAACTTTTTCAAGAACACGCTGACGTTCCTTGAGCTGATTCTCCCTGACAATCTTGAGTCCGGAAAGCAGTATTATCTCGTGATAAAAACTGCGGCCGGCCGCGGAAAAGTGGTGAACAAGACAGTGAGAAAACTTGTCTACACAAAGCCTCTTTCCGTGAGCTGAGCTTGCTCTAATTAATAAAAGCTGTTTGCTTTGTCCCCCGCTTGAAGCCGTTGGCTTCGCGGGGGATTTTTTTATGTTGGGGAAAAAAGAAAAATTTTATTCTCCATTCTCCGACAAAAACTTCTCCGCCTCGACGCTGCCGTATTTTTCTGCGAGTGTCTTCGCGTCGTTTCTCATGTCGGCTTCATCAGGGAGCCATTCGTATTTTCCGCGCAGCTGGGCCGCAGCGTCATGGATGCTCTTTCCGCCGCCGAGGAGCGCGTAGTATTCATCTGAGAAAGCTTTTGCGCTTACAGAAAGCGGCTCGGATTTTCCTTCTACGCTTGTCGCGACCCATCTTTTTCCTTTCCATGAAAGAGTGACGGTTTCAGAAATCTTTTCCGCGTAGATTCTGTTTGAGTCCTGATGAACAAGATAGTATTCCGCGCTGTGTGATGCTTTGTCGCCGCGCTTTAGAATCTTTCCGTTCTCTTCCTTTATTGGAAGCGGCTTGTCTTTGCGTTTTGGATACTCGCTTTCCGCCGGGAACGGTTTTCCGTCAATCTTTAGGTTTGTTATTCCGTACATCCAGTTTGACGAGTTCTGCTTGTAAAAAAGCCATTCGCCGGGAGTCACGCTTTTGTCGCCTGCGTTCTGCTCTTCGCGCTGCTTCGCCGTAACATAGAATCCTGCGACTTTAAAAATCAAGTCCTTTGTGTATTTTCCTTTTGCGACTTCCTGCAGGTTTGGAACGTCGGCCCTGTGGATAAAACTGTACATGAGCGCTGCCGCTTGTGTTGAGTTTAGTCCCTTTGTTGTTGCGAGAAGACGGTTTTCGCGCACAAATCCGCTTGCCATCCAGAATGCGAACACCGCAAACGCAAGCAGGGCGAGAAGCGCGTTTCTGTTCCGCCTGAAAAACCTTTTCGAGGCGACCTTTGCATTCTGCTTTTTCAAAAATGATTTCCGCTTCGCTTCAAGTTCTGCGTCATTGCGGGATGTTCCATCGTCCTTGCGGGGCTCTTTACCGTCATTGCGAGCGGAGCGAAGCAATCCAGCCGCACGCTGCAGTTCCTCATCAAATTTTTCCGCGTCGAACTTTTCCGCCGCAGCAAGAATATCTTTGCGCTTTTTCTCTTCCTTTGCGTCTGAGAACTCGCGCCGTCCGGAGCTGTGTTTTTGTTCACTTCTGATTTTTAGTCCTGCGTCAATCGCCGCCGCAAGCTTTTTGTCGAGGTCCGGAAGATAAAGCTCAAGCGGAATAAATTTTTCGTCCGCAATGTCTGTCTGCCGCTTTGTCAAGTCGTCTTCATCAAAAGGAAGCTTTCCTGTCAGAGCCTTGTACGCGGCCACGCTTCTAAAGAACAGAACCTGCTCGCTGTCTTCAAGCCCCTTGTAGATGTATTTGAAATTTTCTCCGTTCCTGCTGTTTGAGACGCACTGCGCAAAAAGCTCCGCCGGAAGAAAAATGATTTTTCCGTCGGAAAAGAGAATTCCCTCCGCGCCTGAGATTTTCAGGTCAATTTTGTTTTCATAGGCTTCTGTGAGCGCGAGAATCAGTTTTTTGACTGCGTTTTTCTTTTTATCATCAAAGTTTTCTGAGTTAAGAATCTCAAGAAATGTCTCCGCGTTTTCTAGGGGCGACGTAAAGCAGACCGAGCCGTTTTTATCTTCCTCGACGGCTGTAAAGCTGAAATCTGAAAACTTTACGTTTTTATCATCAAATTCAGCATTTTTTCCTTTTTCTTCTATTGAAAGCGCAAGATTTGTCCGTCCGAACGCGTCCTGGTTCAAAAATGAGCTGAGCCAGAGTTTTCCGCCTTCAATTCTCACAATTTTTGTGTTTGCAAAATCCATTCTGTAAATTTAATCAAATGCGGCAAGTTAGAAAAGAGGATTTTTTAGATGATATGATTTTGATTTATCCTTAAAATATTGAAAAAAATCATTTTAAAACTTAGAATTGAAAGATAACTTTTACGAGGAAAGCACAGAATGAAAGAATTTTTGCCATATGAGACTGTAAGAAACGACGCGCTCAAGCTTGCGAGCAAGATTTACCACGACGGATTTATTCCGGACATTATTTATGTTCCGCTCCGCGGCGGCGCTTACATGGGCAACGTAATCAGCGAGTATTTTAAGCTCGCGCTCAAAGGAAAAAAGCCGGTCTTATACGCGGCTGTTGTCGCGCGCTCATACACGGACATCCGTTCACACGACGAGATCCGCATTGACGGCTGGACTTATTCTCCGGATTATCTTCGCCAGGGAGACAAAATTCTTCTTGTTGATGATATTTACGACACTGGCCGCACGCTGAACTATCTTGTTGATTATCTTCTGAGCAAGGGCGTTCCGCGCAAGGACATCAAGGTTGTTGTCCACGACTACAAGAATTTTACGAACAAGGAGACTCTTCCAATCAAGCCTGACTACTGGTGCCGCAAGTTCGACATCTCAAAGCCGGAGGAGGACAGATGGATTCACTACTGCAGCCACGAGCTTGTCGGACTTACAAAA
The DNA here is from genome assembly GCA_964538245.1 of uncultured Treponema sp. Taxonomy (GTDB): domain Bacteria; phylum Spirochaetota; class Spirochaetia; order Treponematales; family Treponemataceae; genus Treponema_D. The sequence goes on from CAZIFO010000001.1 coordinate 189,749, forward strand.
GAGGAGCTTGAGGAGCATTACTACAAGGAAGATCCAGAGCTCCGCGCTGTTCTTGACGAGGTTCTTTAACCAGACTGAAAAATTGAAAAAACGCGCCGCCTTTCTTTTTATTTTAATGCTGCCTTTCTCGCTTTTCTGCCAGCGGATTCTTTCGCCGGTTGAAGGAACTTTTGCGAACCGGCAGCCGCTTGTCATTAATTTGAGGGAAGGCGAGGAGGCGTTTTATTCATATTCCGCGTCCGAGTCAAAAAATGATCCGCTGGACTCAGGATTTGCATATGACAGCCCGGTTTTAATAGAACAGAGCGGGCAGGTGGACTTAAAAGTCGCCGTTGTCAGTTCTGAAAATGTGGAAAGATACGAGATTAAATACCGCGTGCAGGGAAATCCTAATCCTTTTGCTGACGGAAGCGCGGAATCTTCTTTTATTTCAAAAATCTTGTCGGGGCCGCTGGTTTCGGCGTCTTCATCTTTAAATGTTCCGCCTCCGCTGAAATATGCTGCGGGCGACGGCAACAAGACTTTCATTGACGGAGGCGCGCTTTCCGTTTCTCCTGCAAACTGCCTTCCGCGTCTTGTTCCGTGCTCGGTTACAGACGGAAAATCAGTTTGGAGATTTATAGTCAATGTTAAGGCGCGGAGTTCGGAAAAGCTTTCAGAAAACGAGGATTTTCCTTTTAAAGTCTCGGACTGGAGCAAAATTGAATTCACAGGAAAGAATTTAATCTGGCAGCTTGACGACGGATATTGGTCGGCCTCGAAAAAGCCTTTTGTGGTTGACCGGAGCGTTTCTCACATCTTAAGATGGCAGAGCGTCGCCTATGAGAATGGAAATCCTGTTGAGTCTTTTGTTCTTCCGCCAAAGCCTGAGCTTGAGAAAGTTTATGACGGCAGAGCAGCGGTTTTCTCGCTGAAAGGAAACGCCGGCTACAAGATGCAGATTGTTTCCGCCGGCCTTGATGAGGATAAAAGTGAAGATTATGAGAATCTAAGCCCGGCAAATGATTTTCTTTACAGCCAGGTTGTTTTTGACTCTCTTGAAGGCGAAGAGATTTCCGGCAAGGCTGAATTCGCTGTTTTTTGCGGCGGAGTCTTCCAGGGACTTTTCTTTGATGAATATGATGTTGATAAAAAGCCGCCTCTTCCGCCTGAATTTGATGCGAGCGCGCCCGGTTTCTATGCGCGTTCAGATGTTAGGCTGAAAATTTCAGCGGAACACGGCGCAAAGGTTTTCTATGCTTTTTCAGGCCCGCACGCGCTTGAAGGCGGAAACTACAGCGAAGATTCGCCTGCGCTTGAAAAATATCAGCTTTCTGATTTTAAGCCTTATGATTATAAAACTTTTTTGCTCCGCGCCGGAAAAAACTCGGCGGTTTTCTATAAATTCGCCTCATACGCAGTTGACAGCGCTGGAAACAAAAGCCCGGTGTCGAAATACAGTCTTATAATTGACAAATTCAATTATTTTATCGATTTTTCTTCTGCCGCGGAAAATCCTGACGGAAGCGGCGGAAAGCCGTTCAACAGAATGGAGCAGGTTTTAAAGGTCATAGAAGGCTCAGATTATTCGCATTTTTTTGTGACCGGAGATTTTCATTTTTCAGGCGGCGAGACTTTGATAAAATCAAACTGCGCGTTTACCGGAACAAGCTCAGCAAAATCAAAAATCACGTTTGAGCCTGATTCTTTTTTGACTGTGCGGAACTCAAGCGTTTCGTTCGCAAACTGTCTTATTGAAAAAGACTTTCTTGAAACAGAAAATTCCGACTCCAGGATGATTGTCCTTGAAAGCGCCGCCGCGGATTTTGACAACTGCATTGTCTACGGAAATTTCAGCGGAAGCGGAACTTTGATAAATTCATCTTCCTCGGCCGTAAGCTTGAAGTCTTCGCAAATTTCAGCGCAGTCATCATCTTATGCCTGCGTTGTTTCCGCGCTTAAGTCCGAAGTTGACGCTCTGGCCTGCGAGATTTCATGCTCGTCAAAAGCCGCGGCTGTTTTCAGCGTTTCTTCGTCTTCTTTAAGCTTAAAAGATTCTTCGTGCGGCATTTTCTGCCATCTTGGAAGAATAATCGAGTCTGAAAAGTCAAATCTAAGGATGAACGGAAACGAATTCAAATTGTCTTTCGACGAGCGCAAGCCCGGACAAAGCGCAATCTATAAAGACTCAAAAACATTAATTATAGAAGATTCCGGCAATAAAACGAAAATTAATGTAAACTGAAATATCTGCGGAAATCCTTTTAGCCGTGTGCATCTGCGTTTAATCTGGAATCTTGGAGGAAATTTTATGATGTTAATCTGTGGATTTGACGAGGCGGGAAGAGGGCCGCTGGCAGGACCTGTTACAGCAGGAGCCGTAATTCTGCCTAAAGATTTTCCGCTTGAGATTCTGAACGACTCAAAGAAACTTTCTGAAAAAAAACGTGACGCGGCTGAAAAAGTCATAATGGAAAAAGCGTGCTGGGGGCTTGGCGTTGTTGATGAAAAGACAATTGACGAAATCAATATTCTGCAGGCTTCAATGCTCGCGATGAAAAAAGCCTACGGGATGATGAAAGAAAAGCTTCCCGCATGGCTAAAGTCGCAGCAGATAGAATTTGACGAAAATGCTAGCCTTGACGAAATTATTTCCGCGGTTACAGACGGAACAAGCTGCCCCGACGTTCCATGCCAGGTAAGATGCGAGCCGAAGGCAGACGGAAAATATCCTGAAGTCATGGCGGCCAGCATAATCGCAAAAGTTGAGCGCGACAAGATGATGACTGAATACGACAAGCTTTATCCAGAATACGGATACGCGAAGCACAAAGGCTATCCGACAAAAGCCCACCGCGAAATCTGCCGTAAAATCGGCCCAAGCCCGATCCAGAGAATGAGCTTTAAGTATTAGATTTGTTCAAAATCCTGATAGTTTTGCAAAAGAAAAGCCGGAGAAAACTCCGGCTTTTTTCTATTCTGATTTGTCTTCGTCTGATTTCTTTGATTTGATGTGAATAACTTTGCCCGTACGTTTGATTCCGTCTGGCTCGCGTCCAATTTTTCTGACGATTTTCTTGTCGCCGCCGAAACCGTATTTCGCTTCTTTTTCGGCTTTTTTCTCTGCGCGGAGCTTTGCTTTTTCCTTGCGGTCTTTTTCGATGAATTTGAGCGAGTCATCAAGTCCTGCAAGAACTTTCTGCATGTCATCAGCGAAAATTGAAATCTGATGGCGGTCAAAATCTGCGCCTTCGCCTTTTTTGCTTTCTACAATCTGCAGAAAAACATCGCCTGCCCTGTTTTCTTTTACGTTAAAAAAATAAGAGCGGTTGTCAAGCAAAACTTGAGTCGTAAAGAGTTCTCCACGAATGCCCATAATGTTTCCATCCTTAGAAAGTGTAAATTGAAATAAAGATAACTGTACAAGTCTATCATATTGATTGTTTTGATTCAAGATTTGAATTTTAGCGTTCAAATGATTAGATTTTATCGATTTGGCTATTTAATCAAGCGTGTTTGAACCAAGCCAGTCAAAAAATTTTGTTCCGTTCTCTTCGCAGTCGTCGTTGAAAAGGTAAATCCAGCTGTAATGCCCGCCATAAGTTATTCCGTTCCATTCAACTTTGTCATAGGTGGAAATGTGCAGATTGCGCGCTCCTGCACTTCTCAGGCGTTCAATTGTCGGAACTGAATTTTTGTTTGGATTTACGGTCTTGTCGTTTTTTGCATAAGTAAACCAGATTGGCTTTGCTGAGAGCGATTTTATTTGTTCATCAGAAATTTTTGAGTCAAGATAATACTCGCAAACTGGAAAAACCGCGGCGAAAACGTCCGGATATTGAATCGCCATGTTCATTGTCATGTAGCCGCCTGCGGAAGCTCCGCCGATATAGATTCTTTTTCGGTCAATCTGCGGATTTGAATCAAGAAAATCGTCAAGGAGCTTTTTTACCGGCTTTGAAAAAAGCGAGACAGCGGCGAAAGGCTTTTTTCCGTTTTCTATTTCAGATGAGACTTTTTCCATTTCATCTTCTGAACTTGATTCATCCTCGCTTATGATAAAATTTCCCAAAAGGTTTTCAAGCTTTGAGAAAGGCTTTTTTATGATTTTTCCAGCTGATTTTACCGCGCCGTCCTTGTCTACCGGAGTCCAGTAATGCAGGCCGAACGCGCCTTTGTCTTCGGCCTCAAGCCAGCTCGAAGAGGCTTGCGGAGCTAAAATTGCCGCTCCGTTCTTAAAATGGCCTTGAATTTTTTCTCCTGCGAGAGCAGTTGTTTTTACATTGAGAAGCAGCTTTAAAATGTCATTTCCGCCTTCACTTAGCCCATGGAACCATAAAATCAGCGGAATTTTCTCTGACTTAGGATTTTCCGGCATAAAATAAGCGTAGTTCATTGTGATTTTTTCATTTTTTTGTTTTTTTTCTGATTTGCCTTTTTTATCTTGGTCTTGCTGGTTTAAATCCTGGTTTTCAAAAACGTATTCAGATTTTCCAAATTTGAATTTTGTGATTTCCGGACAGATGTAAGCGGAAACTTTTGTGATTTTTATGCCGAGCGCATCGTTTTCTATTTTATATCCGTAGAGATTTCTAAATTCTGTTGATGCGACAGAGCCTGTAAAGGGACTAAGATTTGAAATTTCATCTGTGAAGTTGTCATCATCAAAATCATTTTCGTTGTTTTCTTCATTTTTATGATTTATTGGCTTGATTTCGTGCAGAAAAGTTAGAAAATTGCTTTTTCCTTCTATTTTGTTTCCGTATGAATCGGACGTAAAAATTTTTGTGAAATTCCATTCGCCGTGTGGAAATCCTGTTCCCGCATTTTTTAAGAAAAGGACTTTGCTTATTTCAAAATCTCCGTAGTTTTCATCAATTTGCTTTTGAGAATAGAAATTTTGAGTTTGAACAACAATTTTTTCTACCGCCGGGCCAAAATCTTCTGCGCTGATGTAAACAGCCGCCTGGTTTTTCTGTGGCTCGGCTTTGTCTAAAAAAGTCTGCGGAAAAGCTTGAAATGTCAGAAAAATGAAAAATACGAGTAAATTTTTCTTCATATCTTGATGATAACAAATTCTAAATACAAAAAACATTGTACATCAAAAAAAAATTTAATATAATCTGAAAGTAATAGATTTTTTTTAAGGAGATCTTAAATGACAGTTAATGACATCAAAAATGCCAAGATTAA
>CAZIFO010000002.1:0-151060 GCA_964538245.1 uncultured Treponema sp.
TTTTAAAGGATTACGCCTTTTTTGTAAATTTTTATAAAACTCGAAATTTGGGCTAAATAAAAAGATTGCAATGCAGAGAGCTCCTATTTTCCAAAGTGTTTTTTTCGCTTAAAATATCTTTATGTCACTTTTTTCTAAAAATGAAACTGACGGAATCTTGAACCGTTTTTTATCTTACGTAAAAATTTGGACAACTTCTGATTCCGCCAAAGCAGATAAAAATATCCAGCCTTCAACAAAAAGGCAGTTTGACCTGGCGAATCTTCTAAAAAATCAGATGATTGAATTCGGGCTTTCAGATGTGCAAGTGACGGAGCATTGCTACGTCTACGGATTTTTAAAGCCGACTCCAAAAATGTCAGAAAATCCTCCGTTCTGCGTTCTTGCGCATATGGACACAGTTGAGGAAGTTTCTGGTGAAAACGTAAATCCAGTTATTGAAAGAAACTATGACGGAAGAAAAATTGACCTGAAATGCGGCTCTTCATTGAATCCTGAAAATGACGAATTTCTGGCACTCGCCGGAAAGAACCGGGAGACAATAATCCATTCCGACGGAACAACTTTGCTCGGTGCGGACGACAAGGCCGGAGTCACAGCGATTATGAGCGCGCTTGAATATTTCCATAGCCACCTGGAAGCAGAGCATGGCGCTGTCGAAGTGATTTTTTCGCCTGACGAGGAAACTGGACACGGCATGGACAATGTTCCGCTCAATCTTTTGAAGTCAAAATTCGCCTACACGGTTGACGGCGGACATATCGGCGAGCTTGAGGTTGAATGTTTCAATGCGTTCGCCTCCACAGTTGAATTCACCGGAGTTTCAACGCACACTGGGAGCGCGCGCGGAAAACTTATAAACGCGGTTTCCATGGCCTCAAATTTTGTCGCAAACCTTCCTCGTCAGCTTTCACCTGAAACAACCGACGGCTACGAGGGATTTATTGCGCCGATGTCTGTTGAAGGCTCAATTGAAAGCGCAAAAGTCAGCCTGATTCTGCGCGATTTTACAGAAAGCGGAATGGAAGAGAAAAAATCTCTCGTTGACTTGCTTGCCGAGGCAACGGCAAAATCTTTCGGCGGAAAAGTAAAAGTCACGCACACGCAGCAATATCTGAACATGAAAAACGGCCTGGACAAAAATCCTGATGTTGTAAAGAAAATTGTCGATGCGTACAGAAAATCCGGAGTAGAGCCTGTTTTTACTCCGATCCGCGGAGGAACAGACGGCTCGCGCCTTACAGAAATGGGAATTCCAACTCCGAACATTTTTACAGGCGGACACAACTATCACTCGCGCAACGAATGGTGCTCGCTTGAGCAGATGTGCAAGGCCTGCGAGATTTTAATCAACTTGATGGAGAATCAGAATGCATAAATATAGAATTGAAGGCGGAATTCCAATCCGCGGAACAATCGCGGCAAGCGGAAACAAAAATGCCGCCCTGCCCTGCATCGCCGCAACGCTTCTGACCGAAGACGAAGTTATTCTGCGCAACATTCCGAACATTGAAGACACGAATGTAATGCTTTTGATTCTTCAGTCGCTCGGCGGAACTGTCGAGAGAATCGGGCTGCACGCGTGGAAAATCCGTCCGAAAAACATCAACCGCTCGGACATTCCGGCGGAGCTGAGCAAAAAAATCCGCGCTTCGATTCTTTTCGCAGGTCCGCTTGTCGCCCGCACCGGAAAAGCGGTTATGCCGCCGCCGGGCGGAGATGTAATCGGACGGCGCCGCGTTGACACGCATTTTCTTGCATTGCAGGAGCTTGGCGCCAGGATCGAGATTGACGGAACTTTTAACTTCGTCGCGAACAAGCTTGCCGGTGCCGATATTTTTCTTGACGAAACTTCTGTAACTGCGACAGAGAACGCAGTTATGGCCGCAGTTCTTGCGGAAGGCCACACGACAATCACGAACGCAGCGAGCGAACCTCATGTCCAGGATCTTTGCGAGATGCTTGTTTCCATGGGCGCAAAAATCTCAGGAATTGGAAGCAATATTCTTCAGATTGACGGAGTAAAGAAACTCCACGGAACAGATTTTTCAATCGGCCCGGATTTTATGGAGATCGGCTCTTACATTGGACTTGCGGCCGCGACAAAAGGCTCAATCACAATAACAGGAATTCGTCCGCGGGAAATGAGGCCGCTAAAAGTCGCTTTCTCGAAGCTTGGAATTTCATGGGTGATTGACGGCGACAAGCTTACTGTTCCAGTCGGCCAGGAGCTCAAAGTGAACCAGGACTTAGGCGGAATGATTCCAAAAATCGACGATGCGCCGTGGCCGGGATTTCCGCCGGATTTAACTTCAATCATGACTGTTGTCGCGACCCAGGTTGAAGGCACAGTTCTGATTTTTGAAAAAATGTTTGAAAGCCGGATGTTCTTTGTTGACAAGCTGATTGGAATGGGCGCGAGAATTACTTTGTGCGATCCGCACCGTGCAGTTGTCTCAGGACCGAGCGTCCTTCACGGCGACAAGCTTACATCTCCGGACGTGCGTGCTGGAATGGCAATGGTGATTGCGGCGCTTGCCGCACATGGCGAAAGCACAATTTCAAATGTCTATCAGATTGAGCGCGGCTACGAGCTTCTTGTTGAAAAACTTATGTCGCTCGGCGCGCACATTGAGCGCGTGGAAATAGAAGATTAAAAAAGTTAGCCGGCATTAAAAATGCCGGTATTTTTGTCGATTAATTTTTATACAGTTTTACTTATAAAAGAAAATGCTGTAATGAAAAGCAAAACAACAAGAATCGCAGCCGAAATTAAAACTGCGAAATTTCCTGTAAAAACAACGAGAATGAAATTTAAAAGCTTCAGCGCATAAAAAGTAAGTTCCAGGAGCGCAAAGATAATTACAGAAATGAACGGCATTGCAAAAATCCATTTAAATTTAAAAATTGGAGCGTCAAGCCTGTAATTCCACGCCGCGCAAGCTAAAACCATAAAGACAAGAAGCATAAAAAGCGGATAAGTTATCCTGTCTAAAAAAGTTGCGCTGTAAATTTCCGGTGAAAATCCAAAGCTGTGAACTTTCGGCAGAAGCTTTGCAAGCGAAACTAGATTCATCTTGCCGGAACCAATTCCAGCGTCGCAAAGAGCATCAAAATCATTTGAAGAAATTCCAAGAATAAAATAATTGTCCAGCTCGTCAGATTTTTTACCAAGCTCAGCGGCAAATTCAAAGACTGGAGAAATTTCATCTTTTGAATTCTCTCTTGAAATTCCTGTAAGCATTAAATAAGGAACATTTTTAAAATCATCTTTTATTCCAAACTCGCGCTTCGTTTTTTCATCAAAAGTGTCAGTTTTTACGGAAAGCATTTTTACATACGAGTCTGAGAGCGACATTTTGAACTGGCCGTCCTTGTCAAAGCTTACCATTTTAAAACCGCGCAGATATTGAACCATTCCGCCGGAATCTTTAACAGGCGTTATTCCCTTGATAAAAACAACATCTTTCGCGCCGTCGTCATGAGTAACTGCAAAATAGATGTCATGCGCGATTTCAAACTGTTTTAAGTCTTTCGTTTCATCAACAAAAAAGCATTGCCGGCTAACACGTTCCTCAGCGAGCTTTAAAAACTGCACAACGTCAGGATCGCGGGCCGCAAGGTCGTTCGTTTTTGAAATTTCAAGAAATTTATAATACGCCTCAATATTATCGCCATTTATCAAGCTCATGTAGGCTTCGCGCTTTTTTCTGAAAAGAATCTGCTCTTCGTTCTCCTCAAAAATCTCCGGCTCAAAAAGATGATTCCAAGCCTCGCTCGCAAGCCTTTGCGCCTCGGCAAAATTTGTGTCGCGGCTGTTTCCAATGTTCACCGCCATGTAAGCGTAATAATGCGCGTGAAACCAATCTTTTTTTTCTTCCGCGTCTTTGGCTTTTTTTATAAGCGAGGCGACAGTTTCTCCGCTGCTTTCCTCAATCGGAACATATACAAATTTCGGCTCTTCCTCGTCATCTTCAACGCCTTTCATTGAATTCAGCGCGGCCTGTGAATGTTCTTTAAGCCATTTCGCTTTATCATCTTTCGGATTAATTTTCTCGGCGTTCGATGAATATTCAAAAGCCTCTTCCATTTCTCCTTTCTGATAATAAGAATCTGCAAGCGACATGTATTCATTAAAAACTGAAGGCTTCATTTTTTCCAGATGCTGCCGCTCAGAGCACATCGGAATAAAAACTTCTGTAATCATTGTGATTATAAAAACAGACAGAAGCGAGACAATCATCGCTTTCCGGAAATGAACCATTACAACTCTTGAATATTTTATTTTCGCTTTTTCACAGTCGCGTCCGTAAGAAATTGAGCAGCCGACAAGAAATCCGCATAAAAACAAAGCCGGCGCAAGCTTAAAAAAATAAATCAGTCCCTGGACAACAAGATAATTTGTTTTTGCTCCGGGCAAAAGCTCCGGCAAATTCGGAAAAGCAAATGAAACGGCAAGACAAGCCGCAAAAGCCAAAAGCGCATATGCAAAAATGATAAGTGCAGTTTTTCTCATTGAATTTCTCCGTTTCCGTCAGATTTAGCCTTTGTATTTCTATAAATTCCCATCACAATTCCGAACAGAACAAGCAGCGCCGCAATTAAAAAATTAACTGCGAGAATCAGAGAATTTCCGTCAGAAACTGGAATAACTTTTGAAATTATCGGCTCAAGCTGTTTTAATCCGGACGGAAAATATCCCATGTAATAAAAATAATTCACAAAGACAATCAGAATTTGGCCGGTTGCAACTGAAAGAGCGGAGCAAAGCCGCCATGAGCTTAAAAACTGCAGGCCGTAAGTCGCTAATAGCGCAAGAGCAAACGAAGCGAAGCAAAGCCAGCTGCTCCAGCCGTTTCTGTAGGAATTTTCGGCGGCGGTTAAAAGCGATGTATATACGGCAAGAGGATAAGTCACATATTTTGGCGGCTCCAGCGCATTTTTTATCAAAATATCTGAATAAGGATAAGCCGCTTCGTTGTTTACAGGAGAATCATAAAAACTTGTGATTTTTCCTTCTTCGCCAAGAAAACCTGTTGTGTCAATAAAAATTCCGTCGGCGTTTCCATTTTCCAGAATGCGGGAATTATAAAAAACGCCGTTTTCATATTCGCGGAAAATTCCAGCGGAAGTCGCAGCCTTTCTAAAATTTGCACTTGCATTTTGCGATTCAAAATCTGAAAGAGAAGAAAGTGAAAAAGGAATTAAAAAAAGCCACGTCGCCGCTCCAAGCGCAACATAAAAAATCAAAGATAGAATCTGATTTCCGCGGTTTCTTATCATCAGCAGAACAACTGCAAAAAGCGCGGCTGAACTTGTCAGCGGAAAAGAAACGGCAAGGCCATAAAGAAAAGCGTCAAGTGAAAACAATTTCGACGGAACATCTGTCACATACGAAAGTATGTCAGCATTGAACATAAACAATGTCGCAAGCGCCGCCGTGCAAAAAACGCAAACAAGAATGTAAATACAAATAATACTCAGAGCTTTTTTCATTCTTATTAGATGATAGCACGAAAAACAGATAAAAAAAACCACTCCGTTAAGGAATGGCTTAGTTTTATTTTACTAAAATTTTATCCAAGAAAAACTTGTCCCTGCTGGTCAATCGCGAGAATTGACTTGCACTCAGAACAGCGGAATCTTCCGGCTCTTGTCGTCTTTAAGCGCTTTGAGCAGACCGGGCAGTTGAAGATTTTTGGAAAAACGCTTTCCGCGACAGGCGTTCCCTGCTTAAAAAACTGGATTGCATCTGCCATTGAGTCTTTGATATTGAAAAACTGAGAAAATCCAAGCAACTGGAAAACTTCGTAAACTTTCGGCTGAATCTCAAGAAGAACAATGTCGCCGCCCTTTGGCTTTATCATTTTTAAGAACGCTGTAAAAGAACCGATTCCTGTAGATGAAACATAGTTCAAAGCCGAGCAGTTGAAAATCAAATTGATAAATCCGGCTTCGACAACTTTTGCGATTCTTTTCTGAAAAAAGCTTGAATTATAAGTATCAATGTAGCCGTTCAAATAAACAACAAGGCCATTATCAACATCATCAAGTTTTTCAAGATTGATTTTTAAGCTGTCATCTCTCTCGTCATTAAATCCTGGAACTAGATTATTGTTGTTGCCCATTTTTCTTCTCCAATTTTCTTATCTTTTTGTTAGATAAAACAAATCATATTAAGTTTATAACAAAAATCTCCATTTCGTCTAGTAAAAAGTAAGGAACCATAAATAGTTTTGTGATATTATCAGATTATGAATCTTTCAAACATCGTGATTATTCTTGACAGGCCTGACGAAAGCCGGAACGTCGGAGCGGTTTGCCGCGCAATGGCGAACAACGACATAAAAATGCTGCGGATTGTCGGAAAAAAATCTGACTACGATGACGAGCGCGTCCGTATTCTGGCGATTCACGCGGCTTATATCTGGGAAAACGCTGAATTTTTCGACTCAATAACAGAAGCGGCGAAAGACTGCGTGATTGCGGCTGGAACAACCCGGCGGCGCGGAAAAAAACGCGGCAAGCTTTTGCTTCCGGAAGAATTCGCGGAAAAAGCGTCGGAAACATCAGAAAACGGAAAAGTCGCAGTTGTTTTTGGAAACGAGCGCACCGGGCTTGAAGAAAACGAGCTTGACGAATGCACAATGGGCGTTACAATTCCGTCGTCGGAAGAATTCGGCTCGCTGAATTTGTCGCACGCGGTCCAGATTATTTCTTATGAGCTTTTCCGCTCGTCAAAAAAGATTTCAAAAGGCTCCGTCGCTGTTGACCTTGCCCGCCTTGAAAAAACTGTGGAAGAAATTTCTGACGATTTGCAGAAAATCGGATTTTTTAAAGTCGCCGGAAAGGAAGATATGAAACGGTTTTGGCGCGACATTCTTTCGCGCGCGGAAATAAGCGAAAGCGAAGCAGTTTATATTGAAAAAACTTTTTCAAAGGCTGCGGGACTCGCATCAAGGAAATCTTAAAATTCCAGATCTTCAGGATTAATTTCGCCGCCATCGGAAAACACAATCGCGCGGTTCAGGCAGTTTTCAAGCTGGCCGATATTTTCTGGCCAGTCGTAGCTCTGAAGAAATTGCAGCGCGGTTTTTGACAAACGCTTGCCGTTTCCGTTTTTCTTCATGTAAGATTCCGCCAAAATCGGAATATCTTCCCTGCGTTTTCTTAGCGGCGGAACTTCAATCAAAAGATTTTTTAATCTTCTATATAAATCTCTCCGGAACTCGCCGTTTATGATTTTTTTCTGAAGATTCGCGTTCGTAGCAAAAATCAGCCTTGCGTCCGTTTTCTTCGCGCGGCTTGAACCGACCGGGAAAAATTCTTTTTTATCAATAACGCGCAAAAGCTTCGCCTGAAGATTCAGCGGCAAATCTCCAATTTCGTCAAGAAAAAACGAAGTTGAATCCGCTTCCTCAAAAAATCCTTTGTGAGCAGAGTCCGCGCCTGTAAACGCGCCCTTTTCATGTCCGAACAAAGTGCTTTCAAAAAGCCCTTCAGAAATTTCATTTACATTCAGTTCCAGAATTGATTTTTTACCGCGCGGAGAAAGTTCATGAATTGCGTTTGCCACAAGAGTTTTTCCAGTTCCAGTTTCTCCGGTTATCAAAATTGGAAAATTTGTCTCCGCAGTTCGTAAAATTTTGTATTTCAGCTTTTTTATTTCAGATGAAATTCCTAAAATCTGATTAAAGCTTCTGCTTTCATGTTTTGGCGACAAGTCTCCGTAAACTTTTTCATGATTTGAAGAATTCAGATTTTTGATTTTTTCAAGCTTTGTTTCGTCTTCAATAAAGTAAAAATTGTATTTGCTTCTTGGAAATTTATTTTCCATTTCTTTTGAAAAATCATCTTTTTTCAGAAGAATTGAATTTATTTTTTTCTTTTCAAGAAGATTTTTCAATGAATCAAAATCGCAAGCAAAATAAAGCGGCTTTCCAGCGTTATCTTCTCTGAGCTTTTTTAGCATTTGCAAATCATTTGTGAAAACTGCTGGAAATTCTGTCATTTATCTTTTTTTACGTCCTTCTTAAAGAATTTCGTCCAAAATACAGCGAGCCAAAATCCCCAGTAAGGAAAAATGAGAAAAATTTTGAACGGGCTTCTGATAATTTCGTGCCAAATTTCGTGGCCTTTCTTAAAAGTTTCCTCGCTCACGCGTTTAATTCTATCTGCGAAAATTCCAATGCAGTCCTTGTAATAAAGAAAAATGCTGTTCGAGAATTTATCTTTCCGGCGGTAAGGCCAGAGATTTTTTTCCTTTATTCCGTCGCCAAGAATCACAAGCGAAGGAGATGATTTACGGATTGCCGCGACAACATCTTCCTCAGCCTGCTTTGGATAATAGCCGACATAGCGTCCTACAACATGAAGATTTTTAAAAGTTGCGCGGACATTTTTTTCTGCGGTCTGAAGCGCTTTTTTCCGTCCGCCGAGAAGATAAAGCGACTTGTAATGTTTTTCCAAGGCGTTTAGAATTTGAATCACTGTTGAAAAAGGATTGTAGCGGACAGGAACATCAAGATTCAAGAATTTCGCCGCCTTTAAAATGCTTTTTGAAACAGGAAGAATCAAATCCGCGTTTTTAAGGCAATCTTTAAAATCCTTTTTTTTATTTCGGCTGCGCAGCAAATCCCAGATGGAAAGAAAAACAATCTGCTTCGCGCCGTTTTTTTCCAGAATCGAAAGAACCGCGCTCTCAAGTTCTTCCGGCCTGCAAACATCAACTGGAACGCCAAGAAGTTCAATCCGTTTCATTTTTCTCTCCCGTTTTTGTAATTTTCAGAAAATTTTCTCGTTCAAAAACCGCGTTCTGCAAAACCGCCGTTCCATACAAAGCCGCTGTTTCACATCTTAAAATATTTGTTTCAAAGTGAACAGCCTTAAATCCCGCGGACAAAAGCATTTTTATTTCCGCCGGGCTGATTCCGCCTTCGCTTCCGCAGACAACAGCGCATTTTTTTAATTTTTTTTCCGGCGCAAGATTTTCCATCGCGTAATTCAAGCTGGAAGTAAACTCGCTCCGCTCGTAAAGAACGCAGCCGAAAATTTCGTAATCATTTTCATTTGATTTCTGCGCTTCGCTCCGCCAAATTTCGCACAGTTTCTGAACGTCGATGCATTCCTCAACGGTTGTGTTCACGGCGCTTCCGCTTTGCTGGCGGGCTTCTTTTATGATTCTTTCAAAACGCTCGCTGCGGAAATTCATTTTTTCCGCTCCGGCCTGGCTAAATTCAGAGCGAACAGGAAAAATCCTTAAAATTCCGCATTCTGTCGCCTGCCGCACAATCAAGTCAAATTTAGAAGGCTTTGGAACAAACATAAAAAGATAAAATTCTGTTCCTTTTTCTGAAAAATCCGCTTCGAAAGAATCAGGCAAACCGCCGTCATTTTTTGATTCCGCGCTTTGCTCTGAACATTCGGACAAATCTTCATTTTTTTGATTTTGAACTTTCTGCGCGCAAAGCTGGAGAACAATTTTTTTTGATGAGTCATCAGCGCGACACAAAGTCATGTTCACAAGTTTTCCGTCCGGCAGCCTGACCAAAACCATATCGCCGGCTTTAAAGCGCAAAACCTGCCGGAAATAACGGAAATCTTTTCCAGAAATTTCAAGAAGCCCGTTTTTATCTAATTTTTTTTCTGAAACGAACTGGCGCATTATTTTTTTTCTGCGTCGTTTTTTGAAGAATCTTCAAGCTGAGCTGAATCCTGAAGCTCCTTTAAAGTTTTTGCATTTGAAATAAGGCTTGCGAAATCTTCTTCCTGCAGAATCTTAATCGCTTCTTTCAGCTGAATATCGTAATCCAGGTCATAAAGCATTGAGCCTTTTGTCTTGTAAACTTCGTTTCTGATAAGTTTCCGTAAGCTCGGCTCGTCAATTTCAGAGTAAGTTTTTTTAAGCTGCTTTGCAAAATTCGCGATTTTCTTTTCTGATAATTCTGCGCCGCCGTTTTTTTCAACGTAATTTTTAATTTCGTCAGATTTCATCAAATCTTCAAACTGGGACTCGCCTTTTTCCGACAAAAGCGGAAAAAGAATTTCTCTGTCCGGCGGAATTCCAATTTTATCGATATTGACATCAGACGGCGTGTAATAACGCGCGACAGTCACTTTTATTCCTTCTGTCTCTGAAAGCGGAAGAACTTTCTGAACTGAGCCTTTTCCATAAGTTCGCTGGCCGACAAGATAAGCAAGATGATTATCTTTTAGAGCGCCGGAAAGAATTTCTGCGGCTGAGGCTGAGCCTTTGTTTATCAGAACAACAATCGGAAGATTGCGCAATGTTGTTTTCCGTTTGCTTGCTGTGAAGACAGAATTTTCATATGAGATTCTGCTTTTTGTTGAAACAATCGGGCCGTCGTCTATAAATTTATCCGCGACATCGGCAACGCTTGTTATAAGTCCGCCAGGATTGTTTCTTAAATCAATGATAAGGCCGGAAACTCCATCTTTTTTGAATGAGTCGATTGCCTGCTGAGTTTTTTCAGGCGTAAGCGGCGTAAATTCAATGATTTTTAGATATCCGATTTTCCCGCTGCCAAAACCTGCTTCATTTGCGTCAATTGTTCCGAATTTTACGGTCGGAACTTCAATAATCGCGCGTGTCAAAGTCACTGGAAATTCAATTGTTTTTCCGCGCCTGATAACCAAGTCAACGCTTTCGCCGACTTTTCCGCGCAGCATTCCAAGAACTTCTTCCATTGTAATCGTGGAAGTATCAGTTCCGTTCACCGAAATAATCAAATCTCCAGCCTGAATTCCGGCCTTTGCGCCCGGAGTGTCTTCAACCGGCGAAGAAACTTCGACATAAGCCGGCTTATCCGGAGTTGACTCGTACGCTTTTGAGATTGTAAGGCCGACTCCTCCAAACTGGCCGCTGGTTGTGTCGCCCAGATCCCTTGAAAGCGATTCATCAAGATATGTCGTGTAAGGGTCGTTTAGTTCAGACAACATTCCCTTTAATGCGCCTCGATATAGAACAGCCGGATCAATTTCATCGACATAGTTTTGCTGAACCCAATCGTAAAGAGCGCCAAACTGTCCAAGATATTGTTTTGACTTTGCCTTTGTAGATGATTCCGTGTTTGACTGGGCAAAACACTGCGAGGCAAAAATCGAAAGAACTACAAATCCAACAAAAACCGCAATGCGGCGTTTAAAAGACAGCTTATTCATAAGACTATTTTATGTTTCTACAATAGAAAAATCAATTGCGTTATGTTACAATTATTTTTATGCAGATTATACCAGTGGCAAGCGGAAAAGGCGGCGTTGGAAAAAGCCTTTTGTCCGCAAATTTAGCAGTTGCGCTTGGCCAGGCAGGAAAAAAAGTTGTTCTTGCCGACTTGGATTTGGGCGCATCGAATCTTCATCTTGCAATCGGAGTTACGCCAAAAACCGGAATTGGAACTTTTTTAACCGGCGGTTCTGAATTTGAGGAAATAATCACTCCAACCGACTACAAAAATGTGAGCTTTATCGCCGGAGACTCTGAAATTCCTGGGCTTAGCTCGCTGAAAGTCGCGCAGAAAAACGCTTTAATCAAAAAATTCCATAGCTTAAAAGCTGATTATCTGATTATAGACTTGGGCGCGGGAACTCATCTTACAATTCTTGATATGTTTCTTCTTTCGCCGCAGGGAATTATTGTCACAGCTCCGACTGTAACTGCGACTCTGAACGGATATTTGTTCCTGAAAAACGTGGTCTTCCGCCTGATGTCGGCGACGTTCAAGAAAGGCACAAAAGCGGCGGAATATATGAGCAGGCTCCGTTCTGACTCCGCATCGCTCCAGCGTCTTTACATTCCTAAGCTGATTGAGTCAATTGAGAAAGTTGATCCGGAAAACGCGGCCCAGCTAAAAGCGCGCCTAAAGCAGTTTCATCCGCGCCTGATTATGAACATGATTGAAGAGCCGAAGGACGCGGACAAGGCGCAGAAAATCCGCCGTTCATGCCAGCAGTATCTCGGCCTTGACGTAGAGTCGCTCGGCGTGATGTACAGGGATTCGCTTCAGGACAAAGCTCTTGCGGCCAGGCTTCCAGTCGTTGTTTACAAGCCGAACGCGGTTCTTTCACAGGCGATTTTCAGGATTGCCGACAAAGTTATGCAGGACGAAACAATTTCATTTGACGACTCGTTTGAAAACGCAGCCGAAGAAGCGAGCGACGACTACACAGCGAAAATGTCCTACGTGGAAGATTTGGTCGGAACCGGCGCGCTTAGCGTAAGCGAGCTTGGCGACATGATAAAGCAGCAGCAGTACGAGCTGACTCAGCTAAAGAATGAAAATCTTCTTTTAAAATCAAAGCTTGTGAAAGCCGCGCAAATGGGCTTTAAAATTTAAGGAAGCAAAAAATGTCACTTTTGTATATAAATTATCCAAGTTGGATTCATCCGGAAATTTTTCCGAATGTTCCAGTTTTAGGCTTAATCCGCTGGTACGGATTAATGTACATTTTCGCGTTTGGAACAGCTTTTCTCGTTTTGAAAAGACTGCTTAAGGAAGGCGCGCTCGACGGCAAAAACGCGGACGGAACAATCAGAAAAGCGACAGAAGATGATATTTTCAGCTTTATCGCGACAGGAATTGTATTTCTTTTGATTGGCGCGCGCATTTTCTCAACTTTAGTTTACGACACATCCGGAATTTACTGGAAAAAGCCTTGGCTGATTTTCTGGCCGTTCCAGAACGGACATTTCACCGGGCTTGCTGGAATGAGCTATCACGGCGGATTTATCGGCGGCCTGCTGGGAATGATTTTCTGGTGCGCAAGGCACAAAGTAAGCTTTATGAAATGGTGCGACGCGATGGTCACTGCGATTCCAGCCGGCTACACTTTTGGAAGAATCGGCAATTTCCTGAACGGCGAATTATATGGAAGAATTACGACAATGCCATGGGGAATTGTTTTTCCAGGAGCGGAAAAATTCTCATCAAAGCTTGAGTGGGTTCAGAATTTTATGAGCCAGATTGGAATGACATCAACCTCAACGCTCGTGAATCTTCCGCGCCATCCAAGCCAGCTTTACGAGGCATTTTTTGAAGGACTTGTCCTTTTCCTGATTATTTGGCTCTGCCACAAGAAAAAGCCTTTTGACGGCTTCTCAGGATTTTTGTATGTTACAGGCTACGGCGTCTTTAGATTTATAATAGAATATTTCCGCGAACCGGACGCAGACATCGGCTACAGAATTGCAAAGGACACCAGCGCGCCTATTTATCTGAACCAGTCGCTCTTAAACATTTCAACTGGGCAGATTCTATGCTTTCTGATGATTCTTGGCGGAATTGCTTACGGAATTGTGTCTTATGTAATTCACAAAAGAAAGTCAGATTACTTTAGCAGAGATTTTTAAAATAAAACTGGCGATTTTGAAGTGGAGTTCACACCAAAATCGCCAGTTTTATTTATAATTCTTGTTTCTTTACTTCGTTGGCCAGCTCTTTTCCGTCAAGAAAATCCTTCAGGTTGTCTAGCGTAACCTGAGCAATATTTGCGAGCGCAGTAGATGTTAGGAACGCCTGATGCCCAGTTATAATCACGTTCGGGAATGTAAGAAGCCGCGCTAGAACATCGTCTGTCAGAACCTCCGCGGACCAGTCCTTGAAGAAGAACTCGCTTTCCTCTTCATAAACATCTAGAGCCGCCCCTCCAATGTACTTATGCTTTAGCGCGTGCACAAGAGCCTTTGTGTCAATCAGAGCGCCTCTTCCTGTATTTATGATAACCGCGTCGCGCTTCATCATTTTTGTGGTGTCGTGGTTTACAATATGGCGGGTCTGGTCGGTGAGAGGACAGTGGAAAGTCAGGACATCGCTTGTCTTGAATATTGTGTCAACATCAACATATGTGAAGCCGTTTTTTTCAGCCCATTCTTTGTTCGGATAAGGATCGTAGCATATAATTTTCATTCCGAAGCCCTTTAATATTTCGGCCATGACCCGTCCTATCTTTCCAGTTCCGAAAATTCCTGCGGTCAATCCGTAAAGCTCGCGTCCTGTAAGTCCTTCAAGATTGAAATTTGCAGTCTTGGTTCTTATGTAAGCCTGCGGTATATGGCGTGTCAGAGACATTAGAAGCGCGACAGCGTGCTCCGCGACAGCATGAGGCGAATAGGCTGGAACACGCGCAACTTTTATTCCGCTTTTGGCGGCGGCATCCAAGTCAACATTGTTGAATCCCGCGCAGCGCAGCAGAATCAGCTTGATTCCGCAGGATTTCAGCGTGGATATAACTTCCGCGTTCACAACGTCATTTACGAAAACACAGACTGCGTCATATCCTTTCGCAGTGAACGCAGTTTTTTCATTCAGCTTGAATTCGTAATACTCAATGTCAAAATTGTGCTTTTCGTTTTCTTTTACGAAAGATTCCTTATCATAAGAACGTGTGTCGTAAAAAGCGATTTTTGCCATGTTTTTTTTCCTCCTATAACCTTCTTAAATTAAACTTAAAGAAAGTATAGCGAGATTTTTATTACTTTGTCAGTAAATTTTGATAATTTTATGATATATCCTTAAATTTCTTAATTCTATTTGTTTTCTCCCGCTTCCTCAAAAAACTTCTTCATTTTCTCCGCGCTTTTTGTGCCGGGTTTTCCTTCCTCTTCAATTCCGCTTGAAACATCTACAAGCTCTGGCTTGAACCTTGCGCAAAGGGCGCGCACGTTCTCCGCCGTAACTCCGCCAGCAAGCCAGAGATGGCCGCAATTTCCGTAGTTTCTTTCCTTTGAGTCCTGCAAAAACCTCGGCTCTCCGTAAGAGTCAAGCTTCCGCGTAAGCTCCTCAAGATTTCCCATTTTGTCCGTGAGCGCAAAGTAATGCGGAAGCTCTTTAAAAAAATCAGGAACATCTTCATATCTAATTCCGTGCAGCTGGATAAAGTCAATAACTCCGGCTTTGACAAATTCCGCCGCGGCCTTGGCCTCTTCGCTTTCAGGATCCGTCACAACGGCGACTTTTACAGCTTTTACTTTCGGCAGGACTTTCTTTATTTCTTCAAATCTTTTGCCGCATACATTGCGCTCGAAACCTGCGGCAAAGATGAACCCGACAAAGTCCGCGCCGAGTGAATCCGCAAGAAGGACATCCTCCGTGCGTGTAAGGCCGCAGATTTTAACGAGCGGAAAACGCTTTGCGCCTGAGACTTTCTCGGCAAGCTCCACAAGCTTTTTTCCGCATAAAGTCTCGCCGCCGCTCTCAAACGCCTTTACAAACTGTCCGGCTTTCTCAGGATTGCGCGCCGCGAACTCGCCCAGAAGGATTCCTGAAAATCCCATCGAGGCGACTTTTTCTGCTGCCTGGGCCGTTGTTATTCCGCTCTCAAAAATCACGTCGCCGCCCAGAGTTTTCTTTAGCATGGCAGGAACAAGCAGATCAATGGAAAAATCTTTGAGATTTCTGGAGTTAACTCCGCAGACAACTGTGTCAGGATAATATTTTTTCACCTCAAGAACTTTCTTGGCGTCATCTTCAGTGCGAACTTCAACAAACGCGCGGATTCCAAGCTCCCTGCACTTTTTTGTCATGGAGAGCATCTTTTCAAGCGTAAGAATTCCGCTGATTAGAAGAACCGCGTCCGCGCCGCATCGGAAGGCAATATCAATCTCCTCCTCGTCAATCAAGAAATCTTTGCGGAGGACGGCCACGTCAGGAACCGCATTGCAGATGTCAATCAAATCCTGGAGGCTTCCCTTGAAATAATTTTCCTCTGTAAGGCAGCTGATTGCCTTTGCACCGTTTTCCCTGTATTTAAGCGCGGTCTCAGCAGGATTCAAGCCTGGCGCGATGTCGCCCTTGCTCGGACTTGCGCGCTTTACTTCAAGAATCACGCCCTTCTCCGCCATGAACGGATTTATTTTCCGCGTTCTCTTCTCCGGAATCTTAAATCCGAAACTGTATCCTTTTTCCGCAATGTCCTTTTTGCGCTGTTCAACAATCTGTGCAACGATGTTTTTCATTTTTCTCGCCTTTTTTGTATGATTCTATGCTTTTTTCCAACCGATGAGTCCTTTCCCCTCGCTAGAGAAAACTACTGCCGTCTTGAAAAGTTTTTTTCCGTACTGAGCGAATCTTTCCGCGTACTTCCGCTCCTCAATCTGCTTCAAGCCTTCTTCCGCGGCCTCTTCCCATTTTATGACGCTGTCCATTTTCAGCTCAAAGATAAAGACGGAATTAGCGGTTGAAACTACAACATCGCTCCGGCCGCACACGTTCTGCAGCTCAGAGAAGACAGAAAATCCTGTGTACCGGAAAATCAGATGGGTGATTGTCTCGTAATAATTCTCGCACTTGTCCTTTTTTATAATCGTCGGCAGGTCGGCAATCGAAGCCTGCAAAATTCCAAGGACGCCGTCAATGTCGTCGGCCCGGAATGCGCGGCGGACTTTTTCAATCGTAAGGCCGAGATTCTCGCGCGGAATATTAGAGAACTTTGGAATCAGAATCTTGTAAAGCCCGCGCTCAACTTCCTTGTTCGGAATTCCGAGCTTGTACAGCTCGCTTTCCTCATCGTAGCCTTTTATTGTCAAATATCCGCTCTGGTAAACAATAGGAAGCACGCTTGAGTTTTCAGGCTCGTAGTTTCTGAAAGACTCAATGTCCGTCTCGATTCCGTCAGCGTAAACAGACAAGTCAACCGCGTTGTTCTCAAGAGTTTTCAGAAGAATGGTCGGAGTCGCAGTCTCAAACCAGTAGGAGCCGAACTTGTTCTCGTAAAGGCTTTTAAGGACGCTGAAAGGATTGTACACGCCTTCTTTAGCATCAGTCGTAAAATGGTAGCCGTCGTACATCTCCCTGAGCTTTGCGAAAAACTGCTCACTGTTAAGATTCTTAGATTTTTCAAACGCTTCAATTTCAGGCTCGAAAGTTTCCCTGATTTCTTTTTCCGTCATTCCGCAAAGGTCAAAATACTTCTCGTCCATGCTGATGTCGTTTAGCTGGTTAAGGCCTGAAAAAATATTTACGTGGTCGATTTTTGTGATTCCAGTTATGAACAAAAATCTGATGAACTCGTCATAATCTTTTAAAGGACTGTACAAATCCTGCAAGATAATACGGTTCTCATTCTCGAAATCCGTATAAACCGCATCAAGAACCGGCTTGTCATACTCGTCGATTAAAAAAACAACCTGTTTGTTCGTGATTTTTGAGATTTCCAGAATCAAGCGCGACATACGCACTGAAAAAACTTCATCCGTCTTTGAGTGGATTCCATATTCTTCTTCATACTGGCCTAAAGTGAAGTCCAGCTTTTGTTTTAGTGTCTGGGAATTAGTGTATTTTCCGGCTCCGAAACTTATTTTCACAACCGGGTAGGTCTTCCATTCTGTCTCAAGATTTTCAATCGCAAGCCCCTTGAACAAATCCTTCTTGCCGAGGAAATACGATTCCATAGTTGAAAGAAGAAGCGATTTTCCGAACCTGCGCGGGCGGCTTAAAAAATAAGGCTTGCCATTTGTGACGATTTGATAAATCAAGTCCGTCTTGTCAATATAAAGGTAATTGTCCTTGCGCAAATTCTCAAATGTCTGAATGCCGATCGGCAGCTTGCGGGAATTATTCATGAATCAGATTTTAGCACAGATAGGCGCGAAAATGAAGAACGCCGCGCGCCGCGGAATAAAAGCAAAGGCGGGAAAACAAATACTTTCCCGCCTGAAAGAAATCCTATTTATCCACTTTCTTTGCGGAGCCGCGTGTTTTTACAGCGGAATTCGCCTTTTCAATCTCGGCATCAACTTTCGAGACAAAATCCCTGTAGCCGTCAAGGGAAGCGACAGCCGAAAGATAAGGAACAAGGCGCGTATTCAAGGCCTCTGTTAAAGACTTCTTGACTAAGCTCGCGTTTTCGCCCTTGCCTGTTTTCCAGGCAGTGTATTCATCGTTCGCCTTGTTGAACAAATCCTGCGCGGCTCTTAAAGAAGAGATAAGCTCCTTGATTCCATCGAGAGACGCGACATCCTCTTTAAGATTCTCCGCGCCGAAATCCTCAATCATGCTTTCAACAAGAGAAGACTCCTCCGCGTAGTTTCTGGACGTAATCTGCTTTCCGTATTTTGAATAGACCGCAAGAAGATTCTGCGCCGCCAACTTTTTCGCCGCGACTGGAATCGCAGCGTAGCCGTTGAGGGCGTCTCCCAGGCTGCGGATAATCTCGTCGCGCGCAATGTCGGCCTCGTCAAGAGTGCTCGTCGCCCTGTCAGACTTTATGGCGGTGGTAAGAGAAGCGGAAAGCCTTTCGATCTCCGCCATGATACTGGCAAGGTTCAAGTCTTTTGCGGCCGCGCCGCTTTCATCAGAAGATGCGTCCTTGTAAAGGCGCACAATCACATCGGAAACTGTGTCAATCTCTGTGACACGCAGGCTAGAATTGATTTTTTTCATTTTGACTCCTCATGAAAAAAATGGCTAAGATTTGATTGGTCATTTTGCAGGAAATCAAAATGTGCAATCCCGTCTGAAAGTTTGTTTTCCTCCCGTTTTGGAAAAAATTAAACTCTACGCTCTAAAGCTATAGAATCCAGGCCGCATCGGCAAGAGAAAAATAAGAAAAATGAAAGAAAATATGTCTGTGCGGCAGTTTAGCAGAAGAAAAATGATTTCACGAAAGAAAATTACCTCCGTGTAATTTTCTTTCTCACGAGAATTTCCAAGTAGAAAGAGAAAGCGGCTATAGGAAATTCTCTCTTTGCATCATCGCCGCGTCCTGCGGCGGGGCAATTTCAAAGCAAGAAAATGCGCTGGGGAGATTTTGAAATGATTTTGAAAGTAGAAAATGAGTTGTGGGAGATTTCGAAATCATTTTGCAAGGAGAAAATGCATTGATGGAGACTTCGAAATGATTTCGAGAGAAGAAAACGTGTTGGGGAGATTTTGAAATGATTTCGAAGCGGGAAAATGCGCTGGGCAGATTTTGAAATGATTTCGAAGAGAGAAAACGCGCTGGGCAAGTTTCAAAATCATTTCGAAGCAGGAAAATGAGTTGGGCAAGTTTTGAAATGAGATTGCTTCGCTGCGCTCGCAATGACGGAGCAATTCGCTTGCGAGGAAGGAACGATGTGCGCGCAATGATGAAGTGATTTGCTCTCGGTTATGATTCGGGATGCTTTCAGATGGAAAAAAAGAGGGCACGGCACATGCCCTCTTCCGCCTATGAATTCTTAAGCTCGTTGCTCACTCTGACAATCTCGTCCAGTTTTGCGAGCGCCTTGCCTGAGTCGATTGCCTCCAGAGCCATGTCGTATCCGGACTTGAGATTTTTCGCCCTGCCAGAAAGATACAGAACAGCCGCCGTGTTAAGTCCTACTGCGTAGCGGATTGTCCTGCGGCCTTTTCCGTTCAGGATTTCCCGGCCCAGCTCCGCGTTCTCTTTTCCGCTTCCGCCTACAAGTTCCTCCTCAGCTGCGTCTGTGATTCCGAACTTCGCCGGGTCAATTACGAACGCGGCCTCGTGGCCTTTCTCGTCAATAAGATATGCGTGGGTCTTTGCGCATGGAGAAATTTCGTCGTAGCCGTCGTCTGATGCGACAACAAGAACCCGCTTCGCTCCGAGAGACTTTGCCGCGTGCGCGTAGTCTTTTAATAGCGAGCGCGAGTAGACGCCCAGAACCTCGTACTCAGCTCCTGCAGGGTTTAGGAGCGGCCCTAAGATATTCATGATTGTCTTGACTCCAAGAACCTTGCGCACCGGAGCCGCGAATCTCATGGCCGCGTGGTAGACCGGCGCCATCAAAAAGCCGAATCCGGTTCTCTCGACAAGCTCCGCGGTCTTTTTAGGCTCAGCCATTATGTTCACGCCGAGGTTCTCGAAGAAGTCCGCAGCTCCTGATTTTGACGAGACTGCGCGGTTTCCGTGCTTTGCCATCGGCTGTCCGCAGCTCGCCGCGACAACAGCTGACAAAGACGATATATTGAAGCTTCCCTTGCAGTCGCCGCCTGTTCCGACGATTTCGCCCAGGCCTTTTTTTGTGCAAGGAAACGGTGTTTTCTTTTTGAGAAGGGCACGAGCGCAGCCGGTCATCTCGCTCGCCGCGACGCCTTTCGCCTGCATTGCAATCAGAATGGCCGCCATAACGCGCTCGTCCATTGAGCCGTCGGTCACGTTCTCCATAAAGAACGAGGCCTGCTCCTCTGTAAGGTCCTTCTTTTCAAGAAGCTGGTTCAAGTACGCGGCTACCGGAAGGTTTTCGCGCCGGTAGTTGATAAAGTTCATGAAGATGTCCTTGCAGTGCTCCGAGGCGATTGACTCAGGATGAAACTGCACGCCCTCAATCGGAAGAGTCTTGTGGCGGATTCCCATGATGTCGCCGTCTTTCGCGCGCGCGGTCACTTCAAATTCAGGCGGCAGGGTTGACTCGTCGATTACAAGCGAGTGGTAGCGCGTGAACTTGCATGACTTTCCAATCGTGCGGAACAGGCCTTTCCCGTCGAGGTCGATGTCCTGGATTATTCCGTGGCAGATGTGCTTGGCATGGACAATCTTTGCTCCGAACGCCTCTCCGATCGCCTGGTGTCCGAGGCAGATTCCGAGGATAGGAACCTTGCCAGCGAAATATCTTATTGCATCCACGCTCACTCCCGCGTGAGTTGGATTTCCCGGACCGGGGCTTACGACGAGATAGTCTGGCTTCATTTCAGAAAGCTCCTCGACTGTGCACTCGTCGTTCCTAACAACTTTGACCTCTTCCTTTGTATACATCTGAAGACTCTGCACGACATTGAACGTGAACGAATCGTAATTATCAATAACAAGTATCATTTTTTTAACTCCTATTTATTTTGTCAGCGTGTCTATGAGCGCGCCGAGCTTTTCCTGCGTCTCGGTGAACTCGCGCTCTGGCGTTGAGTCGTACACGATTCCGCCGCCTGCCTGCAGGTTCCAGATGTCGTTCTTGCGGAGCGCGCTTCTGATTGTGATGCAGAAATCCAGGTCGCCGTTGTTCTGGATGTAGCCGACAGCCCCGGCGTAGAATCTGCGCTTTGTCTTTTCGAGCCCGCTTAAAATCTGCATCGCGCTGATTTTAGGCGCGCCTGAGACTGTTCCTGCCGGGAACGACGCGCGGAGAACCTGGATCGGCTTTACGCCCGGCTTTACGTAGCCTTCTGTGTTGCTTACAAGATGGATTACGTGGCTGTATCGCTCGGTCTCCATGTACTGCGGAACGGTGACAGAGCCGGGCTTGCACACGCGGCCAAGGTCGTTTCTCGCAAGGTCAACCAGCATAAGATGCTCTGCGCGCTCCTTTGGATTTTCGCGAAGCTGCTTGCTCAGTGCCTCGTCCTCCTCCTCGTTTTTTCCGCGGTGGATTGTTCCTGCTATCGGATGGATTGAGGCTTTTCCCTCGCGCACGCGCACAAGGCTTTCCGGGCTTGCGCCTGTAAGCTGGAAGTCGCCGAAGTCAAGATAGAACATATACGGCGAAGGATTTACTTTGCGGAGCTTTCCGTAGACTTGCATCGCGCTCGCCTTGCACTCAATCTGAACGCGCCTGCTCGGAACCGCCTGGATTATGTCGCCGTCAACAATGTGCTTTTTAAGCTCGATGACTTTCTGTGTGTATTCGCGCTTTGACTTCTCAATGTCTGTAAGGATTTTGTACTCGAATTTGCCGATGTCGTTCTCAACGTATGAAAAATCCATGTCGTTGAGCCGTCTGATTAAGTTGTCAACTGCCGCCTGGATATCAATCTTGTGCTCGTTGTAGTTGAATCCAAAGATGTGCATTGTCTCGGTAAAGTGGTCAAAGACGATGTAGATGTGGCCTGCTATAAAAAGGCTCTCCGGAACGCCAAGCTCGTCCTCCTGCTCAAAAAAGCGGATATTGTCGCATCTTTTTGCAAACTCATAGCTAAGATAGCCCATTCCAGAGGCCGGAACAGGAATCTCGGCAGTGTTCTCGAAATTCTTGTGCTGCTCGGCGACGTAAAGCAGCGCGTCAAGAATATCGGCAGGCTTTTTGTGTCCGAGCGCGTCGAGCGAATCTTCTGTCGGCACGAACGGAACCCGCTTTCCATCGATTAAGAACGCGACTCCGTCATCGTCCTGGATAATCTTGAACGCTTCTTCCGCCATAAGAATTGAATACCGCTCGCGTCCTTTCTGGAAGCTTGCTGACTCCAAAATTGCCACCGCGTTGATTTTGCGGGCAAGAGAGTAAGGTGTGTAGCGCTCGCTTGAAATGCATTTATAAATCACGTCTGTTGTTTCTGCCATAATTTTCTCCACTTTTTAGCAGCAGGCTGTTTGTTATTGAAATGACATACTTGCCTACTTCGTTACTGTATACAGAAACAATACAGCCGCTTCCTGTTTCTGTCAATAGTAACAGGAGAAAAATAAAAAAAATCTCCCCTGCCCTTTCCATTTAGAAAAAGCAAGGGAGATTTATTAACTGCGGCTTTTAAAAGCTTTGCCGCTCCGTAAAATCAATGTAATGTTTTATTTTACGATGTCAGCGAGAGCTTTCTTCATGCCCTTAGACTGGATGTCGGCAAGGTTCTTCGCCACGCTTTCCTCAAGGCCTTCGTACTTTGTAAGATCCTCGTGCCAGAAGTCAACGTTTGAAAGAACTTTGTTTGTGATTTCCTTCGCGTCTTTTGTAGATTTGTTGAGAGAAGCGAAGAATTCAAGAACAGGGAGAGTGTCCTTGTTCGGGTAAACGCCGTCGTCTCTCTTAGACTCAAGGTATTTAGCGCCTTTCTCGTCTGTCTTGATTTCTGTTCCGTTGTAGAACGCGATCAGAGCGGCAAGCGAGAATGAGAGAAGCTTCGGAACCGAGCCGTTCTTTTTAATAGAAGAAAGAAGTGAAGGCAAGCAGCGTGTCCAGTATTTTGCGACAGAGTTCAAAGAAATCTCAATCAGGCGGTGCGGGTTGAACGGATTCTGGAATCTTGACCATACATTCTCAGCGTACTCTTTCAAGTCCTCCTGGTCGCCGTCGATAGAAGGAATAATCTCGTCGAAGATTACGCTGCGCATGAATTTCTGAGCGTCTGCGTTCGGTGTGTTGAATCCAGTTCCGACTTTCTCAGAGCAGACAATGTCCTGCACGTAGTTAGAGCCTGCAAGGAATGCCGCCAATACAGAAGAAGTGTGCGCTCCGTTCAAGATGCGTACTTTTCTTGTGTGGTAGTAGTCCATGTTCGGAACCCATTTTACAGAAAGTCCTGCTTTTACGAGAGGAAGCTCGTCCTCGTGTGATTTTGCAGACTCGATTACCCAGAAGTGGAAAAGCTCTGCTGAGTCAAGGAGCTTGTCCTCGTATCCGAGCTTCTCGCAGATGTGCTCAGCCTGTGTCTTTCCGTCAGCCTCTTTTGTAAGGAGCGGGAAGTATCCTGGAACAATGCGGTCTACAAGGCAAGAGCAGACGTCGCAGTCGTTGTTGAACCAGTTGATGAAGTCCGGTCCCAAGTGCCAGTCGCGCGCGTGCTGGAGGATGCAGATCTTGAGGTTCAAGCCCGCGTCGTCAGAAAGCTCGCAAGGAATGATAATCAGTCCGGCTGTGTGGAGAGAGTGAGAGTTCTTGAATGCAAGGAATCTTTTATAGAGGAAAGCTGTGAGTTTTCCAGGATAAGAGCTCTGCGGCTTGTCATCAAGCTTTACAGAAGGATCGTACTGGATTCCGGCCTCTGTTGTGTTCGAGATGATGAATCTCAGGTCCGGGCTTGAAGCGAGCGCGATATAGTCGTCATAGTTTGTGTAAGGGTTGATTGCGCGGCTGATAGACTTGATTGTGCGTGTCTCAACAGTAGGTTTTCCGTCTTTCATTCCGCGGAGAACTGTTGTGTACAAGTCATTCTGCGCGTTCAAGGCCTCGACCATTCCTTTTGGCAACGGCTGGACAATAACAACGTTTCCGTTGAAGTCTGTCTTCTCGTTTACAATGTCAATCTGCCAGTCGATGAATGCGCGCAAGAATCCGCCTTCGCCGAACTGCAAGATTTTCTCTGGACGTTTCACTGTTTTTACAACGTCTTTAATTGACTTAAGAGCCATATCTAAAAACCTCCGTCAAGCCGCAGAATTGTCTCTGAGCCTGAGCATTAATTCCAAAAATTTTATCATATTCTACTATTTATAAAGCGATGTTTCAACTTTAGAAATAATAATTTACTTGGTGAAATTAAATATCATTTGTAAAAAAACTTTCTAACTTGTAAAAAAAACGACATCATTATAAAATAAAAGAATGAAAAATTTTCATCATGGAAAAAGAATCGGATTTATTCTTGGAACAATTCATTCCGGCTCCGCGCTAAAGCTCTGGCATAAGCTTGCTTCAAAAGCCGGAGAAAACGACGGTTCTTTTTTTGTTTTTCCAGGCGGAAAACTTGATAAAAAAACAGAAGATGGAAAACTCAGAAACAAGATTTATTCTCTTGTAAATTCAGAAAATTTAGACGGCTTGATAAGCTGGGCTTCCAGCATAAGCGGAAAGGTTTCATCAGAAGAACTCGAATCTTTTCATCATCAGTTTGATAAAATTCCTTATGTCACAATCGGGCAGAAAATAGGAAATCATCCTTTTGTTGGATTCGACGCTTACACGGGAACAAAAGCTTTAGTTGAACATATCATAAAAGTTCATGGCGCAAGAAAGATCGCGTTTATCCGGGCTCTTGCGGCGCACACTTCGGCGAATGACCGCTACAGAGGCTACAGGGACGCATTAAAAGAAGCTGGAATTGAGACATCGGAAAAAACTTTGGTGTCGGACAATTTCAGCTGGGACGAAGGCGAAAAGGCGATAAAACAGCTTTGCGAGGAGCGGGGGCTTGTTCCCGGAAGAGATTTTGACGCGGTTGTCTGCTCCAGCGACATGATGGCGTTCTCCGCGGAAGCATATCTAAAGATGAAAGGCATAAGAATTCCAAAAGATGTGATTATCTGCGGATTCAACGACTCTTCAGAAAGCCGGTTTTCCGTTCCGTCTTTCTCAACTGTCCATATGCCGCACACGGAGCTTGGCTACAGCGCCTACGAAATGATAACCGGGCTTCTCGCTGGAAAAACTGACATCGGCGACAAGCTGCTGCCAACTTATCCTGTAATCCGCGAAAGCTGCGGCTGCGGAACCTTAAAATCGCTTGTTTCTGTTGACTCAAGGCTTAAAATCAAAAACAGATCTCAGCTTTTCAGTGAAACTTGCAGAATTTTCCATTTTTCAGAAGAAAAAGGCCACGAGCGGCTTGACAGCGCGATGGACGCTCTTTTTGAAAATGACCGGAGCAAATTTCTTGATTTAGTCGGTGCCCGGCTTGAGCATTATTTTTTGAACGGCGGAGAATTCTCAAACGTAATAAACGCAATCAATCTTCTTAAAAACGCGACTTGCTTTGCATCTGAATATATTGAGAAGCTTGTCCGCTATCTTTATGTTATGGTTCCGAAAATCCAGGAAAGAGTTTCGGTTTCATCAAGATATAATTCCGAAAGAATCTCAAATCTTGTGGGAAAGCTTCAGAACAATCTTTTCGCGGTTCACACGCGGGCGGAGCTTATTGAAGTTCTAAAAGAAAATCTTTCAGAAATCGGAATAAAAAGTTGTTCTGTGGTTCTAAAGGAAGACAGCGACTTTTCTCGATACATCGGCGGATTTAATTACGCGGACGAAATTCACACAGAAGAAGTCAGATTCCCTTCAAATCTTCTCGTTCCTGAAAAATACGACGGCGAGTATGACTATGGAGTTTATGTTGTCCAGCCTTTGTTTGCCGGCGGACACGGCTACGGATATTTCATCACGAATTACATTGAATTCGCGGGTTCCGTCTACGAGGAGCTAAGAACTGCTGTCAGCAGCGCGCTTCAGAGCATTTTTCTTTTTGAGGAGACGAATGTTGCCCGGCAGGCGGCGGAAAAAGCAGAATTTGAGAAAACAGAATTTTTCGCGAATGTCGGCAGCGATTTGGTTGATCCGCTCAAGGACTTGTCGGCGAAAATCAGCCAGATGGAAACAAATGTCTCGAACGGCGTTCTAGACCAGGATATTTTGAGCGAGCAGCTTTTGTTCTTGCGTTCGCAGATTGACTCCCAGCTTGAAAAAACTGAGACTCTTGTCGATTTGACACGCTCGCAGGTTGATGATTTGCCGATGGACAAAAAGCTTTTCAATGTCCGCCAGATTCTCCCGGGAAGCGCGGCCGCAGGACTTGACCGCGACATTCCTCTGCTTTACGGAGATGCCGACCGCCTGAAAAAAGCTTTGCAGACAATTTTTGATTATTCAGAGAAAGCTCCGTACATTGCGGAAAAAGCTGACGGACTTCATATTGAATTTTACTCGCCGAAATTTGACTGGCAAAAACCAGAGCTTCTTCTCGCTGAAAAAATTCTTCTATTACAGTACGCATATCTTGAAAAATCAGACAGCTTTGCCGAAGTGGTTTTTCCGTGGCCTAATCTTGCAGGTCTTCCTCCAGACAACCGTTCTTACACAGAAACGGAAGATTTCCACATTCTCTCGCTTTCAGAAAATCCTAAAAAGACGGATGTGTTCAACAAGAAAATTGAACTTTTCACCGATCAAAAAACAAAAGATTTCATAGACGAGTCGCTTCTCTACTGGGAACCGGACGAAGCTCCGATTGATGAATGGATTAAAATCTATGGAATGAGAAAAGATGACCGGATTTTCCGCGCTCCAATACTTTGCTACAGCCGAAATCTTATCGGCCATGACTTCCTTGAAATGCTGGAGCAGAAAATCAAGGCGCAGCGCATTGCGCCGGTTCTATTCGTAGGATGCAAGCACACAAAATATGGAACATGGGCCACAGAGTCAAACACGGTAAGCATTTCATCAATGTCGGAATTTGACAAAATTCTTGAGGAGATAACGCCTTCTTTGATTGTTTTTGAACATATTGATGAAGCCACAATCAAAAAAATCAGGCAAAATCCTAAGACTGTGCTTGTTCCTATTATTGTTCTTCCGGACACAATTGACTCTGAGCAAGAAGTTGATATGCTTTGCTCCCACCCGCGCATAATTCTTTGCAACCGTGGAGCCGCTGAATCAGAGCAGTTCAATGAAAGAATCAAGGGAATTTTGAACGGGGATGAGATTCTTCCGCCGCACACAGGAGCACTTGTCAAAAAAGCCATTCTGTATTTAAATAAGAATGCTCCGCAGCAGATTGTACGCTGGAAGCTGGCGGACACTGTGCATGTCAGCGAAGATTATCTTACAAGAATCTTCCATAAAGAAATCGGACTTTCGCTTTGGGAATATCTGAACAGATACAGAATCTACATTGCGACAAAGATGCTTCTTGAGACAAACGACACAATTTATGAAATCGCAGAGAATTCTGGCTTCCAGGATCAGGCTTATTTCTGCAGAGTGTTCAAGAAAATTTACGGTGTTCCGCCTGGCAAGATTCGTACGAAATAGTTATGAAACAAGTCGGTTTTGTCCAATAAAATTCAAGTATTTTTTGCGTATAAAACGCTAAGATAAATAGACTGAGGTTAGATATGAACGCACAAGAAACAACTGTTCTTCAAGCACCGAAAAAGGATCTCTGGAAAAATATCAAGAGACATTTCTCGGTTTATGCTCTGCTTATCATTCCGGCTGTGTACTATGCAATTTTGAAGTATGGTCCAATCGTTAATGGTCAGATCGCATTTAAAGATTTCGCGCCGGTTGACGGCGTTTGGGGTAGCGCCTGGATCGGATTTGATAATTTCAAAACATTCATCCATGCTTACTACTTTGGTGAGCTTTTAAGAAATACAATTCTTTACAGCTTGGCTAAGCTTTGTATTTCTGTTCCGCTCTCTATTATTCTTTCTGTCGCTTTGTACGAGTGTACACACAATGTGCTCCGCAAGGTTGTTCAGACTTTGGCTTATCTTCCGCACTTCCTTTCATGGGTTATTATGTACGGTATCCTTCTTATTCTGCTTGCACCAGGTGACGGTCTTGTGAACGACATCATCAAATTCGCAGGCGGACAGCCAATCGACTTCCTTACAAATGTCCACACATTCCCTGTAATTGTAATCGTTTCTGACGCATGGAAGGAAATGGGATGGGCTGCAATCATCTTTATCGCGGCTTTGATGGGAATCGACCCTTCTTTGTTCGAGGCTGCTATGGTTGAAGGCGCTTCTGCTGTTCAGCGTGTATGGTACATCACAATTCCTTCAATCAAACCTGTAATTGTAACTGTAGTTCTTCTTAAGCTCGGAACAATTCTTGATGCAGGTTTCAACCAGATGTTCATGTTGTATTCTGTTCCTGTATATTCTGTTGCTGATATTATCGACACTTGGGTATATCGCCAGGGTCTGCTTGAATTCCAGTTCGCTTTGGCTACTGCAGTTGGTATCTTTAAGGGCGTTATCGGTATGCTTCTCGTTATGGTTTCCAACAAGATTGTAAAGCAGCTGACAGAATCTTCACTTTTGTAATTCGAGGAAAAAAATGACTAAACCAAAGACAGTAAAACTTACAGCGGGCGACCGTACATTTTATGTTTGTGTCAACGTATTTCTTATTTTCATCGGATTGGTTATTGCAATCCCGATGATAAGCACAATTTCATCTTCTGTAACTCCAAACGGCTACATTGGATCAACTTTTGATAAATTCCTTCTTATGCCTTGGAAATGGGACGGAGCGGCATACAAAGCTCTTCTCGGCAACAACGGATTTATTCTTGCATTCTGGAACTCTATGAAAATCATGGCGTTCGGTGTTGTGACATCTTTGTTCCTTACAGTTCCGATGGCTTATTGTATGTCTGTTCAGGATTTGCCTGGACGTAAAATCTTGAACTACTTTGTTCTTGTTCCTTATTTGTTCAATATTGGTGTAATTCCGACATACTTGGTCGTAACAAACCTTCATATGACTAACCACCTTGCATCAATCTTCTTGCCAGGTGCTATCGGAACTTACAACTGCTTGATTATGCGCGGATTCTTCGAGGGAATCCCAGAGTCTTTGAAAGAGTCAGCACGTATTGACGGCGCAGCTGAGTGGTATGTTCTTATTTCTATCATTCTTCCGCTTTCAAAGCCAATCATCATGACAATCGGTTTGTACTACGCAGTTAGCTTCTGGAATGACTTCATGCACGCTCTTCTTTACTTGAACGAGTCTTATTTGCAGCCACTTCCAATCTTGCTCCGCAACATTCTTCTTGGTTCTTCTATGAACGAGACATTGGATGTAAACGCGTTCGGAACTGCTTCCGTTCAGTCAATCAAGGCTGCGTCGGTCTTCTTGTCAGCAATTCCGATGATGCTTGCTTATCCGTTCATCCAGAAATACTTTACAAAGGGAACAATGCTTGGTTCTGTAAAGGGCTGATTTGTTTCTTTAATATCTTGTAAAATATAAATAAAAAACCTCTGCTTGTTGCAGAGGTTTTTTTTGTCTTTAGAGAAATGCCTTAAAGCTCACTTTTCTTAAAATAATCTTACAATCTGCTTATTAAAAAAATATATTTTTTCTGCTCATTTGTATATAAAATATTGCTGTAAAACATTTTTGTTTTAGGAAGGAGAATCTTATGAAAAAAATCCTTAAAACGGCAACGCTGTGTATTTCAGCGCTTTCTCTCGCTTTCTTTATGGCATCTTGCTCAAAGGAAAGCAGCACCGCCAGCACAAACCAGAGCAAAAATTCACTTACAACCATTGAGCTTTGGTATGGCGCATCTGCGACAGAAGCCGGTCCTATTCCTGCCGACTGGGTTGGATATCAGATTATCAAGGACAAGCTCAACATCAACCTTGTTCTAACCCAGCTGCCTTCATCGGACACAGACCAGGACTCAAAAATCAATGCGGCTGGAGCTGCAAATGCGCTTCCAGATCTTTTCCAGGTTTCTGACAATGTTTTCCAGAATCTCGTAAAACAGGGATTGGTTGCGGATGTCTCGTCAATGTTTAAGCTGATGCCAAACCGCACAAAACTTCTTTATGACAAGGAAGCTCTGGCTGACTCAACTGTTGACAAAAAAATCTACGGACTTTCGCAGCCAGGCCAGATTGTTAAGAATGAAGGCGTTCTTATCCGCAAAGACTGGCTCGACAAACTCGGCCTCGAAGTTCCGAAAACAACAGAAGACTATATGAAAGTCATGCACGCTTTTACAGAGCAGGATCCTGACGGAAACGGAAAAAATGACACATACGGCTACGGAGCGTTCCTTGAACTTCTTCCGACGAATGAAGGGCTTGGAAGACGTTTTGATCCGATTTTCGGAGCTTTCGGAGTTGCAGGTACTTGGAACCTTGCATCAAAAGAAACTGCCGGACTTAATATAAATAAGCCGGAATATTATGATGCAATGTCATTTGTAAGAAGAATGATAGAAGAGCAGGTAATTGATCCTAACTGGCTCGCTTACAAAAAAGACGACTTCCGCGCAGCCTGGAAACAGGGACGCTTTGGAATTATGCGCGAGCAGAATTCTGCATATGCTTCTGAATCAAACTACACGCCATTTGACAACAACTTCCCTGACGGAGAATGGATTGTAATCGATCCGCCTGTAGGACCTGCAGGAAAATCTTCAGTCGGAGTTTATGCAACCGCATACAGAAGATACTGCGTCTCACAAAAAGCCGCAGACGCAGGAAAACTTGAGGCTATCGCAAAACTTCTTGAGTGGATGTCTTCTGACGAGGGATATTATCTTCTTGGCTGGGGGCAGGAAGGAATCAACTATGTTTTTGATGAAAACGGCGTTCCGACAGACAAAGGTCTTTCTGATCCATCAAAAGCATACACAAAATCTGAGAATATTCCTCTGACACAGCTTCGTACAATGGTTTACTACAATGGCGACAAGGAGCTTATCTCCCGCTATCCGACATGGCATTCTAAAAATGGAAAGGAAATGTCGGCCTTAAAAACTTTGCGTGAAATGCAGGCGAAAGCCTGGACACCGTGCGCCGGAATGAATTCTATGCCTAATCCTGATGCCGATCTTAAACGCTTCTATGAGCAGGGAGTTGCGGAATTCGTAAACGGAACAAGAACTCTTACAAAAGAGAACTGGGCTGCCTGGCTTGACGAATTTAACAACAAGATGGGCGGAAAAGCCTGGGAGCAGGAAGGAATCAACACTGCCATCGCGCGTAATATCTTAAAATAGCGAAACAATTAAAATCTTAACATTTGATTGTTTAAATTACTCTTAAACCGCCAGTTTTGCTGGCGGTTTTTATATTTTAAAGCTGTATTTCTTATGAAAAACATCGGGAAATTTATATTTCTTTTGTTATTTTTTATATATAATATCTCATTACTATTTTTTTCATATTTTCAAAAGGGAGGAAAAAATGAAAAAGTTTTTGAGAAACCTCGCTTTGTCAACATCAGCGTTGATTATTGCGGTTTCAGCAGTGAGCTGCTCAAAAGAAAACAGCAAAGATGCAGCTACAGACATTGAACTTTGGTACGGCGCAGCCGCATCAGAAGCAGGTCCTGTTCCAGCAGACTGGGTTGGATACCAGATTATTAAAGATAAGCTCAACATCAACCTTATCTTGACACAGTTGCCGTCTTCAGAGGGCGACCAGGACACAAAAATCAACGCTGCTGGAGCTGCAAATACTCTTCCAGATCTTTTCATGGCTTCAGACAACGTTTTCCAGAACCTTGTAAAACAGGGACTGGTTGCAGACGTTTCCTCAATGTTCAAATTGATGCCAAACCGCACAAAACTTCTTTATGATAAGGAAGCTCTTGCAGATTCAACAGTAAACAAGAAAGTTTACGGACTTTCACAGCCAGGCTCAATTGTAAAGAACGAAGGCGTTCTTATCCGCAAAGACTGGCTTGATAAACTCGGCCTTTCAGTTCCGAAAACAACAGATGAATTCCTCGCTGTAATGCACGCATTCACAGAGAAAGATCCAGATGGAAACGGAAAAGATGATACATACGGATATGGTGCATTCCTTGAGCTTTCTCCGACAAATGAAGGACTTGGAAAACGCTTCGATCCAATCTTCGGAGCTTTCGGAGTTGCAGGAACTTGGAACCTTGCATCAAAAGAGACTGCAGGACTCAATGTTAACAAGCCTGAGTATTATGATGCAATGGCTTTCGTAAAGAGAATGGTTGACGAGAAAGTTATCGATCCTAACTGGCTTGCTTACAAAAAAGATGACTACCGCGCTGCTTGGAAACAGGGACGCTTTGGAATTATGCGTGAGCAGAACGCTGCTTTCGCTTCTGAGTCTAACTATGCTCCATTTGACAACAACTTCCCGAATGGCTCATGGATTGTAATTGATCCGCCGGTAGGACCAGATGGAAAATCTTCAGTTGGTACATATGCAACATCTTACAGAAGATACTGCGTTTCTGAGAAAGCTGCTAAGGCTGGAAAACTTGAAGCAATCGCTAAACTTCTTGAGTGGATGTCTTCTGACGAAGGATACTATCTCCTTGGATGGGGACAGGAAGGAATCAACTACGTTTTGGATGCAAACGGAGTTCCAACATCTGAAGGACTTGCTGATCCATCAAAAGCTTACAACAAGGCAGAGAACGTTCCTGTAACACAGCTCCGTAACATGGTTTACTACAACGGAGACAAAGAGCTTGCTTCT
This sequence comes from uncultured Treponema sp., assembly GCA_964538245.1. GTDB lineage: Bacteria > Spirochaetota > Spirochaetia > Treponematales > Treponemataceae > Treponema_D. The sequence continues at coordinate 32,596 of CAZIFO010000002.1, forward strand.
CGCTATCCAACTTACTACACAAAGTCTGGAAAAGAAATGTCTGCTCTTAAAGTTCTTCGCGAAATGCAGACTAAAGCTTGGACACCATGCGCTGGAATGAACGCAATGCCAAAGCCGGATGCTGACCTTAAGAGATTCTATGAGCAGGGAGTTACAGAATTTGTCAACGGAACTCGCCAGCTTACAAAAGAAAACTGGGCTGCTTGGCTTGATGAATTCAACAACAAGATGGGCGGAAAAGCTTGGGAGCAGGAAGGAATCAACACTGCTATCGCAAGAAACATCATTAAATAGATATAACTTATTTTGAATACGAAAAATTATTGTTAATTTTTTTGTAAAATAAGTTGTCTGATTTATGAAAATGGACGGAAAATTTAAATTTTCCGTCCATTTTTTTGTGTATAATAAATTATCTGTAAAAAATGCAGAAATATTAAATTCATTTTCATATTTTTCAATAAAGGAGGAAAAACATGAAAAAATCGCTAAGAAATCTTGCATTGTCAGCATTGATTCTTGCAATTGCCGCTCCAGCTTTTTCTGCACCAAAGAAAAACAAGGACGGAACTGTAAATATTGAGCTTTGGTACGGCGCAGCGGCATCAGAAGCGGGACCTGTTCCGAAAGACTGGATTGGCTTTAAAAGAATTAAAGATGAGCTTGGAATCAACCTTATTTTGACACAGCTCCCTTCATCAGAAGGCGACCAGGATACAAAAATCAACGCGGCAGGAGCTGCAAACACACTTCCTGACTTGTTTATGGCTTCGGACAACGTATTCCAGAACCTTGTAAAACAGAAGCTCGTAGCTGATGTTTCTTCAATGTTCAGACTTATGCCTCATCGTACACAGCTTCTTTATAATAAGGAAGCCCTTGCTGACTCAACAGTAGACAAGAGAGTTTATGGACTTTCACAGCCAGGCTCAATTGTAAAGAACGAAGGTGTTCTTATCCGCAAAGACTGGCTTGATAAACTTGGACTCAAAGTGCCGAAAACAACAGAGGAATTTATTGCTGTAATGCATGCATTCACAGAAAAAGATCCTGATGGAAACGGAAAAAATGATACATACGGTTACGGCGCATTCCTTGAGCTGGGACCAACAAACGAAGGACTTGGTAAACGTTTCGACCCAATTTTTGGCGCTTTTGGAGTAGCAGGAACTTGGGACTTGTCTTCAAAGAAAGCAGCTGGTCTTAATATTAACAAGCCTGAATATTATGATGCATTGGCTTTTGTTAAGAGAATGGTAGACGAGCAGGTTATTGATCCTAACTGGCTTGCATACAAGAAAGACGACTTCCGCGCTGCCTGGAAACAGGGACGTTTCGGAATTATGCGCGAGCAGAATGCCGCTTATGCTTCAGAATCTAACTACACACCTTTTGATAATAACTTTCCGAATGGCTCATGGATTGTAATTGATCCGCCGGTAGGACCAAAAGGAAAATCTTCTTGCGGTACATATGCAACAACTTACAGAAGATACTGTGTATCTGCAAAAGCAGGAAAAGAAGGCAAACTTCCTTATATCGCAAAACTTCTTGAATGGATGTCTAAAGATGACAAACCGACAGACGGATACTATCTCCTCGGATGGGGACAGGAAGGTGTTAACTTTAAGATGGGTCCAAACAAAGTTCCAACAGCTGAAGGACTTGCTGATCCATCAAAAGCTTACAACAAAGCTGAGAACGTTCCTGTAACACAGCTCCGCAATATGGTTTATTACAACGGTGATGCTGAGCTTACATCTCGCTATCCAACTTGGTATACAAAATCAGGAAAAGAGATGTCAGCACTTAAGACTCTCCGTGAGATGCAGACAAAGGCTTGGACACCATGCGCAGGCATGAACGCTATGCCAAAGCCGAATGCTGACCTTAAGAGATTCTATGAGCAGGGAGTTACAGAATTTGTCAACGGAACTCGCCAGCTTACAAAAGAAAACTGGGCTGCTTGGCTTGATGAATTCAACAACAAGATGGGCGGAAAAGCTTGGGAGCAGGAAGGAATCAACACTGCTATTTCTAGAAACATTGTAAAATAGTTTTTAAAACAAGCTGAAAAAAGCGGCAGAATTATTCTGCCGCTTTTTTTATATATTAAGAATATTCTTGATAATGCGATTATGGAGAGTTTCTTTAATACTTTAACATAAAAAATGCACCTCCTAATCGAACTGTATTTGTTCAATAATTGAGGTGCATTCATTTTGATATTTTTTTATTCTTAGCTGTTAATCAGATCTGCGAGCTTTTCGGCTGTAAAGCCAAGATCCTCGGCGACTTTCTTTGCCGGGCCGGATTCGCCGAATCTGTTGATTGTGAACAGGTCGCGCTTATTAGAAACATAGCCTTCCCAGCCGGTTTTTACGCCAGCCTCAGCCACAATAACACGCTTTGTGTTTCCAAGAATCTTCTTCTGGAAATCATCGCTCTGCTCTTCAAAAAGGTTCTTGTCCAGGATTGAGACAACGCGGACCTTCTTAGAGACTTTCAAAGTCGCCTCAAGAGCCATATTCACTTCGGAGCCGGTCGCCACAACTGTAACATCAGGATTTTCATCTCCGGACTTAACAACGTAAGCACCTTTTTTAATTGTCTCGCGCCAGTTCTTGTCTTCCTTCGCATACACAGGCACATTCTGCCTTGTCAAAGCAAGAAGAACAGGATGGTCTTTCGATTCCATCGCTATATGCCAGGCAGCGACAGTCTCTTCTGCGTCCCCCGGACGAAGCACTTGAAGATTCGGAATCGCGCGGAGAGAGGCAAGCTGCTCAACAGGCTGGTGGGTCGGTCCGTCTTCTCCAAGATAAATTGAGTCGTGAGTCAGGTCATAGATTACAGGCTGCTTCATAAGGGCTGCAAGGCGGATTGAAGGGCGCATATAGTCGGAGAAAACAAGATATGTCGCGCAGAACGGACGCAATCCGCCGTGCAATGACATTCCTGCGCACTCGCTCGCCATGCCGAACTCACGGATTCCAAACTCAATGGAGCGTCCGCCGCGGTTTTCAGGCGTGTAAGTTCCGTTGTCGTTTTTCATTCCGGACTTGTTCGAGCCTTTTAAGTCTGCGGAGCCGCCGACAAGATATGAGTATCTTGCTCCCATTGCGGAAATCATGTCGCCTGACGCAGTTCTTGTAGCTACAGATTTTCCGACCTCGTAGACTGGATCATCTGCCGTTCCGTCGGCAGTAAAGTCATACGAGGCTTTCCACTGCTTATAAAGCTCCGGATTTTCCTTTGCCCAGCTGTCGAAATCTTTCTGCCAGTCAGCCTCACGCTTTGCGAACTCGCTTTTTTTAGAAGCGAAATATTCTGTCGCAAGAGGATCAACCTGGAAATATTCATCCGGATTTAATTCCAAGTTGATTTTTGTCTGGCGAACATCTTCCTCGCCCAGCGGCTCGCCGTGGACTTTCGGAGTTCCCTGCTTAGGAGCGAATTTTCCGATAATTGACTTTAGCATAATCAACGTCGGCTTTTCCGTTTCAGCCTTAGCCTCTTTTATCAAGCTGCGGAGGCCATCTGTGTCATACATGTCGCCTTTCAAAACCTGCCAGCCGTAGGCCTCGTAGCGTTTTCCAATATCTTCTGTGAATGTAATGTCTGTTGAGCCGTCGATTGAAATCTTGTTCTGGTCGTAGAAGACAATCAGCTTTCCAAGCTTATTATGTCCCGCGAAAGATGAAGCCTCCGAAGAAACGCCTTCCTCAAGGCAGCCTTCGCCGACAAGCGCATATGTGTAATGGTCAACAATCTTATGACTTTTTGTGTTGTATTTTGCGGCGAGCATTGTCTCTGCGAGCGCCATTCCGACTGCAAGGGCAATTCCCTGTCCAAGAGGGCCTGATGTGTTCTCGACGCCGTCAGTCACGCCGTATTCCGGATGTCCGCAGCAGACAGAGCCAAGCTGCCTGAAATTCTTAATGTCATCAAGAGTGATTTTATATCCGCTCAAATATAGAATCGAGTACAGCAGCATAGAGCCGTGCCCGGCGGAAAGAACAAAACGATCGCGGTCTGCCCACTTTGAATCAGCCGGATTGTGCTTCAAGATTTCTCCGTACAAAAGCGCGGCAAGTTCTGCGCATCCAAGCGGAAGTCCAGGGTGGCCGGAATTAGCTTTCTGAATGGCATCGATTGACAAGCTGCGGATTGATTTTGCTACGGCAGCAATACTTTTAGAGTCCATAAAAAACCTCGTGAAAGAATTTATTCAGATTTTTGATAAAGCTGAACTCAACAAGTATAATGATTTTTTGATATATTTTAAATCACGTTGAAACGCTTTTTTCGTACATTGCGCATTGCGGCGGAAATAATCGGCCTGATTTCCTCAAAATTCTCCTCCATTCCTTCAAGCGAAAGTTTCATTGCGTAAGTTTCGTCATCCGCACATTCAACATCGCTTGCTGTAATTTCAAGAATTCTTGAAATATGTGTGAAAAGCTGATACAAGGTGACCATTTCTGGCTGGGGAAGTTCTTTGAATTCTTCGTCATTGCAGTCAATGTCATTTACAAAAGATTCTAGTTCTAAAAACAAATCCAAAGCTTTATGTCTGATTTCTCCGAATCTAAAATCCGCAAACCAGTTATATGTTTTTCTAAGAACAGAATTACGGCTTATAATTTCCTCAGTTAAATTTTTTCTGTCTTTTTCTGATATTGAACTAGTTTCGGGCAGAATTTTTTTGATTAACTCTGAAAGATTGTCTTTTTTTTCATAGAACTGATCTTTTATAAAAGAATCAATTACATATGCTGGACGCGATATAAACGGCATGAAACATTCATTATCGTTGTAAAGTCCCATGTTCCATTTTCCAACTGCCGGAACATCCTGGTTTTTGAACCAAAGCCGAGTCTCAACGCCGAAATATTCTAGAGCTACTTTTTTTGAACTTCTTAAAAATTCATGAATTGAACCGCAGTTTTGGACGCAAAGTTCCTTTGAGTGTTCATAAAAAACATTTGCAAGTTGTTCTTCTATGCTTTGGCAAGGCCCCATCCTGTCAAAACTTTTTAATAGCGCATCTTCAAGAATTTCATTCCATTTTTGTCTCTCGAAATCTTTCTCAGAGATTGAATATGGATTTTCTTTATTTTCTGTTAACGGATATAGTTCAATAACTCCTGTCCCCCAGTTTTTTACACGGCAAAGAAGTCTGTCCCCTGGCTTGAAGTTAATTCCGTTGAGAACAGGTTCAATATCAATTCCTGTTAATTTGATTTTTGGAGGAAGCTCAAAGTCATTTTCTGCAATGTGCAAATCTTTGCAGGCCGGATCTGAAGAAATATATTGAACGCTGTATTCTTCGCCAAAAAGCATGAACAAATCAAGCGCGGTTGATTTATCAAGTTCAAGAAGTTTCTTATGAAGTTTTTTACCAAGAAATTCAAAATTCAGTGCGAAAGAAAACATCTCGCCGTCAACAAAAGGAATGCAGCGATCGCCGGGAATCAAAACTTTTTTTTCAAGCTCTTTTTGAGTCAAAGTTATGCTGAAAATTTTTCCTGTAAAAGCTCCTGCTCTTGTAATATACATTCGTTTTTGAAGGGCAAAGACATTCGGATCTGAATCTAGGAATTCAGTGACTTCGTTGAGAGAAAAATTATAATTTAACGCATTGAGCATATATGAAAGCTCTTTCGCGGAAAAAGGATCTGGAAAACTCCTAATAAAATTAGAAAGAAAATTCTCTATTGCCATCAGATTTTAAAGATAATAATAACACGAATCAAAGTCAAATTACAGGCTGCTCTTTTAGCTCAATTGTAAAAAGTGCGCCATAGCTGCTTGCGTTTTTTGCACTTATTGTGCCTCCAAGCGCAGTGACTAAAGTTTTCGCAATGGAAAGTCCAAGTCCGCTTCCGCCAACTTTACGCGTGTGAGATTCATCCCCACGATAAAAACGTTCAAAAATATGAGGTAAATCTTTTTCAGCAAGTCCAGGGCCGTTGTCCTCTTCTTCAATTACAATCTTTCCATTTTCTGTTTTTTTTGCGCGCAGTTCAATAATGCATTTTCTGTCAGCAAATTTTACGCTGTTGGAAATTAATACTGTCAGAATTTGATGAAGCATTTCATCGTCAGTTTCTATCTGAATGTCATCGCATTCGAAAGTAAGTTCTGAAGTTGGAGAATAAGATTTTAACTCAACTGCAAGCCGTGCGAACAATTCTTTTAATTTTATTTTTGTAAAATTAGGCTTGATTCTTCCGGCTTCAATTCGCGAAATTTGCAAAAGATTTGAAATTATTGCATGCATTGACCTTGATTCGTTGCGTATTGCAAGCAATGATTTTTCAAGTTGCTCCGGATTATTTTTTCCCCAGCGCAGAAGAAGATTTGTTTGTCCTGAAATTACTGTCAGCGGCGTGTTTAGCTCGTGGGAAACATCGCTTGAGAACTGTCTTTCTCGTTCAAAATCACTTTTTAAGTGCTTGAAAAGCTCATTGAATGTTTTTGAAAGCTGGTCAATTTCATCATCAGAACCGCTTACAGGCAGAAGTTTTTCTTTTTCTTCTGAATCCGAAAATGAAATTTTCTCTGCTGCTTTTGTAATTTTTATAACTGGCTCGATTGTGTTTCTTGTTATTAAAAGGGAAATTAAAAATGAAATAAAAAGAATCGGAATCGTTATAAAGCAAATTGCTTTAGGCAAATTCTTGTAAGTTTCTGATGAAGTGTCGGAATCCATATTCATAGAAACAACGACTGTATATAAAATGCTCTTGTAGTAAAACTCCTTTGCAACATAAAGAATATCAAGATCGCCGTCATAAAAATAATTTTTTATAAAAAAACGTTTGGCCTTGCCTCTTGAATCTTTTAGCAATGGTAAAAAAGGATCATTTGAGGCAAGAATGTGATTTGTCTTTTTTTCATAAACAACAAATGAACAAAAATATGGAATCGTTCTAAAATCTGACTCTGAATTTGTATTTACAGCAAGAATTGCTTCTGCGCATACTTTGTTAAGTTCTGCTGTAAGATTTCTTCTTACAAAGATGTTTACAACAAAAACAAACAGAACTGACATTATAAGCACGCACAGCGTAAGCAATAGCATAAAACGCAACGAAAGCCTAAATGAGAACGATTTAAAAAAATTCTTGCCCATAGCGTAAATCCGCTTAGAGTTAAACCATCATATAACCAACACCGCGAACAGTTCTGATGTATTCATCGTTTGTGCAGCTTGAAATTTTGTTTCTAAGATAGCCGACGTAGACATCAACTGTGTTTTCATCAATGTAATGACCTTTTCCCCAGATTGAATCAATGATGTCGTTGCGTGTCATTGCTTTGTCTCTGTTTTCAATGAAACATTTGAGCATCATAAATTCTGTCTTTGAAAGGGAAATCTCTTTTCCGTCAATAGAGCAATTCATTTTTGAAGGATTAAGTTCTAATTCTCTGTGCTTTAAAGCCGCTTCTGAAGATTTTTCATATTTTATTCGGCGTAAAAGCGCATTGATTCTTGCAAGAAGCTCTTCAATCTCAAAAGGTTTTGCAATGTAATCATCTGCGCCGGAATTTAGGACGTTGATTTTGTCAATCGTCTCGCCGCGCGCAGTTTCAATTATTACAGGGATTGTTGACTTTTCACGAATCCTTCTTAGAACTTCAAGTCCGTTAAGCTCAGGAAGCATAATGTCGAGAAGAATTAAATCAGGTTTTTCTGTTTCGTACATTTCTAGAGCTTGTCTTCCTGTTTCTGCAAGGACAGTTTCATAGCCTTCGTGTTTCAGTTCTGAAATCACAAAATCAGAAATTCCTTTGTCATCTTCTACGATAAGGATTTTTTTTGCTTCGTTTTCCATGTTTCCTCTCCTAAAAAAGATTTTTAGTCTGCTGATATTTTTCCCAGCTGGATTTCTTGAATTTTTTCACCGTCAAAAGTTTGAATATTTATTAATGAAAGTGAAAAACTCTCCGATTGAAAAGGAATTTGAATCTTAACAGAATCACCTTTCCTACTGAATGAGAATTTTACATCATTATTCGCACTTTTTCCATTGATTTTTAAATTAGATGATGAAAAACTTTTTGGATTTATTTCCTGATTAAAACAAATTTCTACTGAAACTGAGTTGTTTTTTGTTCTTTCAGATTTTATGCAGCAAACTCTAAAAGATTCATCTGTAATAACTTTTCTTGTTCCTCGATAATTTACTATTTCCGCATCATGAATCGTATGCCAGCCTGTATCCGGATTATAGCTTTCAATTCCTAAGTCAGAATCAGAATCTGTTGATGGAAAGAGATTTGATGTTCTGCGTTCTAAGCCTCTGCCGGAGAACGGACTTCGTTTTTGAGGTGAAAACATATTTCTAGAGTTGTCTAAAGAAAATTTTTTTTTAGAATTTCCTCCTGTGTTTTTTTCTCCGCTGGAAGCAAAAGCTACGGCAGTTAAAGCTGAAACTAAAAAAACTATAAAAAAGCCGATAGACATTTTTTTCATATTTCGGATTATATGGCAGCAGATTATTAAATAAATGAATTGTCGCTTAATCTTGTTTAAGAGTTCGCTTAAAGCAATTTTAAAGATTTGCTTCAAATTTTATATGATTTTTAGTAAAATATTGTCATCTTATTGAAAAAAACAGAGGTAAACATATGAATTCTTCCAAATCTTCAGCAGACAAAAACTACAAGCTCGCGCTCACCGGACTTTTCAGCGCGCTCTGCGTTCTTCTTTCTGTGACTCCGCTCGGCTACATAAAGCTCGGATTCATCAACATCACAATTCTTCACATTCCTGTGATTCTTGCCGCGATTCTAGGCGGATTCTCGCCGGCTGTTGTAACAGGCCTGATTTTCGGGCTGACAAGCTGCATCCGCTCAAACATGGCAGGAACTCCGTTCTTTGGAAATCCGCTCTGTTCTATACTGCCGCGCCTTTTGTTCGCGGTTTCGGTCTGGGCGATTTTCTATCTTCTTTCGAGAATTCCGTTTCTTAAAAACAAGAAAGCTTTGTCGGGAGCGATAACGGCTGCGGTCGGAACATTTCTGCACACGTTCTACGTTATGACAATGGTTTTTCTTCTGTTTTCAAAAACACTTCTCGGCGGAATGAAAATCACAGAAAGCGGATTTAAAGGATATCTGATTATGCTCGGAATAATGTACGGAACAAATGGAATCTGGGAAATCATAGGCGCGGCTGTCATCACGGCGGCGGTTCTTGGCGCAATATTTATCGCGGCGAACGGAAAGTCAAAGCTGAACAGAGAAAGCGACGAGGAATAGAAAATAGGCGGCGAGATTCAAAGAATTATACGCCGCCTTTCATCTCGTTTTACAGCTTGCGCGCTTTGAGCCAGTCTTCAATCAAGTCCCAGATCTGCTGGTTGTTCTTTTCCTGGAACATAAAGTGGCTGTTTCCTGTGATTCCCATCTTAGGCAAGTCCCAGACTTCAGCGTAGCCGCCGTTGGCATTGTAATTGGAGGCGAAGTCAAGCGCCTGGTCGCGCACGGCTTTCCAGAACGCTGTTGACTTTATGTCCTCAGGTCCGTTGTCAATTCTGTCGCCGAAGATAATCACCATAGGAATCTTGGCGTCAAGGAATTTATTGTATTCCTCGGAGCCGACAGCAGGAGTTCCGCCCGGCTCAACCGCAATAAGGGCCGCCATGTTCTCAGTGTCAGTCTGCCAGCCGACTCTTCCGCCCTGTGAGTGCGTGATGTAGACGGCTTTTTTCCCGGTGATTTTGTTCACGTCTGAAAGAACTGCGCTCAGGCTTTTTCCGAAGAGCTTTTCATCATAGCTTCCGGCGTTCACTGTCATCTGCCTGAAAAACTGGTTCTGCGCCTCGCCTCCCTCCGGGAACTGGCTTCCCTCGTAGCGGTCGGGAGCGACTCTTCCGATTCTAAAATGCGTGTACCATGCCTGGTCACCCGGAAGATATGCCGTAGGGTCGTCAGCCTTGACATCAGGAAATCCGCTTGTCATCTTTACGGCAGTCCCGGCTTCTCCGCGGCGCGGCTGGTCAACAAGGAAAACGCTTCTTCCGTCGTGCAGAGCCATATCGCTCCAGCCCTCGCGTCCGTCAGGAGTTGTCATCCAGCCTGTCCTTGTCTGTCCGTAGCCGTGCAGAAAAACCACAGGATTTCCCTTTTCCTTTGAGGGAATCTGGTACAAAGTGTTCGCATGGTCAACGTGCGCCGTGTTTCCCTCGCGCGTTGTGCTCATCCAGTTCGTAGTCTCGTCGTATTTGCCGGGAAGAGGCTCTGTCACGCTCCCGCCTGAGGCGAAGACGCCCTGCTTCTTAATGCTGAGCGGCTTTGGCGCTGAAAATGCAGTTCCGGATGCAAGGGCCAGCGCTGTGAATGTAAAAATTATTCTTTTCATAATTTCCTCCGTAGATATTTTTTTGAGGTTTTGCGGCCTTTGGCAAAACCACCCGGCCGCTTTTTCTTATTGGCCTAATATTACAGTCGCGTGGAAAATATTTAAAATAGAACTTTCTTTTGGTCAGTATGATTATATTTTATACTGTCAGAAAATATTTCTTCCGTTCAGAATTTTTATCTGAACTATTTTTTATAGTTTTTTTAATATTTCCGCTGTAAAATAAAGTCAATGAAAATCGTGATTATCGGCGCTGGATTCACAGGAATTCAGCTGGCAAAGAGACTTATCAACGGCAAGAATGATGTCGTCCTGATTGACAATGACGAGAACACTGTCCGCCATGCATCGAACAGGCTTGACTGCAATGTTGTGCAGGCGGACGGAAACAATCTTGACACGCTAGAGGACGCCGGAATCGCAAAAGCCGACGCTCTCGTGTGCGTAACTTCCTCCGACGAGGTTAACATGATAACATGCTCCCTCGTTGACTCAGTTTATCCTGACGTATTGAAAATAGCGCGCGTCAGAAACTACGCCTACTACGCAAACACAAGCTCCGCGGCGAAAAAGCACGCGTCAGACCTTTCAGCCGGGCACAGGCCGCTTTACGGAATCGACTTTATGGTTCATCCGGATGTGGAGGCGGCTCAGGCTATTATTTCCGCAGTGGAGCACGGCGCAATAATGGACTCCGTTTCGTTCGAGGACTCGCCGTATGAGCTTGTCAGAATCGGAGTCGAGGCCGGAAGCCGTTTTGATGGAGTTGCGCTGCAGAACATCAGAAAAATAACAGAGAAAAAATTTTTAATTTCATATCTTGAGACATCCGGAGAAACCACGCTTCCAAGCGGCGGCACGGTTCTTAAAGCCGGAGATTTTATCGGAATCCTGCTTAAAAGAGAAGATTTGCCTGATTTTCTTGAGCTGTGCGGCTCAAAAGTCAAGGACGTAAGGAAAATCGCGCTCGTCGGCGCAAACAGAATCGGAATGATTGTCGCAGAAAAACTTGTAAAGACAAGGACCAGCGGAATCAGGCGGCTTTTAGGACTAAAGTCAAAGCTAAACCGCGACTTTGTGATTGTAGATTCAAACGAGGATAACGCGAAGACGGCGGCCGAGAAATTTCCGGACATACGCGTGTTCAACGCGGACGTGACGGAGGAAGGATTTATAGAAGAGGAAGGAATAAACACTTTCGACCTTGTAATCTGCTGTACTCCGAACTACGAGATGAATATTGTCATGGCGGCCTATATTGAGTCTCTCGGCGTAAAAAACAGCGTGGCCCTTGTCGCAAGCTCGGCTTTTAGCGAGGTTGCGCGCAAGCTTGATATTGAAGTTGCGATTCCTATCCGCGACTCCGTTGTTGACAGCATAATGAGCCATCTGCGCGGCGAGGCGGTTACAGGAATCCACTCCGTGAACGGAAGCCTTGAGATTGTGGAGATTACAATTCCTGAAACCTCTGAAGTAGCTGGAAAAGAGCTAAAGGACATAGCGGAGAACGGAGCGTTCCTTGTTCTGCAGATCCAGAAAAAAGGCGAAAAAGATTTTATCATTCCTTACGGCAACACGCTTCTTGAATCCGGCGACAAAATCATTGTGATTACAAACACCGAGAACAACGAGCACGTGATGCAGAAATTCGGCTCGGTGTAACTTTATGGAAATATTTTTATTTATTCGGTTGATTTTTTTAATTCTTTCTGTCGCGGCAGTGAGCTTTGTTTTTCCTGTCGCGACAGCTCTCTGCTACGGAGAGTTTTCTGTCCTGCCGGCTTTTCTTGTTCCGGGTATTGCTACTCTTGCCGTAGGAGCCGCGCTTTTGTTCTGCGGCAAGAAATCTAAAGTCAAGTTTTCGACAAGAAGCGTTTTTTCTTTTGTCGCGCTCGCCTGGATTTCAATCAGCCTGTGGGGAACACTGCCGCTTATTCTGAGTGGCACTTCAAGGAACTTTGCCGCCGCGTTTTTTGAGTCGGTCTCAGGATTCACAACGACTGGCGCGACAGTCGTTGACGACGTTGAGTCGCTTCCGCACGCGGTGAACATGTGGAGATGCGAAATGCACTGGCTTGGTGGCATGGGAATAATCGCGCTTACCGTGGCTCTTCTTCCGCTGCTAGGAACAGGCGGATTTCAGCTTGTTAAAAACGAGAGCACTGGCCCCGACAAGGGAAAAATCACGCCGAAAATGACCGACACAGCTAAAGTCCTGTGGTTTTTGTATATCGGATTTACAGCCGCGCAGACCGCCGCGCTCAAGATTGCGGGGCTTTCTCTCTTTGACTCAATTTGCGTCGCGTTCTCTTCGCTTGGAACCGGAGGATTCTCAGTTCTGAACGCGAGCATATCAGGCTATCATTCTGCCGCGGTTGAAATCATCTGCACGATTTTCATGTTCCTTGCCGGAGTGAACTTTAGCCTTTACTTTTATCTTGTTTCAGGGAAATTTGAGGAAGTCAGAAAAAATTCCGAGCTAAAAGCCTACATCTTGATCTTTGTTTTCTTTGCGCTCATGATTACGCTTATCCTGCTTCCAAGATTCGGATTCGCAAAATCGCTGCGCCTTTCGAGTTTCCAGGTGGCCTCGGTGATGACGACGACAGGATTCTACACAGCCGACTACATGGCGTGGCCGCCTGCCGCCCAGTTCTTTATATTCACGCTGCTTTTTATCGGAGGCTCGTCAGGCTCCACGGCCGGAGGATTCAAGGTTGTGCGCTGGGTTGTTCTCGCTAAGCAGGCGAAGAACGAAATGCTCCGTATGCTCCATCCGCATGGAGTTTTCAGCATCAGTGTTGACGGAAATTCAGGACGGAAAGACCTTGTGTTCAATGTCGCAGCGTTCACGTTCGTGTATTTCGCGCTTGTCTTTATCTCGACCTTGATAAGCACGTTCTCAGGCCTGGATCTCTTCACAGGATTTTCAGCGAGCCTTTCGATGATAGCCAATGCGGGCCCGGCATTCGGCACAATCGGCGGCACCGGAACCTACAGCGCAATTTCACCGTTCCTAAAAATCTGGTTCTGCTTCGTGATGATTGCAGGCCGCCTTGAGCTTTACAACCTGATAATCTTCTTTTTCCCTGATTATTGGAGAAAGTAAAATTTGAGGTGCAAAAAAAAAGCGCCGCAGGAGACGGCGAATGGACTTGAATGAAAATTACAAGGAAGTAATTTTCATTCTTGGATTACTGGAAAAAATAGATTTTCTGTTTTCAATCAAAAAAATCCGAATCTTCCGCCGACCCAGTGCGCATTTTCTGTCTGAAACGGAGACGACTCGAATTCGATTTCTTCGTGCGAGCCTTGTGTTCTGCATGAAAAGATGATTTTTCCAAGCCGGGCATTTTCCGCGCTTTCTTCAAATTTCATTTTGAGCAGAACTGATTTTACGCCTGGCGCAAGTTTTTCTTCAAAAACCGTGTTCTCTTTCCGCGTGTCGTCGCCTTTTTCGCTTCCGGAGGAGACAATCTGCGAAAGATAGAATCCGTCCGCGCGTTTTTCAACTTCTAGCGCGCTGTATTCGTTTCCGAGGAAGATAATTCCGTGGCGTTTTTCTGCTTTATCGCTGATGAGATTGCTTCGCTGCGCTCGCAATGACGAGGAAGGATCTGTTCCCGATGATGAGGAAGAGGCAGCTTGCAATGACGGAGAAAAACAGGAAAGCAAGATTTCCTTTTCATACTCAAACTTTTCCGCTGTGATTTTTTTCGTGCAGACATATGGATTAAGCCACAAGGTTCCTTCGCCGAGATTGCTTCGCTTCGCTCGCAATGACGAGAAAGCATCTGTTCGCAATGACGAGGAAGAGCCTGCTTCCGATGATGATAAAGAGTCAATTCCTGCGTTGCCGCTGAACTGGAATTCAGATATTCCGCTCTTTACGCGGAAGGCTCCATCCTCATGAGCCTCTTCATCTTTTGAATCTCCATCAAAGGGCACAAAGTATTCCTCAAGCGGCTCGCCGGTTTTATTTGCTTTTTCGGTAAGATTGCTTCGCTCCGCTCGCAATGACGGAGAGTTCTCTGTTTGTAATGACGATTTGTTTTCAACTGCCGCGCTGCCCATCAAAGGCCAGTCTTCCGCCCATTTTACAGGCTGAAGATGTGTGATTCTACCGTAGATTCCGGCGTCCTGGAAATGCAGAAAATATCCTTCTCCGTTTTCTGTTTCCACATAGCCGCCCTGATGCGGTCCGTTGACTTTTGTCTTTCCTTGCGCGAGCACGATTTTTTCTTCGTACGGGCCGAAAATGTTTTTGCTTCTAAGAACTGTCTGCCAGCCGTTTGTAACGCCGCCCGCCGGAGCGAAAATGTAGAAAAATCCGCCGCGTTTGTAGATTTTCGGGCCTTCAATCGTCGGCTGAGTTTTTGTTCCGTCAAAGATGATTTTGTCTTCTGCAACTGCCTTTAAGTTTTCGTCAAGCTCAAGAATTCCGAGCTTTGAGTTGAATCCTATGCGGCTTTTCGCGTAGCCGTGGACAACGTAGATTTTTCCGCTTTTCTTATTTTCGTCATCATTGTTTTCGTCGAGCCAGACAGGACAAGGATCTATGAATCCTTTTCCGCTCCAGACGCAGTTCCAGTGGCTCCATTCGCCTTCAAAGTCTTCTGCGTGCGTTTCAAAGATTCCCTCGTCGGGAGTCGCAAAGAAGATATAGAAAAGCCCGTTGTGAAATCTTAAAGAAGGCGCCCATATTCCTTTCGCGTTCTGCACGTCTTCATAAAAAGGAAGCTCGATTTTTTTCGCAGCGTAATTTACAAGAGTCCAGTCAACAAGGTTCTGAGATTTTAAAAGAGGAAGCCCAGGAACAAAGTTGAAGCTTGAGGCCGTCATGTAAAAAGTCTTTCCAACCCGGATAACGTCTGGATCGGAATAGTCGCAAAGAAGAATAGGATTCCTGTATTTTCTCATGATGTTTAGTCTATCATCAAAAAATGAAAAATGACAATTTTTTTGTTTTTTTGCTAAAGTCATTTTCCTAAAAACCGAAACTATTTATGTAGGGCAAAAAAACCCAAAGAACAACAGGTTCGAATAAATCTTAAGGCCTGTCGTTATTTTAACCAAAATTCTTACAAGGAGATATTGTATGGTTATCAATCACAACATGAGTGCAATGTTTGCACAGCGTTCAACAGGTCTTACTGAGACGAACACTACAAAAAACATGGAGAAACTTTCATCTGGCACAAAAATCAACCGTGCTGGTGATGATGCTTCAGGACTTGCTGTTTCTGAGAAAATGCGCGCACAGATCCGCGGCTTGAACAAAGCATCTGAGAACGCTCAGAACGCTATTTCTTTCATCCAGACAACAGAGGGATACCTTCAGGAGACAACAGACATCGTTCAGAGAATCCGCGAGCTCGCAGTTCAGTCATCAAACGGAATCTACACAGACGAGGATCGTATGCAGATTCAGGTTGAGGTTTCTCAGCTTATCGCAGAAGTTGACCGCGTAGCTTCACACGCTCAGTTCAACGGAATGAATATGCTTACAGGACGTTTCGCACGCGCTACAGGCGAGAACAATGTTACAGCTTCTATGTGGTTCCACGTTGGAGCAAACATGGATCAGAGAATTCAGGCTTACATCGGAACAATGACAGCTTCTGCTCTCGGACTCCGCAATGTTGGAAACGAAGAGATTATGTCTCTCGGCGATCCAGACTCAGCTAACCGCGCAATTGGAACTTTGGACGAGGCTCTTAAAAAGATTAACAAACAGCGCGCTGATCTCGGTGCTTACCAGAACCGCCTTGAAAAGACAATCGTCGGATTGGATGTTGGAGCAGAGAACCTCCAGGCTTCTGAGTCTCGCATCCGCGACACAGATATGGCTAAGGAGATGGTTGATTTCACAAAGAACCAGGTTCTCAGCCAGGCTGGAACAGCTATGATTGCTCAGGCAAACCAGAGCAGCCAGAACGTTCTTTCTCTCTTGAGATAGCCATAACAAGAAAGTTCTGTTCAGCTGAAAGCAAAAACAGGACTTTCTCTCTTTGCTTCCTCTGCCGCATCCTTGTGGCAGAGGAAGCAAGGTGATTTGAATCAAAAACAAGATTTAAAAATACAAATCCGCTTGGTTTTCCAGGCGGATTTTTTTTATCAATTCAAAAATCCCATTGAGTCGAGAATTATTGAGCTTGCGACGGTCGCCGCAGTTTCTGTGCGTAAAACGCGCGTTCCCATGCTGCAAAGCGTAAATCCGTTCTGCTCAAGCAAATCGCGCTCCTTGTCCGTCCAGCCGCGCTCACTTCCAATCGCGGCAATTACATTCTGCGCGCCTTCGTGCTCAAGAAAACTGTGCAGGCTCATTTTTGCGCGGCGGTTGTCCAAAGCGATTTTTGAGCTTTGATTCCAGGCAGATGATTCTTCGCTCCGCTCAAAACTGCGGAAAGATGAACTAGAACCACGGAGATTTCTAAGCGTCTCATCAAGATTTTTATAGAAAACAAGCTCCGGAACGTGGCTTGATGCCGCCTGCGCAGTTCCGTCAAGCAGCATTTCATATGCGCTTCCGTCGGTCACGACATTTGAATTCAGATATGATTTTTCAGTCAGCTCAGTTCCAGTTAAAATCACTTTTTGGCAGCCAAGCCCCGCGACGTCGCGCAAAAGCCGGCGAAGCTGGATCGGGCGTGGAAATCCTATTATCAGCGTGAGCGGATAAAGCGTTTTTCCTGCCGATTTCGGCTCAAATTCAAAAAAAATCTCGCCGTCATCAGAAATTCTTGTGATTTTTGCCGTTCCTGCCGCGCCGCCGATAATCCCTGCGTCAAAAGTGTCGCCTTCCTTTTTGTGAAGGACTTTGATTATATGCTGCGCGCGCTCATCTTTTTTAGGCAGAGGATTTTTTATCTCATCTTTTGAAAAAAGACATATGTTCATGAAAAAAATTGCTCCGAATTTATTTTTATGATTTTTTGTAGTTTACAATTTTTTTATTTATTTTTTAAGTTTTTGAGTTAAAATAAAATCAATTATGAAAAAAATTTGTCTTTTTTCCATGGCTTTAAGCTTTTTCTTTTTTATTTCTTGTTCATCGGATTCTGATTCAAATTCAGATTTAACGTCAATCATAGTTTATAATGCTATGGTAAAGAGCGCCGATTACAATAGCAGTTATCCTATTATAGAAATTGGAAATGTAGAGAAATTGCTGACAGTTTCTGGAGACTTGGGCGGAAAAAGTGTTTATCTTGTGAATGCTAACAATACAGAAAATTCAATTTCCGGGGCAAGAGGAAAATACATATCTTCTAACATTTCTTCAGATGCTGGAAATTCAAACGTCACTGGAATTAAAAAAAATCTTGAGAATGGGCAAGGCAAGCAGGCTTTTGTAAAAAATTTCATTCCTTCAGCGGACGTGGCAAAAATACTAAAAAGCCGCATAAAATCTTCATCTTCGCGCTCAATATTGAAAAACACGGGCGCAATTTCAACTGTCACACAAATTTCTCCTGTTGTTGATACAACAACAAAAAATATTTATGTTGACACAAATGTTGATTTAGATACTTTCGCATCTAAAAGTGCGACTTTGCGCGCCGCCGGAACTTATTGCTATGTCTGGGTTGTCGATGATTATTACACGGAAGCAGAAGCGTCAGGTGCAAAAGTTTCTTCTACAATAGCAAGAAGTTTCGCTTCTAAATTTGACGAAATTTATCCGATAATCACAAACGTTTTCGGCGAAGAATCAAACTATCTTATAAATTACGACACAAATAAAACTGTTGGGATGAAAAGCTATAGCGACACTGGAACAAAGGTTAACATTGTTATTTATGATATCGGCGATGATTCAACAAAGCCAGAGGCAAATCAAAGCGGCGTTGTCGGATATTTTTATTCAAAGGATTATGTTTTCAGCTCATCTGAAATTAAAAGCTCTAGTTCTGATGAGAAAATTTTCAATTATTCAAACAAAGGAAAATATTTTTACGTTGATTCTGCATATGCGGTTACAGATTTTAACACGACAATTTCAACCTTGGCGCACGAATTCCAGCATATGATAAATTTCAATCAGAAATACATTTTGCAAAATCTTGCTGTAGATTCCGCTTACAACGAAATGCTTTCTATGCTTTGCGAAGATATGATGCAGGAAAAACTTGGAATTGATAACGAGAATTCTCCAAAGGCCCGTTTGCAAGGATTTAACGCGTATTATTTTTTATCTGGACTTACAGAATATAATTCATCTTCTGCCGCGGTTTCTTATGCGACAAATTATGCTTTTGGCGCGTGGCTTTGCCGGAATTATGGCGGCGCGGCTTTAGCTCAGGCAATGATAAAAAATGATAAAGTCAACGATGACTCGATTGTTGCGGCCGTGAATTCTTTGAACGGAACCAACTACAGTTTTGGAGATTTGTTCAAACAGTTTTTGCTCGCGTTAACAGGAAATGAGACGTATACAATGAATAAGGATGCGAAAGAAACTCTTTCTTACGGAGGTTACCGTTATCCGATGGAAGCCATTGACTTATGGAGCGAAGCCTACAGTTTGACTTCAGCGGGTTTCCAGAATTATTCCGAATTGCAGAATTCTCTTTCTTCATATAAATATGATTCTTATGACTGGAAAGGCCCGTTCTTGTTTTCAGAATATTATTATCCAGAAACATTGCGTCCGGAACATGGATTTGTAATCCAAAAAATAGAAGAAATTCCTTCTGGGACGACAAAGAAAACCTTTAATTTCGGCATAAATCTAGGTTCAAATTTGTCAACTTATTTAATAATTCAATGAGACGCTTGAATTTTTTAGTTTAAGACTGTTTTTATAAAGATGTAAATGCAGTTGGATATGAACAATTTTTTTAGCAAAAAATCGAAGGTGATTATGAAAAAGATTCTTTTTTTATTCTTGATTTTAGTTTCATGCGCTTTTTGTTTCGGGTTCGGCGGAAAAGCTCTAGTCAGTATTTCCGGGCACATTAAATTCTACGGAAACGCGCCTTTTGAATATCCAGGAATTGAAACAGTAGACAGAAGGCTTTATGCGGTTCAAGTTGAAGAAAATTCCGGAATTTCATTAAAAGAAATCGAAGAAACTCAGGGCAAGCTGATAGAACTAACCGGCCGCGTGGAGAAAAAAGAGAAACGCTCAATTTATTCTCTGCGCGACGGCATTTTTGTTGCAAGCGAGTTCAAGATTCTTGAATAACTACTTAACGTTTTCCGAAATGCTTTTTAAATATTCGCGGCTCAAATTCTCGTGGTCTTTTAGCATTGCGTAAGGAACTCCGTAGGCTTTCTCAACGTCTTCGCGCGTAAGAACTTCTTCCGGCGTTCCAAGCGACATGTCGCGGTTCGGATAAAAAAGAAGAACCTGCTCGGCGTATTTTTTCGTAAGCTCAAGCTCGTGCATTGAAATGTAAATTGTCGTTCCGGTTTTGCGCACAAAACTTTTAAGATAAGCGAGCGCGCTTTCTTTCTGCCTTTCTTCCATCGCAAAAAGCGGCTCGTCCATAAAAACCGACGCGCTTCCGTACAAAATCGAGAACGCGAGCAGAACGCGCTGGATTTCGCCCTTGCTGATTTGATTCAGTCCGTGGTTCAAAATATTTTTCAGCTCAAAAACATCAATCACTTCGGCGAGCAAGTCGGAATCAGAGTTAATTGCCTTCGCATTTCCGTGAAGATTTCCGGCAGAATAAACCTGCGTCAAAAGCTCTGAAACTTTGTCATCAGTTTCAAATTCCATGTTCTGGTAAATCACCGAAGCAAGAAGATTTTTTTTCTCCTGGTCAAGATTGTACGGATTCTCGCCGAGCAAAGAAACGCTTCCAGAATCCGGAGCAATTCTTCCGGAGCAAAGCATTAAAAGAGTTGTCTTTCCGCATCCGTTCTGGCCGACAAAGCTTACAAATCCAGACGGAAGCTCGGCGGAAAAATGCTCGAAAACCGGCTTTGGAACAATCTGTTTTCCATTTTCGTCAACATCGCCTTCAACTGGCGGATAAGTGAAAGTAACGTCATTAAGTTCAAGAAATTTCATGGTTTTATGATACTGAATTTTGTGATTAGAGTGAACGGAAAAATGCGTTAGGGATAGCAGCGGCGCCGCAGGCGTTCCGGAGCGAAGTGAAACGAAGCGTAGGAATGCAGCGCGGTTAGCGCGGAACCGCGAATAGCCCGATCCGAAGGGAAACGCCCCTTTATCTTTCATATTTTCAAACTTTCCGTTATTCTATTATTTATGTCTTATGAAGTAACCGCGACAAGACGCCGGCCGCAGACTTTTGATGCGCTTGCCGGACAGGAATTTGTCGCTGAAACGCTCAAAAATTCAATTCAAACAAATAAAATCGCCCACGCTTATCTTTTTTCAGGCCCGCGAGGCTGCGGAAAAACTTCCACGGCGCGAATTTTGGCAAAAGCTTTGAACTGTGAGCACGGTCCGACTGCGACTCCGTGCGGAAAATGCCAGAACTGCGTTGAAATTACAAAAGGCCAGAGCACAGACGTAATTGAAATCGACGGCGCGTCAAACACTTCTGTAAACGACATAAGGCAGATTAAGGACGAGGTTCTTTTTCCGCCGCAAAGCTCAAGATATAAAATCTACATAATTGATGAAGTCCATATGCTTTCGACTTCGGCGTTCAACGCGCTTTTAAAGACGATTGAAGAGCCGCCTGCCTACTGCATTTTTATTTTCGCGACAACGGAGCTTCACAAGGTTCCTGCGACAATAAAATCGCGATGCCAGCAGTTTAATTTTCGGCTTGTTCCGATTGAGAAAGTCAAGGAAGAGCTTGCCGAGGCTGCGAAAGAAATTGGAATTCAGGCGGACGACGAGGCGCTTTACTGGGTTGCCCGCGAGTCAACCGGCTCAATGCGCGATGCCTACACGCTTTTTGATCAGGTGGCGGCTTTTTCAGGCAATCATCTTACCTATGAAAAAATCCGCGACAAGCTCGGCCTTGTAGGAATTGAAAGCCTTAACGCGGTTTTTGAGGATGCGGCTGAAAACAAAGCGGAAGATGCTCTTCTGAAGATTGACGAATTTTTACAGAACGGAATTTCTATCGAACAGTTCATCACAAACTGCACGGAATATTTGCGTTCAATTCTGCTCATAAAATCTGGAATTACAAAAGAGTCGCTTCTTGGCCATCCGAAGGAAAGATTTTCTGAAGCTGTCCTAAAAAACTGGAATTCAATCCAGACGGAACGCGCGCTTTCGATTATGCTTCAGCTTTTCCGCGACATAAGATATTCTCTTTCGCCGAGATACGAGCTGGAGCTCGCTTTTTCGCGCCTGAGCTGGCTTACTCAGTATGTTTCGCCTTCCGAAGTGAAACGCGCGGTTGACGAGGCGAAAAATCTTTTGCTTGGCTCTGGAGCGGCAAATTTTTCTCAAGTCTCAGCTCCGCAGAGAAATTCTTTTCAGGCGAGCCAAAATCCGCCGCCGCAAAGAAATTTTTTTCAGCAGGCTAGAAATGCGGAAGGCACTTCAGCCGGAAATGAGAACCAGAATTCTAGAAACGTAGCAAATTCTGCAGCTCGAAATTCAAATCCGTACATCGGAAGAACTGTGTCTTTGCCGGACGGCCAGGCTTCGCCAAAAAATATTTTTGCTCAGTCTGCAAGGCAAGAACCAAACGTCCGCCCACAGATGAGCGCAAATACGGCGCAAACTCAGCCTGCACAAACTTCTGAGATTGACGAAAGCTTTGCGCCGCCGGATCCGACTCCAGACGAAGCTCCATCTTTTAATGCCGGCGGAGCTGAACCGCCTGAACAAACGGGCGCGCCTAGTTTTAATCAAAATGATTCTTCATCTTCTTCGGACTTCCGGGGAAAAATCCTAAAGGAGCTTCTGCTTCACGAGCCGCTTTTGGCGACTGCTCTTAACCAGACCGGAGAATGGACGAAAAACGGAAATGTTGTTTCAACAGTTGTCAGAACATCTTTCTTGAAGATTCAGCTTGACTCAAAGCTAAAGAAAATTTCCGAGATTCTTTCAAATTATTTCGGCGAAAAAATTTCATTTCAGGTGATTCTGCAGGAACAGCAGCGCGTAAATGCGGCTGAAAGCGCGCCTGAAAATATAAAGATGCTTTGCGATGTTTTCCGCGGCCATATTGTCGGCCATTCGAAAAAATCCGAGCAGGAAATTGCTGAAGCGAAGGCGGAAAAACGCAGCGAAGACTCAAAATCTGAAAGTGATCAGGATTCTGAGAACACAAATGAAAATTTACTTCCAGAATCTGACGGCGACGAAGAAGATGATGATGAATAATCTTCAATGCAAAAATTAAAAATAGAAGAAAATATTTTTACAGATTGTGGATTTTTTATTTTACATTCACAATTGTAAATTGAATCTTTTTACGGGAGAAAATATGGTTAATCCTTTTGAAATGGTGAAGAACCTGAAAAATCTTGAAGGAACGATGAACACAATGAAGGAAGAGCTTTCTAAAATTTCTGAGACAGGCTCTGCCGGCGGAAACATTGTTCAAGTTACGCTCAACGGAAAATTTGAGCTTATTGATGTAAAAATTGATCCAGTCGCAGTTGATCCGCGCGACATTCAGATGCTTCAGGATTTAATAAAGGCCGCTCATCACGACGCAATGGACAAGGTTCAGGAAGCCATAAAGGAAAAGTCCGGCTCGCTTCTCGGCGGACTTAACGTTCCTGGCATGTAAGATGAACGCAATTGATGAACTTACAGACTCGTTCTCAAGGCTGCCTGGAATTGGCAAGAAATCGGCCGGACGTCTTGTAAACTATATCTTAAAAGCGGACTCAAGCTGGGTAAAACGTTTCGCAGGCCAGATTTCATCTTTGCAGGAGAAAATCAAAACCTGTTCAATCTGCGGATGCTGGACAGAAACAGATCCGTGCGCAATCTGCTCGAACAATCTGCGCGACCACAGTCTTATCTGCGTTGTTGAGCAGCCTCAGGACGTGAACACAATTGAAAGCTCCCACGAGTACAACGGGCTTTTCCATGTTCTTGGAGGCGTAATTGCGCCGCTTGAAGGAGTCGGGCCGGATCAGCTTAGAATCGCGGAGCTTTTGGAGCGCGTCAGAAACGGAAATGTAAAGGAAGTGATTCTTGCGACAAATCCGACTGTTGAAGGCGACACGACTGCGCTTTACATTCAGCGGCTTCTTCTCTCTGAAAAACCGGAGCTTTCCGTAACGCGCCTTGCTTCAGGGCTTCCTGTCGGCGGAGACTTGGAATACGCGGACAGGCTGACTCTTGCGCGCTCTTTCCGCGGACGGCAGAAATTTTAGCTAGAAAATTGCGTCCGTGCGGCAAGTTTTCTTTTCGTGTTTGTGCGGCGCAAGTTTTAACGCTTTTTATTTTCCTCGCTGCAGCCGGTTATCAGGACGTGCTTTTTTCCGTCGCTGCGGTTAAAAAGCCTGGCAATCAGCTCGCCGTCAACTGGGACAGTTCTGCCGCAAACCGGGCACTTCCTTTTTACGCCAGGCTCCGGATTTGGATAACAGTGCGGACAGCCGTGGATTGTCATTCTCTGGTCGGGCGTTGTCATCGGGCGGTAAATTCGCGAGAACATCTCTTCGTTTTTAGCAAGCGGCGTATTGCATAGCGGGCAGCGCACAAAATCAATTTTTCCATTTTCGTCGCGCTGTTTGCGTAAATTTGAATCTGACTGTTTTTTTACGCTCATCAAGAATCTGTATTTTGAAAAAATCATTAAAGCCGCAATGATTATTATTGCGCCGGCAAAAAGAAAGAAATAATCAGTAAAATTCGTCATAAAAATATTATGTTAGAACGCGCTGAGAAAATCAAATTGCCGACAAAAATTGCATCAGCAAAAAAGTGAGCTAACGCACAGAATTTCATGAGTTTTACCCCAATACAAAAGAAAATCTTTACATTATAATTTCGAATTACGAAAAAGTTGTTTATTTAAAATTTGTTGTTTATCTTTATTTGAAATGCGAGGTGAAAATTTGGAAAAGCCAATTAGTCACAGACGGCTGAGCGACATTTCATTTACAATTGATAAAAATTTAAATGTCAAATTTGGAAACCGAAGCTTTCTTGTTCTTCTCCATAAAACCGATTTTGTAGACGTCAATCTTTCATCAATCATTTCGCTGTCAGATTCAAGAAATTTCAAATATTTTTTAAATGATTTTTCCGAGTCGAATTCTTTAGGGCCTGAAAATTTCATCGTAAAAATTAATCCCGGCAATTTTGATGTTAGCTGCATTTTTGAAGTCTCAAAATCAAAAAATTCAGAAAATCTTTTTGATGTTCTTGTTGAAGAGCTTTCTTTTTCACGGAATCTTCTTGACAAAGCGCTGCTCGAAGTCCGTGAATATTCAGCTTTGCTTCAGAATTTTGACGCGTATTATTTTATTTATGACAACGAGCATTTTGTCTTAAAAAACACAAAAGATTTTAATTCTCTTTTTACCGGAAAAGCCGACGAATTTAGGGAGTTTTTTGAAAATTCATTTAAGCTAAGTAAAAAATCGCTTGAATCAAAGGCCCAGATGAATTCTATGCTTGAAAATATAAAGTCTTTCGTCGCCGGAAAATATTATAATTTTTTTCTGACCGACGGAAAAATGCTTAGCGTTCATACTTTGAAAACAAGCACAAGAAAAAAATCAATTATTGTCGGAAGCATTAATTTTGGAAAAAAATCATCTCCATTGCCAAATCTTTATGCGGAAGAACGCGACGGACTGACCGGACTTTACAACAAAAAAGCCATGACGGAGCTTGCAATAAAGAAAATCAATGAGAAGCAAGAGCCTTGTTCTATGATTATCATTGATGTGGATAAATTCAAGGATTGCAATGATAATTTTGGCCATATTTTCGGCGACAGAGTTCTTGTTGCTGTCGCAAGCTGCATAAACGACGCAATAAAAGGAATTGGAATCGCAGGCAGAATCGGCGGAGATGAATTCCTTGTGATTCTTGATAAAACTGAAGAAGATGATATTAGAAATATTCTTAGGAACATACGAGCCGGAATCCAGTGGAGCATAACAGCTGTTGAGCCTGAAACAGTCGTCACTTGCTCAATGGGCTGCGCGCGTTTTCCGATGAATGAAAAAAATTACGAAAGACTTTTTAAGCTTGCGGACAAGTGCCTTTACATCGCAAAAAACAGGGGAAGGAACTGCTATATCATTTACAGGCCGGAGATTCATGACCAAATCATGCTGGAGAACGAAAGAAATGAAAATAAAATTTCTTCCGGGCAGCTTTACCACGACGCGGCGGAGATGGAGCTTTCAATTCTTTATCTTCTGAAAAATAAAAAAGGCGATTTCATAAAAGATACGCTTGAACAGCTTGTCAGATACATTCAAGTCAGCAAAATTTCACTTTATGATTCAAATCTAAGGCCGCTTTATATTGCTGGAAAAGATTCTAACGATTACCGCGCAGATTTTCTGAAAGATAATAATTATTTCTCAATTTTCAACAAATTCGGCTATCTTCACATGGACAACACAAACGTTTTGCTTTCAATTGATGAAAAACGCTATGCGCTTTATGTCAACAATAAAATCGCCTCGACAATTGAAGTTCTGTGCAAAGATGAGAACGGAAAGAGAAAGGCGCTGATTTGCTACGACATTTACCGTCCTGCCCAGACTTTTCAAAAAGACAAAATCACTTTCGCTCTTATGGTCTCCAAATTGATTTCCAATTGTATCTAGAGTAAAATATAGAAAAGAACTTGAGGTATAAAATGAAAATTCTTGTAGTTGGAAGCGGCGGACGCGAGCACACAATCAGCTGGAAGCTTGCGCAGAGCGAAAAAGTTGACGAAGTTATCTGCGTTCCGGGAAACGGCGGAACTGAATTTGAGCAGAAATGCCGGAACATAAATCCAAAAGATATTCCGGAAATGGAAAATCTTTCATTGAACGACGCGGCGGTAAAAATCGCGAAAGACGAGAAAGTTGATTTCGCTGTAATCGGACCTGAGGATCCGCTTGCGGAAGGAATCGCGGACAAGCTCTGGGACGCGGGAATTCCGACTGTCGGACCAAAGGCGAAAGGCGCGGCTCTTGAAGCTTCTAAAGATTTGTCAAAGCAGTTCATGAAAAAATACGGAGTTGCCTGCGCCGACTCAGAAACTTTCACAGACAAAAACAAGGCAATTGAATATATAAAGTCAAAAGGCGCGCCGATTGTTGTAAAGGCTGACGGACTTGCGGCTGGAAAAGGCGTTGTCGTCGCAAAATCAGTTGACGAGGCAGTTCAGGCCGTTGAGGAAATGATGGACGGAGAGTTCGGAGATGCCGGCAAAAAGCTCGTGATTGAGGAATATTTGCAGGGCGTTGAGATTTCTGTCCTCGCGGCGGTGAGCGTCACAAAGGAAAGCGCGAAGAACGGAAAGGCATGCATCCGCACATTCTTGCCGGCGCGCGACCACAAGCGTCTTCTTGACGGAGCGAAAGGCCCTAACACAGGCGGAATGGGAGCTGTCTGCCCTCCGCAGGATGTTACGGTTGAAACTGTCGCGGAATACGAGCAGAAAATTGTCGAGCCGACATTAAAAGGCCTGATTGCGGAAAAAATCGACTACCGCGGATTTATTTTCTTCGGACTTATGTTAACAAAGAACGGCCCTAAGGCGCTTGAGTACAATGTCCGCCTCGGAGATCCTGAGACACAGGCTGTCCTTCCGATGATGGACTTTGACTTTGCCGGACTTTGTCAGTCAATTATGGACGGAACATTAAAAGATTTCGACATGAACTGGAAGAGCGGATTCCAGGTCGCTCCGGTCGCTGTGAGCGGAGGCTATCCGAAAGCATACAAGAAAGGCAAGCTGATTGTCTTTGACAATGAGAAAATTGAAAAAGCCGGAGCAAAAGTCTTCATCGCGGGAGCAATAAGGGACAGACGGGCGAAAAATCCTTCGCTGATTACAAGCGGCGGACGTGTCCTTGCCTGCTCAGCCCACGGAGAAACGTTCGACGAGGCTTGGAAAGAAGCCTACTCCGCGCTTGAAGGCGTTGAGTTCGACGATATGTTCTACAGAAAAGACATCGGGCTTCCAGGAGCCGCAGAAAGCAACTAAAAAACAAAATGCCGGCAAGACTAAGCTTGCCGGCATTTTTTTGCCTTGCGTAATTTTCGCAGTTCTTAACTATCTTACACTCTGAACATAAGGTCGCCGTAGTTCGGGTACGGCTTATATTTTTCGCCTAGAATCGGCTCAATCTTGTCGGCGACGGCGCGCGCCGCCTCCATCTGAGGAATTACCTTGTCAGCGTACATTCTCGCCTGTTTCGCAACGTCAGCTACCGCTTCGGCTTCCGAATGGATTTTCTCCAGCTTCTCCGCCTCAAAGTTTAGCTTGTCGGCCAGGGCAGTCATCTTTCCTAAAAGCGAAGTCTGCGCAGAGCATCTTGCGTTCGCCACAAGGGACTGCACCTTTGCCGCGCTGTCGGCTACCGCCGTCATGTATGCGTAACTCGCAGGAAGAATATCCTGGTAAATCATGTCAATCATCGTGTTAACTTCGATGTTGAGCGTCTTTGAGTATTTTTCAAGCTTAATCTCGTGGTGGCTCTTCATCTCAGGCTCGGTGTAGATTCCGTATTTTGAGAACATCTCGACATTCTTTTTGTCAAGATAATGCTCCATCGCGTCCGGAAGAGTCTTTAGGTTCAAAAGCCCGCGCCTCTGGGCTTCCGCCACCCACTCGTCTGAATATCCGTTTCCGTTGAATATGATTCTCTTGTGCTCTTTTATTGTCTTTTTGACAAGCTTCTGCAAGTCAGCGTTCAAGTCGGTCGAGCCTTCAAGCGTTGTAGCGAACTCGTCCAGAGTCTCCGCCACAATCGTGTTAAGGACTACGTTTGGGCCTGAGATTGAAAGCGAGGAGCCGAGCGAGCGGAACTCGAACTTGTTTCCTGTGAATGCGAACGGAGATGTGCGGTTGCGGTCTGTAGTGTCCTTTGGAATTGAAGGCAGGACTGTAACTCCAATCTGCATTCTTTCCTTTGACTTCTGCGAGTAAGGAGTTCCGTTCTCAATCGAGTCAAGGACAGCCTGAAGCTCGTCGCCGATAAACATTGATATGATTGCCGGCGGCGCCTCGTTCGCGCCAAGACGGTGGTCGTTTCCGGCTGAAGCCACAGAGTCGCGAAGCAAGTCCTGATGCTTGTCAACAGCCTCAATCACGGCCATAAGGAAAAGAATAAACTGGGCGTTGTCGCGCGGTGTTTCACCCGGCTCCAGAAGGTTCTGTCCGTCGTCTGTGCTCATTGACCAGTTGTTGTGCTTGCCGCTTCCGTTAACGCCTGCGAAAGGCTTCTCCGCAAGCAGGCAGTAAAGCCCGTGCTTCTCCGCGACTTTTTTCATTATCTGCATTGTAAGCTGGTTCTGGTCCGCGCTAAGGTTCGTTGTTGTGAAAATTGGAGCCATCTCGTGCTGAGCCGGAGCGACCTCGTTGTGCTTTGTCTTGCTCAGGATTCCGAGCTTCCAGAGCTCTGTGTCCAAGTCTGCCATGAACTCTGCGACACGCGGCTTTATCTGGCCGTAATAGTGGTCGTCCATCTCCTGCCCCTTAGGAGGCATTGCGCCGAAAAGAGTGCGTCCGCAGAAAATCAAGTCCTTTCTCTGTGCCCAGAGCTTCCTGTCGATTAAAAAATACTCCTGCTCAGGGCCGACAGTCGTGACAACACGCTTTGCGCTTGTGTTTCCGAACAGGCGCAAAATGCGCAGAGCCTGCTTGTTCAGCGCCTCCATAGAACGCAGGAGAGGAGTCTTCTTGTCGAGCGACTCGCCTGTGTAAGAGCAGAACGCTGTAGGAATGTAGAGAGAGCCGTCCTTTATGAACGCGTATGAAGTAGGATCCCAGGCAGTGTAGCCGCGGGCCTCGAACGTGGCGCGAAGTCCTCCGGAAGGAAATGATGAGCCGTCAACTTCGCCCTTTACAAGCTCTTTTCCGCTGAACTCCATGATTACGCCTGAGTCGCCGAACGGCTGGATAAAACTGTCGTGCTTTTCAGCGGTAAGGCCGTTGAGCGGCTGGAACCAGTGCGTAAAATGCGTCGCGCCCTTTTCTGTAGCCCAGTCCTTCATCGCGTTTGCCACGACGTTAGCGACCTCAAGCTCCAGCGGAGAGCCTTCCTTCATAGTCTTTTTTAGCGACTTGTAAGTTTCCTTAGGCAGCCTGGCCCTCATCACGTCATCATTAAAGACCATGCTTCCAAAAATCTCAGGTACGTTCATTTACCGGCTCCTTAAAATTATTGCATATTCAGCGAAGATATAAGTGTTCAATCCGTTTTTACACAAAAAAAATTTATACAAAATCATACTTTATTTATTGTTTTTTTCCAACTACAACTAAAGTATGCACAATCTTGCGTCA
Source organism: uncultured Treponema sp. (assembly GCA_964538245.1). Lineage (GTDB taxonomy): Bacteria > Spirochaetota > Spirochaetia > Treponematales > Treponemataceae > Treponema_D. The sequence continues at coordinate 62,350 of CAZIFO010000002.1, forward strand.
CATTTTTCGACCAAATAATGCAAATATTCCTGCGTTTTTCGACCGAATAATGCGTGTTTCTTTGCGTTTTTCGACCGAATAATGTTATAATCACCGCATGGAAAGAAAAATAATCGCACAGTTTTCAAAATGGAAAGATAAACAGAACCGCAAGCCGCTGCTTGTAACTGGAATCCGCCAGTGCGGAAAAACTTATCTTCTGCGTGAATTTGGAAAGCGGGAATTTGAACATACTGCGTACTTTAATTTTGACGGAAATGAGGGCCTTAAATCTATTTTCGATTTTGATTTCGATGTAAAAAGAATTGTGGATGAGCTTTCCACTGTATATGAAACTAAAATTGTTCCAGGAAAAACTCTGCTTGTTTTTGACGAAATTCAAGATTGTCCGCGGGCAATTCAAAGCCTAAAGTATTTTTGCGAGGAGCTTCCAGAGCTTCATGTCGCGGCGGCAGGCTCGCTGCTTGGAGTCGCGCTAAGAGAAAATGGAATTTCATTTCCTGTCGGCAAAGTTGACAGAATAGAAATGTACCCGATGAGCTTTGAGGAATTTGTAATTGCGGACGGCGGTGAAAAGTATCTGAACGGAATCAAGAAGTTAAGCTTTGAACGCGAAATTCCTGAAGTTTATTCTGCCCCCATGAAGAAATATCTTAAAAACTATTATATCGTCGGCGGAATGCCTGAGGCAGTCCAGTCATGGATTGATTTTCATGATTATAATCAAGTTGAGGAAATCCAGAATGAAATCCTAAAAGATTATGCGGACGATTTTGGAAAACATGCGAGCGCGGAAACCGCGGTAAAAATAAACTTGATTTGGGATTCAATTCCATCGCAGATTGCGCGTGACAATAATAAATTTATTTTCTCCCACGTAAAAGAAGGCGCACGTTCAAAAGACCTGGAAGATGCGCTTGAATGGCTTGTTAATGCGGGAATCGCATACAAATTAAAAATGGTTCCAACACCGGAAATTCCGCTTTCAGGAATGGCGGACAACACATATTTTAAGGTTTACCTTGCTGATGTAGGCTTGCTCAGAAACAAAGCGAAAATAAACTACAGAACAATTTTGAACGGCGATGAATCTTTTATTCATTTTAAAGGAGCGTTAACTGAAAATTTCTGCCTTACAGAGCTAAAATATCTTGGCGTTGAAAGCTATTTCTGGCGTACAAAGGCGGACGCTGAAATTGATTTTATAACTGACTATGAAGGAATCCTTCTTCCTATCGAAGTAAAATCAGCGGACAACACAAAAGCGAAAAGCCTGCATATCTTTTGCTCAAGATATGAGCCCAAGATGGCAGTAAAAACTTCCCTAAAGAATGTAGGCGACAATTTTGACGGAAAGACACACGTCTGGAACATTCCGCTCTACACGCTTTTCAGGCTGAAAGACTACATAGCGCACGAAATGGGATGGTGATTGCTGTTCGTGCGCATAAAAAAACTGCTGCTTGCCGCATTTCTGCGGCAAGCAAATTTTGCATTTCTAATTCATTTGTAAATTGAAAATAAAATCATTTTTCCTTGTGCCGCTTGTCGAGCTCGTCGTACACGTCTTTCCAGGTGACGCCTTCCTTGTACATCAGGACGCTGATAAAATAAATCAGGTCGGCGGTTTCCCAGACTACATCGTCGCGTGTCTCGGCCTCGTCTGTAAGCTCCTCTGCCTCTTCCATAATCTTCTCGCGCACGCGCTTTGCGTCAAGCGTCGCTGTGTAGCTTCCCGGCCGCGGATTTGCGAATCTTTCGGCAATCGTGGAATACAGTCTTTCAAGATTCGACTTAGGATCCGGATCAGAGCCGAAGCAAGTGTATGAACCTGTGTGGCAGACGCCTCCGTTAGGGAAGACTGTCGCAAGAACTGTGTCGCGGTCGCAGTCGGCGCGCATTTTCACAAGCTCAAGGAAGTGCCCGCTCGTCTCGCCCTTTGTCCAGAGCTTGTTCCGAGTGCGGCTAAAGAATGTGAGCTTTCCTGTCTCGAAAGTCTTTTCAAACGCTTCCTTGTTCGCGTATCCGAGCATAAGGACTTCGCCTGCCGGAGACTGCGCAATGACCGGGATAAGTCCGCCTGTCTTCTCAAAGTCAAGGCAGCTTATAAAAGCGTCTTTTAGGGAAACAAGGCCTGTGTACAAAGCCATTCCAAGCTGGACATCGCAGCCGAGCTTTTCAAGCTCCGCAATCTGGGCAACGGAGTTTACTCCGCCTGCGACTACAACGCGGCACTTGACAGCCTCGCGCAGAGCCTTGCATGCCTCCATGTCGGTTCCCTGCATGCAGCCTTCTTTCTCCACGCAGGTGAACAAAAGCTCGGAGCAGTATTTTTCCGCCTGCTTCGCACCTTCAATCAGAGGAATGTCAACGGTCTCAGTCCAGCCTTTTACCGCGATTTTTCCGTTTATCGCGTCAACTGAAATAATCACGCGCTGCTTTCCTATCGCCTTGTTAAGCTCTTCCAGGAATTCTTCATTTAAGACGGACTCGCCTTCTTTCGGGTTCGATTTCCATGCCGCCGAGCCTACTATGACTTTTTCAGCTCCAAGGGAAATCAGCTCGCGCGCCTTTTTTACATCGCGGATTCCGCCGCCTACGCGCACGTTTCCGCGCCGGAGCAAATGCTTTAAAAGCTCCGTGTTCTTTGTGTTTCCGTGTGAATCTGTGTTGCGCAGAGCCTGGTCCAAATCTATAATCGCAACTTCACCGTACTTGTTAAAATCAGCAATCAAAGAATCCGCGTCGTCACGCTGCAGCACTAAGTCTTTTCCGTTTTTCAGCTGGACAACGTGTCCGTCTTTCATATCAATAGAAGAAATTACCATAGCTGGAGATTATAATGAATTTGAATCAAATTGAAAATGGAGAAGCGGCAGTCCGGCCGCATTGCCGATTCTTTTACTGTGCCTGCCGTTAATTCATTTTCTATTTTAAAGATTAACGTTTAAAGATTAACGTCTCTGAGCGGAAAGATTAGCGTCGCTGAGCAGAAAGATTACTGACGCTGAGCGGAAAGATTACTGACGCTGAGCGGAAAGATTACTGACGTTCAGCGTAAAATAAATCATAAGGTTCGCCGTCGGCACAAATCAAAAAAAATGATAGACTTACACATAAAATGAATTTGTATGCAGTTTTAGGAATCAGTTTTATTCCGGCGGTCCTTTTCTTTGTCCTGAGCAAAATTTTGAACCCAAATTTAAAGTTCCGGCACGGAATCTTGTCCTGCGGCCTCGGAATCATCACGATTTTTCCGGCCTCGTTTATCCAGTTTTTTCTCTTTAAGCTCGAAGTTTTCAGCGGAACGACTTTTTCCTCGGTCATGATAACTGCGATTGTTTTCAACGGCCTTATTGAAGAAACAATAAAAATGCTTTTTCTTTGCGCAATTCCACAGAAAAAGCAGACTTTAAGCGCATTTTTCTGCTGCGCAATTATTTACGGACTTTCAGCCGGCGGATTCGAGTCGGTTGTTTACATTATCCGCAAATTCCAGGAAATCACGCTCGTCTCCGGACAGGAAATCATCACGAATCTTCTGATAAGAAGAATATTCAGCGCGCAGGCAATCCACGCCTTTTGCGCAGGCCTAAGCGGACTTTATCTTTGGAATTTCCGGCATTCCAAGTCAAAAAGTATTATGCCGTTCATCTTCGCAGTTCTTCTGCACGGAATCTACAACTTTTTCGCGGGATTCACATCCGGATTCCGCTGGCTTTCCTTTATTGCAATCATTTTTGCGGCGGTTGAATGCAGGATAAATTATATTTCATCAAAATCCTCGGGACGTGCTTAAGGTTGGATAATTTTCTTATGTCAATTGATAACCGCTTGTTTTTTTGATACTATTTTAACATTCAAATAATGCGGCTTTGTCCGTAAAAATATTTAGGAGACACAAAATGGCAAAAGTAGTAACTTTTGGTGAATTGATGCTTCGCATCCAGCCTGCTGACTATTATCGTTTCGTACAGGTTGACTCAATGACAACAACATTCGGCGGCGGAGAGGCAAACGTAGCAGTTTCTTTGGCTAACTATGGCGATGACGCTTACTTTGTAACAAAACTTCCTACACACGAAATCGGACAGGCTGCTGTAAACTCACTCCGCAAATACGGAGTTCACACAGAATATATCGTACGCGGCGGTCCTCGCGTTGGTATTTACTACAACGAGAAAGGCGCTTCTCAGCGCGGCTCAAAATGTATCTATGACCGCGCAGGCTCTTCAATCCAGCTTGCAAAGCCAGAGGAATTCGACTGGGACAAAATCCTTGACGGAGCTTCTTGGTTCCACATCACAGGAATCACACCGGCTTTGGGACCGAACATGGTTCAGGCTTGCATCGACGGATGCAAAAAAGCTCACGAGAAAGGAATCACAACTTCTTGCGACCTTAACTACCGCGGAAAGCTTTGGACAAAAGACGAAGCCCGCAAAGCAATGACAGAAATCTGCAAATACATCGATGTCTGCATTTCAAACGAGGACGATGCAAACGACGTTTTCGGAATCAAATCTGAGGGAACAGACACAACAAAAGGCGAGCTTAACAACGAAGGCTACCTTTCAGTTGCGCGCCAGCTCAAAGAGAAATTCAACTTCAAGAAAGTCGCAATCACACTCCGCACTTCAATCAACGCTAACCGCAACTTGTGGCAGGCTCTTCTTTATGTTGATGACAAAGACTACGCTTTCTCTAAGCAGTATGATATGAACATCGTTGACCGCGTCGGCGGCGGCGATTCATTCGGCGGCGGACTTATCCACTCACAGCTCAAGGGAATGAACACAGCTGACTCTATCAACTGGGCAGTTGCAGCTTCTTGCTTGAAGCACTCAATCATCGGAGACTACAACATGGTTTCTGAGGACGAAGTAAACAAGCTCGCAGGCGGCGACGGATCTGGAAGAATCCAGAGATAAAAATTATTTTGTAATTTTTGTTGTCTTAACAAGAGTTAATTGCCGGCCTCGCGCCGGCATATTTTTTGCGGTTCTGCTAGGGCTGGCATGGAGCCGCTTTTTTGTAACCATTTACCTACTAAGTTTGTTCTTTTTTAGTTAGCTTAGCCTAATTATTTTTTTATTATTTATGCTTCAGCACAAATAAATTTTTGTTCTAATTTTTTATTATTATTCCGTTGAAATGTTGGATAATTCAGAGTTTTTTCTAAATGTCTGCATTTTACAAACTTTGGCAGTTTGCTGAAGATATTTCAAAAAACGGAGTAAATTATGAAGAAAATTTCCGTACTTGCTGCAGCTGTTCTTTTTGCAGGTGCTTCTATTGTTTCCGCTGAGGGATTCAAACTCAATGGATATATTCGCGCAGGCTGGGCTGACACAATTGATGATAATGATGTTGACGGCGATACAACAACATCTAACACAAAAACATGGCTTGCCGGAGATTATTTTGGTGGCTCTACAAGAAGCCGTCTGAACCTTTCTTGGTCAAACAAGGATGAGACAGCCGGTGCTTTTGTCCGCTTGCAGTATACTGGAGCCGCTGAGGACTGGGATCTTACAGATTCTACAGAATATGCATATGCTTGGGTTAAGCCTTTTGACGGAAAGCTTACCGTTGCAGCTGGAAAACTTGCTGATGACTGGATTGGTTCTGACGGATACGAAGGATTTTCTGTTATTGACGGAAAATCAGGATTCTTTGCAGGTGTAAGCCCGGTTGAAGGTCTTACTCTCGGCGGCGGTGCTGTTGTTGACTATCTTCGTAATGCTGAATTTACAGTTTATGACCCAGTTTATTTCACAACTAAAGATGGTGACGATATTGTAATTGGAAAAGAAGTTAAAATTGAAGATGGTAAAGTAGTAAGACAGTCAACTGATAGCCTTAAGGCAGACAAGAGACTTGGCTACATCGGTGGAAAATATACAAATGATTTCGTAACAGCAGATGCAGGATTCGCTTTTGCCGGCGAGTTCTATGCAAACGTAAACATTACACCTGTTGACGGACTTCTTCTTGCATTTGAGTACAAACATGACAGCGATGATATTCTTGACGAGGGAACTTCTTATGACAAAGCTGAGCACACATTCGTTGAACAGGTTGAGTACACAGGAATCGAGAATCTTCTCTTTGGTGTAGAAAGCTATCAGTTCATCAATGACCATACTATTACTTACTACGACGAAAAGAAGAATGAGGAAGTAGATAATGATAACATCCGCATTACAATCACTCCATATGCCCGCTATGAATTCTCAGAGGTTTTTGCGGCTTCTGTAGAATCTACAATCTATATCAATGATTGGGACAAAGGCGATGCTCCAGACAACTATGCAACAATCGTTCCAGCTGTTTACTTGAAAGTTGCTGACGGAGCCGAGGCTAGTGTCTGGGGAAAAATCTCTACAGACACAGACCAGGAGAACCATCAGATTGGAACTGGAGTAATCTTCAAGTTCTAATTGACAGATTGTCTTAGATAAAAAAAACGCCCGCTTTCTAAAAGCAGGCGTTTTTTTTTATTATGCGCACGATGGTTAATTTTTTGCCGCGAGCAGTTCTTTTAGCCGGGCAATTTCAGCATCTTTTTCGGCAATTATTTTTTCATCTTCAGATTTTTGCAAAGCGCGGCCTTCAGTAAGACCTACGGCTCGCCCTTCTTTTCTTCCTTCTTGCATTCCTACGGTTTTACCACGCCTTTCTCCTTCCATAATTGCGTCCATTTTCCACATTTGGATGTTGATGTAATTGTTTTTCCAATATTCATCGTCCTTTACTTCCACAACTTTATCATCAATTTCTTTTTCAAAATCCATTTTTGCCTCCCCAGTCGCAATATATTCCAAAAACGACTTTACAGCATCATTTTTCATTTTTTTAAACGCAGTTATATTATAAACGACCTCTTTCCGCTTGTCATCAAAGTTGTATTCAGGATGACTTTTCACAGAAGATTCAATTTCGTAAACCGGCTCTCCGTAGCCGAACTGGTCAACAGTGGATATAAAAAGCACGTAAGTCTGCTTTAGGTCTGAAAATCTCTGCCCCTTTTTAATAAGCGAGGTGTCCATAGACGACTGATAATAGCGCATACGAAGCGGCAAATCCGTTTGTTTTGTCGTCTGGATTTCGATGTCGAACGCCTCACCCGCAGATTCAGTAAAGACATCAAATCTTACACCACGGGAGTTGACTCCAGCTTGAAAATTTTTCTGATATTCCGGCGGAACAGAAAGCTCCTTAACTTTTACATTTAGCAAAAGCTCAATCAATTTCTTGCATAATGTTACGTCAGAAAAAACGCGCCCAAAAATATAATCATCTGATATTGAGAGCGAGTTCCATTCTTCTTCAATCATTTTCCGTACTTTTTCCGACTGTGAAAACTGCATAATTTCTCCTTGAAAAAATCTGAAGAATTATTTTCTCCATATATTTATTTGCAAAAAGAGAACTAATACGGCAAGAAATAAGATAAGAATTACATAAGAACGCGTTATAATAAGATAAAAAACAGGCGGCTTCGTCAGAAAGACAAAGCCGCCTGTTCGGTTTCTTATGAATGGAAATTATAATTACATCACAGACTTGTAAATCTTAATGATGTCTTCCTTAGTCGGCTCGCGCGGATTGCCTGGAGTGCATGCGTCTTTCATTGCGCTTTCGGCGAGGAAGTCAAGGTCTTTTTCCTTTACGCCCTCTGTTCCGATGTGGCGCGGAATTCCAACCTCGTCGGCGAGTTTCTGCACGGCGTCGATTGTGGCTGTAACAGCCTCGTCCTTGCTCATTGTTTCAATTCCAGGAACGCCCATTGCTTTTCCAATCGCCTTGTATCGCTCACCTGCCGCAGGCGCGTTGTATTTTAGGACAGCGCACAAGAGCATTGCGCACGCTTTTCCGTGCGGAATATCATAAAGAGCAGAAAGCGGATGCGCCATTGAATGCACAATTCCAAGTCCAACATTTGAGAAGCCCATTCCGGCGATGTACTGGCCTAGAGCCATCTCTTCGCGCGCCTTAAGGTCGCCTTTTACAGACTTAGGCAGCCAGTGGCTGATGATTTCGATCGCCTTCAGGTGCATCATGTCGGTCATTTCCCATGCCGCCTTTGTGATGTAGCCTTCAATCGCGTGCACGAGCGCATCCATTCCGGTCGCGGCGCAAAGGCCTGCCGGCATTGACATAACCATGTCAGGATCAACCACAGCGACAAGCGGAATATCGTGCGGGTCAGCGCAGACAAACTTGCGGTCTTTCTCTGTATCTGTGATTACGTAGTTGATTGTGACTTCCGCCGCAGTTCCGGATGTTGTAGAAACCGCGATGATTGGAAGGCAAGGATTCTTTGTGCTCGCCGCGCCTTCTAGCGAGCGCACGTCTGCAAATTCCGGGTTTGTGATTATGATTCCAATCGCTTTTGATGTGTCGATTGCAGAGCCGCCGCCAACAGCAACGATGATGTCAGCCTTGGCTTTCTTGCAGGCCTCGACTCCTTCCTTTACATTTTCGATTGTAGGATTCGGCTTGATTTTGTCATAGACTTCATACGCGATTTTTGCCTTGTCAAGAATGTCTGTGACTTTTGTCGCGACCTTGAATTTCATCAGGCTTTCATCTGTGACAAGAAGAACTTTTTTCGCTCCCCTGTTTTTTACTTCATTCGCAATCTCGTTGATTGCGCCTTTTCCAAAGTAAGAAATCTGGTTTAATACGATTCTGTTTGCCATTATTGTAATACCTCCGAAAAAATTCTCTTTATATAATGATAAGTCTGAATTTCAAATTTGGATTCTAAAATAACGGCATTTTTAATAAAAGTTTTCTTATTTTGAAAAGAAAAATTTTAGGAACTCTGCTTTGTCCACTTCTCAAACTCTTCGTCCGTCGCTAGAACCTTGTGCGTTCCTTCCACAACATGGACAGTGCCCTTGTTGTAGTCGATTCCGCTCGCCTTGTAGTTGTAGATTTCTACCTTGCGGTTTTTCTCGACAACCGGGTTTGGGCGAGGAATTGCGGAAAGAAGGCTTCTTGTATACGGATGGACGGGATTCGCGAAAATCTCGTCGGTTGTTCCGCTTTCAAGAAGATGGCCGAGATGCAGAATTCCAATGCGGTCTGAAATGTACTTTACCATGCTCAGGTCGTGCGCGATAAAAAGATAGGCGCAGCCGGTTTCTTCCTGGATGTCCTTCATCATGTTCACAACCTGCGCCTGGATTGAAACGTCCAGCGCAGAAATGCATTCGTCCGCAATCACAAGCTTCGGGTTCATGATGAGTGCGCGGGCGATTCCGACACGCTGCCTCTGCCCTCCTGAGAACTGGTGCGGATAACGCTCGATGTGCTCCGGGGCGAGCCCGACTTTCTTTAAGATTCTCTGGATTTTCGCTTCTCGTTCAGCTTTTGTCGAGTAAAGATGATGAATATCAAGGCCTTCGCCGATAATCTCGCCGACTTTTTTACGCGGGTTCAGACAGGCCATCGGATCCTGGAAAATCATCTGCATATTTGTGCGGAGCGATTCTGTTGTTGCGCGGCTCATCTTTGAGGAAATGTCGCTGCCGTCAAACGTGATTTTTCCCGCTGTAGGATTGTAAAGGCGGATTACGCTGCGTCCGATTGTGGACTTTCCGCTGCCGCTTTCGCCTACAAGGCCGTATGTCTCGCCCGGGAAAATCTCAAACGAGACATTGTCCACAGCCTTTACTGTGTATGTTGATGAAATCTTAAAATACTGCTTTAAGTTCTCGACTTTTAGAAGAGGTTTATTTTCCATATTTTTCTGCCTCCTTCTTCATCCTTGCGATCCGCTCCTTAAGCTCCTCCGGCATTTCAACTTTCGGCGCATTTGGATGCAAGAGCCATGTGGCCGCGCTGTGTGTCTCTGTGATTTTGAACATTGGCGGCTCAAGGCGGTCGTCAATGTTGAGCGCGTAGACATTTCTCGGAGCAAACGGGTCTCCTGCAACTTTGTGAAGAAGATTCGGCGGGCTTCCGGGAATTGTGTAAAGGCGCTCGCCTGTTGTGTCCAAGTCCGGCATCGCGGACAAAAGCCCCCAAGTGTACGGATGGCGCGGATCATAGAAAATCTCGTCGGCAGTTCCTGTCTCGATGATTTTTCCTGCGTACATTACATTTATTCTGTCGGCGACCTTTGCGACAACGCCCATGTTGTGCGTGATAAAAATCACTGACAAGTTGCGCTTTTTCTGAATGTCCTTTATCAAGTCCAGAATCTTCGCCTGGATTGTAACGTCAAGCGCGGTTGTCGGCTCGTCGCAGATTAAAAGCTCCGGGCTGCACGCAAGAGCGATTGCAATCACGATTCTCTGCCTCATTCCTCCTGAAAGCTGGTGCGGATAGTTCTTCATCCTTGCGCGAGCGTCAGTGATTCCGACCTCGTGCAGAAGCTTGAGCGCTTTCTGGTAGGCCTCGCGCTTAGGCGTGTGGTAATGGTAAATCATTCCCTCGGCAATCTGCTTTCCAATGCTCATTGTCGGGTCAAGTGAAGTCATCGGATCCTGGAAGACCATCGCGATGTTCTTTCCGTTGATATTCTTTCTTATGTCGCGCGTCTTCATGCTCAAAATGTCGTATGTTGTGTGCGTAACATTGTCAGGCTCAAGGCAGTTGTATGTGATGGAGCCTGAGTTTACAATCGAGTTCTTCGCCATGATTCCCATCACAGCCTTTGTGGTCACGGATTTTCCGGAGCCTGACTCGCCTACAATCGCAAGCGTCTCGCCGCGCTTTAGATAAAAGTCAACCCCGCGGATTGCGTTAACAATTCCCGCCGTCGTCTTGAACGAGATTGAAAGATTTTTTACAGTCAGGATTGTGTCTTGATTCATTTCAGCCATATAACGTTCTCCTTACTGTTCCTTGAATTTCGGGTCGATTGCCTCGCGCAGTCCGTCGGCAAGAATATTAAAGCTGAGCATCAAAAGCGCAAGAACCACAATCGGAGGAATAATCTGATAAGGATGCGTTGTAAAGCTGTTGAAAGCGTCGCTGATTAAAGAGCCGAGCGAGCACTGTGGAACAGGAATTCCAAGTCCTACGAAGCTTAAGAACGCCTCTGTGAAAATCGCGGTCGGAATCGAGAACATCGTCTGCGTAATGACCTGGCCGTTTATGTTCGGAAGAATCTCGTGCAGAATTATAGAAAAATTGCTTGCCCCGAGCGTGCGCGAAGCCAGAACAAACTCGCGCTCCTTTAAGTTCAGCATTTCAGCGCGCGCGATTCTCGACATTCCAATCCATTCCTGGATCATCAGCGCGAAAATAATTGTTCCGATTCCAGGCTTTAGGATGAGCATTAAGAGCGTGACGATTACAAGGCGTGGAATTCCATTCACAATCTCGGTGAACCGCTGCAGGACTGAATCAACCATGCCGCCGAAATATCCTGAGACAAGGCCGAACGTAAGGCCTATCACCATGTCGATTAAAACCGCTACAATAGAAATATAAAGCGATACGCGAGTTCCCATCCAGGTCCGTGTCCAGATGTCGCGTCCTAAAGTGTCGCTTCCGAACCAGTAGTAAACGTCTTTGTCTCCGTTCTGCTCGTAAAGGTTCACCTTTCTGCTTCCGGAAGTCGTGTGGATTTTCTCGACGCCGTTAAAGACTCCGAGCTTTTCAAGACCCGGAACACGCGGCGCGTAGTTTTTCTGCTCAAGGTTCTGCTCTGAATAAGAATATTTTGTGAAATGCGGACCTGCGAACGCGAGGAACATAATCACGATAATCGCAATAGCCGCCGCGACCGCGCTCTTGTTGGAAAAAAAGCGTATTCTGACTTCCTTCCAGTAGCTTACGCTCGCAAAGTTTGTGTCAATCTGCGTCTTGTTTTTGTCTGACTTTAACTCGAAATCGCCGGGAAGAAACTGAATTTCATCACTCATTTACTGCTCCTGAAAGACGGATTCTAGGGTCAATCACGCCGTAAAGAATATCGACAACAAGCATGATTCCAATGTAAAGCGCGCTGTAGATAAAGCTGAGCGCAATCACGACGTTGTAGTCGTTGGACTGGATTGCCGTGACAAGAAGCGAGCCGACTCCCGGAATCGCAAAAATCTTCTCGACAACAAGCGAGCCTGTCATAAGGTCAACAATAAGAGGAGCCAGAACTGTGATGATTGGAATGAGCGTGTTTCTGAGCGCGTGCGTCATAATCAGCCTGAATCCGTAGATTCCTTTGCTTTCGGCAAGCTGGATATATTCAGAGCCAAGCGCTTCAAGCATTTCAGTGCGGGTAAAGCGCGCAATCGATGCCATTGTGAACATGCACAGCGAAACGCTCGGAAGAACGCTTGAATAATAAGGCGACTGCGTTGTAAAAAGCATTGGAAAAAGCTTCCATCTAAATCCGAACTGATAGCTTAGCGCAAGCGCGAAAACGTAGCTCGGAACAGAAACTCCTATTACAGAAATCACTGTGGCAACAGTGTCCCATATTGTGCGGTGCTTGATTGCGGCGATAATTCCCAGGACAAGGCCAATAAGCGCGCCCAGAAAAACCGCCTGGAAGCCGATTCTGCATGAAATCGGAAGACGTTGCGCGATAAGCGTTGAAATCGGTGTGTTCTTTGAAATATTGTAGCTCACGCCGAAATCGCCGCGGAACATATTTCCTACATATTTAAAGAACTGGACAAAAACAGGCTTGTCCAGTCCGTATTTTGCATACAAAGCGGCACGCTGGTCTGCCGTAAGCTTCTCATCATTAAAAGGCGAGCCTGGCATAAGCTGAAGAAGAATAAAAAGCACAAGCGTAATCGCCAGAAGCGTAAAAAAAGAAATTAAAATCCGTTTTAAAATATATTTTTTCAAAATGATTTTCCAAAAAATAACAATGTCATTGCGAGCGAAGCGAAGCAATCTTGCTTTTACTGAGATTGCTTCGCCGCCTCTCTCTATTTAAACCGTGCCGTGGAGAGTGGGGGTCTTAGGGGGAGAGAGGAGCTCGCTTCGGAAGTAGGGCACCTCTCTCCCCATAAATCTGGGGTTTGGAGCTCAGCCCCAAAATTACTTCGTCGTGTTCTTATAAACTCTGTTCAGCGCAACCGGGTGGAACTCAATTCCGCTTACATTCGCCTTGACCATGCAAGCGTCAGCCTGCTGGTAAAGCGGAATAATCACAGCGTCCTCAAGAACGAGCTTTTCAGCGGCTTTCATAGTTTCCCATCTTTCAGCAGGTTTCTGGGCGTATTTTCCAGTAACACAAGACTCAATCAAAGCGTCGTAAGCCGGGCTTGACCACAATCCGTAGTTGTTGGAGTTGTTTGTAACCCACATTCCAAGATATGTCATAGGATCAGCGTAGTCCGGGCCCCAGCGTGTAAGTCCGAGCTGGAAAGTTCCGTCCTGCATGTCCTGCACGCGCTGTTTCTTAGGCTCAACGCGGAGGTTGATTGTAACTCCAGGAAGAGTTTTCTCAATCTGCTCTTTGATAACAGCCGCGACGTTCTGCTGGACAGTTGTGTCGTCAACAATCATCTCGAATGTGAAAGTGTTTTTTCCAAGCTCAGCTTTTGCCGCGCTGTAGAACTCAGCGGCCTTTGCAGCGTCTGAATCACAAAGCTCCGGGAATTCCTTCTGGTTTGTGATAAAATCCTCTCCTGAGGCGTTGTAGGCAAATTCAGCAGGAACCGGAGTGTATGAAGCCATAGAGCCGTCTTTTACAACGTTCTTTACGATTGACTCGCGGTCAAGCGCGTATGAAAGAGCCTTGCGCATATTAAGGTTCGCAAGCTCAGGAACTTTCGCCATCATCGGAGAAATGTACCAGAGGTAGCCTGCTCCGATTGTTTTGAACTCAGGATCATCTTTTACCTGGTCAACCTGGTCGCCTGAAAGCTTTACAATGTCCAGTGTTCCGTTCTGGTAAGCCATCAAAGCCTGCTGTGAATCTTTAAGAACCTGGTAGTTGAGTCCGTCGAGCTTTACGCGAGAAGCGTCGTAATATTTGTCGTTCTTCTTGAGTGAGAAAGCGACAGCCGCCGGCTGGTAGTCTGTAAGAACAAACGCGCCGTTTGAAAGAACTGTCTCCGCGCTTGTTCCGAATGCGTCGCCCACAGACTCGTAGAATTTGCGGTTTACAGGATAGAAAGTCGGGAAGTAGAGAATTGAGTCAAAATATGAGACTGGAACTTCAAGCTGAACCTGAAATGTCTTTGCATCCAGAGCCTTTACTCCAAGCTCCTCCACAGGAAGCTCGCCCGCGATGATTTTCGCTGCGTTCTTTACCTGTCCGATGTCTGAAAGCATGTATGAATACTCAGAAGCAATTTTCGGATCAACCGCGCGCTGCCATCCGAAAACAAAGTCATCTGCAGTCACAGGATCTCCGTTGACCCAGTTTGCATCCTCTCGGATTTTAAATGTATAAGTAAGGCCGTCCTGAGAAACTGCCTCGTCAGCGCACAGTGCGTCGATTGTAGAGCCGTCGCCCGCCATCTGCTTAAGACCGTCTGTATAGTCAGCGATAACTTCAAAAGAAGTTCCGTCTGTAGCCTGCTGAGGGTCGAGCGACTGAACCTCAACTTCAATCATGACATTCAGGACATTGCTTTTCGCAGCTTTCTTTCCGCACGAAGCAAGCCCAAGAACAGAAAGCGCAGCAAAACCTAGAACCGCGCCTTTCAACAAAGATTTCATCTTTGCACCTCCGGAAAAATTCAAAAAAAAAGCTGGCTAACCCGTATGAGCAGCCAGCCGTCTTTGTCTGAATACAGAAACATTATAAGAAAATTGGTATGTTTGTTCAAGTTTTAAACGAAATTTTGATGATTTTTAGAATTCCGCGCTGTTTTCGTAATTCTGTCCTGTTTCTGGCTTAAATTAAATTTAAATGCCGGACGCAAATTTTTTTAATGCGGCGAGCATCCAGTTTAAATGCCGCAAGAATTTTCTTTAAAAATGTTGCGAGAAATTTTTGAATTCTGCTTAAAAATAAAAGCGCCGCACTTTTCATCAGTTGCCCGGTGAAAAGTGCGGCGCTTAGGTTGCCATGTCAGCAGGCGGTTATTGCAGCCGCCCGCCTTATGCTATTTGTACAGCTCGATGAGCTTCTGCAAGTGGACGAATCTCGCCTTTGCAGCTTCCTCGTTCCTGTTGAAGAGAACTTTCGCTCTCTCAGGGAACTTGCGTGTAAGAGCAGAGTAGCGTGTCTCGTTGTTGAGGAACGCCTGGTAAGTTCCGTCTCCCTCTTTTGAAGTAAGGGTGAACGGATTCTTTCCCTCCGCCTTGAGCGCAGGATTGAAGCTGAACAGGTTCCAGTATCCGGCCTTTACAGCGGCCTTCATCTCGTCCTGGCAGTGGTTCATTCCGCCCTTGACGCCGTGGAGCTCGCATGGAGCGTATCCGATAATCAGAGACGGTCCGTTGTAAGCCTCGGCCTCTTTGATAGCCTTGAGAGCCTGAGCCGGATTCGCTCCGAGCGCAATCTGCGCAACGTAGACATATCCGTAGCTCATCGCGATTTCCGCGAGTGACTTCTTGCCCATCTCTTTTCCGGCAGCCGCAAACTGGCAGACTTCGCCGATGTTTGAAGCCTTTGAAGCCTGTCCGCCTGTATTTGAGTACATCTCTGTGTCAAATACCATGACGTTGACATTCTCTCCGGAAGCAAGAACGTGATCCAATCCGCCGAATCCGATGTCGTAAGCCCATCCGTCGCCTCCGAAAATCCATACAGACTTCTTTGAAAGGTAGTCTTTCTTGTCAAGGATTTCCTTAGCCTTGTCTCCGCCCAGTTTCTCAAGCTCTTTTACAAGAGCCTCTGTCGCAGGAGTGTTGGCGATTGTGTCGTTCTTTGTCTCCTCGAACTTGGCGATTGCGTCCTGAACAGAAGCAGGAGCGTCAGCCTTGAGCTCGTCGAGCTTCGAAATCAGGCTGTCGCGGATAAATTTCTGTCCTGCGTAAAGTCCGAGTCCGTGCTCAGCGTTGTCCTCGAACAGTGAGTTAGCCCAGGCCGGTCCTTTCTTAGAGTCCTTGTTGACTGTGTAAGGAGCTGTAGCGGCAGGTCCTCCCCAGATTGAAGAACATCCTGTAGCGTTTGAGATATACATATGCTCGCCGAAAAGCTGTGTGATAAGGCGCGCGTAAGAAGTCTCGGCGCAGCCTGCGCAAGAGCCTGAGAACTCAAGAAGCGGCTGGCTGAACTGAGAAGTCATTGGTGAAAGCGGCAATGTGTCAACTTCCGGCTTCTTAGAGACATTCGCAACCAGATAATCCCACTGAGGCTGTGTTTGAACCTTGCTTTCCTGAGGAACCATCTTGAGTGACTTTGTAGGGCAGACTGTTGTACACTCGCCGCATCCCATGCAGTCGAGCGGCGAAACAGAAAGCGTGTATCTGTATTTAGAAAGCTTAGGATTCTTTACTGCGAGAGTTGTAGCTCCGAGAGCCTCGACTTTCTTTGTCTCGTCCTCGTCAAGAAGATAAGGGCGGATTGTCGCGTGTGAGCAGACGAACGCGCATGAGTTGCACTGAACACATGTAGCAGAATTCCATTCAGGAATCATAACCGCAGTTCCGCGCTTCTCGTATGCGGAAGCTCCAAGCTCCCACTGGCCGTCCGGATTGTTCTCGAACGCCGATACCGGAAGATTGTCGCCGTCCATAAGTCCGACCGGCTCCATGACCTTCTCGACCATCTCGACTGTCTTCTTCTCTCCGTGTAGAGCAGGCTTCTTTGCGTCCGGAGCAGGATTTGCCCAGCTCTCAGGAACCTTGACCTCGTGGAGAGCTCCTGCGCCCTGGTCAATAGCCTGGCAGTTCATGTCAACGATGTCCTGTCCCTTCTTAGAGAACTTCGCGACAACCTTTTCCTTCATGTACTTGATAGCCTCTTCTGAAGGAAGAACGTTCGCAAGCTTGAAGAATGCAGACTGGAGAACTGTTGAAGTGCGTTTTCCAAGTCCGATTTTTGTCGCGATGTCAACAGCGTCAACTGTGTAAACTTTTACGTGGTGGTCATAGATATATTTCTTTGACTCCGCAGGAAGATGCTTGTCAAGCTCCTCGTCGTTCCACTGGCAGTTGATAAGGAAAATTCCGCCGTCTTTTACATCCTGGACCATCTTGTATCCTTTTACGATATAAGACTGGTTGTGGCAGGCAACAAAGTCCGCCTGGTTGATGTAGTAAGGAGACTTGATAGGATGATCGCCGAAGCGCAGGTGGGAAATTGTGATTCCTCCTGTCTTCTTTGAGTCGTACTGGAAGTAAGCCTGGATGTACTTGTCTGTGTGGTCGCCGATGATTTTTGTAGAGTCCTTGTTGGCTCCGACAGTTCCGTCGCCGCCGATTCCCCAGAATTTGCACTCGACTGTTCCCGGCGCAGATGTGATTGGAGCCGGTTTGATTTCCGGAAGAGAAAGATGTGTTACATCATCGACAATTCCGATTGTAAAGCGCGGCTTAGGCGCGTCTTTTGCAAGCTCTGTGTAGATTGCGAAAACTGAGCTAGGAGGTGTGTCCTTTGAGCCGAGTCCGTATCTTCCGCCTGTAAGGACGACATCGTTGCGTCCTGCGTCGCGCAAAGTAGCAGCGACATCAAGGTAAAGAGGTTCTCCGAGAGAGCCTGGCTCCTTTGTGCGGTCAAGAACAGCGACTTTCTTTGCTGTCTTTGGAAGCTTCTCAAGGAATTTTGCAGAAACCCACGGCCTGTAGAGATGAACTTTTACAAGTCCGACTTTCTCGCCTTTCTTAGAAAGATAGTCGATTACTTCCTCTGCAACGTCGCAGATTGAGCCCATAGCGACAATAACGCGGTCAGCGTCAGGCGCGCCGTAGTAGTCGAACAGATCGTAGTGTGTTCCAAGCTTCTCGTTGATTTTCTTGATGTATTTCTCAACTACAGCCGGAAGAGCGTCGTATGTAGAGTTGCAGGCCTCGCGGTGCTGGAAGAAAATATCTCCGTTCTCGTGTGAGCCGCGCATTGCAGGGTGCTCTGGGTTAAGGGCGTGCTCGCGGAATGCTTTTACAGCGTCCATGTCGAGCATGTCTTTGAGGTCGGCATAGTCCCAGAGCTCAATTTTCTGAATTTCGTGCGATGTGCGGAATCCGTCGAAGAAGTTGATGAAAGGAACTTTTCCCTCGATTGCAGCCAAGTGCGCAACCGGAGCCAAGTCCATCACTTCCTGCGGATTTGACTCAGCGAGCATTGCAACGCCAGTCTGGCGGCAAGCGTAAACATCTGAATGGTCGCCGAAAATGTTCAAAGCCTGTGTCGCGACACAGCGGGCCGCAACGTGGAAAACACACGGAAGCTGCTCTGCCGCAATCTTGTACATATTCGGAATCATCAGAAGAAGACCCTGTGAAGCGGTGAAAGTTGTTGTCAGCGCGCCCGAAGCGAGCGAGCCGTGCACAGTTCCTGCAGCTCCGGCCTCTGACTCCATCTCGATGACTTTTACTTTCTCACCGAAGATGTTTTTCTGTCCGTTGGCAGACCAGTTGTCAACCCAGTCAGCCATTGGAGATGAAGGAGTGATTGGATAAATGCCGGCTACTTCTGTAAATGCGTAGGCAACGTGAGCCGCAGCCTGGTTTCCATCCATCGACTGTTTCTTTCTGGACATATTGTCCTCCTAAAATTGATTTGGATTTTTATTTTGATAGATGCAGAAGAGTTAATTCTGAAATTTACATTTATTCTATTTTATATCGAGTTCTGGAATATTTCAACAAGGTGCGGAGTGATAATGCTAAGCCTCTTTCTGCGCCTTTATTTCTCTTCCAAGCTTCTTCCATGCGAAGAAGAAAATCGGCAGCTCAACGGCGAGCATTGCAATCCAGCCGGCAAGGCACGCCCACGCTGCTCCGTCAACGCCAATCAGCGGACAAAGAATAAAGCTGAATCCTACGCGGAAAATTATCTGCGCGGTTGTGGAGATTACGGTGATTTTAATATCGCCGGTTCCGCGGAAATATGCCTGGATTCCGTTTGTTGTCGCCGGGAAGAAATAAAAGCACGCCATCAGGAAAAGATAATGCTCGCCGAGCGCGATTACGTTCGGCTCTCCGTTTCCTGCAAAAAGCGTAATCAGCTGCTTCCTGAAAATCATCACGAGGACAATTGTAAAGAAAATGTAAATCCATTCGAGCGAGAATCCTTTTAAGAATCCCTCGCGCTGCCGCTCTGGCTTTTTCGCTCCGCGGTTCTGCGCCATGAACGTTGTGATTGTGTGGCCGATGCTCTGCGACGGCTGATAGCAGAAATCGTCGATTTTTGTTCCCGCGTTGAAAGTCGCGATTGCGTCAACTCCGAGCGGATTCACGGCGCACTGGACTAGAAGCTTTCCAACGTAAAGAACGCACTGCTGCAAGGCTGTCGCCCATGAATAGTTCACAGTGCGCAGAATCAGCGAATGGTCAACCTTGAATTCCTTTGGCTTTAGGGCGAGCATCGGAACTTTTCTATAAATATACGCCATTATCAAAATGCAGCTGATAAGCTGGGATGCGACCGTGGCATAGGCCGCGCCGCGCATTTCAAGATGGAAGACTGCGACAAGAACGTAGTCCAGGATTCCGTTCAGGACCGCGCTGATTGCGACGCAGATAATCGGAGACTTTGAATCGCCCGCCGCGCGCAGAGCGGAAGCGAACACATTATAGAAGAAAGTGAACACAAGGCCTGCGAAAACAACTCGCAGATAACTCGCCGTATGTTCAATCAAGTCCTCTGGGCAGCGGATCGCACGCAATAGCTGCTTTACAAAAACAAGGCAGACAACGCTTACAACAAGCGTAAAGCAGAATCCAATTGCGATTGTCGTGCTTATCTCCGATTTCAGTTTTTTCTCGTCGTGCGCGCCGTAAAATTCCGACATTATGATTCCGGCCCCGAGGCAGATTCCGACAATCAGAAAAATCATTATGTTCATAACAGGATTTGCGACTCCAACCGCGGCTAGACATTCTTTTCCCGCGTAGCGCCCGAGAATAATCGAGTCAACAGCGTTGTAAGTAAGCTGAAAAAAGTTTCCAAGAATCAAAGGAACCGCGTAGTTTATAAGCTGAGGATAAGCGCGTCCGGTTGTAAAATCCTTCATATCTATTCTCCAAAACAAAAAAAATCAAATCTCACTCGCAAAATGATTTTTTGTTGAGTTATAATAAATTATTCCGATATTTAAATAAAATGGAAAGTATTTTTCCGGGAGAATTTAAAATGAAAAGAATTTTATTTGCTTCAGCAGCTGCGGCCGCTCTTGCCGTAAATCTTTACGCTTTTGACAACGAAGCTTCGCTTAAGCCTCTTGGCGGAGCAAGACAGTACACAAAAACTGAATATACAATCACTGAAAAATTTGGCGATTACTACCGCTCTCCACGCGCAAAATTTGTCCACGTATTCGATGCCGCGGGAAAAGAAATCCAGTCTTCTGAACTTACAAACAAAGACGCGCTTGTTGACCGTGTTTCTTACACTTACGACGCAGGCGGAAAACTCGCAGAGCAGGTTTGCACAGACGCGGACGGAAAAATCCAGTGGAAAATCACGACTTCCTATGATGCCGGCGGAAACAAGACTGAAGAGTCAGAATTCAATTCATCTGACACTTTGGTGAACAAGACAATCTGGAAACTTTCTGACGGCGGAAAACAGGTTGACGAGTCTTATTACAACGCTGACGGCGTTCTTCTTTCAAAAATCATAACAAAATATGACGACCAGGGAAGAACAAGCGAAGTCGCGACTTACAATCCTGACGGCACGCTCCAGCAAAAAGCCGCATACACTTACAACGACGCCGGAAAGCTTTCTGAAATCGCTTATTCGGACGCTCTTGGAAACGCGACAAACAAGACTGTGTTCAGATTTGACGCTTCCTACCAGATTACAGAAGAGCAGACTTACAACGCTGAGAACAAGCTTTCTGTAAGAATCATTTATAAATATGATGCGAATGGAAACATCATCAAGAAGACAAGCTACAATGTCGCTGAGAAATTCGGAACAACTGTGAACGAGCTTACAGGAATTTCTGAATTCGCATACAGCAACGCGGCTTCTTCAGCGGCAAACTAAAAAAGTTAGAACATGCGCGCCATTTGGCGCAGCAAAAGACAATCAGAAAGGTGCTAAGAAATGAAGACAATCGGAATTAAACTTGCAGACGGAACATTTTATCCAGTTCTCGAGGAAGGAACTCCTAAAAAAAGGATGCTTGATCTGACGACAGCGAAAGATAATCAGACCAAGGTTCAGATTGACTTGTACCGTTCTGAGACCGGTTCAATGGACGACGCTGAATATGTTGACACTCTTGAGGTCACAAAGCTTGTTCCGCATCCGAACGGCGAGCCGGAGCTTCATCTTTCGCTTGGGCTTGACGAGAATAACAATCTTACCGCCGAAGTTGTTGATCCTGAAACCGGGAAAAAGAGCGAGACTGAAGTTAACCTCGTTTCCCAGACTCTTGCGGAAAAGGCGAATCCTTCTGATTTTGCGCCGACATTGAAAGACTCAAAGTCTGACAGTCCAGATGATTCTTTGAAAAACGGACTTAAATCCGACAATGCGCCGGAAGATTTTTCTTTTGACGACTTTGCGGACAACACTCTTGCGCAGGAAGAAGAGAAAAACGAGGAGCCTTCTGACTTCCCAGATCCGATTCAGGACGATCCGACAAATCTTGACCCTTCTTCTGACGACACAACGCTCGCGCCGGAGGATTTGCCTGAAATAAAGTCAGATGCGCTTGAAGATATGCCGTTCAGTTTTGACAATTCCGAAGTTTTTCCGGCGGAAAGCTCAAAAGCCGCGGAAACTCCAGTCCAGACAGCGACAGTTGACGATTTTGGAATTGCTGACAACACTCTTGAAGGCATGAATTTCGGAGATGATGACAAAACCGCAGCCTTGCCTGCCGGAGACGAAACTGTTCCGGACGGCTCTGACGCGACAGTTCAAGACAGCAGCACAAAGGATTTTGATCTTCCGGACTTTGATGACAACGAATTTAATTCATCTGAAACTTCTGTAGAGCCGGCTTCCGCCTCTGATGGCGCGGACTCGTCAAATGCGACAGGAATTGATTTCGGCGATCTTCCTGATTTTGACGACAACGAATTCAGCCAGGACAAGAAAACTCCGGAAACTACAGAGAATGACATTGACAGCGCGTTCGACACTTCCGCCCTTGACGATTTTGACACATCAGATTTGGACGCTTCGCTTGAAAAGCTTGGAGCGGCTTCTTCTCCGTCAAATTCAGAGAGCGAAAAACCGGGATATACAAAAGGTTCGGCAATGGACTTCTCCGACTTGTACGACAAGGAAACTTTAAACGGAGAGCACGCTTCAATTTATGACGATGATGAGGACAAAAAGAAGACAAAAGTCCCTGTAATTATCTGCATAATCTGCGCGATAATCTGTGTGATTGCGACAATTCTGGTTCTTTTTGTTGTTCCTTCAAAATACAATCTTATAAAGTCCCGGAACACAAGAAACGTCCAGAAAACTGAAATTTCTGAAAACAGCTCGTCTACATCAGCCTATCAAAAGCCGGAAAGCAGCCAGAGCGCAAAGCCAGCTGAAGATTCTCCTGTCAAGATTGTGGAAAACGAAAAGCCGGCTGCAGCCGAGCCAGAGGAAAAAGCTCCTGCAGCAGAAGAGAACAAGATTGTCGTTGCGCCGGAGCCTGAGAAAGTTGTTCCGGAGCCGGCTCCAAAGGCTGAGAAAAAGCCGGATGTAAAATATCATATCCGCTGGGGCGACACGCTCTGGGATTTGTCTGAGTCTTACTACAAGACTCCGTGGAAATATCCGAAAATCGCCCGCTACAACAATATAAAAAATCCAGACTTGATTATTTCAGGAACAGATATTTTGATTCCTGCGGAGTAACTGGTTGCCGCATTCGTGCGGCGGATTTTTCATGAAATTTTAATTTACATTTCCAAATAGCTTGAATTTCAGTAAAATCATTGTATGAAAAAGTTTTTTGTACTGATTGTTGTTGTTTTGCTTTCTTCTTGCGTTGCTGGCGGCAATTCTGTGCAGGAAAAATTCGGAGCTGATTCCCTGTTTTTTTTGGGATTAAAAGATGCGGACTCTGGAAATGAAAAAGAAGCTATCCGGAAATTTAAAATTTCGCGTGAAAAAGGAACGGAGCTTGTTGCCCGCAGAAGCGCTGAGTCGCTTACATTTTTAGGTAATGTCCGGGAGCGCGTTGAATCTTCTGTTTATCTGGCTGAGCATTTCGCAGACGAGGAGGCGCAGCTTGTTGCATGCAGAGAGCTTTTTCGTGACGGAGAGTTTTCAACTGTCATAAAACTGACCGACGGAATTAATCTTGCGGAAAATTCTAATGAGCTGATTCAGCTGCGTTTTTTAAGTTTTGTTGAAAAAGAGGACAGCCGGCTTGATGATGAATTTTACGGCTGGTTTGTAAGCCGGCCGCTTTCCGCCGAGCATCTGGAAATTTTGCAGACTTATAAAGATTATAAAAATCATCAGCTTGAAAAAATTCAGGAACAGGAAAAAAAGTTTCAGGAAAACTTGAACCGGCGTAGCATTTTGGAACATTCCGCCGCGCCGGAATTTGACGAGAACGGCTCAATTATTTCTGAAGTCCTGGAGCCGGAGACAGATTTTGAGGATTTTTTTACGGAGGATAATAAGATAGAAAATCCCCGGCTGACTGTAATTGACTACCGCGTTTCAATATATAGAAGAAAATATCTTGAATGCTTTAAACAAATTGACAAAATCCTTGAAATTTACAGGAATTTTGATGAAGAAGTTGACCTGCAAATTCTTTCGGATATTGGAAAAGCGACTTTATACGGAACTGATGATTATTATTCAAGCGCAAGAAAATTTGACGTCATGGTGAAAAATTTTAATCCGGCGCAGTCGTATTTTATTTATTTTTATGCGGCGCGGCTTTATGACAAGGCTGGACGCTACCATAGCCAGACTAAGAGCCGTTTTCGTTCTGCTCTGGAAAATGCGCAGGATGGCGACCAGTTTGACAATGCTCTCTGGTATCTTTTGAATTTTGAGCTTAGAACTTCAACAGATGATATTATCTCAACTTTGAAAGAGTTCGGGGCTAAAATTAATTCGCCTTCATATTTTGATGATTTTTTTGATTCACTTTCTGTTCTTCTTCTTTCCGGCCATAAATGGCAGGATTTTTATGAGGTTTGGAAAGAGACAAATTCCAACTTTAGCGAGGAAACCGCCGGAAAATACGCCTATATTTCCGGCCGCTTGATTGAGGAGGGACTGGCAAAAGGGGCGGAAGGCTTAAAAACTCGCCAGACAGTCGAAGCTTACACAACTGTTCTTGCGGGCGGAGGAGAGCTTTACTACAAGGTTCTTGCTTTGGAACGCTTAAATTTGTCGGAGGATGAAATCATAAAGTCGATGATGCTTTCGAAAGAGAAAGTTCCGGAGTATGAAAAGAAATTTGATATTTCCGCTGAAAGTCCGGCTGGCAGGCTTTTGGCTGGATATGCGGCTTTTGGATTTCCGCAGCGAATTTACAGCGAATTTATGGCGAACCGCGATATGCTTTCAGTCGCAGATTCTGTTAATGCTGCGAGATTTTTAAACCGCTGCGCAGTTCTAGATGAAGGCAGCTCGGAAGATTCAAACAATTATAATGTCCAGAGCCTTAGAATTGCGGCAAGAAGCTACGCATCTGCCAAAGGCAAAGTTCCTTTTGAGCTTCTGGAGCTGACTTTTCCTCGTTTTTACAAAAGCCAGACAGAAAAAGCATGCGAGGACAACTCTCTCCCTGAATATTTAATCTATGCGCTTGTGCGGAGCGAAAGCTTTTTCGACAGCAAAGTGACAAGCCGGGCTGGAGCTGCCGGACTTACCCAGCTTATGGAGTCTACTGCCGCCGATGAAGCAAAAAAAGCGAAGATTGATGACTATGATATTTATGATCCGCAGACAAACTTAAGTTTTGGCGCGCACTATCTTGCGAATCTAATAAGCAGAGTTCCTGATAACAATGAGTTTTTAGCCTTGTTTGCATATAACGCGGGGCTTACCCACGTGCGCAACTGGATTTCATCATCTAGAAAAGATTGGTCGCAGTCCACAGGAAACGCTTCCCGCGGACCTTGCGGAATTCCAACTGATTTGTTTTTGGAAACTCTTCCTTTTTCAGAAACACGCGGTTATGGGCGGAAGCTTGTTTCAGCGGCCGCTCTTTATGGCTGGCTTTATGAAAGCAGAACTCCCGCTGAAACTGTCCGCGAGATGATATATTAAATTTCTTTGGTCATTAATAATCAATCATTTTTCCGTCGCGCGCAGAATTCCGTCCCAGTGTTCAGGCGGATTTTCTATCATCTTCTGGCATTTTTCTACGTATTTAGCCGAAGGCGGATCTTTGTCCGCGTTTGACTGGAAAATCATCTTTGCCTTTTCAAAATCTCCTTTGACAAATTCTTCATACGCCTCGTCATAAGTTTTTCTGATTTGGGAAATTGAGTCGAATTCTTCCTTTGTCATTGGATTGTAGACTTTTACGCCGGTTTTCTTTCCGACAACGGCAATGTTGGAAAGCGGCCGGAACGCGTATTCAGAGCCGTTTTCGAGCGCGCTTTTCATTGTCGCCTCGGAGCACATTGTGTAAGTTCCAAACTGCTTGTTGATTCCTTCGAGACGGCTCGCAAGGTTCACTGTGTCGCCCATCATCGTGTAGTTAAAGCGGGACTTGCTTCCCATGTTGCCGACAATCGCTTTCCCTGTGTTCAGGCCGATTCTTTGAACAAAAGGCTTTTTTGAGACTTTCACAAGCTCGTCCTGCATTTCAAGAAGCTTTTTCTGGCAGGCAAGAGCCGCGTCAACAGCTCGTTTCGCGTTGTCTTTCTGGTCAACAGGCGCGCCGAAGAACGCTACAATCGCGTCGCCCTCGTATTTGTCAACATAACCGCCGTAGCTTTGGATTATGTCGGTCATCGCGCTCAGGTAAACATTGAGAAGCTCGGTCAGCTGGGTCGGAGTCAAGTTTTCTGAAATGGAAGTGAATCCCTGGACATCTGAGAAATACGCTGTGATTTCTTTTTCCTCGCCGCCAAGATGCAAAGTTGAAGGATCCGCAATCAGCTGCTCGATAACGTCCGCGCTAAGATAATGCTTGAAAGCCGATTTTATGAATCTTTTTTGATGTCCTTCCGTCAGATAATCTTCAAAAACCGCCGTAAGATACGCGAGAACAAACCCTGAAACCGGAAGCGTCATTGGAAGAATGTACCCGGAATTGAAAAATGCGTAGCAAGCTGCGATGTAAGCAAGGCAAATTGCAGCTGCAACGATTGTTTTTACAACCAGCGAGGAGTTGTTCTCCTGCCTTACAGATTTTGCAATCAAGAACCCGGCGAGAACCATCGCTAGAATCAAAACTAAAGAAAACGAATCGGAAATGTCCTGAAGATAGTCATGGTTCAGAATTGAATTTATCTGGCAGGCGTGAATTCCGATTCCTGGATAATTTGACGAGACTGGAGTTGTGCATAAATCAAAAAGTCCCGGAGCGTAAAGCGCGAAGAAAACAAAGTTGTCTTTAAACTGCTCAGGCGGAACAAAATCATCATCTTCATTAGAAAATGAATTTTCTTTCTCAAGATTTTCCAGAATCTCCTCGCTTTTTAAAATCGTCTTTGCGCTGTACGGAACAAATCTGGACAAGTCATCAACAAATTTGATGTACATTCCGCCTTCCTTTGCGACAGGAATTTCTGAAAGGTCGGGAAGCTCGCCCGCGACTTCAAGGCTCGCAACTGCAAGAGTCGGCTCGTGGTTTCCGGACTTCGCGTAAAGAAGATTTCGCCGGACAAGCCGGTCTGACTTGTCAAGGTCGGAGCTGACATTTCCAATCGCGGCGGCCGAATTTTTCAGGACGTCAACCGGATAAGTTCCTTGCTGGCTGGTTTCAGTTTCATAGAAAACGGTCTGGACAACTTTTCCTAAATCTTTGCTTGCCTTTGCGAAGGCCTCGTCGTCCGCCTTTCCATAAATCGAATCCTCGGAATAAATCATATCATAAGCGAGTGAAGAAACTCCGGCGCGCTTAAAATATCTAGCAATTTCTGCGTACGACTCGCGCGGCCATGGCCAGCTCCATCCGCGTTCCTTTCGAGCCCAGTCCAGGCTTTCCTGGTCAAGAATCACAAGAGAAATTCTGTCTGAAATTTCTGTGCGCTTCGAGGAAAATTTCATTCTTGCGTCGTAAGTTTTCTTTTCGAGCGAAGAAGAAATTCCAGAAGCGAAAATTATGATAAAAACTGCGAAAATCGCCGCGACAGAAACTGCACCCTGGACAAGATGATTTCTGCTGATTTTTTTATTTTGATGAAGCAAAGCGCGCCTTCCTGTAAGTGCTTGTGTCTGCCGGCGCTGAAACCGACTTGATTTCTCCGTTCACTTTCGCAATTCTGCTTGCCGGAGACGGATGAGTCTTGAACATTCCGGAGCCGCTGCTTCCCTGGATTTTTTCCAGCTGGCCGAGCATATCGAGCATTGCCGAAGGATTGTAGCCGGCCGAGGCAAGAATTGAAAGCGCGCGTTCATCCGCCTGGAATTCCTGCGTCTGCGAGTAACCGTTGTTCATCATTGTTGAAATCTGGTCGCTCACCATTCCGTCCATTGAAGAGGCAAGCTCCGCGCTCGTCATGTTCACCGCGGCGTTTAAGACAGAAATTCCCGCCGAAGTCCATCTGCTTGATTTTATTGCTTTTAGGCTGTGCTGAAGCTGGACGTGGGCCATTTCGTGCGCAAGCGCCGCCGCAATCTGATCTTCGCTCGACGCCGCATCTAAAAGCCCGCGTGTTACAAATATGTGTCCGCCGCTTGTGGCGAAAGCGTTCACTTCGCTGGAATCCAAAATCATGACATGATAGCCGTTGTAAGGCTCGTTTCCGTCGGAATTCAGCGCAAGCGTACTTATGATTTTGTTAAGATAAGAAGTTTGTTTTGATGAAGAATAAGGCTTGTAGTTTGTAAGAACTGTCGCCGCGACTGCGCGTCCAATGTAATATTCATTTTCCGGAGTAATTTCTTCCATCGCCTTAGAAGCTGATGAAGCTGCGTTTAAGACATTTCCCGCGTCTGAATATCCAGCGTCAGACGCAATTTTTCCCGCTGTGGAAAGCGTGTCGGTCAAAGCCGCGGAAGTTGCGCATGAAAAAACTAAAGCCGATGATAAAATCAAAACCGCAAAAAAAGCGTTCCGTCTGCAACTGATTTTCATTCTTCGCCTCCGTTTAAATGTCCTTCATTTATGAAAGATTCAAGCTCGGAATCTGAAACTGTGATTTCTTCCATTTTATCAACATCCGCATAGTCAAGATTTTTATTTGATGATTTAAATGCGTTCTCAGCCTCTGCGGAAAATCCTTTTCCCGCGTTTGCAAGCTCAGATGAAGAAACTCTTGAGGCTCCGCTTGAGGATGCGACAATTTTTTTTGCAGTCAGACTTCCGTTTGAAATCCAGCCTGAAATTCCAGATGAAAATCTGATTCTTGATTTTTTTGAATTGCTTTCAATTACAGTTCCGGAATTTCCATAGGAAACGCGGCCTGCGTTTTTTGAAAAGAAAGAAGTTCCGCTCTTCACGGCTGAAGATTTTACGGAAACATAAACCGTTTTTCCTGTTCCGAAACTTGCGCAGAACGCGCTGAACACAGCAAGAAAAACAACGGCCGTAATAAGATGTTTTTTCATAACAACTCCAGATAAAGCTAGTGCCCGGAAAACTGAAATTTCCGGACTCTTCTAGTATTTCTTTATTTTATCCGTATATATTTGATTTTTCAAATTTGTTATAATTATTTTTCAAAAGAGCGGCCGAGTTCTGTTTTGACACAAATTCCGCGTCGCTTGCTTTTCGAGGTTTTTGATGGACAATCCTATTTCACAGTTTATTCCAAATTTCATGCAGTTTGTTTCGCTGAACGGCGCGCAGCTGATTCTTATCATCGGAATCATGATGTTCTTCGGCTCTTTCGGCGGAAGAATCTTCCAGCGCCTGCGTATTCCGCAGGTTGTCGGCTACATTGTGGTCGGAATTATTCTCGGCGTTTCAGGGCTTGCGGTTCTTGGAAAAGACACTGTCGCGGCCTTAAATCCAATTTCAACAGCGTCTCTTTCTTTGATTGGCTTTCTTGTCGGCGCGGAGCTTAAAATCAACGTAATCAAGAAATACGGAAAGCAGTTTGTCGGAATCCTGCTCGGCGAGTCAATCACTCCGTTCTTTGTCGTTGGAATCTTGACCGGCGGCGCGACTTTTATTTTTACACATTCAATTGTCCACTCGGTTTGCTTCGGACTTTTGCTCGGCGCAATCTGCTCGGCGACAGCTCCGGCTGCGACAACAGATGTCTTAAAGGAATATCGCACGAAAGGTCCGCTTACGACAATGGTTCTTGGAATTGTCGCCATGGACGACGCGGTTGCCCTGATTTTGTACGCAATCGCCTCCACAATCGCAACTCCGCTTCTTGAGGGACACTCAGTTTCATTTTTGAGGCAGCTCGGCTCGATTGCCTACGACATTTTCGGCTCGGTCGCTATGGGACTTTTGTTCGGATTTTTGCTTACGCAGATTCTAAAAGGAATCATGCAGAACGAGGGCCGCGTCCTTGGATTTTCTCTCGGCGCGCTTTTCCTGTGCGCGGGAATTTGCGAGGCAATCGCGCTTGACAATATTCTCGCCTCAATGTTCATTGGATTTTACATCACAAACTTCGCTCCGCAGAAGACAAACCAGATGTTCAAGATGGTGGAGCGGTTCACGCCGCCTGTCTACGTGCTTTTCTTTGTTGTTGTCGGAGCAAAGCTCAACATCTGGATTTTAACTCCGTTCATCGCGGTTATCGCGCTGCTTTATGTCGGCGGCCGCACTCTCGGAAAGACAATCGGAAGCCGCTTCGGAGCGAGAATCACAAAGGCTCCTGCCACGGTCAGAAAATATCTTCCTTACTGCCTTTTAAGCCAGGCAGGAGTTGCAATCGGACTTTCAATCGCCGCCGGAAACGACTTTCCTGATTCCGTAGGGCCGCAGATTATGCTGATTATCACGGCAACAACTTTTATCGTCCAGATTTTGGGCCCAATCTGCGTAAAATACGGAGTGACAAAGGCGGGCGAAGTCGGCCTGAACGTTACAATCGACGACATCATGAAAAAGGCGAAGGTGAGCGATGTTGTTGTTGACGGAAGAAAAATCTGCTCGCCGGACTCTTACACAATCGTGAACGACGTTGACTATGTTGGAAAAATCATCTCGGACTTTAGCCACCACGAGAACTCAAACTACGAGGTCAGAAGCACCGAGGAAGGCACAAAAGGAAAGCTCGCCGGGCAGATTACGCTTGAGCACTTGAAGGAGGCGATGTCAATAGGCGAGATGGGCGAATATATGCTTGCCATGGACGTGATGGAAACTCCGAAGGTAAAATGCTCGCCTGACACATCTCTTCCAGACGCGTACCAGCTTTTCACCGACTACGACACCGACGCAATCAACATTGTGGACGCGGAAGGAAAGCCTGCCGGAGTCCTTGAGAAATTCGCAGTTGACCATTATCTCCACAACGAAATGCTGGAGCTGCAGCACAAGCTTACGAAAATGGAAGCGTAGTCCGATTTTCAAAGTGGATTTAAGAATATAGAATTTACGGGCGTTTCCGCCGCAAGCGGCGGCCGCTATGTCCGGGGTTCCGGCTTTCGCCTGCATTGTCAGCAGCCTTCGGCCGCCTCCAACGGCTTCGCCGCCCCTTCCAGCGCTAACGCGTCTATAATCTTCTCTGCGTTTTCCTGTTTGCCTGCGCTGCGCAGAAGCTTTACATCTATATCACAGATTCCCTTGTAAAGCTTCTGCCGCTCTGTGTAGAATCCGTGGAAAATCTTTCTTACATCGCTTATGTCGCTTGGATTTTCCTTTGCGATGTACACCGGAAGGTTCGTCATCACAGTTTCGTTTCCGTCTTTTTCATATTTTATCTCGCGGATAATCCTGTTGCACGCAGTTTCTTCATCCGAGTTCAAGAAAACAAAAATTCCGATTTTATGAAGAAAATCTAGCGCGTTTTTGTTTGCGCATATTCCGCCGCCGGTCGCTATTATGGCTTTTTCGCCGCTTTTTTCAATCTGCTCCGAAAGTTTTTTGCACGCGTCTTCCTCAGCCTTTAAGAACGCTTCCTTTCCGCTTCCGCTGTAAATCTGCCTGGGAGTTTTGCCGGTCAGCGAAGTTATTTCGTCGTCCGTGTCGTAAAAATCGCAGCCGAAATGCTTTGCGAGCAGCTTTCCCTGGGTTGATTTTCCAGAATGCTTTATGCCGAGAAGTATAATTGAAAGCTTGTTTCCGTTTGTTTCCACGGCAAGAATTATATCATAAGCTAAGAAGAGATAAAATAAAAAAAGCTGGCAGATTTGCCAGCTTTTTTCAGATGAATTATTTGTTCCTAAGTTCGTTAACTTTTTCAATGGAAAGTCCAGTCGCTTCGGAAATCTTTTCCGGCTCCATTCCCATTTTTATAAGATTCTTCGCGGTTTCAACAGCCTTGTCCTCTGCGGCTTTTTCTACTTTAAGCTCGTTGACTTTTTCAACTGAAAGTCCGGTCGCTTCGGAAATCTTTTCTGGTTCCATGCCCATTCCTATAAGATTCTTCGCGGTTTCAATCGCTTTATTTTCCGCGGCTTGCTCCGCAGTTAAAGAATTTGAATTCTGGCTTTTTGGCTGGGAATCTTTGTTTTCTTCTTCTATAGAAACTATTGCTGGAGTTTTATTGCCAGCCGATGAAGATTTTGGTTTTCCTAGCTTTGTCGCTGATACATTGTTGTTTTCTGTTTTTGCATTTTTCTCATTTGCTAAAGGCTCGTCTTGTAAAATAAAATATTCTGATACAAAGCGGTTTATGACATCATCAATAAGCGGGTTCATAAGCTGAACCATTTCCGTCTTGTCGTATTTGTTATATGCTCCGTAAGTCTGGACATAGCCTGTGCTTTCTGCATAGAAATCTTTGTTGAAAATTTTCCGGCCTTTACTGTCCTGGATTATTATTTTCATGGAAACAAGTGGATAGGCGCGTTTGTGCTCGATTTTCTTTGAAAAATCAAATTGCGCAGAAAGAATTGATTTTGCGCCGGTTTCTTTAAGAAATATGCGGGCTTTTTTAGACGGCAGAGATACAAGTCCTTTTCTGTAGCCGTCCGCAGCAGTGTTTGTGTTTACAATGCCGAATAGATTTAATGTGTCATATTTATATGTTTTGTTTTCTATGACTTTCTGTTTGTCTATAACTTTTACGCCCCGTTCTTCGAGGGCAAATCTAAGGCTTTCTTCTGCATAGTTCATGCGGTCTTCTGAAGTGGCTATTTCTGGATCTTTGCTGTAAATTAGCTTGTTTACGGCTGTTCCCAGCATGCCCTCTCCGTCGTCCTTATCTTCTTCATTGTCGAATTCGTCTGCCTCTTTCCAGATAACAGCGTTGCCTTCTATGTCAATAAATGCGACCGGCGAAATAGAGCTTTGAGCTATTTTTGTTGAGGCGCAACTAAAAAATAAAGATAAAACTGCAGCTAATGATATTGGATAAAAAATCTTTTTCATATAAGTATTTTAACAAAAAAAGAGGTTTTCAGTTACACTGAAAACCTCTTTTTTCTAAAATTGATGAATTTTAATTCTAGAACTTAACTCTCAAGAGAACCGGGATAGAAATTGATTTAGAGCATGCATTTCTTGTGTCAGTAACTTTTCCGTCCTTACCAACATGGCGATGATTTCCAGAACCGTCGTTCATGTTGTTGACATCCCAGCAGACACCTGTGATGAGGTTCGCGTTCTTTGTGTTGTAGATCTCAACACCAGCGTATGTTCTAAGGCTGCATGTGAATTTGTCGTCAAATGCGGCGGCTGTTCCAGCGCTTCCGGCTGTTTTTCCGTTAGACAATCCCAAAGAAAGGAACGGAGTGAATGTGTCATTGAGCTTGTATGTTACGTTGAACATAGCCCATGTAGCATAGAATCCTGGCTTCGCCGCATCGTCGTAGTATGTAAGGCCTTTCCAGTCCTTGATGTAAGCGTCGCCGAATCTGTCTGTTGCAATCTTGCTCTTAACAGTGTTTCCGAATGTCCAGTTGTACATGAATGTAACAGAAAGTCCCTCTACAACAGCTCCGAGGTCATAGCGTGCGCGCAGGTCGATAGCCATTGTGTTAGCGCTTTCAGACAAGTCAGAGTCATAATATTTTCCGTGGAGTCCCTTTCCATAAGCTTTGTCTGTCGCTGTCTCATATGTGAATCCTACCAAAGATGTAAGAGCTGAGAGGTTTGCAAGCTTAGGCTCGAAGAACAGAGCGCCTGTGTAGTCATGATGGGCAAGCTTTGTTGTCGCAAGGACGCGGCCTACGCCGTCAACTGTGTAGCCGACTTCGCCGAACCACAGCTCGTTAGCAGCGACCCAGTCATTGTTGTATTTTGACTGTTGCAGCTTGCCGTTTTTATCGTAGTCATTGTGATGATGCTTGTCATCATTGCCGGCGAATGTTGTCTTTGTTCCGTCTGAATCTGTATATGCAAAGCGAGCCTCAAGTCCGAGATCCTTGTTCTTGTACTGAACCATTGTTGTCTGCTTCTTGTTTGATTGCTGTGAAACATCTTTACCGTTTCCAGCTGTGCCTCCAGCTACTGCGAGACCAGGCTTGTTGATTTCGCCCCAGAATTTTCCCTCGTGGTTTCCTTCATCGCCATTCACACGGCCTACAGCGCGGGCATCCCATGTTCCTGACTTGAGCATGAGGTTTCCGAAGTTAATCCATCCGTTGTATTTTACAAGGTCAAGATACTTGTTGTCATCTGTAAAATTCATTCCTTTGCTCGCGCCAACAACATCCCCCTCTTTTGAGGATTTATCTCCAACAGTCGGGTCAATCTCAAGCTCGACTCCGCCGTACTCTGCAGAGCCCTTGAATGTAAGAGCGTCAGATGTTGTGCGGTTTTTTGTAAAGTTATTAAAAACTGTTGTGTTTGATCCAAGCTCGTGCTCAAGTGCCTGGATTCCAGTTCTGTAGCTTACGGCTACTTTTACTTCAGCAGTTGCGAAGCTTGCAGCCATCGCAGCGATTGCGGCTGCTGTTATGATTTTTTTCATTTAAAAAATCCTCCTTTTTTTACTAGGAAATTTAAACCGACGGTTTATTTCCATGCGTTTTTTGCTTCAAAACGCGGGGGACTCGCCTTGCACTTTGCCGTCCAAGAGATTTTGGAGATTTTGCAAATTCTTCAATCTGATAAAATCATTTCCTCGAAAGCTCCGGCAACGGAATTAGCTTTCAAAAAAAATCAAAACGAGGTAAAAAAAATGAACTACGGCTACATAAGAGTGTCAACCGAACATCAGAATCTGGAAAACCAGCAGCTTGAAATTGAGAAATTCTGCAGTCAAAACGGGCTTGAAATTGACTGCTGGATAGAAGAAAAAATCAGCGGAACAAAGAAACCTGAGCTTCGCAGGCTTGGGAAGGAACTGATGAAAAACGTCAGCTCCGGCGACCTGATTATCTGCACGGAAATTTCCAGGCTCGGCCGTTCTCTTGTTATGATTATGGATATTCTTCAGTATTTTCTTGAAAAAAACGTGAAAGTCTGGACAATAAAAGACAACTACAGGCTTGGCGACGACATTCAGTCAAAAGTCCTTGCGTTTGCATTCGGAATCTCGGCGGAAATTGAACGGCAGCTTATCTCCGAGCGGACAAAGCTCGGCCTGAACCGCGCGCGCAAGCAGGGAAAGCATATCGGCAGGTTTCAGGGCCGGAAATCTTCTATCTATAAACTTTCGTCCTGCGACGATTACATCAGGGAAGAAATCTTAAGCGGGCGCAGCAAGAACTCCCTTGCGAATGAGCTGGGAGTTTCCTGGAAAACATTGAACCTGCATCTTACAAGGATAATGTTTAGAAATTAAATTGCACGAGCTTCTTTTTGAAGCTCAATAATTTTTTCCAAAGGAAGAGATGTACATTCCGCAACAACTTCCTTAGGAATATTTTTATTCAGCATTTTCCTTGCAGTTTTAATTTCTGCTTTTTCGTTATGTCTTTCGCCATATCTTTTGCCATTTTGCGTGCTCTTAAATTCGCCTGAAGTTTTATTTCATCTTCTAGAAACATATAATCGTGCCTCCATCTCGCACTCATCTTGATTCGTTCCACCATCGCGGAGATTCTGTCTGTAAAGCTGGAGCTGGGCTTCTTTCCGCAAAGGTACTTGAAGAAAGATTTTAGTTCATTCGACTTCATTGTATCATACTTTTTGGCGTTGAAGAATATTTTGTGAGTTCCGTCGTCCATTTTGACTTTTGTGTTTTCTGCGCAGATGTTCTCGAATGTGTAAACCGGCAATCCATATCCGAACGCGTCGCCCATGCAGAGAAAAATCACGTACGTTTCATTAAGAGAGCCGTACTCAGCTCCGGCGAAAACATTGTCCACGTCCAGAAGCCCCTGATAATAGCGCGCACGTTTTTTCAAATAAAGCTCTTTCGCGACTGAAGTCTGGATTTCTATGTCAAAGCAGCGCCCGTTTCCGGACTTTCTTCCATTACCTTGCAGAAAATAAAGTTGTCTGAAAAAGTCAGCCGCTCCCATTTCTCTAGCGGCGAAAGCTCATCCTTGTCTTTCATAAAAGCTCCTGCATTTAAATACGAAAAAAAGTGCGCAAAACGGCAAGAAATTTGATGAAAGGGCAAAAAATAATGGTTTTATTATATGAATTTTATGTTATCGCTTGTAACTTTTTAAATTAAGCCTCGCTAAAAAATCAAACATTAATGTTGACAACGGAAAATTCGGAATTACAATTAATTTTATCATATTGTTCAAAATTCGAATCAATTTCGGCACGCTAAAAAAATTTGGATATTGAAGAAAATTAACAAGCGGCAGGTCGTTTAGTTACAAAATTGTCAGAAAATTTAAAAAACTAAACATTGACTATAAAATCTGCGATATTTATAATATAAATAACAGGAAGTCAATAAACCGTCGGTTTAAATTTCCTAGTAAAAAAAGGAGGATTTTTTAAATGAAAAAAATCATAACAGCAGCCGCAATCGCTGCGATGGCTGCAAGCTTCGCAACTGCTGAAGTAAAAGTAGGCGTAAACTACAGAACTGGTATCTGGGCTTTGCAGCACGAGCTTGATAGCGGAAAACCAACCTATGTATTCAACAATGATACAAAGACAACTCCATTCAGCAAGACAGGATCTGGACGCTCAACATCTGACGCTCTTACATTCAAGGGCTCTGCAGAGTACGGCGGACTTGAGCTTGAGATTGACCCGACACAGTCAGGCGGCTCAAAATCTCTTAGCCTTGAAAAATACAACGGGTGGATTAACTTTGGCAACTTTATGATCAAGTCAGGAACATGGGATTCTCGTGCTGTAGGCCGTGTGAATGGCGATGAAGGAAACCACGAGGGAAAATACTGGGGCGAAATCAACAAGCCTGGTCTCGCAGTAGCTGGAGGCACAGCTGGAAACGGTGTTGATATTTCCCAGCAGTCAGGAGCGTTCGGCAAAAACAAACAGCAGACAACAATGGTTCAGTACAAGAACAAAGATCTCGGACTTGAGGCTCGCTTCGGCTATACAGACAACGACGGCACAAAAAAAACATTTGCTGGCAGCGATGACGGAAAAGAATGGGACGACTGGGTTTCTTCAAACGAGTCATGGAACGGCGAAGTCGGATACACAATTGACGGCGTAGGACGTATTCTTGCCTCAACAAAACTTTCTCACAAAGACTACGCAGCAGCTCTTTTCTTCGAGCCAAAACTTGCTAACCTTTCAGCTCTTACTTCTTTGGTAGGCTTTACATACGAGACAGCAACAGGAGTAGCTCACGGAAAAGGACTTAATAGCGACATGACAGAGAATGCCACAACAATGGCTATCGACCTCCGCGCACGCTATAACCTCAGCGACTTTGTAGAGGGACTTTCTGTTACATTCATGTACAACTGGACATTCGGAAACATAGCATCTGACCACATTGCTACAGATGCATTTGGAAAAGAGTATTTCAAGAATTACAAGAATTACTACACATACTATGATGACGCTGACAAGCCAGGATTCTATGCTACATGGGCTATGCTCAACGTGACATACAATCTTAACGACACATTCACTCCGTTCCTTTCTTTGGGATGGTCTAATGCTTCAACAGTCGGAGCGCCAGGAGCTGTAGCTGCATTTGATGAAAAACTTACTTACAGCTTGAGAACATATGCAGGTGTTGAGATTTACAACACAAAGAACGCGAACCTCATCACTGGTGTTTTGTGGGATGTTAACAACATGAACGACGAGAAGAATGTTGTAAAAGACTTCTCTATCCCGGTTCTCTTGAGAGTTAAGTTCTAATCTGAAGAAAGATTGACCTCTTAAAACAAAAGGGCTTCCTGTTTCGGCGGGAAGCCCTTTTTGTATAACTTTCAGGATTTTTTGAAAAGCTGCCCGGCGGTTTATTAAGTTTCCGTTATCAGATATACTAAGGGGAGGGTTATTGAAAAATGAAAAAAGTTGTTTTTGCGTTCTTGTTTTTGTTGGCGGCTGTCTGCCCGATTTTAAGCTGTGCTTCTACAAAAAAAATTGAGCTTTATGAAAATTCTCCAGCTGCAGTAATTTCAATAACAGGGACAAATCTCGTTTCCTGGAAGGAAAAAAAACGGCTGAATAAACGAAATGATGATGAGAATGAGGACAGGCTTTTTAACACAGCGCTTAGCAAAGCCATTGACCGCAATAATCCTGAAATTTTAACTGCCAAAGACCGCCTGGATTACGCTGATGAATCTTTCCGCCGAATTGTTCCTGATTTAACTGGGCTTTCAGTTCTTGACAAGGAGTTGGTGACTGGTTCGCTTGCTTATAAAAAAACGCACGGCTCTTTTTATAACACACTTTCGGATTCAATAAGAGCCTCTGGTTATAAAGATTTGGGCGTTCTTGGCGCAAAAAAAGCCCGCTCTCTTATGAAAGGAACTGGAGCCGGCTCTCTTGTTTCAATGGAATTTGATTTTAAGAAAATATTAACCAGCGGAACAAAATCAGACGGACAGGCTGCGGCTCTTGTTTCAATGAGAATAAAAATTCGTGGTAGTTCCGGGCAGATTTTTATTAACAAGGAATATTCAAAACAGTCTTCGGAAAATTTTCCTGTGCTTGACGGCGATTACGACCAAAATGTTTTGCTCAGCTTGATAAAGCAAACAACGGACGAAGTTATAGCTGAATTCGCTTATGAATATTCAAATAAAAATGTTGTCCTCGAAAAGAAATCTTCTGATGAAAAAAAATCAGAACCGGCAGAGGATAGTTATTCTACAAAAATTGCGCCGACAAAACTCGGAAAGCCTAAAGTCAGCGTTCAGATTTCTGAAGAAGATATTTCTGATGAAAACAATGTTGATAAAAAAATTGAGGAAACAGCCATAAATTTGTTAAAAATGGGGCTGGCTCCAGAAAAAATAGCCGAGGCGACAGGACTTTCAATTGAAAAAGTGAAAATGCTTGAAAATCAAATTCAGTCAGAAAAAGAGTTGCCTAATTCTTCAGAAGAAAATAGATAGAAATATTTTATTTCCTTTCTGGCATTATTATTTTTTGCAAGAAATGAATATATCCATAGAACCAGATTTTCTGTAAATTCAATGTAAAAAGTGAGGCAGAATATGAAAAAGTCTGTGTTTTATGCGCTTGCCGGTGTTTTTGCGGCGGCGGTTATGTTTTCTTCCTGCACAAAGGCGGAGACAAAAGAAGTAAAAATCTATTCTATTATTCACGATGAGGAGACAAAGGCTCTGACCGACTTGTTCACAGAAAAGACCGGGATTCCGGTTTCTTATCTGCGCGCGACGACAGGCGAGCTTGTAAACCGTGTTATCGCGGAGAAAAACGAGCCGCAGGCAGACATTCTGCTAGGCGGAGCTTCATCTTATCATATCAAGCTGGACGAGGAGGGCGCGCTTGAAAGCTATTCTTCTCCTGCCGCAAAGAATCTTCCTTCCTATGCGGTTGCGCCGGACAATTCTTGGACTGGATTCTGCGTCCTGACGCTTGGAATCGGAATCAACTCAAAGCGATTCGCCGAGAAGTTTCCAGGAAAAGCTTATCCTAAGACATGGGAAGATTTGACTGATCCTGCTTACAAGGGAGAAGTTGTCCTTACAAATCCCGTCGCGTCGTCAACGGCTTATCTTTTTGTCCAGGACCAGCTGCAGCGTCTCGGAGAAGAGAAAGGCTGGGAATATCTTTCTGCTCTTTCAAAGAATGTGGGGCAGTTCCCGGATTCTGGAAGCGCGCCTGCAAAGCTTGTCGGAACTGGGGAATACGCGCTTGGAATCTCTTATATCCATGCGCTTGCAAAATACAAGGCCCAGGGATTTGATGTTGACATGGTTGCGCCGCCGCAGTCAGTAGGCGACGTTGACTGCATTTCAATCATGAAGAACACAAAGAACTTAAAGGGCGCAGAGGCGTTTGTTGATTTTATGCTTTCAAAGGAAGCGCAGGAGCTTATGAGCTCGATCGACTTTACAATTCCTGTGAATCCGGAGGCGCAGGCGGTGGCAGGCTCTGTCGCTGTAAAGGACTTGGACTTGATTGACTATGATGTTAAGAAAGCCGCAGAGGAAAAGGACGCAGTCCTTGCAAAATGGAGCCAGATTGTCAAATAAATGAAGCTTAAGGCCACTTTTATTCTGACATTTGCTCTTCTTTCTCTTTTTATTGTGTTTCCGCTGTGCTGCGTCGCCCTTACGCCGCGGCCGGCGGATTTTGCCGCTGTGTTCACATCTAGCACTTGGCGGCAGGCGGCGCTGAACACTCTTCTTGAATGTGTGTGCTCGACTGTGCTTTCGGTCGGCGTGGGCTACGTTTTTGCCTACGCGGTGAACAAGGCTGAAATTCCGCTCAGAAGATTTTTCGGCTTTGTGCCGCTTCTCCATCTTATGACGCCGCCTTTTGTTGGCGGACTTTCCTTTATTCTTCTTTACGGCCGCCAGGGATTTTTTACAAAGACTCTTCTCGGCCTTGATATTTCGCTCTACGGATTTCCGGGGCTTTTAATCGCGCAGACTCTGTGCTTTTTTCCGATTGCGTACCTGATTTGCTCCGAGGTTCTTAAAGGAATAAATCCGAGCCTTGAGCAGGCGGCGCGTTCAATGGGAGCTTCGCGGGCGAAAATATTTTTTACAATAACGCTGCCGCTTTCCTTGAACGGAATACTTTCAGCCGCGCTTTTTATTTCGGTCTCGGTCTTAAGCGATTTTGGAAATCCGCTGATTGTCGCAGGAAGGTTCAAGGTTCTCGCGGTTGAAATCTACACGCAGCTGACCGGCTGGGTGAGCGCAGGAAAAAGCTGCGTGCTTGGCTTCGCGCTTTTGGTTCCGTCGGTTGCTTTGTTCCTGCTTCAAAATCATTTCGCAAAAAAACGGCTTTCAGTATTCGCGACTGTCGGCTCTAAAGATTCAAGTTTGCCGGGAAAAAAATCATCAAGGCTCACGGTCGCGGTTCTGACGGTTTTCTGCGCGTTTATTTCGTTTCTGGTGGTGGCTCAGTTTGTCTCAATCATCTTCGGCTCTGTCCAAAAGCTCTGGGGCGTGAACACAACGCTCACTTTGGAGCACTTAAAGTCCATGGGAAGATTTTTAAAGGAAATAAGGAACTCTGTCTTCTTCGCTCTTTTAGGCGCGCTCTTCGGAACAGCTCTCGCAAGTCTTTCCGCGTTTTTTGTCGGGCGCACAAACATAATCGGAAAACGCTATCTGGACATAGTTTCCCAGATTCCGGCGGCAGTTCCAGGCTCTCTTTTCGGGCTTGCCCTTTCTCTTGCGGCGCAGATTCTTAAAATCCGAGCGTCTTCCGTGATGATTGTGATTGCAATGACAATCGGCTTTATGCCTTTTTCATACAGAATTATGACTTCGGTCTTCGGCCAGATTAAGACAACTCTTGATGATGGAGCCAGGAGCCTGGGCGCGGATAAGCTCTGCACGCTGAACACAATTCTGCTTCCGCTAAGCTCAGGCGGAATCTTTTCCAGTTTTGTCTACGACTTTGTGCGCGGAGTGGGCACTGTAAGCGCAGTGATTTTTCTTGTATCATTCAAGACGCCGCTCGCCTCGATCAAAATTCTGAATCTTGCTGAGCAGGGCGACTGGGGAGATTCCGCCGCGCTTGCGCTTGTGCTTACGGTCATAACATTTTCTGTCCTGGCTTTTGCGCGTGGAATTGGAAAAAAAATGATAAACGCGGAACTTAAAAGATAAGCTGTGTAAGTGAATTATGAAAAAACTTGTTCTTGAAAATATCTGTTTTTCGTTCGGAAACCACAAAAATGGAAAGCCGGATGAAAAAACGGAAGCGACAATAAAAAATTTCTCGCTTGAAGTTGAGGAAGGAAGTTTTACAACTCTTCTGGGGCCTTCCGGCTGCGGCAAGACAACCTTGCTCCGCCTTATATCAGGCTTTCTTGAGCCGTCGTCCGGCCGCGTTTTGATTGACGGCAGGGACCAGAAAGGAATAGAAGTGAACGAGCGCAAGGTCGGCCTTGTGTTTCAGGACTATGCGCTTTTTCCGCATATGACGGTCGCCCAGAACATTCTCTACGGATTAAAGATTCAAGATAAGCAGCGGCGCCATTTGGAGCGTAGAAAAAAAACTCAAAGCCTGGACGAAATTGTACATGGAGTTGCCTCCGACCTTGCGATTGAAAATCTTCTTGACCGCTATCCAAGCCAGCTCTCTGGCGGACAGCAGCAGCGCGTCTCTCTTGCCCGCGCCCTTGTCCTAAAGCCAAAGATTCTATTGATGGACGAGCCTCTTTCTTCGCTTGACACAAAGCTACGCGCTAAAGTGCGCGAGGAACTGAAAGAAATCCAGCAGAAAGTCGGAATCACGACGGTTTATGTTACGCACGACCAGGAGGAGGCTCTTTCGCTATCGACAAAAATCGCCGTCATAAACAAGGGCTCTCTCTTGCAGGAA
Organism: uncultured Treponema sp.; assembly: GCA_964538245.1. Taxonomy (GTDB): domain Bacteria; phylum Spirochaetota; class Spirochaetia; order Treponematales; family Treponemataceae; genus Treponema_D. The sequence continues at coordinate 104,391 of CAZIFO010000002.1, forward strand.
GGAACTCCGCGTGAGATTTACTTTGAGCCTAAGGATGCTTTTACGGCAGACTTTGTAGGCAAGGCGAACTTTTTTGAGAAAGACGGCAGAACGTATTTAATCCGTCCGGAATGGTTTTCTCTTGCGGAAAAAGACTGCGGAGATGATTCAAGCAAAGTTCTGCGCGGAAAGGTTGTATCGTCATCATTCTTGGGCGAAAAGACAAGGTTCTTGATAAAGCTTGATACAGACGGAAAAATCATCACGGCGGATTTTGACACGCTTTTTTCAGAGAATCTAAGAAAAGGCGAAAGTGTCAATTTAAAGGTGAGAAATTCCTTTGAAATGAAACCGCGCTGAAAAACGTGTTGAAAAAAAACTTCGTCCGATTTTAGCAGCGCGCCCCGCATTTATTAGGCAGAGCTTAATAATTTGCAAATCATTCAACATAATATCACTAACCGCGGTCTGTTCCATATTATTCACATTCGCTTTTGAATATGATAAAATCAATTTCCGGAAATTAAAATAATCTGAACCAATATTTAGAGGCGTTTATGGATATTGTTATGCTTGTTTTCCAGCTTGCGGTTATCATCTTTGCAGTGAGAATTTTCGGCAAGCTTGCGGCAAAAGTTGGAATTCCGTCAGTTCTCGGCGAGCTGATTGCAGGAATTATTATCGGCCCTTACGCTCTGGGCGCGGTTCATCTGCCGGGATTTCCAAACGGACTTTTCCCGCTCAACTCGGAGTCTATGGCGGTTTCGCCTGAGCTTTACGCAATTTCGCAGATTGCTTCAATTATATTGCTTTTTACCTCCGGCCTTGAAACAGACCTTTCGCTTTTTCTAAAGTATTCTGTCACCGGCGGAATTGTCGGAATAGGAGGAGTTGTCGCCTCGTTTATTTTCGGCGATGTCTGCGCAATGGGCATTTTGAATGCGGTCCATGGCGTTGCTCCGTGCACAGGATTCCTGGACAACCGCTGCCTTTTCCTCGGAATTATGTCAACTGCGACTTCTGTCGGAATCACAGCGCGAATTCTTTCTGACAAAAAGAAGATGGACTCTCCTGAAGGCGTTACAATTCTTGCGGCGGCCGTTTTTGACGATGTTCTTGGAATTATCCTTCTCGCGGTTGTGATGGGAATTGTCGCGGCCACAAACGGCGGCGCGGGTCTTTCTGGAGCTTCAATCGGGCTGATTGCGCTCAAGGCGATCGGAATCTGGCTTGCGGCGACTGTGATTATGATTCTTCTCGCGAAGAAAATCGCCAAGTTTGTGCGTCTTTTCGGCGGAACTTATGATTTTTCCATCGCGGCTTTAGGCGTTGCCTTCCTGCTCGCGGGATTTTTTGAGAAGCAGAGCCTTGCGATGATTATCGGAGCTTATACAACAGGACTCGCGCTTTCAAGAACCGACATTGCGCCTGTAATCCAGGAGCGTCTGCACGGACTTTACAAGTTCTTTGTTCCAATCTTCTTCGCTGTAACCGGAATGAGCGTCAATCTAAGCCAGCTTGTGAACAAGGAGGTTCTAATCTGCGGCGGAATCTACACTTTGTGCGCCATTGTCGCAAAGGTGATTGGCTGCGGCGGACCTGCTCTCTTGCTCGGGTTCAACCTAAAAGGCGGATTCAGAATCGGAGCCGGAATGATTCCGCGCGGCGAAGTCGCTTTGATTATCGCCGGAATCGGACTTTCTTCTTCAATCATCGACCAGAAGATTTTTGGAATTGTAATTTTGATGACTCTTATCACAACTTTGGTCGCGCCGCCGCTTCTTTCAGTTTCGCTCAAAATCAAGGGCCGTGGAACTCGCAAGGAGACAAAGGCTGCGGAAAGCCAGCGTTTCGAGTGGGATTTCAAGGATGTCCAGATTGCCCAGCTTGTTGTTGATATGTTTGTCCATGACTTGCGCACGGAAGGCTTCTACGTTCAGCTGATGGATTTGAACGAGGGAATCGCGCAGGCGCGCCGGAGCGACACGTCCTACTCGATTCATCTTGACGGAAGCGTTCTGCGTGTTGACACAGAAGCGGCCGACATGGGATTTATCAAAGGCGAGATTTACGAAGTCATCCTGCGGTTGAACAAGTCGCTTTCCTCAATGTCGGACATGAAAAACGCGGAGTCTCTCCAGTATGGGTTTGCGAGCGCGGAAAACCGTGTTACAAATTCCATCTCGAAGTTTCTGGATCCAAAATGCATTTCCTGCGAGCTAAAAGGAAACACAAAGGATGAAATTTTGCGCGAGATGGTTGATCTTCTTGACGCATCTGGAAAAGTGAAAAACAAGGAGAAAGTCCTTGAGGAAATCCAGGCGCGTGAAAAAGTCATGTCAACCGGCCTTGAAAAAGGAATCGCTTTTCCTCACGCGCGCTCAGAATTTGTTTCAGAGGTCTGCGTTGCGATTGGAATCAAGAAAAACGGCATTGACTTTGCTTCTCTTGACGGAATTCCGACAAAAATCTTTGTGATGATTGTCTCTCCGAAATCCGACTCTTCTCCGCTTATGCGCGTAATGTCGGCTTTTACAGGCGCACTTATGCACATCGACATCAAATCAAAGCTTTTGATTTCAAAAACTCCGGAAGAAGTCATAGAGATTTTAAAGGAAGCGAAAAAATAATTTCAATTTTAGCAGTCCGGCCTTTGCGCCGGACTTTTTACGTTTAAAAAAATTATATTTTTTAATTTTGGCTTGAAGTTCTTACAAAATTATAGTATTCTAATCCAACCATTATTGGAGATAATAATGAAAAAAAAGTTTTCTGCGCTTCTGCTTGCTTTTGCATTTTGTAGTTCCGTCTTTGCGGAAATTTCTTATCGTTTTTACAATAAGCTTTATTCTGATACGATGAATATTCGCCATGTTGACAGTGATTATCTTGGAATTGATGAAATTAATTTCAAAGGTAAAGATGAATCGTACACAGACTGTGAGTTTTTTGGAATTTACAATAAGGTTTATGCAGAATTTAAAACTGATAAAACTGATGCCATGGTAAAAGCAACGATTGGATTTGATGACTGGAGCGGCGACAGTGACTACGGTTTTAGATGGACCGGATATGTTGATGATTGGTTTGTTGAATATCGTCCGTGGGATTTTGTGACTTTAGGATTCCATGATTCCATTTATATGGATGGCTCTTATCTTCCAATCTATGACGATAATCTTTATTCCGGAAACATTGGTTCGGAAGGATTTACGCTTGTTTACCGTCCGTCGATGTTGGACTACGCTCTGCGCATCGCTGCGACAGTTCCTTTTACAATTACAGAAAACTGGGTTCATGCCGACGAGGATGATGACAATATTGAAGTCTACGATGACAAATTTAATTTGGGATTAGGCGCAATTTATACAGACGAGTATTTTCAGGTTGGAGCGAATTTGCAGGATGTTTTTGATAATGATGAGCGCCGTTTCGGAACTTATGTAAATTTTCCTTCGTTGTTCGGTTTGTGTAAAGAACTTACGGTGGGCGGCGGATATTCTTATTCGAAAGGTGGCGCAGTTTATGATTTTAACCGTTCGACAACATTTGATGATTACACATATTTCGGCGGTGTGAATGGAAAAAATCTCTTTAGCTCTTATTTTACCTATAATGGCAAATTCGTTGTTAACGGTGAAATTGTCTGGAATTTTAATAATGATGACGTGCATTTTTATTATGATTCTGCAAAAGGCGATATTGACATGATTGAATTTGGCTGGAATTTATATACGGCGGCTTCTGTTAAATTCTGGATAACAAAGATTTTGTCGGCTGAAGTTGTAGGAAAATTGGTCGCAGACACATCTTCATCAAACGGTTATGATCTTGATAATATTTATGCCGGAGAGTTTAAACTAAATATTGATCTTACCCAGCATAGCGAGGTTGAGGCTGGTGCTTCTGTTGATTATTTTGATGGAAACTACAAAATCTGCTTCCCTTGTTACTGGAAGTACACTTTCTAATTTTTTATTATATAAGCCTGGCATCAAGTTTGCCGGGCTTTTTTTTATTGTCAAATATCTTCTTTGGGCTTAAAATAAAATAACAATTTCTGAGGTAAAAAATGGACGAGAAATTTGATTTTACTGTTGAACAGCTTGGAGAATGCAAGGTTCCTTCTCCTATTGAACTTTCAAAGGAGCACGGTGAATTCCGCGCAAGTTATGTAAAAGACTCATCTTATGTCAGATATAAAGTCAATGTTTTTGACGTGGAGAATGCCGGAGATGAATGCACAAAAAGCAATTTAATGCAAAAGGCCGGTCCGCGCGAATTCATCTATTTTAATCCGGCCCATGTTACTGCTGGAATCTGCACATGCGGCGGAATCTGCCCTGGTTTGAACGATGTTGTGCGCTCAGTTGTGCGCTGCCTTTGGCTCCGCTACGGCGTAAAGAGAATAAAAGGATTCCGGTTCGGATTCAAGGGATTTTTCGCGGACTCTGGATATGAGACAATTGATTTAAGCCCGAAAGTTGTGGATGATATCCACAAGAACGGCGGTTCTTTTCTTGGAACAAGCCGCGGCGGCGGAAACCGCGTTTCAGATATTGTCGACGCGATTGAGTCGCTTAGCATTAATATGCTTTTTATAATCGGCGGCGACGGAACCCAGCGCGGCGCGCTTGATATTGCCAATGAACTTGACCGGCGCGGACTTAAAGTCGCGGTTGTCGGAATTCCAAAAACTGTTGATAACGACCTTGAATTTATCGATCGCTCGTTCGGATTTGAAACCGCGGTTGAGAACGCGTGCAAAGCTGTAAGCGCAATCCACATGGAGGCTTCTTCCCAGGTGAACGGAATAGGCGTTGTAAAGCTTATGGGACGCGAGTCTGGATTTATCGCGACTGCCGCGGCTCTTGCAAGCCACGAGACAAATTTCTGCCTGATTCCTGAGGTTCCGTTTGACATGGACGGCCCGAACGGATTTTTGACTCACCTTGAGCAGCGTCTTGCCCGCCGCGGACACGCGGTTATTGTTGTGGCTGAGGGCGCGGGGCAGGAGCATATGCAGGCGACAAGCGAAAAGGACGCTTCTGGAAACAAGAAGCTTTCTGATATAGGCGTTTTCCTGTGCGACAAAATCAAGGAATATTTTGCCAACAAAAATATCCATATCAACTTGAAATATATTGATCCGAGCTACCAGGTGCGCTCTTCTGTTACAACCGCGAACGACTCAATCTACTGCGAGCGTCTTGGAAACAACGCTGTCCATGCTGCTATGGCCGGAAAAACAAAGTGCGTTGTCGGCCTTGTCCACGACAAATATGTAATCATTCCGACTTCAATGGTAACAAGAAAGCGCAACAAGGTTGACCCGGAGGGCGCGTTGTGGCGCGATGCTCTTGACGCGACCGGCCAGCCGATTCTTATGGTCAACAACATTCAGTCTGTTGTCGAGCGCATGAGAAAAGATGCGGAAGAGGAAGAGAAAAAGGCTGTTGAAAAGACTGTAAAATAGAATAAAAAAAGCGGGCGAAAAGCCCGCTTTTTTTGTCCCAGAAAAATGAAGAAACTACAGCTTGTCGATAAGCATTGAGCATTTTCCGGAAGGAATTGGAAGTGTTTTCTTCTTTTGGTTCAAGATATTTATTGTAAAGTAGTAAAGTTTCTCGCTTTCCATCTGGATTTCCCAGCCGCGCGAGCTTTTGTTGCTCAATATTGTAATCAGGTTGCGCTTTAGAGAAAGGTTCTCAATTCCCATGATTTCAAGATTTGGAATAATCCAGTCAACAGTTTTCCGCGGAAGGCTGATTGAAAGTCCGATTACGTTTTCAATCATCAGCGCGATTGTTGAAAGCCCGATTGTAAGCATGTAATGCTTCTTAGGAAAATCCGGATTTCCCTGCATCGTCGCTGCGCCTTCACTGCACGGTTTGTACGCTTCATACATGTCGCCTTTGCTTCCGTCAGCCGGCTGCAAAGCCTCAAGCACAAAGTAAAGATGGCGGATTGCACATTCTCGCGCCAAATCATAACGCTGGTATTTTTCCAGGCCTTTTACTACCATGAAATTCAAGGCCGGGTAAACTGAACCGTTGCAGCCGTCTCCGTCTTTGCTAAATTCAGGCGAATCTGCGCTGATTGTCGGAAACGGATGGTCAGTTCCGAATGTCTTTGGATTTGAAAGATGCTCAATTAAGATGTCGGCTTTGTCAGCGTTTGGAATTTCCGCAAGAAGAGGCCAGAATCCAGCCAGAGTTTTCGCTGAAAGTTTCTGCCCGTCTTTGTCCAGATCGTAGTAAATCCCGTTTTCTGAGTCCCACATAAGCGAGTTGATTCTAGTCTTAAGGCTGAAGTACATTCTCTTGTACTGGAAGCTTATTTCCTTGTCATTCAGAATGTCGCCGAGCGCGCTCATGTTCAGAACATTTATTGCGACCGCCGTATTAAAATCAACCGGATAATAAGAATCTTTGCGCGCTTTTGTGTCTATCATGCAGCAGTTTGAAGGAACCGCGTAAAGTCCGTTCTCCTGTTTGAAAGTGTCTAGCCAGGTCATATATTTCTGAAGAACCGGCATAATTTCTTTTACACGGCGCTTGTTTGCGGATTTATGATAAAGATTGTATTCTGCCCAGGCAAAAAGCGGCAGTCCAATTCCTTCCGGATTTGAATCATCGAAAACAGGCGCATTTGATGACAAGTCATATTTCCATCTTATAGCTCCGGATTCTTCTTGCCGGTCATAAAGATAATCAAGACTTTTTTCCGCGGGGAAATTTTTGTTTGAATATACTAGAAAAAAAGATGAGAAAATAGATTCTGCCTGTGTTAAGACAAGCTGCTCCCCAGGATATACAAAATAGCCGTCAGATGAAGCTTCTTTTGTTTTAGGATCAATCCAGGAAGAAGCGAGCAAACTCCAAGTTTTATCATAAATGTCTACAAAATCCTGATCATAAAAATGAATCTTAGGAAAATCTTTCTTGTTCACAAAAACTCCAAAACGTCCTTTATTTTTATAAATAACGCTTGTACTAATATATCATAAAATTTTCAAAATTGGTATAAAATAATTAAAAAAGCAAAAAGATATAAAAACATTCCGGTTTTTGTTTGTCTATTAGCTTGGCTCGTTATCTTCCAATTCAAGAGTTTCTGTTTGTTCTTCTTCAGATTCTGGAATATTTTGAATTTCCGTTCTTTTTTCTTCTATATTTTCTTGTCTTTCAGAAGAATTTCTTGATGCTGAGGAAACTCTGTTTCCAAATGTTAGCCGCACAATTTCTGTCTCTGACTTTTGCCTTGACTTTAAGAACAGCGTCCGTGAATTTTCTCTGTAGATAAATCCTGACGAATTGTAGCCTTCAAATCGCGGATCTGAATGGAATGAAAGCCCGTAAATCTCAATTTCGCGGAAAGCCGGAATCTGATTGAAAATTATGTAGTGAGAGTCGGACTTGTTGAATCTTATAGAGATTGTCGCCAGGTTTCCGTTCTGTGAATAGTCAATCTTGTTTGCGCATGTCCAAGCCCAGATGATGTTTGTTTCCGTGCGGTGGAGAACTTCGTAGTGCGGATAGACCGGATTGCTCACAAGAACCGGATAAGCGTCTCCGAGCGCATTTGCGTCAAGCGAGGTTCCGGCGAGAACTGTGTTGATTAAAGCGTATCCTGCTCTCTTAAGGTCGTCTGATGAATTGAAATTTCCTATCTGGATAAGCGCGCTTCCAGCCTCAATTGTAAGCTGCGAAGAGGCGATAGAATCCTTGTCGTGAAGAGTCAGCGTAGAGTCGTTTAGAACGCAGCAGTCCTGAATTGTTTCAAGACAGTTTTCAATCGCAGAGGAAAGCAAGTCCGCGGCGTTTGAGTGAAGGGCCGACAGCCGTGAATAAACATTTAGAATTCCTGCCGCCTGCGCAAGAGTCAGCTGGCTTTCTCCCCGGGACAGAACTTCGGAAGGCAACGACAGAAGCGAGTGGATTTTCTGCGCGTCCGAAAGAATGTTGATATAGTTCGCTAGATTTTCCGTCGTAAAAATATTCAGGCTTCTTGTTGAGATTGCGTTCGAAATCATATCTGAAAGGTTTTCGTTGTGCATGACAAGGCTCGGATTCATTGCCTCAAGCGTGTCAAAATAAGGCGCCGAAAGATAAGTTCTCTGGTTTCCGCGCTTAAACGAGTCTGGAACATATTTCACCGCCTCTGCGAATCTTCCGCGCGATGCAAGCTCTGCAACGTAGGCGATGTAAGTTTTTTCTGTCAGGCTCTGTGAATTCTGGATTGCGGAAGCGACTTGAGAAATAAGATTTGACTTGAACTGCTTGATGTTCTCGTCGTAAGTTGACTTTTGCGAAATCGCCATGTCAGACTCAACAGAAGCGAACGTAAATCTAACCGTCGGATCATAGATATTGTAGTAAGCGAGCGAATTTCTCTGCGTAAAGGAAACTGTGTCATCAGAAATTTTCGCCGCCGAGAAAATGTAGGAAAGATTTTTTGAGTTGAGCTGGAGCTTTGTTCTTGACTTGTCCGTAACTGAAAATCCGCTCGCCGGTTTATAATATAGAACAATTTCCTCCGCGTCCTTTGGAAGCGACGCGCTTATTGAAAGTTCCGCGGACGAAGTCGTGTCGCTAACTGCGAATGTAAGCGAAGCGTCGTCGGAAAAATTGAATTTGTATGAAAGATTTGTCGGCTGCTCGTAAGAGTTTAGAACAAGCGGCCGCGACTTGTCGGAAAAAGCGAGGACAGCAGGATGCGCTTCATCAGAAAAGAATGAAATTCCCTTGAAATTGACATTCAGCGTGTTTTTTAGCGAAACTGTTCCGTCTTCGGCCTGGGACTGCGCAAGAGATATTGAAAGCAATCCGGTATTTTTAGATAATACAGATTCGTTTCTAAATTGAAGAACAAAAATTCCGATAATGATAATGGAATAGAAAATAACAAGGCCAATGATTTTTTTAACTGGATGTCTGGACATAAAGATGATTTTACCAAGGATTTTGAAATTAGGAAATAGAATCTAGAAAGTTAAGGCGCGGGAAGGAAAACTTGTCCGGCCCGTTTTTACAGCATTTTTTTGGAGAATTAATTTGTATGAATAAGAATTTAAATAAATTAAGAAATCTTTTTTTCTGTTTGATTTTGATTTGCGCTCCGGCAGGAATTTCCGCCCAGGCAAAAAATCAGAATGCCTTTGATGAAGCTTCTTTCGCGCAGAACTTGAGCTACGCGCTTGAAAAAGGCTCTCTGGACAGCGCGCTTGCTCTGTTTGACAATCTTCCGCCTGAAAAATCGGAAGACATTGACTTGCTTTCGCTCAAGGCTTCTCTTCTTGTTTCCGCCGGAAAGGGCGAAGAGGCTGAAAAGCTTGCCGCGGATTTGCTTTCGCGTGAGCCGGGCAATATTGATGTTCTTTCCTTAAATATGATGATTGCAAAGGAGCGCGGAAATTCGGCGAAAAAGGCGCAGTTCATAAAGCAGATTCTGGCTCTCCAGCCTTACAACGCCACCGCGAACATTGAGCTTGCAAGCGAGCAGGCGCTTAAACGCAATTACCGCAACGCCCGCGATTATTATAGAAAAGCGCTTGTTTCCGAGCCTGAGAACGAGGAGGCTTTGTTCGGCTACGGAAAAATGTCGTATTATATGGAAAAGGATGACGACGCGAAGGAAAGCTTCAGCAAGATTTTAGAAAAAAATCCTGAGAATGCACAAGCTCTTTCTTATCTTGGAAAATTCGCCGCGGAAAGCCGCCAGTACAAAAAAGCGATTGAGTATGTGAACAAAGCTCTTGAATCTGACCCGGACAACGCCGAGCATTATTTTGACCTTGGAAGCTACAGCCGCTACATGGGAAAATACGACGACGCGGAGAAATACTGGAAAATAGCGATTGAAAAAGATCCTGACTATTTCCTTGGATATGTTTATCTTGCGGGGCTTTACGACGAGGAGAACAAGCGCGACGAGGCCTATGATTACTACAAGAAAGTGATTGAAAAAAATCCAAGATATTACTACGCGTATGAGTCGCTCGGAATGTTCGCCTGGGACAAGGGCAACTGGGCGGAGGCGCGCGAAAATTTTCTTCAGGCGCGCAATGCGAATCCGGACAATGTTTCCTATGCGATTATGGTCGTTGCAAGCTACGACAAGGAAAGAAAGTTCCAGGACGCAAAAAAATACGCCGCCACAGTCATGAAAGGAATGGACAGAAACTCGCTTGACTATCTTATGGTCAGACTGTTTTCAGACCTTGCCGGAGATTCTTCAGTCACCCAGAAAGTTAATGATGAGAAGAGCCGTGCGAAGAAAGGCAAGTATACTTACTATCTCGGCCTTTACTGGGAGATAAAAGGAAACGACAGCTTGGCGCAGAAATATTACAGCACAGTGGCCGAGATGCAGGGCGCAATGTTCTTTGAGGCGCGCCTTGCGCAGTGGAAAGTCGGAGCAGGAGCGAAATAATGCCGCAAATCAATTTGAATCTTAATGACAAGAACATAATTCTGCTTGGAACAGCGCACGTGTCAAAGGAAAGCTGCGACGAAGTGCGCGCCGTTATTGAAGAGAAAAAGCCTGACTGCGTCGCGATTGAGCTTGACGAGCAGCGGTACGCTTCTCTGAACGACAGCGAGGGCTGGAAAAATCTTGACATCATAAAAGTCTTAAAAGAAAAAAAAGGATTTCTGCTTCTCGCGAACCTCGTTATGGCGAACTTTCAGCGCAAGATGGGCGCGAATGTCGGCGTAAAGCCTGGTGACGAGATGCGCGCCGGAATCGACACCGCGAAGTCGCTTGGAATTCCGTGCGAGATGGTTGACCGTCCGATTCAGACAACTTTAAGCCGCGCCTGGGGCATGAACTCAGGAAGCGGAAAGGTAAAGCTTTTGAGCGCGCTGCTTGCGAGCGCGTTTGACAAGGAGGAAATCTCAGGCGACGAGATTGAGAATCTTAAAAACAAAAGCGAGATGGACGGAATGATGCAGGAGCTTTCTGAATATATGCCCGGCGTAAAGAAAGTTCTGATTGACGAGCGCGATTTTTATCTTGCGTCGCACATATGGCAGGCGGCGTGCAGAAATGGACGCAAGAGCGTTGTCGCTGTCCTTGGCGCGGGTCATCTTCCGGGCGTCCAGAGAAACTTGGAGGAAATCGCGGCCGGCAAAAAAGGAACTGACACAGAGGAAATCAGCCGCCTTCCGCCGAAAAAAGCGGGCTCTAAGATTCTTGGCTGGGCAATCCCAGTCCTGATTATTCTTTTAATCGCCGCGGGATTTGTTTACGGCGGCGTGACAAAGGGGCTGAACCTTGTAGGCTCATGGGTTTTCTGGAACGCAGTTCTTGCGGGGCTTGGCGCTCTTGCCGCGGGCGGACATCCGCTTACAATCCTTGTTTCTGCTGTTGGCGCGCCTTTTACGAGCCTCTGCCCGCTTGTCGGAGTCGGAATGTTCGCAGGAATTGTGCAGGCGGTCGTCTGCAAGCCGAAAGTAAAGGACTTGGAAAATGTGCAGAACGACATGAGCGTAAAAGGATTCTACCGCAACCGGCTTCTGCGCGTTCTTCTTGTGTTTTTCCTAAGCTCGCTTGGCTCAAGCATCGGAACGTTTGTCGGCGGAAGCTCGATAGTCGTGAGCCTTGTTTCTTTCTTCAAGAGCCTGTTCGCAAAGTAAACTCAGCAAATTAAAAAAGACATACAAGAAGCATTTTCTTTTTTTGTAAACCATTCTTTAAATTTCCAGATTTTTTAAATTTTTAAACGAGTTTCTCCTGCCGCCTGCGGCGGCGCTCTAAGGGTATACCCTTAGAGCAAATTGACAAATTTGCTCTAAACGCGAGCGTTGGTCGCTGCGCTTCCTCCGCTCGCGTTTAGAAAATTACGGAGGAGAAGACAAATGAAAAGATTATATTCTCTTTCAGTGCTATTAGTTTTATTAATGCCATTGCTTCCGGTAAATGCACAGAAAATTGTAGATGCAAAAAATGCGGCAGATTACATAAGTTCTTTGAGACAAGATTCAAAAGTTGTTGTTACTGGAGAACTTTCAGATGATTCATTAGAAAAAATTTCAGAGGCAATAAAAAGCGACTTTTTTTATAAGCTTGATTTAAATTTATCAAAAACAAGCGGATTGACATCGATTGGAGAGAATGCATTTTCTGAATGCAGTCATTTGACCAATATAATAATACCTGCCAGCGTGACATCAATTGGTAAGTACGCATTTTATAATTGCAGTGGCTTAAAAAGCGTAACAATACTTGGAAGCGAAACATCAATTAGCGATAGAGCGTTTTTAGGCTGCCAAAAATTGACCAGTTTAATTATCGCAGGTAATTTGATAATGACAGAGATGCTGGTGTTTCCGGCAAGTTTATCAAATGTAGAAATACTTTATGGTGCAACGGTGATTTGTGACAATATGTTTTCTGGTTGTAAAGAGCTTGCCAGCATAAAGATACCTAGCAGCGTGACAACAATTGGAAAAAGTTCGTTTTGGGGGTGTAGCGCATTAAAAAATATAGAGATACCTGACAGTGTAACTTCGATTGGCAAGAACGCATTTTTTTGGTGCAGCGGCTTGAAAAACATATCGATACCTGTCAGCGTTACATCGATTGGCGCATGCGCCTTTTGGGGCTGCAGCAGCTTGAAAAGTATAACAATACCTGACAGTGTGATATCGATTGGCAAAAGTGCGTTTTATGGATGTAATAATCTTTCTGCAGATATAAAAAGTGAGCTGGAAAGACGCTTTGGCAATGCTATTTTTTTGCATTAGTGTTTTCCCGCCACTTCCTTGAGCAAGTCCTTTACAGAGGAAATTTTCTTTGCTCCGCCTTCGTTTTCCGGGGCGAGCACGTTGTTAAATCCAAGCTCTTTCGCAGTTTTTACACGTTGCTTTAGCCGCGCGACAGGACGGATTTCCCCTGCGAGGCTCAGCTCCCCGATAATCACAGTCTCGTCAGGCAGGGCGATGTCTGTGCGCGCCGAGTACAACGCCGCGGCAAGAGCCGCGTCAACCGCGCTTTCTGTAAGCTTTACGCCGCCCGCCACATTCACATACAAGTCCTGGTCGCTGAATTTCATTCCCGTGCGCTTTTCAAGGACGGCCGCCACGCGCGCCACGCGGCTTGAGTCAACTTTGTCCGAGTAGACTCGGCTTATGCTCGCTTTCGCCGGAACGGTCAGCGCCTGTATTTCAACTAGGAACGCCCGGCTTCCCTCAAAGACGCACGCGTTCGCGATTCCCGCCGGAGTCGCCCCGTTCCTTTTTGTGATGAACATTGAGCTCGGGTCGCCTACGCCTTCAAGCCCTTTTTCCGCCATCGCGAAAATTCCAAGCTCGTCAACGGAGCCGAAGCGGTTCTTTATGGCGCGCAGAAATCTTACCTCATCGTCATTTCGCTCAAAGGAGACAACTGTATCGACCATATGCTCAAGGCTTTTCGGCCCCGCGATTATTCCTTCCTTTGTAACGTGGGCGGACATCACAAGAACAGCGTCGCGGCTTTTTGCCCATCCAATCAGCTCGTTCGCGCAGAATTTCAGCTGGTTCACCGTTCCAGGCACAATTCCGGCCTCAACCGAATAGACGGTCTGGATTGAGTCAATCACAACAAAAATCGGATTTAATGATGAAAGCGCGTCCTTGATGTCCTCAAGGCGCATTGTGCAGAGAATCTCGATTCCAGATGTGTCAAGGCAAAGCCTGTCCGCGCGGTTTTTTATCTGGGCCGCGCTTTCTTCTCCTGAAACATAGAGAATCTTCTTGCCGTATTTTTTGTGGACCGCGCTTGAAACCTGAATCATCAGCGTTGACTTTCCGATTCCAGGCTCGCCTCCAATCAGAACTGCCGAGCGCAGCATCGCGCCTCCGCCGAGCACGCGGTCAAACTCTTCAATTCCTGTCTTAATCCGGGCGTTTTCCTGCGCCGACACACTGCTAAGCGGAAGCGGCTTTATCTTTTCTGTGGCCGCGTTTCCGAAAGCCGCCGCGCTTGAGTTCGGATCTAGAATCGCCTCCTCAAACGTGTTCCACGCGCCGCACGAAGGGCAGCGTCCGAGCCATTTCGGCTGCGAGTATCCGCATTCCGAGCATTTATAGACAATTGTGTTCTTTGCTTTAGCCATGTTTTTCTCCGGTTACTAGTTTTCCACTCTGATAAAGACTTCGTTCGGCATGCAGGCCGCCCAGTCGTTGTTTTCTCTGACAGCCGGCATTTCCACGCAGAGCTTGTTTGGGCATGGCGAGTCTTCAAAATAAGCTTTTCCATTTTCAATCTTAATCACGGAAATTCCAATCGTTCCGTTAATTTCAAGCGTTTTTTCTTCATCAAGAGGATAAATATATTCTGCTTTGTTTGTGTCAATAACAAGACGCGCTTCCTTTCCGCCTCCGTTTTTTAAGGAAAGAACTGCAGCCGCCACGGCCGCAAGCGAAAGCGCAAGAAATAAAAAATCAAAAGGCTTAAAAAAAAATTTCTTCATCGTTTATATATTCTAAAAAAAATCGCTGGTTCGGCAAGAAATTTAAAAAATAATTTAAAACTTTTTGCAGGAATTTTTAGAATGGAGAATTTGGATTTTTTTAGGAATCTCTTATATCAAAAAATGTTGACAATTTCATCTGCCTAAGCTATCTTAATACTAGCTTGTAATAAGCTGATAAACTCTCTCCGATGACCTGCTTGCAGGTCGGCAGCGTTTCTTGAAAGTGTCACTTTCTTGAAACGCTGTTTTTTTTGCAGGTAAATTATCGCCGGGGCTTGCCCGGCTGTTTTTTCTATTTTTTTTTCGCGTTGCTCACAGACTCTGTTATCCAGCTGTTTCCGCCGATAACCGAGCCTTTCCCGATAACTGTTTCGCCGCCGAGAATTGTCGCGTTCGCGTAAATTGTAACGTCGTCTTCAATTGTCGGATGCCGCTTTTTGTTCTGAAAAGATTTTTTTACGCTCAAGGCGCCGAGAGTGACTCCCTGGTAAATCTTCACATTTTTTCCGATTACTGTTGTCTCGCCGATGACAACGCCGGTTCCGTGGTCAATGAAAAAGCTTTCGCCGATTGTCGCGCCCGGGTGAATGTCAATTCCGGTTTTTCCATGGATATATTCGCTCATAATCCGCGGAATTACAGGAACGCCTTTTAAATGGATAAAATGCGCGAGCCTATAGACAATAATCGCCTCAAGTCCCGGATAAGATACAATGACTTCGTCGCCGCTTTTTGCCGCCGGATCTCCGTTGAACGCCGCGATTGTGTCAAGGCTGATTATTCTTCTGAGCTCAGGAATCGCCTCAATTAATGAGAATGTGATGCTCTCCGCTTTCTCATAGCACTGCGAGGAAATTTCTTTTGTTATTGGAGTGCTTCTGCTCGCTTCGTAAATCAGCGATTTTTCAATTTCTTTCGTTAAAACGCAGATGATTTTGTTTACGTGCTGGCCTGTGACATATCTCAGGTTCTCAACGTCAACTTCCTCGTTTGTTTTATATCCTGGAAAAATAAGACACTGAAGCTCGTGGAGAACCGCAACAACGTTCTCCCGGTTTGGAAAATTTTCTGTTCCTGCGCGGTTGATTCCGCCGTCAGTTTCGTAAGATTTAAGGATGTTGTCCACAAGACCGTCAATGCACATAAGCCACCTCTTTTTATCAAAAATTTTTAAAATTTGATGATAAAACGCTAGCACAAAACTTCATAAAATACTAGAATCAAATCACTGTTTTATTAGTGATTCCCTTGACATAAAGCCGCTGAACTTGTATATTTTTAGAACACGTCAACATTGACTTGCTCTTGTAGCTCAGTTGGTAGAGCACAGCATTGGTAGTGCTGAGGTCAACGGTTCGATTCCGTTCGGGAGCTGCTAAAACTTAAAATTATTTTAGGAGAACATAAAATGGCTAAGAAGAAGACATCAGTTGATATCATCGCTCTTCAGTGCACAGAATGTAAACGTAAGAATTACACAACAACTAAAAACCGCAAGAACATTCAGGGAAAACTTGAGAAGAACAAGTATTGCCCGTTCTGCCGCAAAGAAGTTTTGCATAAAGAAACAAAAGCAAAATAATTATGATATTTAAGCTGCCGAGTATTTTCTTTGCAGCTTGATATAGATTTTAGGCCTGTAGTTCAGTTGGTAGAGCATCGGTCTCCAAAACCGAGTGTCGCGAGTTCGAGTCTTGCCGGGCCTGTATTTCTTTTTTTGAAAGCAGAATGCTGACGTGTTCTGCTTTGGTTGTTTTATAGAGGATTTGCTGCTATGGGAAAGATTTTGGGATTTTTTAAAGAGTGCGGAGCCGAGCTTAAAAAAGTTACTTGGCCTACACGTGCTGATGTTGTTTCATCAGTAAAGGTTGTACTTGTTTCTACAATCATCATTGCAGCAATCCTTGGCGCATTGGATATTTTGTTCAGCTACGGCATGAGCCTGGCTTTTTAAGTTTTAGCTTCTTATAATAAGGAAAAATTGATGGCTAAAAGCTGGTATATTGTTCAGACATATTCAGGATATGAAAAGAAGATGGAAAGAGTTCTCCGTCAGAAGCTTGATGATGAGAGCAATATCCTCAATTCTTCTGTCGTTTCTGATGTAAAAGTTCCTGTTGAAGAAGTTGTTGAAATCGGAAAAGACGGAAAAAAGAAAACTAGAAAAAATCTTATTCTTCCAGGATATATCATGGTTGAGATGGACCTCCCTGATATTGGCTGGAAGCCTTATTGTTCAGAAATTCGCGCTACACAGGGCATTTATGGTTTTGTTGGAACAAAGCCTAATGAGAAGCCACGCCCGATTCCTGCAGAAGAAGCTAGAAATATTCTTCAGCGTTCTGGCGACATCAAGGGCGACAGCAAGACTGTTAGAATCAAGCAGATTTATTCTGTGGGTGATCAGGTAAAAATCAAGGAAGGTGCTTTCGCGTCATTTAGCGGAACTGTTGATGAAGTTTACGCTGACAAGGCGAAGCTTCGCGTTACAGTTCAGATTTTTGGCCGTGCAACTCCTGTTGAAGTTGATCTTACACAGGTTGAAAAGCTTGTTCAATAATCGTTAAAGAAATTAAAGTTTTTTCCGGTTAATCTAATCGTGAAAACACTTGTTTTGGGAGGAACGAAAGTCCGTTGGACATAGGCGTTCCGCTAGAGATTAGAATCTTTAAGGTTTTAATCTCATACCAATATAAGGAGCTATAAAAATGGCTGCAAAAAAAGTTGTTGAAGTGTTCAAGATTCAGGCGCCAGCAGGATCTGCTACTCCTGCTCCTCCAATCGGACCGGCTCTCGGACCTAAAGGTGTTTCTGCGCCTCAGTTCTGCCAGCAGTTCAACGAACGCACAAAGAGCATGGAGAAAGGACTTGTAATTCCTGCTGTAATCACAGTTTACTCTGACAAGTCTTTCACTTTCATCCTCAAAACTCCGCCGGCTTCTGTGCTTATCAAGAAAGCGCTCAAGCTTGAAAAAGGTTCAGGAAATCCTCTTCTTAACAAAGTTGGAAAGCTTTCAAAAGCTCAGCTTGAAGAGATTGCAAAGACAAAACTTCCTGATGTTAACGCCAACGATTTGGAAGCTGCAAAGAAAATCGTTGCTGGAACTGCCCGCAGTATGGGCGTAGAGGTGGAGGCATAAAATGAAACACGGAAAGAAATATACTGATGCTCTCAAAAAATATGATCCGCTTCAGAGCTACCCAGTTGACAAGGCTTGCCAGATTGTAAAAGACGTTCATTATGTTAAATTTGATGAGACTGTTGAACTTCATGTTTGCTTGAATCTTGGAAAGAGCCAGACAGTTCGTGATACATTGGTTTTCCCTAACCAGTTCACAGCTGAGAAAAAAGTTCTTGTATTCTGCTCAGACGAGAGAGCAAAAGAAGCTCTTGATGCTGGCGCTGCTTATGCAGGTTCAAAAGAGTACATCGACAAAGTAAAGGGCGGCTGGCTTGATTTCGACATTGCTGTTGCTACACCAGACATGATGAAAGATGTCGGACGTCTCGGTATGATTCTCGGACGCAAGGGCTTGATGCCAAACCCTAAGACTGGAACTGTAACAAACGACATCGTTACTGCTATCAACGAGCTTAAAAAAGGCCGCACAGAGTACCGCGCAGACAAGACTGGAGTTATCCACATCGCTGTAGGCAAAGTTTCTATGGAGCCTGCTAAAGTTGCTGAGAACGTCAGCACTCTTCTTACAGAGCTTGAACGCAAAAAGCCGGTTGATGCGAAAGCAGACTTTGTCCGCTCAGTTTCTGTAAGCTCTTCAATGGGGCCTGGAGTTTGGATTTCAGTTAAGGAGGAGGCATAACATATGGCTATCAAAGCAAAAGCATTTCAGCCTGCTAAAACAGCAGCGATTGAAGCGACAAAAAAGACGCTTGCTGACTACAATGACTTCATCTTTACTGAGTACCGCGGTTTGACTGTTGAGCAGATTACAAACTTGCGCAAAAAGCTCCGTGAGCATGAAGCTCCAATGAAAGTCTTGAAGAACAACTTTGCCCGCATTGCGTTTGAAGAGATGAAAATCGACAACGTAGCTGACTATCTTAAAGGTCCTACAGCTGTTGTAATGGCTAAAGAAGACAGCAACGAGGCTGCAAAAGTTCTTTTTGACTTCGCAAAAGACAATCAGGCTCTTAAAATCAAGGGTGGATATATTCAGAAAGAGATTTACGATGCTGCTAAGATGGAAGCTTATTCAAAAGTTCCAGGCAAAAAACAGCTCATCGCAATGCTCATGTCTGCTATCAATGGTCCAGTACAGAAACTTGCAGCTACATTGCAGGCTTATGTGGATAAAAAATCACAGGAAGAAGGCGGAGCTGCCGCTCCAGCTGAAGAGGCAAAGGCTGAGTAATCAGCTTGCTGTTCTGTGAAGCAAGGTCAGGCTTCAAATTGCTGTCGCTGTCCTTGCAACAATATAACTTGCGGAAAAACGGTTCAGTTTGTTCCGGCCGCATAAAAATTTTAGTCTGTTTCAGAAAGAAACGGACATGCCAAATTAGGAGAAGATAATATGGCAGCACTTACAAATGATCAGATTCTTGACGCAATCGCTTCAATGACAGTTCTTGAAGCTTCAGAGCTTGTAAAAGCAATGGAAGAGAAATTCGGTGTTACAGCAGCAGTTGCTGTTGCAGCAGGCCCAGCAGCTGGAGCCGCTGCCGCAGCTGAAGAGCAGAGCGAATTCACAGTTTCTCTCGACGGATTCGATGCAGCTAAAAAGATTCCTGTTATCAAAGTTATCCGTGAGCTTACAGGTCTCGGACTTGGCGATGCAAAAGCTCTCGTAGAGGGCGCTCCAAAAGTAGTTAAAGAGGGCGTTTCTAAGGCTGATGCTGACGAGATGATCAAGAAGATCGAAGCAGCCGGTGGAAAGGCTTCTAAGAAATAAAATTCTTGGAAATAAGTTTCTTAGGAATACATTTCTTAAAAATAAAATTATTTGCTAGAGATAGTAAATATTAACAACAAAAACGTTTAGCTTACGTGTAAGGCAGCTTTGTTTTGCGCGTAGGCTTTACGTGTCTTATAGTAACAATCTGCTGTTGCCACGATGGCGCGGCCTTTTTTCACTTTTTCTAAAAAAAAGTTTTCCCGCGGCCTGTCTGTTTTGTGCTGTGCTTTAATCTCTGCAAGTTTTGCTGAAGATTTTTGCATGTAGCAAACAGAACGGGCAATGAATCCCCTAGGAGGGTGCTGATGTTCGCTAAAAGCAGAACAATCAACCGTCAATATTACGGTAAGAATATTCAGAATTTCATGGAGATTCCGAATCTTATCGACATTCAGACTTCGTCTTACGAAAATTTCCTTCAGAAAGACAAAATTGACAAGGGCGAGCCTTTGGAAGACAAAGGTTTGCAGAACGCATTTCTTTCAACTTTTCCAATTGAAAGCGCAGATGGCGAGATGTCTCTTGAGTATGAATTCTATACTCTTGATGAAAAAAACATCAAATTTACAGAAAATGAATGCAAAAAGAAGGGACAGACTTACGCAGTTCCTTTAAAGGCAAGAATTGACCTGAATTTCCTGAAATCCGGCGCAATTTTGCAGAAAGATATTTATCTTGGCGACATTCCGCTTATGACCGACCGCGGAACATTTATTATCAATGGCGCTGAGCGCGTTGTCGTTTCTCAGATTCACCGTTCGCCGGGAGTTATTTTCCAGCACGACAAGGGCGTTTATTCTTCAAGAATTATTCCTTACCGTGGCTCTTGGCTTGAATTTGAAATCGATCAGAAAAAGAACCTTATATATGCAAAGATTGACCGCAAAAAGAAAATCCTTGCGACAATTTTCTTGAGAGCCTTGGGCTACAATTCCCGCGAGGAAATCATTAAGGAATTCTACAAGACTGAGAATATCGCAGTTTCTGAGTCGGAAAAAGATAATCTTGTTGACAAAGTTCTCGCAAAGGCTGTTTTAGTAAAAGATGAGAACGGAGAAGAGAAAAAACTTTTCCGCGCAGGAACAAAGCTTCATCCGCACGACATTGACGACTTGCTTGCTCAGAACATCAAGGAAATCAATGTAATTAAATTTGATGCTAGGCAGCATCCTGGCGACAAGGAAGAGCAGAATCCTTCTCTCGACAGCGATATGATTATCAACTGCTTTGAGCGCGAGGATATCAAATACGCAAAAGAAGGCGCAGAAAATGAGGAGCCTACAAAAGAGGACGCTCTTTCTGCTGTTTATGCGATTTTGATGCCTGGCGAACCGATTACAGTTGAGAACGCTGAAAAAGACTTGAACACAATGTTCTTCTCAAACCGCCGTTATGATCTAGGCCGCGTCGGACGCTACATGCTGAACAAAAAGTTCAACTATGAAACTCCGTATGAGGATTTTACTCTCGTAAAGAAAGATATTATTCAGACAATGAAACGTCTTATCAACGTTTACATTGGAAATGAAAAAACTGATGATATTGATCACCTTGGAAACAGACGAATTCGTTCTGTAGGCGAGCTTTTGACAAACACTGTCAAGACTGCGTTCAGCCGCATGGAAAGAATCGCCAAGGAAAGAATGAATCTTAAAGAGACAGAGACAATGAAGCCGCAGGATTTGATTTCCATAAAGCCGATTGTCGCTGCGATAAAAGAGTTCTTTGGTTCTTCACAGCTTTCTCAGTTCATGGATCAGGTTAACCCGCTTTCTGAGCTTACTCATAAGCGACGTCTTAACGCTTTGGGACCTGGCGGACTTTCACGCGACCGCGCAGGATTCGAGGTCCGCGATGTTCATTATACTCACTACGGCCGCATGTGCCCGATTGAAACTCCAGAAGGTCCGAACATCGGTTTGATTGTTTCTCTCGCTATTTATACAAGAGTTAATGACTATGGATTCCTTGAGACTCCGTTCCGAAGAGTTGAGAATGGAAAAGCGACAGACAAAGTTGACTATCTTTCTGCTATGGACGAAGACCGCTATTATGTCGGTCAGGTTACAGAAGGAATGAAGGAAGACGGCTCGTTCCCGACAGAGATGGTTTCTTGCCGTCACCAGGGTGACTATACGACACGTTCTGTAAAAGACATTCAGTACATGGACGTTTCTCCGCGTCAGGTTATCTCGGTTTCAGCCTCTCTCGTTCCGTTCCTTGAGCATGATGATGCGAACCGCGCTTTGATGGGCTGCAACATGCAGCGTCAGGGCGTTCCTTTGCTGTTCCCGGAGCCGCCTTATGTCGGAACTGGTATGGAAAAGAAAGCGGCTTACGATTCAGGCGTTCTCGTCAAGGCAAAATATGATGGAGAAGTTACTTGGGTCACAAGCGATTTGATTAAAGTTAAACGCGATGGTTCAGATGTTGTTGATGAATATCCGCTCTTGAAATATCAGCGCACAAACCAGGACACTTGCTATCACCAGAGACCGACTGTTGAAGTAGGCGAGAAAGTCAAGAAGGGCGATGTCCTTGGCGACGGACCTGCTACATTTAATGGAGAGCTTTCTCTTGGCCGCAACCTTCTTGTTGGATTCGTTCCGTGGAATGGATACAACTACGAGGATGCTGTTCTTATCAGCCGCCGCGTAGTAAAAGAAGATATGTATACTTCTATCCATATCAAGGAATTCCCGATTGAAGTCCGCGAAACAAAACTCGGACCTGAAAAAATTACTCGTGATATTCCGAACACAGCGGAAAAGAATCTTGATAATCTTGATGCTGAGGGAATCATTAGAATTGGAGCAAAAGTCCGCTCTGGCGATATTCTTGTCGGAAAAGTCACTCCAAAATCAGAAACTGAGACAACTCCGGAATTCAAGCTTTTGAACTCAATCTTCGGTGAAAAGGCGAAAGAAGTCCGTGATTCATCTTTGCGTGTTCCTCATGGCGTTGAAGGCGTTGTAATCGACGTTCAGCGCATGAAGAGAACTGAAGGCGATGATTTGAATCCTGGCGTTGACGAAGTTGTAAAAGTTCTGATTGCAAACAAAAGAAAGCTCCGCGAAGGCGACAAAATGGCTGGACGACACGGAAACAAAGGTGTTGTTGCGCGTATTCTTCCTGAAGAGGATATGCCGTTCCTTGAAGACGGAACTCCGCTCGATGTCTGCTTGAACCCGCTTGGTGTTCCTTCCCGCATGAATATTGGTCAGATTATGGAGTCTGAGCTTGGAATCGCCGGACGTTACTTAAATCAGTATTTTGAGTGCCCTGCTTTCCAGACTCCGTCCCAGGAGATGATTGCAGAAAAACTCAAGGAAGCAGGACTTAGCCCTGACTGCAAGCAGATTGTACGCGACGGACGCACGGGTGAGCCTTTTGTAAATCCGATTTTCGTCGGCGTTATCTATTATCTTAAGCTCCATCACCTTGTTGATGATAAGATGCACGCACGTTCTACAGGACCTTATTCTCTCGTTACTCAGCAGCCTCTTGGAGGAAAAGCTCAGTTCGGAGGCCAGCGTCTTGGAGAAATGGAAGTCTGGGCATTGGAAGCTTACGGAGCTGCAAACACATTGCAGGAAATGATGACAATCAAGTCTGATGATATGAACGGACGTTCAAAAATCTATGAGTCGATTGTCAAAGGCGACCCGCAGTCTCCAATCGGAGTTCCGGAGTCATTCAACGTAATGGTTCAGGAGCTTCGTGGACTTGGACTTGATTTTACAATTTATGATGCGAAAGGAAAGAGAGTCGCTCTTACTGAACGCGATCAGGAATTGATTGACAAAGCTAATTCTGATTTCGAAAAGGAGAATGAGGATGCAGAATAACCGCGAAGAAAAAGATTTTGATTCTATCAATATAAAACTTGCTTCTCCGGAGAAAATCCGCGCATTGTCTTACGGCGAGGTAAAAAAGCCTGAGACAATCAACTACCGCACTTTGCGGCCGGAGCGCGACGGACTTTTCTGCGAGCGCATTTTCGGAACTACAAAGGAATGGGAATGCTACTGCGGAAAATTTAAGTCAATCCGCTATAAGGGCGTTATCTGCGACCGCTGCGGCGTTGAAGTTACACATTTCAAAGTCCGCCGCGAGCGCGCAGGCCATATTGAGCTTGCAGCTCCTGTAAGCCACATCTGGTATTACCGCTCAGTTCCGAGCCGCATGGGGCTTCTTCTTGACTTGCAGGTTGCTGCTCTCAAAGCGGTTCTTTACTATGAGAAATATATTGTAATTGATCCGGGCGACACTGACCTCAAGAAAATGCAGCTCCTCACAGAAGATGAGTACAATGAGGCTATGGAGCGCGGACAGTCGTTTGTCGCAGGAATGGGAGCCGAGGCAATCAAGACTTTGCTTGAAAACTTGGATCTTGACGAGCTTGCGGCAGAACTCCGCGCAAAAATGATTGAAAAAGGCGCGAAATCTGACAAGCGTCTTCTTAAAAGAATTCAGATTGTCGAGGATTTCAGAAATTCCGGCAACAAGGCTTCCTGGATGATTATGGATGTAATTCCGGTGATTCCGCCGGATTTGCGCCCTATGGTTCAGCTTGACGGCGGACGTTTCGCGACATCTGACTTGAACGACTTGTACAGGCGCGTTATCAACAGAAACAACCGTCTCAAGAGGCTTCTTGCTCTTTCTGCTCCTGATGTAATCATCAAGAACGAGAAGAGAATGCTGCAGGAAGCTGTTGACGCTTTGTTCGACAACTCAAACCGCAACCACACTGTAAAAGGCGCTTCTAGCCGCCCTCTCAAGTCAATTTCCGACATGCTCAAGGGAAAGCAGGGACGCTTCCGCCAGAACCTTCTTGGAAAACGTGTTGACTATTCAGGACGTTCTGTAATTGTTGTAGGTCCTGAGCTCAAGCTCTGGCAGTGCGGTCTTCCGACTAAAATGGCGCTTGAGCTTTTCAAGCCTTTTATCATGAAGAAGCTTGTTGACAAGGAAGTTGTCTTCAATATTAAGAAGGCGAAGATGCTCGTTGAGCAGGAAGCTCCGGAAGTTTACGCGATTCTTGACGAAGTTGTACGCGAGCATCCGGTTATGCTTAACCGCGCTCCGACTTTGCATAGGTTGGGAATTCAGGCGTTCGAGCCTGTTCTTGTTGAGGGAAAGGCTATCAAGCTTCATCCTCTTGCCTGCAAAGCATTCAACGCTGACTTCGACGGCGACCAGATGGCTATCCATGTTCCGCTGACACAGGCTGCTCAGATGGAATGCTGGACTTTGATGCTTTCTGCGCGCAACTTGCTTGATCCTGCTAACGGAAACCCGATTGTACTTCCTTCTCAGGACATGGTTCTTGGAATCTACTATATGACTGCTGTAAAACCGCACGCAAAGGGCGGCCCGAAGCTTGTTGACGGAAAGATTACTTATAAAAGATATTCTTCCGCAGACGAGGCTTTCACAGCGGCTGAGGACGGATTTGTTGAATGGCAGGCTGAAATCAAGGTTCCGGCTCCAAAAGATTCTTTTGACGAGAATGAAAATGGCGAGCCGAAATTCAAAAAAGGCGATTTGATTGTATCAACTGCCGGACGAATCCGCTTTAACGCGGAAATGCCTGAAGAAGTCGGATATGTGAACGAGCAGTACGGCGACAAAAAGCTCAAGTCTATGATTACCAAGGTTTATCACACGAAAGGCCCTTGGATTACAATCAAAATGCTTGATGCTATCAAAGCTGTCGGCTACCACAACGCTACATTCTTCGGCGCGACTCTTTCAATGGACGATATTCTTGTTCCTCCTGAAAAGAAAGAGATGGTTGACGAGGCGAACAAGATTGTTGAGGGAATCGTCGGCCAGTACTCAAAAGGTACAATCACAGCAGAGGAAAGATACAACAAGGTAACTGACGTTTGGCAGCGCACAAATGAAAAGCTGACAGACATAATGATGGACAGAATCAAGGCTGATAAAGACGGATTCAACACAATCTTTATGATGGCCGATTCCGGAGCCCGCGGTTCTAAGAAGCAGATTTCACAGCTTGCGGCTATGCGTGGTTTGATGGCGAAACCAAACGGCGACATCATCGAGCTCCCGGTCCGCTCAAACTTCAAGGAAGGACTTTCCGTAATTGAGTACTTCATTTCTTCAAACGGTGCCCGAAAAGGTCTTACCGATACAGCTTTGAAGACAGCTGATGCTGGTTACATGACCCGCCGTCTTGTTGATGTTGCGCAGGATGTCGTTGTAAATGAGGAAGACTGCGGAACTATCAACGGAATTGACTACGCCGCAATCAAAAACGGAGATGAGATTATCACTCCGCTTTCAAAGAGAATTGCAGGCCACTTTACAATTGAGCGTGTAATTCATCCGGTTACAGGCGAGCTTCTCTGCGATGTAAATGAATATATCACAGACGACCTTGCGAAAAAAATCGAGGAAGCCGGCGTTGAGAAAGTCAAGCTCCGCACAGTTCTTACTTGCGAAGCCGAGCACGGAGTCTGCGTAAAATGCTACGGAAAGAACCTTGCCCGCAACAAGCTGGTTGAGATCGGAGAAGCTGTCGGAATCATCGCCGCACAGTCAATCGGTCAGCCTGGTACACAGCTTACAATGCGTACATTCCACGTCGGAGGAACTGCGTCAAAGGCAACTGAAGATAACCGCATCTTGCTTAAATACCCGATTATCATCGGCACAATAAACGGAACAAGTGTTCCTACTGATGAAGGAAACAGGCTTTTCACACGTAAAGGCTACATGATTGTAACCCGTATTATCGATTCATTTGATATTGCGAAAGGCGACAAGCTTGCTGTCCAGGACGGCGGACGTATTCTCAAGGACGGAGTTCTTATCGAAAGAAAGGACGGAAACGTTACTGCGAAGGAAAACGGACGCGTTTTGATAAAAGACAACAAACTTTATCTTCTTGGAAACAATGACCAGAAGATCGAGATTGTCAACGGTTCTACAATCACTGTAAAAGAAGGTGATATTTGCGAGGCTGAGCAGGTTCTCGGAACATTTGATCCTTCAAAGGAGCCGATTATCGCTGAGGTTTCAGGATATGTTCACTTTGAGGATGTTATCCCTGGCGTAACTTTGGAAGAGAAAGTTCTCGACAACGGAAACATCGAGCGCCATATTTCTGACCTTCACCTTAATGAAAAACAGCCGCGCATCTTGATTACTGATGAAGCTGGAAACACTCTCGGATCTTACTTCCTGCCGGCTGACGCGGTTCTTGATGTTGATGACAAGCAGCAGATTAAGGCTGGTGAAACTCTTGCCCGTCTTCCTGTTGCGGCTGCTAAGACAAACGATATTACTGGAGGTCTTCCACGTGTATCTGAATTGTTTGAGGCCCGCAAACCGAAAACGCCTTGCGTCCTTGCGCAGATTTCCGGCGTTGTCAAATTCGGCAATGTCACAAAAGGAAAGCGCGTAGTTATCGTTGAGGATGAATACGGAAAGCAGTACGAGCACCTTGTTCCAATGACCCGCCGTATGCTTGTACGCGATGGAGATACTGTTGAAGCTGGCGAGCAGCTTTGCGACGGCTCACCAAGCGCACATGATATTCTTGCAATCCTCGGCGAGAATGCTTTGATGGATTACCTGATGAACGAGATTCAGTCGGTTTATTCAGCGCAGGGCGTATCAATCGATGACAAGCACATCGGTGTTATTGTCCGCCAGATGCTCCGCAAAGTTGAGGTTATTTCCGTTGGAGATACAAGATTCATCTTCGGACAGCAGGTTGACAAATATCATTTCCACGAGGAGAACGCGCGTGTTATAGCGGAAGGCGGCCAGCCGGCTGTTGCCCGCCCGATGTTCCAGGGAATTACAAAGGCGGCTTTGGCGACAGACTCGTTCATTTCTGCCTCTTCATTCCAGGAGACAACACGTGTTCTTACAAATGCCGCGATTTCAGGCTCGACAGATCCTCTGCACGGCTTGAAGGAAAATGTAATCATCGGACGTATGATTCCTGCTGGAACCGGAATCCGCGATTACAGAGAAGTAAAACTTTTTGACAGATCTGACGAAGACCTTGACGAGCAGATGGAGCAGATTCTCCAGAAGCGCGAAGAGGAAAAAGCGATGGAAAGAGCTTTGGATGATTCTTCTTTTGATTCATCTTCTTCTGATGACAAATCTGCAGCAGAGTAATTGACACAAAAACACCTTTCGGGTAGTCTGATTAGACCTATCTTGAAAGGTGTTTTCTTGCATTTTGTCCGGGGTGCTGACCGGATTTATATAGGAGAATAGGCGATGCCTACAATTAACCAACTTATTAGAAAGGGTAGAAAGTCATTGGCTAATACGACTAAAGCTCCCGCGCTTGAGTCTTGCCCTCAGAAACGTGGCGTTTGCACACGTGTAATGACTGTTACACCTAAAAAACCAAATTCAGCTCTCCGTAAGGTAGCTCGTGTTCGTTTGTCAAATGGAATTGAAGTAACTGCATATATTCCAGGAATTGGACATAACTTGCAGGAACACTCAGTTGTTCTTATCCGTGGTGGACGTGTAAAGGATCTTCCTGGTGTACGTTATCATATTATCCGCGGTACAAAAGATACTCTCGGTGTTGAAGGACGCAAACGCGGCCGTTCAAAATACGGTGCTAAGCGGCCTAAGGCTTAATAGACTGGTATAAAAGAATAAAGATTTAAGGAGAATTTACTATGGGAAGACATAAGAAGTCCGTAGATCGTCCTATTGTACCAGATTCAAAATACAATAGCCCGGTTGTTACAAAATTTGTTTGCCGCATGATGCTTGACGGTAAAAAAGATATTTGCACAAAAATTGTTTACAAGGCAATGGATCAACTCAAAGCTAAAACTGACAAAGATCCGCTTGAAGTATTCCTCAAGGCTCTTGAGAACGTAAAGCCAATGGTTGAAGTAAAATCTCGCCGTGTTGGTGGTGCTACATATCAGGTTCCTGTTGAAATCAGAGATTCTCGCAAGGAAGCTCTTGCAATGAGATGGATTATTGCAGCTGCGCGTGCCCGCTCTGGACATGGAATGTCAGACACTCTCGCTTCTGAGTTGCTTGACGCATTCAACAGCACAGGATCTGCTTATAAAAAGAAGGAAGATACACACAAGATGGCAGAGGCAAACAAAGCGTTTGCTCACTATCGCTGGTAGTTTCTCTTTCAATGGAAAGGTTTCGGCTTTTGCAGCTGAAACCTTTTTTTTATTGTATTTTTGCATGTTTTTGCTCTTGCAATTTATTTTTAAATATTGTATAAATATTGAACCGACTATCTAGTATTGTATCGGTTGAAATTTGTTCTTTGAGATATTGGGCGGACTTCAATTTATTAAGTCCGGCGGCACCGTAAAGTTAATGGGATATTTTCCATTTTCAGGCAGCTGCTTCTCAGAACTTAAAGAACTATGGTTTTGAGAAATCCCGATTTTTCTGGATTGCAAACCGTTAAACGTGATTATTTGTTCTTTTGCGGTGGTTCCGGAGAGGCGCTTTGAATTTGATAGAGCGCTTTTGATGAGCTTAAGCGGCTCATGATTCCTATCTATCGCTTAGAGTCAAGTAATATATTAAATAGTGTGTCTGCGAATATGAACCTTTCAGTTGAGAGGGGAGTATTCTGGCTTAAAGTGCAACACATAAACAATTTTTTTTCGCCGGAAAAAGGTTTTCGGCAAAGGAGAAACACATGGCTAAGGAGAAGTTCGTTAGAACTAAACCTCACATGAACGTTGGTACTATTGGTCACGTAGACCATGGTAAAACAACACTTTCTGCAGCTATCACACAGTACTGTGCTAAGAAGTACGGTGACCATGCTCTTAAGTATGATGAAATTGATAATGCTCCAGAGGAAAAAGCACGTGGTATCACAATCAACACACGTCACTTGGAGTATCAGTCAGACAAGCGCCATTATGCACACATCGACTGCCCAGGACACGCTGACTACATCAAGAACATGATTACTGGTGCTGCTCAGATGGATGGAGCTATCCTCGTTGTATCTGCTCCAGACTCAGTTATGCCACAGACACGTGAGCACCTTTTGCTTGCTCGCCAGGTTGGTGTACCGAAAATCATCGTATTCTTGAACAAAGTTGACCTCGTTGACGATCCAGATCTTCTCGAGCTCGTTGTTGAGGAAGTAAAAGACACAATCAAAGAATATGGATATTCAGAAGATACTCCAATCATCAAAGGTTCAGCTTTCAAAGCTTTGAACGAGTCTGATGATCCTGCTAACACAAAATGCATCGAAGAGCTTCTTCAGGCTATGGATACATGGTTCGATGATCCAGTTCGTGATGATGAGAAACCGTTCTTGATGCCAATCGAGGACATCTTCACAATCTCTGGACGTGGTACTGTAGTAACAGGACGTATCGAGCGCGGTGTTGTTAACATGAACGACCCAGTTCAGATCGTTGGTATCCGCCCTACACAGGATTCAACAGTAACAGGTATCGAAATGTTCCAGAAGACTCTTGATCAGGGTATGGCTGGAGACAACGTTGGTATCTTGCTCCGTGGTATTGAAAAGAAAGACGTTGTTCGCGGACAGGTTCTCTGTGCTCCGAACTCAATCCACCCTCACACAAAGTTTGAGGCTCAGATTTACGTTCTTTCTAAGGAAGAAGGTGGACGCCATTCACCATTCTTCACAGGATACCGCCCACAGTTCTACTTCAGAACAACTGATATCACAGGTACAGTTGAGCTTGAGCCAGGAACAGACATGGTAAAACCAGGCGACAATGTTAAAATCATTGGTGAGCTGATTCACCCAATCGCTATGGACGAGGGACTTAAACTCGCTATCCGCGAAGGTGGACACACAATCGCTTCTGGTCAGGTTACAAAAATCATCGAGTAGAATCGGTAAATAGTTGAAATTAAGATGGAGAAGAAAAATCTTCTCCATCTAAAATTCTTTAGGAGTAAAACAAATGGCTAACAGCAAAATTCGTGTCAGACTTCGCGCATTTGATGTAGAGCTGATCGATCAGAGTGCAAAAGCCATCGTGCAGACTGTTCAGAAAGCAGGAGCTAAGGTTTCAGGACCTATTCCTCTTCCAACAAAAATCAATAAGGTGACAGTTCTTCGTTCACCTCACGTAAACAAAAAGTCACGTGAGCAGTTCGAGATGAGAACTCATAAACGCCTTATCGACATCATTGATCCGTCAGCTAATGTTATGGATTCATTGATGAAGCTTGAATTGCCAGCCGGTGTTGATGTAGAAATCAAACAGTAACAGCAAAACTACGTCGTAGCAGAGTGTTACTGCAAAAAACGGTACGGTCCCATGGATCTGGGATGGCGGCCGGTAAGGAAGAGTTCGTTTAGGATTCTTCTATAGGAGTTATATCAGAATGAAAGGTCTGATTGCAAAAAAAGTAGGAATGACTCAGGTATTTGATGAAAACGGAAATCTGACACCAGTAACCGTGATCCATATTGAGCCAAATACTGTCGTTGCTACAAAAACAAAAGAAACAAACGGATATGACGCTGTTGTTCTTGGTGTTGAGGATTTGAAAGAATCTAAAGTCACTAAGCCTTACAAAGGTCAGTTCCCGGAAAATGTTTCTCCAAAACGTCATCTGAAGGAATTCAGAGACTTCGAAAAAGAAGTTGCAGTTGGAGACCAGATTGGTCTTGAATTGTTTGAAAACACTGCATTCGTTGATGTTACAGCAACTTCGAAGGGAAAGGGCTTCCAGGGCGTTATGAAACGCTGGGGATTCCATGGTGGACGTGCTTCTCACGGTTCTAAATTCCATCGTGAAGCAGGTGGTACAGGAAATTGTACAACACCAGGACACAGCCTTAAGAACATCAAGATGCCAGGACACATGGGATTCGAAAGAGTTACAGTGCAGAATCTTAAAGTTGTTAAGATTGATCCAGAGCTTAAGGTTGTTATGGTTCGCGGCGCAGTGCCAGGACCGAAAAACGCAACTCTTATTGTCAAGAATGCGGTTAAGAAATAAGGTCGAGGGATAAGATGGAAAAGAAAGTCTATTCAGTCGATGGTAAAGAACTCCGCACAATCAATCTTGATGATAAAGTGTTCGGACTTCCTGTAAACGATGATGTTATTTACTATGCCATCACAAATGAATTAGCTAATAAACGTGTGGGAACTGCATGTACAAAAACTCGTGCAGAAGTTCACGGTTCAAATGCTAAACCTTACAAACAGAAGGGAACTGGTCACGCTCGCCGTGGTGATAAAAAGTCTCCAATTACAGTTGGCGGCGGTACAATTTTTGGACCTAAACCACGTGATTACAGCTACTCAATTCCTAAAAAGGAAAAGAGACTTGCTATGAAATCAATCTTGAGTCTTCAGGCTCAGAGCGACAGAATTACTGTTGTTGAGGATTTCACAGTAGATAGTGGAAAAACAAAAGACTTGGTTAAGATTCTTAACAATTTTGCCAAGGATGAACGCACAGTCATCATTTTGAAAGACGATGATCAGAAAATCAAACAGGCTGGACGCAATATCAGAAATTTGTATTTTTTGACTTACAACAGACTTCGTGCGCATGATCTTTTCTACGGAAGAAAAGTGATTGTTCTTGAATCTGCGGCAAAGAATCTTTCAGAATTCTATAATAAACTTGAAGAGGGGGCTAGATAATGGTTGCATTAACTGATGTTCTCATTGAGCCAGTTCTTTCTGAGGAAGCTACAACTTTGCGCGAGCATGGAAAGTATGTTTTCAAAGTTGATCCGGCTGCTACAAAGCTTCAGATTAAAGATGCAGTAGCAAAACTCTTCAATGTAAAAGTTCTTTCTTGCACAACAACTAATGTTCATGGCAAGGAAAAACGTGTTCGCGGAAAACCTGGTAGAACAGCCAGCTGGAAAAAGGCTACTGTACGCCTTGCTTCAGGCGAGACAATTAAGGTATTTGAAGGCGTTTAAGCCTTCTTGATTGAATTAAGGGGAACCAGATGGCTCTTAAAGTTTTTAAACCATATTCAGCCGGTACTCGTACTCGCATTGATTTGGTAAGAGATGAACTGACAACAGATAGACCCGAAAAATCTCTGGTATCAGGTTTTAAATCTCATGCTGGACGTGGCGCTGGTGGTCGTATTTCTGTAAGACACCAGGGCGGCGGACATAAACGCAGATATCGTGTTATTGATTTCAAACGCAATAAGCATGGCATTCCAGGAACTGTTAAGACAATTGAATATGATCCTAACCGTTCAGCTAATATTGCTTTGATTTTTTATGCAGATGGTGAGAAAAGATATATCATCGCTCCTAAAGGTCTTACTGTAGGACAGAAGATTATGTCTGGTGAGAATGCGGCTCCAACTGTTGGAAATGCACTTCCTCTTTCTGCAATTCCTGTTGGTTTTACAATTCACAACATTGAGCTTACACTCGGCCGTGGCGGACAGCTTGTTCGTTCAGCTGGAGCAGGCGCGCTTGTTGCTGCTAAAGATGGCGATTATGTTATTGTTCGTCTTCCTTCAGGAGAAACACGTCGTATCAATGCTAAATGTTATGCAACTATTGGTGTTGTTGGAAACGAAGAAAGAATGAACACTCAGCTTGGAAAAGCTGGTCGCAGACGTTGGCTTGGTATTCGTCCTACTGTTCGTGGTATGGCGATGAACCCTGTTGACCATCCTCTTGGTGGTGGTGAAGGTGCTGGTAAGGGACATGTTCCTGTTACTCCTTGGGGTCAGCCATGCAAAGGCTATAAGACTCGCAACAAGAGAAAGACTTCTAGCCGCTTCATCGTTTCACGTCGCAAGAAGTAATCTTAGAGGAGTTAACGGTGTCTAGATCTGTTAAAAAGGGACCTTTTATTGAGAAAAGTCTCTACAAGAAAATTATTGAAATGAACAAAGAGTCAGACAAGAAAATGATTAAAACATATTCTCGCTGCTCTACAATCATTCCAGAAATGGTTGGAAACACAATCAGTGTTTACAACGGAAAATCATGGATTCCTGTTTACATAACAGAGAACCTCGTTGGCCATAAGCTCGGTGAATTTGCTGCAACACGTACATTCAAGGGACATGGCGGCGATAAAACAGCCGCAAAGGCATAATTGAAAGGTGGATATTATGGCTGAAAAGAAAGGTTATGTAGCCACTTCTAAATTCCTGATTGCATCTCCTACAAAGGTTCGCCCTGTAGCTCATGTAATCAATCAGAAGTCATGCTCAGAAGCTATGGCGATTCTTGATAATATGCCTCAGAAAGGTGCTCGCTTGATTAAGTCAACACTGAAATCAGCTGTAGCTAACGCTCTGTATGGCAACAAGAAGCTTGATGAAGATATGCTTTTTGTCAAGGAAATTCGTATTGATGAAGGTCCGAGACTTAAGAGAGTTTGGTTCCGCGCTCGCGGACGTGCTGATCAGCTCTTAAGACGTATGTGTCATATCACCGTCATTGTTGACGAGAAGGCGGGGGAATAAAGTGGGTCAGAAAGTAAATCCTATCGGTTTGCGTCTTGGTGTTAACAAGACATGGCAGTC
The DNA here is from genome assembly GCA_964538245.1 of uncultured Treponema sp. Lineage (GTDB taxonomy): Bacteria > Spirochaetota > Spirochaetia > Treponematales > Treponemataceae > Treponema_D. Next base: position 138,271 of record CAZIFO010000002.1, read on the forward strand.
TCGCTGGTATGCAAATCCTCGCGAATATGCAGACCTCGTGCTTGAGGATTTGAAAATCCGCAACATGGTAAGATCATTGCCGGAATGTCAGAATGCTGACATTGCAGAAATCGAAATTGTACGTCATCCACAGCGTGTCACAATCGTTATTCATACAGCACGCCCGGGTGTAATTATTGGTGTAAAAGGTGCTAACATTGAGAAAATCAGCGCTGAAATCCAGTCTAAACTGACTAAAAAAGTTCAGATTAAGATTAAGGAAATCAAGCGTGCAGATCTTAATGCAAACCTTATTGCACAGAATGTTGGACGCCAGCTTGCAGGACGCGGTTCTTTCCGCAAGGCTCTAAAGCAGGCTTCTGCAAACGCTATGAAAAACGGAGCACAGGGAATCAAGATCCGTGTTTCTGGACGTCTTGGCGGAGCAGAAATGAAACGCTCGGAAGAGCACAAGGAAGGACGAGTTCCTCTTCACACTCTTCGCGCAGACATTGACTATGGAACATTTGAAGCTCACACAACATACGGAAAAATCGGTGTAAAAGTATGGGTTTACAATGGAATGAACTATGGTCACGAGCAGAATGAAGATGCAGGACAGCTTGTTCGCAAGCCTCGTCATGATCGTTCTCAGGCTTCTGGTGATGAAAAGCCAAGAGCTAAAAGAGCTCCTCGCACTGCAGCACCTTCCACTTCTAAGGAGTAATTAAATGCTTAGTCCTAAGAGAATTATTCACCGCAAAATACAGCGTGGTAGAATTAAGGGAAATGCTACACGTGCTAATAATATCGATTTCGGCGACATTGCTCTCGTAGCTTTGGAACCTGTTTGGCTTAACGCTAAACATATCGAGGCAGCTCGTGTTGCTATCAACCGTAAACTTGAAAGAAAAGGAAACGTTTGGTTGCGTGTTTTCCCTGACAAGTCAATTACTAAGAAACCTGCTGATACTCGTATGGGTAAAGGAAAAGGTGCTCCAGAATGGTGGGCTGCAGTAATTAAACCAGGTGTAATTTTGTTTGAAATTGGCGGAGTTGATATTAAGCTTGCTGAAGAGGCTCTTAAGCTCGCAGCTGCTAAACTTCCAATCACAACAAAAATTGCATTCAAACCAACTAAAGACTAAGGAGTAAGAAAATGGCTGATACAAAGAAAAAAAATGTAAAAGAATTGTCTTACGCTGAATTGGTTTCTGAACGCAATGAGCTTAAACAGAAATACATGGATTTCCGCTTCCAGATGGTTGTTGGACATGTAGATAACCCTATGCAGAAGCGTACAATGCGTCGTCAGATTGCAAGATTGAACACGCTTATCCGCGAAAAAGAAATCGCCGGATTGAATAAATAGGAGTTGACCCGTGGCAGAACAGGTTAAAACAAAGGGTGGTAAACGATCTTTTGTTGGTGTTGTAACAAGCGACAAAATGGACAAAACTATTGTTGTTTCTATCAACACAAAAAGAATGGATACCCTTTACAAAAAATACGTCACACGCACTAAGAAGTGCAAGGCGCACGATGAGAAGAACGAAGCTCACATTGGTGACACAGTTCGTATCGTAGAATGCAGTCCAATCAGCAAAGAAAAATGCTGGAGACTTGCAGAGATTGTCGAAAGAGCTAAATAAGTTAAGGAGTGAATCATGCTGCAGATGCAATCAAAAATGACTGTTGCCGATAACTCTGGCGCAAAGCTCGTTCAGATAATCAAGGTTCTTGGCGGTTCACACCGCCGCTATGCCGGAATCGGTGACGTAGTAGTAGTAGCTGTAAAGGAAGCAATTCCTACATCTACAATCAAAGAAGGTACAGTACAGAAGGCTGTAATCGTTCGTGTAGCAAAAGAATACCGCCGTCCTGATGGAACTTATATTCGTTTTGATGATAATGCTTGTGTAATCGTCGACGATGACAAGAACCCGAAGGGAAAGCGTGTTTTCGGACCGGTTGCCCGTGAACTTCGCGATATGGATTACATGAAAATTGTTTCACTTGCACCGGAAGTTCTGTAAGGAGAATTGAATAATGAACAAGAAATTCAAAATCCATAAGGACGATACAGTACAGGTAATTGCTGGAAAAGACAAAGGCAAAAGAGGAACTGTTGCTCGCGTTCTTACAAAAAAGGATGCTGTAATTGTAACAGGAATCAACGTTGCCAAGAAAGCGATGAAAAGACGTAGCCAGCAGGACCAGGGCGGAATCGCCGAGGTTGAGGCTCCGTTGCATATTTCTAACGTTGCGCTCGTTTGCAAAAAATGCGGCGTAACTAGAGCTGGTTATAAAATTGACGGCGACAAGAAAATTCGTGTTTGCCGTAAATGTGGAGAAGCACTGTAATGGAAAATTACGTACCACGGCTTAAGAAAGTCTATAAGGAAAAAATCGCCCCAGAGCTTTTCAAAGAGCTCGGCTATTCATCCGTTATGCAAATCCCTGCAATCAAAAAGGTTGTAGTAAGCATGGGTGTTGGCGAAGCTTTGACAAACAAGAAACTCCTTGACGCCGCAGTTGCTGATATTACTCAGATAACTGGACAGCATGCTGTGAAGACAAAGGCTAGAAAGAGTATTGCTAACTTCAAGCTTCGTGAGGGCAATGAGGTCGGTGTAATGGTAACATTGCGCGGTAACATTATGTATGAATTCTTGGACCGCCTTATCAATGTTGCATTGCCACGTGTAAAGGATTTCCGCGGTGTTAAGGCTACTGGCTTTGACGGACACGGAAATTTCTCTCTTGGTATTACAGAGCAGATTATCTTCCCAGAAATCGACTTTGATAAAATCACTAAGATTGCTGGTATGAACATCGCGATTGTAACAAGTGCAAAAACTGATGCAGAAGCAAAAGCACTTCTTACCAAGTTCAATATGCCTTTCAGAAAGTAGGTGAAGTATGGCAAAGAAATCATTGATTAACAAAGCTAACCGCACACCTAAGTATAAGACACGCGGATACAACCGCTGTCAGATTTGCGGTCGCCCTCGCGGATATTTGCGTAAGTACAAGATGTGCCGTATCTGTTTCCGCAAAATGGCTAGTGAAGGCCTGTTGCCAGGCGTAACAAAATCATCTTGGTAGTGGAGGAGAAGTAAAAATGAGTGTATCAGACCCAATCGCAGACATGCTGACTAAGGTTCGTAACGCTGTTCGGGCTCGCCATGAAAAGGTTGATGTTCCTGCTTCAAAATTGAAGCTCGAGATTGTTAAAATCCTGAAAACAGAAGGTTACATTAAGAATTTCAAGAAAGTTCAGGAAGATGGAAAAAATATCATCAGAATTTTCTTGAAATATGATGATGCTAACAATTCAGTCATTCACGGTGTTGAGAAAATTTCTACACCAGGTCGCCGTGTTTATTCTGGTTACAAAGAATTGCCGCGCGTTTTCAATGGCCTTGGAACATTGATTGTTTCAACTTCTGCTGGTGTTACAACTGGCAAAAAGGCTAGCGAGAAGATGGTCGGCGGTGAGTTAATCTGCAAAGTTTGGTAATAGGAGGAAGAAAATGTCTAAAATCGGTAAGCTTCCTGTTGCTGTTCCAGCAGGTGTTACAATCAAAGTTGAACCAGGTTTCGTCACAGTAAAAGGTCCAAAGGGTGAATTGAAGCAGCATGTAAATGACATGGTAAAAGTTGAAGTAAAAGAAAACGAAGTCCATGTCTCACCTGTTGACAATTCAAAAACTTCGAGCGCAGCTCACGGTTTGTACCGCAACTTGATTCACAACATGGTCGTGGGCGTTACTCAGGGCTATTCAAAGTCTCTGATTATCACTGGTGTTGGTTATAGAGCTGAAGTAAAGGGAAAAGAGCTTGTAATGAATCTCGGATATTCATCTGACTTCATCGCGGTTATTCCGGAAGGACTTACAGTTGTTGCTGATGCAAATGGAAAACTTACTATTAGCGGAATCAGCAAGAAAGATGTAGGTGAATTCAGCGCTCAGATTCGCAAATTACGTATGCCAGAGCCTTACAAAGGAAAGGGCATCCGTTATGAAACTGAGGTCATCAGACGCAAAGTCGGTAAGACCGGCGTTAAATAAGGTGTAACAGATGTTTATTAGAAAGATGAATGACAAAGCAAGACGACGCCTGCACCGTAAGATTCACATCCGCAAGTCTATTTACGGAACTGCTGAACGTCCAAGAATGACTGTTTACCGCAGCAACAAGAATCTTTACATTCAGGTTGTTAACGATGACGAGGGAAAAACACTTGCTTCTATTTCCACTTTGGAAAAAGAGTTCTCTGACATTAAGCCAACTGTTGAAGGCGGCGCAAAACTCGGTGAAGCATTTGGAAAACGCCTGCAGGATAAAAATATTACAACAGTAGTATTTGACCGCAACGGTTATCTTTATCATGGTGTTGTTAAAGCCCTTGCTGATGGTGCTCGCAAAGCAGGTATCATTTTCTAGGAGATTTTATGGAACGCCAGAATAGATTTGATAAAGAAAAAGACCAGAAAGATTACATTGAGAAGCTCGTAAGACTTAATCGTACTGCGAAAACTGTAAAAGGCGGACGCAGAATGTCTTTCTCAGCTCTCACTGTAGTTGGTGATGGAAAAGGCCGCGTTGGATTCGGATTTGGCAAAGCCAATGATGTTTCTGAGGCGATCAGAAAGAGCGTTGACCACGCAAAAAGAAGCATGGTTTCTGTTTCTGTAAAGAACGGAACTATCCCTCATGAAATGATTGGAAACTACAAAAGTTCATCAATTTTGTTGAAACCGGCTTGTCCAGGAACTGGAATCATTGCTGGAAACACAGTTCGCGCAATTATGGATGCAATTGGTGCAACTGACGTAATTTCTAAATCTTTGGGCTCTTCAAGTCCATTGAATGTTGTAAGAGCTACTTTTGCAGCTCTTCAGAACATTATGGATGCTAAGACTGTTGCTGCTAACAGAGGAAAATCTCTGCAGGATATGTGGGGTTGATTATGGCTAAGAAGATTAAAATCACGCTTGTAAGAAGTGTAATTGGACAGAAACCGGATAAAAAGGCTACTGTTCGCAGTCTTGGTCTTAAAAAGATCAATTCTTCAGTTATAAAAGAAGATTCAGCTGCAATGCGGGGAATGGCAAATGCTGTTTCACACCTTGTTAGGATTGAGGAGGTTGACTAATGGCAGATTTTATGTTGACTGCGCCAGATGGTGCAAACAAGAAACCTAAGCGTGTTGGTCGCGGTTCTTCATCTGGACTCGGTACAACAGCTGGAAAAGGTAATAAGGGACAGCAGTCGCGCTCTGGAAAAGCAAATCCTTACGTAGGATTTGAAGGTGGACAGATGCCGCTTTACAGACGCATTGCTCATCGTGGTTTCTCTAACTACCCATTCAAGAAAGTGTATTCTGTAGTTAATGTCTGTGATCTCGAAGCAAAATTTGAGGCCGGCGAGACAGTTAACAAAGATGCACTTGCTGCTAAGGGCTTGATTGGCTCTGCTAAAGAGCTTGTAAAAGTTCTTGGAGATGGTGATTTGAAAAAGAATCTTACTGTTGATGTTGATAAAGTTTCTGCTTCTGCAAAAGCTAAAATCGAACAGGCAGGTGGTTCTGTAAAAACATCAGAAAGCGCTGAAAAATAAAAAAGTAGTATCTGGAGAAACAAATGGCAAATAGTCCAATTGTAAATATGTTCAAAATTAAAGAGCTTCGTCAAAAGTTGTTCTTTACATTTTTGATTCTTGTTGTATTCCGACTTGGATGTGTTTTGACAATTCCAGGAATCAATGCGCAGGTTTTGGTTGATTATTTTGACAATCTTGCGCAGAATTCTGCTGAAAACTCATTTGCCAGTTATATGAACTTTTTTGCCGGTGGCGCTTTCGAAAGATTTTCTGTGTTTATGCTTGGTGTTATGCCGTATGTATCAACACAGATTATCTTGCAGTTGGCGCTTATCATCTTCCCTTCTCTTAAACGTGCAGTTCAAGAGGATGGGGGACAGCGCAAATTCGCAGCTTGGACTAGAATCGGAACGGTTTTCGTTTGTTTGATTCAGTCTTTGGCTGTGACAGTTTATGCTTCTAGTATTCCAGGAGCAATTGCTATCGAAAATCAGCTTGCATTCAAATTGCTTGCAATGCTTACAGTTACTACAGGTGCTATGATTACCATTTGGTTGGGTGACCAGATTACAGCACACGGAATCGGAAACGGTATTTCTATGTTAATCTTCGCAGGTATCGTTGCTCGTCTTCCAAGTGCTGTAATTGAGCTTGTTGAAAGAGTTCGTGATCCGAACAGCGGAATCAATGCAGTATTTGTAATCATTGTATTGCTTATGTTCATTGGAATTATCGCCTTTGTTGTTTATGAACAGTCTGGCGAAAGAAAAATTCCTGTACATTATGCAAAGCGTGTTGTTGGTAGAAAGATGTACGGCGGTCAGAGTACATACATTCCGTTCAAGATTAATCCATCTGGAGTTATTCCTGTAATTTTTGCTTCATCGTTCCTTACATTTCCATTGCAGATTATTTCCAGCATTGGCATTAGAAACAATGGCGGATGGATAAACAGGCTGTCTACAATTCTTAAGCCGACTGGCTTGGTTTACAACGTTTTGTTGGTTCTTCTTATTATTTTCTTTGCTTACTTCTACACTCAGGTAACACTGAACCCTACTGAAATCGCAAAGAATATCAGAGAGAACGGTGGTTCCATTCCAGGAATCAGAACAGATAAGACTGAGGAATATTTGCAGAAAGTTTTGAATCGTCTTGTCTTGCCAGGCTCTTTATATCTTGCTTTGATAGCAGTATTGCCGACATTGATCCAGATTTTGTTCCAGTTCCCTCAGTCAATAGCAATGTTGATGGGGGGTACTTCACTTTTAATCTTGGTTGGTGTTGACTTGGACACAATGAGTCAAGTTGAAGCGCTTCTTAAAATGCATCATTCTGAGGGACTCGTAAAGAAGGGCAAAATAAGATCAAGAAATTTATAGAATTTCTGATTTTTAGTGTAGAATAATTTTGGGAATTTGTGATATACTCTTTAAACCTGCATTGTAGCTCATTGCGAGCTGCCATGATGCAGGTGGTGTATCTTATAATCCCCAGGAGGGACTTTTATGAAAGTACGAACCAGCGTAAAGCCCATCTGTGATAAGTGCAAGGTAATCAAAAGACACGGTGTTGTCCGTATCATTTGTTCAAACCCGAAACATAAACAGAGACAGGGTTAAGGAGTAACAGATGGCTCGAATTGCGGGAGTTGACCTCCCTAATAAGCAAATCGTTATCGCATTGACTTACGTTTATGGTATTGGCCGGTCTTCAGCAAAGGCAATTTGCGAAAAAACAAAGATTGACCAGCATAAAATGGTCAATGATCTTTCTCAAGATGAACAGGCTAAACTCCGTGCCGTTATTGACGCAGAGTACAAGGTAGAAGGTCATCTTCGTTCAGAGATTGGTCTAAATATCAAACGTCTGATTGATATTGGCTGTTATCGTGGTCTTCGCCATCGGAAAGGTTTGCCAGTTCGCGGACAGCGTACACGTACAAACGCTAGAACTCGCAAAGGTAAGAAAAAGACTGTTGCTAACAAGAAAAAGGCAGTCTGATAGGCGGAGGATAGGTTAATGGCTACTACCGTTAAAAAACGAAAGGAAAAGAAAAGCGTTTTCGAAGGAAACGTTTACATTCAGGCATCGTTCAACAATACTATTGTAACTATTACGGATATGAATGGAAATGCTCTTTCATGGGCATCTTCAGGCGGTCTCGGATTCCGTGGAGCTAAAAAATCAACTCCATTTGCAGCTCAGTCAGTTGCAGAAACAGCAGTTCAGAAGGCTGTAAGCTATGGTCTTCGTGAGGTACATGTTTACGTAAAGGGTCCGGGAATGGGTCGTGAGAATGCTGTTCGTGCTCTTGGTGCTTTGGGATTGAAAGTAAAATCAATTTCTGATGTCACACCAATTCCGCACAATGGTTGCAGACCTCGCAAAACTCGCCGTATGTAACTTTTATTCAGATGGGCAGGGATTATTTCCTGCTCGTTTGAATTTTTGTTGTTTCTGATAAGAAACATTGGTTACTTTTGATAGTAGAAGTTAGGTGAATGCCTGGCTTAATTGAATAGCCCGAAAGAGCTTTCATGAAAAAAGAAGGAGTTCAGATGGCTCGTAAGAATTTGCTGAAGGGTTTTAAAAAACCAAAAACCGTTCAGTTCGAACATCTTGAAACAAACCCAAATTATGGGAAATTTACTGCTTATCCATTTGAACCTGGATTTGGAACGACTATTGGAAATACACTCCGTAGAGTTCTTCTTTCATCTATTCAAGGATACGCAATTTCCTCTGTAAGAATTACATCTTACGATCCTGATGGTGTTGCAAAAGTAATTACTAGTGAATTTGACACAATCCCGAATGTCTCGGAAGATACATTGGAAATTTTGAACAGCTTGAAGCTTATGCGCTTGAAGCTTTCAAATGATGTCGAGCAAGATACTTTCCTTTTTGAATTCAAAGGTCCAGGAAAAGTTATGACCGATGATTTCGCAAAAGAAGGTCAGCTTGAGATTTTTACCAAGGGTGTTCCTGTGTTTACAATGATGGAGAATGCCCATGTTGAATTCGAGATTCAGGTTGATTTGGGAAGAGGCTATGTGCCAGCTGAAGTAAATGAGCATTATATTGAAGTTGTAGGAACAATTCCAATGGATGCGATTTTTACTCCTGTTACAAAGGTCAAGTATGCAATCGAGCCTTGTCGTGTAGGTCAAAGAAACGATTATGACAAACTTGTCCTTGAGATATGGACAGATGGAACAATAGCTCCAGAAGATGCTCTTGCTGAAGCTGCAAAAATCGCAAAGGATCACTTCTCGGTTTTTGTAAACTTTAACGATAGTGATATTTCTGGAAATGATGAACTTGATGAAGGTGATGAGAAAATCAGACAAATTCTCAATACACCAGTTGAAGAGCTTGAGCTTTCAGTTCGTTCATCAAATTGTCTGAAAAACGCAAATATTCGTACAATTGGCGAATTGACAAGAAAAACAGAGGATGACATTGCCAAGACAAGAAACTTTGGCAAAAAGAGTCTGACAGAAATTAAGGAGAAGCTTCAGGAATGGGGCTTGAGCCTTGGAATGACAGATTATAGTCAACTTAAAAATTCGGTCAATTTGACAAAGCCAGTTCAGAAGGAAGAATCCAATGAATAACAAGACAGGATTTAATCCACTTTCACGCACATCTGCACATCGCCGTGCAATGTTGCGCAACATGGTAACTTCTCTTTTTAGATTTGAGCGCATTACTACAACTAGTGCAAAAGCTAAAGAAGTAAGAAGAAAGGCTGAAAAGCTTATTACCCGCGGCAAGGTTGATTCAGTTCACAACCGCCGTTTGGCAGCTAAAGACGTTCAAGATGAGAAAATTTTGAACAAGCTGTTCACAGAAATTGGTCCTAGAATGAAGGACAGAAATGGTGGCTACACAAGAATCTTAAAAATGGGATTCCGTCAGGGAGATGCTGCGGATGTAGTAATCCTTGAGTTGGTTGATTATAAACTGCCAACAGAAGAAGACAAAGCTGCTAAAGATTCTAAGAAGTCTGCAAAAGCGGAGGCTAAAAAAGAAGAGCCAAAGGCTGAGACTAAGAAAGCTCCTGCAAAAAAAGCTGCTTCTAAGAAATCTGCTGATTCTGCTGATGAGAAGAAAACAGCTGCAAAGAAAGCTCCTGCAAAAAAGACAGCCTCTAAAGCTAAGTCTGCAGAGAAAGAAGCTCCAGCTTCTGAAGAAGCTTCAAAATAAGGAGTTAAGATATGTCTAAAGCACACCGCGGAACTGGAATCCGTAATGAACCTAATCATGGACGTGGAAAATGTCCACGCTGTGGAAACGAAAACATCAAAGTCCTTTATGAAAAGGAAATTGATGGACAAACTGTTAAAGTTTGCAAATTCTGCAATGCAACTTTGAAGAATATTGCAAGAAAAGAAGCACGCGCGGGAAAAGCCGCAGCAGCTGCCGCAGCGAAAGCTGAAGCATCATCAGCAGACGCTTCTGCACAAGCATAAGTTCCAATTATAACTATGCGATGCCGCTCTTTAATACAAGAGCGGCTTTATTTTTTAAATTCTGCAAAAAAAGGGGAAAAGTCTTTCCACTTGGATTTTATTTTACTAATTCAGAAAATTCTTCAATTTCTTTTGTGTAAACTGCAATCGCATCCGACCATGTTTTTTCGCTCTGAATGTCAAGTCCAGCGATTTTGCACAAATCTTCGCACGACATATTTCCGGTCTGGCTCAGAATTTTCGGATAGATTTTTGCGAACTCCGTGCCTTTTTCTTTGTACTGGCGGTAAAGCGCCATTGCAAAAAGCTGGCCGAAAGCGTAAGGATAATTGTAAAAATCAAATCCGGTTGAGTAATAATGCGACTTTACAGCCCACATATATTCGTGCTTTTCGCTGCCGAGCCCGTCGCCGTAAGAGTCGTTCTGTGCTTGAATCATAAGTCGGCAGAAATCTTTTGCGTTAAGCTCTCCGTTCTTGCGCTCCTGGAAAACCGAGCGCTCAAAATAAAATCTGCTTAGAATATCGACTAAAACCTGGCTCGCGTCCTGCAAGTCAAGTTCGAGCGCCTGGAGCTTGTCGAATCCTGACGATTTGCTGATTATGTCTTGCTTTACGATTGTCTCGGCAAATGTTGAAGCCGTTTCCGCCAAAGTCATCGGATAGTCGTAGAAAAAAGCCGGCTGGTTTTTCATGCAGGAGAAATGATATGCGTGGCCAAGTTCGTGCGCAAGAGTCACAACGTCGGAAAATGCGCCCGTGAAGTTCGTCATGACGCGGCTCTGATGTCCTTTAGGAATGTCCTCGTCGTAAGCGCCGCCGACTTTTCCCGGACGGACTTCCGCGTCAATCCAGTTGCTTTTGTATGCGTAAGTCGCAAAGTCGCCCATTTCCTTGCTGAAAGAATAATATTTTTCGATTACGTACTGAACCGCCTCGTCGAAAGTCCATTTTTTTGAAAGAAGCGAGTTTTTTGTGGAACCGCGGTCTTCACCTGGAAGAAGCGGCGCAAACAAATCATAAAACGCAAGACCTTTTGAATTGTTTTTTGAAACTGTTAAATTGTGCTTTTTTAGATAAGCGGCTTTTGCCTGAAAATATTTTCTCCACTGCGGAAGAGATTTTTCAATCGCGGAAATTAGCGCGTCCAGCGACTTTTTGCTCAGGCGGCTTGAGAAAAGGGAACGGACAAGAAAACCGTCGGCCTCATTGAAATTCCTGCGCTTGTTCAACGTGAGCGTTTCGCCTTTTAGGTTGTTGAGCGATGCGGCGATTGCAATTTCGTTCTGCTTTAGAAGCGCGATTTCCTTTTTGTAAGATTCAAAGCGGACTTCCGCGCTCGATGAAAAAGCGTCGTTCCGAAGCTCGTTGAAAGTTTTTCCAGATTCCTCGTCTTTCAGGTTCGAGATAATCTGCTCATGGAGCTTTTCCCATGCGTTGCCGCCAGTCTGCTGAAGCTCGGATGCGAGTTTTTCAAGTTCCGCCGGCATCTGGTGGCGCGTCTGTTCAATTTCCTCATTTAAAAGATATTCGTAATTTTTGTATTCCGGAAATTCTTTGAAGAAAGCTTCGAGCTTTGAAGAATTTTCCTTTAGAATCTCCTGGAACTTGAGCGAAATTTGGTCGGCGCGGATCATCAGATTTTCAACAAAAGTTATGTTGTTCAGATATTCCGTGTTCGTCGTGTCAACCGAGTAAATCAAATAAGCGTAGGAACCGAGTGTCCGAGAGGAATATGAAATGTCGTTGGTGAAAACGAGAGCATTTTTCAGCCAGTCGTTGAAATCAGTTTCCGGCGTTTTTTTTGTTTCTGATTCTGAAATAAAAGCCTCCGCGTTTTTCAGGAGTTTTTCAAAATCGCCTGCAAAATTTTTGTATTCAGTTGATTTTATTGAAGGAAAGATGGATTCAAGCGACCATCTCGGCGCATTTAAATTTTTGTTTTTCATAAAATGATTTTATCACAAATAAAATTGCTGGAAAATTAAGAGCTTAAAAAAATCTGCATTAAAAATAAAATTATAAATTCATTTTATATTTGGTTTGAATGTTTTATTTTGTAAAAAATGCGTTAAAATAAAAGAATAATTTTTATGGGAGAATTTAGATGACAAAAACCGAAATTTTCAATTCGGATTACACAACTTTAAATCATTGTTACATTGAAATTTACAACACTTACAAAAAACTTTCTGAAGCTGAAGATATTGAGCCTGATGATGAAGTTCTGGACGTTCTTGGAAAAATTCTGATTGTTTTTAATCCTGTTTTAGACAAGATAAAATCTGAAATGACTGTAAAAACTCGCTTTAAGGATTCGCAGGGAAATTCGGCGCCGGAAAAATTCAATTCTTCAGAAGAAGATGATTCAAAAGGAAAAAATCAGAAAAAGACAAAAGGAAAATCTCCGATAATTCTTCACGGAAATTTCACAGGGGAATAAAAAAGCTCCGCGGCAGAAACCGCGGAGCTTTTGATTTTTCAGCAAATCAGAAGTTCATTACAGGACAGGTTTCATTGCTGTCATGTATTCGCGCAGGCGGCGTCCGACAACTTCAATCGGATGGTTGCGGATTTCTGCGTTCACTTCAACAAGCTGAGTGTTGTTCACGCTTGTGTCTCTGAGAGAAAGTCCTTTTCCAATTACATCTGTATGGATGCTCGGCATGAAATCCTTCTTAAGAATCGGAACTGCGGCATTTGAGAACAATGCGCATCCGTATT
>CAZIFO010000003.1:0-143561 GCA_964538245.1 uncultured Treponema sp.
TTGCGACGTGCGCGTAAGTCGCCGCCGGTGTCGCGTGGTTCAAGTTCACGGAAGAGATAACGCCGATTTTCCAGCCTTTCTGCGCTTTTAACTGCTCCGCGATTGTCTCGTAGCGGATTTTCTTTGTGATGTCCACTCCGATTGAGCCTGAGTGCGTCTTGTGCCCTGTGAAGATTGAAGTCGCTGTCGAAGCAGAGTCCGGGGCAAAGCTTGTCGCGTCGTAAGTCTGCGCTGTTCCCACAACCGGAAACTCAAAAAAGCTAAGCTCGCCTGCAACAGGAGAATCCTTTGCGTCGCCGGATTTCTTTGTCTCGTCAACTGTTCCCAAAGCGTCCTTTCCAATATAGTAAGCCGCGCTCTGAACCTGCGGATAGCTCATTCCGTCGCCCACAAAAACAAAAACATATTTCGGCTTGCCTTTTCCTGTCGGGGCCTTCTCAATTTTCTGCGCGTGCGCCGCTCCTGAAAATCCAACAAGCAGCATCGCAGCCGCCACAGCCGAGGCCAGCTTGAATGTGTTAAGCCTCGTTTTCACTGTTTCTTTCATAAAATCCTCCAAAATAAGATTTGAAGAAACTCTAAAAGAGCCATGTTAAGTTTTTAAGAAAGTTTTGTTAGATAAAAGTTATGATTTTGAAAAATTTGGGCGTTTCTCGACATTCTGTCGTGACATCCTGTCGTGACATCCTGTCGTGCGAGAAAACTTCGTTTCTCGTAATTTTTCTTGCGTTTGTCCGCCGTCCATAGCCTAACGCGTTCAGTTCCATTATCATAAATCCATGAAACTTAAAAAAATTGACGCGGAGCTTTCTGTTTGCAAAGTCGCTGACTATTCAAAAGTCAATTTGGATTCTCCGTTCTGCTTTACCGGCAAAACCGACGATGAAAACTCGCTCGTCTGCCAGACAAAGGACGTTCCAGAGAACACAACTGCGCGCGACGACGGCTGGAAAGCTTTTAAGATTGACGAAGGCGCGCTCGACTTTTCTTTAATCGGAATACTTGCAAAAATTGCGGCTGTTCTCGCCGGGGCAAAAGTCGGAATCTTCGCGCTTTCAACATTCAACACGGACTACGTTCTTGTAAAGTCAGAAAACTTTGACAAGGCCGCCTCCGCGTTGGAAGCAGCCGGCTACGAAGTGGAGTAGAGGGTAGTTGTTCTGGGCGCTTTTCAAGTTTTAGCTTATCTTTGAATATTTATAACCGCTTTACTGTTGCATAGCCAATATTACAAACCTTCTTAAATTCGAATTCTGACAAGTATTTAAATGATTGAGGAGGAACTGTCCCTAGCACAGAAATATCAACTTCATTTTCAAATAAGTTCATCTCTCCAATTTTAATACCAACTGCCTCTTCTGCATTGGAATAATATTTAAAATAATTATCTTCTGTAATTCCTCCAACTCTAGAGAAGTCTTTCCATAGTTTTGTCGGTGTGCTTTTTATAATTTCTAAGACATTAAAATATCCAATAATCTTGCTTATAGGCGATGTTGAGTAGACAAGAACTTTTGAAATAGATTTTGAAAAACTCTTTTTCCGAAATTCAATTTTTTTACCTCCTGATTTTATTAAATTTACATATTCTGGATGGATGGAAAGTAAAATTACATTCTTTGGAGAATCCATTTTTTTGCCTCTTCAGATATTTCGGTTATTGTTTGTGGAATTCCATTTATAAGATTTCGATTGAGCAATTCATTTAATTTTACTTCGTTTTTTAGGCTCCTTGTTTGACGAAATAAAATTAATAAATTTTTTCGTATTTGGTTTTGGCACATTTCTTCAATTTCATGTTTATTGTATACGGTTCTTTTTCCGGCTGTGATTATGAGTTCTTCTGGATTTGATGTTCTTTTTATTTGCTCGACAATTCCACAAATTTTTATACTGCTATTAAAATGTGTCTTATAAAAAAACAATATGCTTCCATCATGGATTTTTGTTGTATTGCTCCTACAAATGTAAGCTTTTCTTATAGCATTTGAATAAGAATTTTTATATTCCAATTCTCTGGGAAAAAGAGTAGGGGCAACTGTTTCTGGAAATAATAAATCATGATATTTACTTTTTATTGGAATTAAAAATGAATTTTCTGATTCATCAAAAAATCTAGGGCCGTATTTTATATCAAAAATAATCGAAGAAAGATTTTCAGGCATGAAACCTGGATTCAATTTTTTCCGTAAAATTAATTCCTTTGTGTCTTCTTTCCTTTTAAAATATGGTTCAAATCCAAAATTTTCAAAAAACTGACAGATATAATTATCTTCAAAAGAAGTTACATAAATCCAATCGATATTTGAATCATAGCAATAATCAAAAATTTTTTTTAAAAGTAATTCACCAAGTTTGTTTCCTGATTTTTCCAATTTAAACGTACATATTTTTAATATGCGTCCATTCATTCCATAGCAAGATGATTCAAATTTATAAATGCAAATTCCTACAAGCCTGTCGTTCTCTGTAAGTACAAAACAATCTCTATGTCCACATTTGCATTTTTCAATAAACCAGTTATCAAAATTTTTATATGATTCTCTTAAACTATCAAATATATGTTCTTTCTCATTTATATTAAAACATTTTTCTGATTTCACAATCGGATGTTCCTGAATAATTTGTAATTTAGGAGGAAGCTGATTATTTATTAAAAACAATGCATCGGATAAATAATAGACGGAATCACTCTTTCCAATCTTTTTTGCTTTTTTGTGAATACCTTCGTCATCAGTAACGAGCATTGAAACTGCATTTGCACAAAGGGCATTTAATAAGGCTACATCAATATAATCATGAGAGTTATTTGGCACATTAGAGAAATTTTTTAAAATAATTTGCGTTGGCTTTACATTTTCAAGTAATTCATATTTTTCAAAAGCAAAAAGTCTCATATGTCTTCTTTCTTCATTTTTGTCATTTTGAATATCTTTTTTCTGTACATCAAGAAGAAAAATATGATAATCAATGGATTTTGCTTTTTTGTAAAATTCATTAATTTTAGGCGTTTCAGGTTCAATGTCAGAAATTGATTGAGATTCCAATGGTATAAAAATATTCGTATCAATTAAAATGTTCATTTTTTTATCTCGCTCCAAGTCTTATGCTCACCATTTCCAGTAAACAGTTTTTTATACGTTCATAAAAAGATTCCAAACCATACGATTTCAATACAATTTTGTCAAATATTTTCCTATCATCTTGTTTTAGTTCTTCTTGAACTGTAAGAATCTTCCGTTTTAAAAGTGGCTCGAAAGCTTTCAGAATTTCGTTTTCCTGTTCTTTTGAAATAAGGCTTGGGTTAAGCATAAAAGATGTCTCAATTTTATCTTTACTTAAATCTAATGCACCAAGTCCACGGCCAAAGCCTGTGGCTTCAATATAAAACATTCCGATTATGGAATTTAAAAGAGCATGACAAAGTTTCACATTAACATCGTTAGAACGCGGATAAAAGCCAATAAGCCGCTGATTTATGCAGGTTGGATTTTCAAATCTTGCAAAAAATAAACGCTTGTTGGGATTTAATCCAGTTATTATTAAAGCTTTTTTCTTTGCTTCTTTTAAATTGTACCATGGATTTCCGTGCTGAAGAACGGATTTGTTTAAACTTCCTTCAAAGCTTCTGAAGTAATCAGCAGTCTTTTTATGACCAACCAGCTCAAGTTCTTTATAAGATTTGTCTGATGAAACAAAAATATTATCTGCCTTTGCGATAAGTTCATCACAGCCTTTTGAATTTTTAAGCATTTGAAAAATATATTCAGCATTAACAGTATCTTTTTGTTCTGGAATGAATATCTTATCTTGCCCTGTTTTTGCACCTCGAAAAACAGAAAATATTTTATTTATTTGGATAAGTTTGTCCTTTATAGAAAATATCCATTTGCAATCAAAAAAAGCCGCATTAAATGATAGGTTTGTTTGTGTAATGCCAGTAAGTTCTTTCCATGAGTATTCCTGTCTTGTTATAACAGATTTGTCGATTTCTTTGTTCTGAAGAACAGTTCCAACTGCCTTGTTTAAAATGATCCTAATATTTAGATTTTCAAGAGATTTATTCAAAAGATAGAAAGTAACTTTATCTTCTGAATTTGATGAAGAAATCTTTTTCTTTTCAAGCAAGAATGCATTTGTAATTATATCAGCATTTTTGAACCAACGTTCGGAACCACTTTTTATAATACCATTTATTTTAAAATAATAAGAGAGTGCCGTTAAGAATAATCTTCCTGCGTCAGTTGCCATCCAAGAGTTTGAAGTCAAAACACACAGAGTTCCATTTTCTGAAAGCAAACTCCAAAGATGGAAAATTATGTACATATAGTAGTCGCTTCGGCTGCTTAATCTTATGTCTGTCTGTTTCAAAACTGATTCTGAAATCAGCGATTTTGCTTTCTCATCAGACAAATCATGCGTATTATGTTTGCAGAAATCAATAAAAGGAAGATTTGAAACAATCGTGTCAAATCTTGGAATTTCAATATTCAACAGTTTGCCATTTTGAGGATTAACAATTTTTATTAAATCTGAAGTTTTTATATCAAAAACATTTTTTTGAAAAACAATAGCAGGAAGATTTACGGAGTCTTTCGAAACCATGGCGAGCCGTGCAACTTGAAGGGGGAAGAACTGACGGTCAGATGCAAATACTGTTTTGTAAGAATCTGACACTGAAATGTCCTTCTCTAATTTGTAATTTAGAAATGATTTTGCAAATGTTCCTGTGCCACAACACGGATCAAAGCAAATTCCTTTTGCATTTTTTGTTGCAATTCTTACAAGAAAATCTGCAAGATTTTGATTTGTTGTATATTGGCCTATTATTACGCGTTGAGAAGTTTTTACTGCACTTTCAAGAAAATTCTGAATATCTTGTTGTTCTATGTTGTCGATACGGTTATTAGTTAAAAATTGATTTATTTCAATAAGTTGAATCCATACAATTGTTGGCAAGTAATTTTCATATTCGATTTTATGAAAAATTGGATAGTAATCGCATTTATTTGTAATTTCTTCAAAAATACTTAAAGCTTCTTCTATCGAAATATTATCTTTTATAGTTGTAACTTTTTCAGCAGTTGCAAAGCGTCCTCTGATAATATGTGCGAAACTAAATTTATTTATCCAATCAAGCAGAATGACTTTTGCAAATGCATCAAATGGATTATTCTCATCATTCACATATTCCGCCGAAGCCCCGTCCCACCATAAATCAACATAATTAGAAAAAACAGAACTTTCTTTAGCTTTTTCTTTCAAAAATTCAGATGTTGCTTTTTTATTATTGTTAATAAATGATTCAAAAGTGTTGTTTATAAAAGCATCACTGGTATGAATTGGTTTGAAAGTTCCAAGAACAAAATATCGATTTACTTCATCGATAACTTCATAGAGACTCTTTAACCATAAATCTCTGTAAAGCTCAACGTCTTCTCTTTTTTCTGAAATCTTTGAACTGTTGTCCCATTTTTTTGCAATTTCGAATTTTCCTGTTGCTGAGTTTTTTACATAAAAAATTGCAAATCTGAAATTCCAAATAACAGTACTTGCCAAACCTAAATTATCGGCTTTTCTCCATGAGTCTGTTACGAAAGCACTATCGTCTATTGAAACGTCAGGCATTTTTAATTCCCAGCCTTGAAGAATTAAAGAAAGTCCTGTATCGCCATAAAGCAATACATCTGGAAACATTACATTTTTTCCCGTGTTGATCGTTTTTTCTCCGCCTGCTTTCTTAATAATAAAATCTGGTTTGTTTTTTACATACGCTGATATTTCTTGAATTATTTGAATTGCCCAACTTCGCTCATTCTCTTTTAATTTTATAGACATAATGCTTCTCTTAAAAACTCACTGCAGACTGTATTATTTGTTTAGGTAATATTTTTTTTATATTTTCTGTTTGTTTTTCTTGTTGCGATAAGGCAGCTTTTAATCTCATATTGCAAATTTCTATATAATCAATAGGTTCTGTCTTATACAATGCCACTTGCTCGTTTTTTTCAATCCCAATGTAATTTCGATTTTCCAAAAGTGCTGAAACCAAAAAACTACCGCTACCGCAGGCATTGTCTAGCACTATATCGCCGGGATTTGTGTAAGTTCTTATTAAATATCTTCCAAGTTCTACAGGTTTTTGTGTTGGATGATAAACTTTTCCTTCTGATTCTGCTGTCTTAAAATATACACAGTCGCCAATATTATCTTCTTCATAAAATACAACATCATTTGGATAACGCTTACCATCACTTTTTACATGATGCGGTTTGAAATCACCATAACTTCCCGTGAGTTGGTCCTTGCGTATTCCTTTATCATATTTGTCTCCGGAAGTCATCTGAGGATTGTAAGTTGGCTGATTCTTGTAAAAAATGCAAATATCTTCGTGTTTTCTTAGTGGCTGTTTTTTTGCATTTAGGAAATTCGTTGCTTTTGATTTTATCCAGACAATTTTATATTTAAACCATTCCTCATTACTTAAAATCAATTTTGCTGTGAAAACACCTTGTGAAGTCAGAACAATAGCTCCATTGTCTTTTATAATCCGCTTGTATTCGGCCCAAAGTTTGTTCAAATCTATAACGGAATCCCACTTGTTTTGAGTTGTCCCATAAGGTAAATCACAAAGAATCATATCGATTGATTTGTCTGGAATTTTTGCCATGACATTGAGGCAATCACCCTGAATTACTTTATTTTTGAATTCTTCAATGTCTGATTTTTGAATTACAGATTTTGATTTTTTATCTTCATTGAAATTACTAAGGATTTCATCAATATCTGATTTTCGATATAATCTATATTTATTATACGGATTTCTCTGTGGTTTGAGCTTTCCAGATTTATCCCAGTTCCTGACAGTTGAAGAAGAGACTCCTAGATAATCCGCAGTCTCTTTTACAGTAAGATATTGGCTAAAATTTTCCATTTTTAACTCCAAACTTTAACAAACCTTATTAAAGTTTACAGTATGAAGAAGTGTCTTTCAATATAAAATTTTTGTATAGTTAATTTCATTCATAAAAAACTCACTAACTTTTCCCTAAAAACTCACTGAGTTTTTTGAAATTCTCACTGAGAAAATAAAAATTCTCAGTGAGTTTCTGATGAATTCTCACTGAGTTTTTTGTTCTTTCAGCTCTTTCCTTGCAATTACTGTTCCTGCGACCAAGGCCGTGAACGGCGCGGTGGAGGCAAGGCCGAAGCTTCCTGCGACTGTGTTTATTATTTCCGAGGCGACAAGGTTGTTGTTCAGAATGTTGTAGACTGGAGTTCCTTGCGCCATAAAAGTCATCAAAAGCGCGATGCAGCTTCCTGAATATGCGAGCAGGAGCGTTGTCGTCATTGTGCCCATCGCGGCGCGCGCAACTGCAAGCCCGGACTTTACAGCGTTTTTCCTTGAGATTCCGGGGCAGTTTTTTACGACTTCGTTCACTGCGCTTGTGATGTCCACGCTCAAGTCCATGACGGAGCCGCTCGCGCCCACGCAGACGGAGGCCATGAAAATCTCCGTCAGGTTCAAGAATTCGTATCCTGAGTACAAAAGGCTTTCTGAGTTCGCCATGACAGCTCCGTGGATGTGGAAAGCCTTTGTGCAGACAACTGAAAGCGCCGCCGCAAATCCTATTCCGAGCATTGAGCCGCAAAAAGATGAGAAAAGCCGCCTGTCAAATCCGTAGACAAGCGCGAGAATGCAGAACGTCAGAACCGCCGTCACAACAAGTCCTGCAAGAATCGGATTGAATCCTTTTAGATAAAGCGGAACTAAAATCTTCCATAAAACAAGAACCGTGACCACGAACGACAGAACCGAGCGCAGCCCGACTCCGCCCGCAAACACGACGAGAAATGCCGCGAACGCAAGCGCCAGAATAAGCTCTCCGTGGAGCCTGTAATAGTCAATCAGATTTACGGAAATAATCTCGCTGTCTGTTTCTCCTTCCTCCGCGTCTTCTGCGGCATTGTAGTGCACAACGCACTGCGCCACGTCTCCGGGACGGAAAATCTTGTCCTGAGCAAGCGAGCCTGTAAGAAGATTCCAGCCTTCCGCCGTCTTTCCCTTGAACTTTCCGCTTAGAAAAGTCACTTCGCAGACTTGCTGCCCTGTGCGGATTAAGCCGGTGTCGATTATCGCGGAGTTGTTCACGCTTTCAATCCTCGCGCGGCATTTTTCCGCGTCCTTGAACTGGAGCGCGTCCTCGAATCCTGTCGGAATCAGAAGAAGAATCCCGATAATGATAAAAGTCACGCCTAAAATCAAAAGATTGTTTTTTCCCATTCTTAAGAATAATTTTCTTTTCATGGATTTTATCAAAGCAGAAAAATGTCAAGATAAAGTTAAGCGCGCGAAAAATAATGGTAAAAACTCGCTCCATAGCCTAACGCGTTCAGTTTCATTATCATAAAGCCATGAAAACTAAATCAAACATTACGGAATCAAAGGTTCCGGGAGAAAATTCCGAAAATCTTTCAAAGGCTCTTCTTGAGTTCATAAAAAAATCGCCGTCCTGCTTTCACGCGGTAAAAAATATCTGCGGGATTCTGCGTCAGAACGGATTTTCAGAGGTCAGGGAATCTGAAAAATGGAATCTTGCGCCGGGCGGAAAATATTTTGCGACGCGCAACTCGTCCTCGGTGATTGCGTTTTCTGTTCCTGAGAGCGGAGCGGAATCTTTAAGAAATCTTCCGTTTATGATTTGCGCGAGCCATTCGGACTCTCCGTCGTTCAAGGTCAAGGAAAATCCTGAGATTGAGTCGGCCGGCTGCGTTGTTCTGAACGTGGAAAAATACGGCGGAATGTTGATAAATCCGTGGTTCGACCGTCCGCTTTCTGTCGCCGGGCGCGTCATCGTAAAGTCTGAAAAATCTGGCCGCCTTGAGGAAATCCTTGTTGACGTTGACAAGAATCTTCTGATGATTCCGAATCTTGCAATCCACATGGACCGCGATGCGAACAACGGCCACAAGATTGATGTCCAGGGCGAAATCCGTCCGGTTCTGAGCCTGAACAAAGACAAGAAGCTGATGGAAATTGTCGCCGAAATTGCCGGAGTTGATGAAAAGAATATTCTCGCCGCGGATTTGTTTCTATATAACCGCTCGGAGCCTTGCGTCTGGGGCGCGGAAAATGAGTTCATCTCGTCGGCGAAGCTTGACGACCTTGAGTGCGCTTTTTCAACGCTTAAAGGATTTGTTTCTTCAACTTCGCGCAGCGGCCAGGCTTCAAAAAGCCAAAATATCAAAGTCTACTGCGTTTTTGACAACGAGGAAGTCGGAAGCCAGACAAGGCAGGGCGCGGCTTCCACTTTTTTGAACGACACGCTTTCGAGAATCAGTTTTTCACTCGGCGGAGATTTTGAAAACTACAGGATTTCGCTTTCAAAAAGCTTTATGGTGAGCGCGGACAACGCCCACGCCGTCCATCCGAATTTTGTCTCCGTGGCCGACCCGGTGAACCGCCCGAAGATAAACGGCGGCGTTGTGATAAAATTCAACGCGGCGCAAAAATACACTTCGGACGCGCTTTCTGCCGGATTTTTTAAGCAAGTCTGCAAAAACGCGGAAGTTCCGTTCCAGGTTTTTACGAACAACTCGAACGTCGCAGGCGGCTCAACGCTTGGAAACATCAGCCAGACGCAGGTTTCTGTTCCTTGCGTGGACATCGGCCTTGCGCAGTGGGCGATGCATTCGCCTTACGAGACAGCCGGAGCTTACGACGCTGGCTTTATGGCGCGGGCAATTAAAGAGTTTTACGGAAGCGGGCTGGGGTTTTAGGGGCGAAGCCCCTAGGAGAATGGGGTGTCGGCGCAATGAAATGCGCCGCAGGGGAAAGGCTTTTCCCCTAAAAATCAGTGTTCATCCGCGTTGAATCTTTTTATCAGCTTTTTTCTGCACGCAAAATATGCCGGAATCAAAAACGAGTCGGCGAGAACCCAGGCGAGCGGACTTGCGAAGCAGGCGGCCGGAAATCCGAAGACAGGAACAAACACAATTCCAATCACAGCGCGGCCGACAAGCTCGAACGCTCCGGCGAAAATCGCTGTCTTGGAAAATCCCATTCCCTGGATTAAAAAGCGCACCGCGTTCACAAGCGTCAAAAGAAAATAAAATCCGCTGTTCGCGAGCAAAAACATTCTTACGTTGGCCGCAATCTGCGTGATTGTTTCCGGGCTTTCGTTCCGGCTTATAAAAAGCATCGCGAGATTTCCGCTGAAAAAGAACATGAACACAAACGCCGCCGCGGAATAGATGAATCCGACAAGGCAGCCCCAGAAAAGGCCGGAGTTGAGCCTGTCGAATTTCTTTGCGCCGACGTTCTGTCCGCCGTAAGTCGCCATTGTGGTTCCGAGCGCGTCGAACGGAGTCGAGAAGAAAACCGTGATTTTCTGCGCGGCGGCGACAGAAGCGACGTAAAGAGAGCCGAGCACGTTCACTGCTGACTGCAGGATTACGCTTCCAATCGCGGTGATTGAATACTGAAGCCCCATCGGAACTCCGATTCCAAGCAGATTCATCATCTTTTTTGAGCTTAGGATTTTGTCTTCCTTTCTAAGACGCAGAATCTCAAACTTGGCTTTCATATAGAAAAAGCACAGAACGCCCGAAACTGCCTGCGAAATCACTGTCGCGTAGGCCGCGCCAGGAATTCCCCACTTGAATGCTGCGATAAAAATCAAGTCGAGCGCAATGTTGAGCAGGGCGGAGATTATCAGAAAATAAAGCGGAGTCTTGCTGTCGCCAACCGAGCGGATTACGCCTGCAAGAAGATTGTAGAAAAGAGTAACAGGAATCCCGGCCAAGATTATCACAAAATAGGAATACGCCATGTCAATCACGTCTTCGGGCGTTTTTAAGAGAAGGAGAAGCGGACGGCAGAACGCGACCGAAGGAATGGTGAGAAGAAAGCACGAGATAAAAATCAAAATCCACGAGTTAAAGACAAGCTGGCGCATTGAAGTGTAGTCCGCGCCGCCGAAACGCTGGGCGACCGGAATCGCGAACCCGGAGCAAAGCCCCATGCAGAATCCGAGGATAAGAAAGTTCAGGCTTCCTGTCGAGCCGACCGCCGCCAGAGCCTTTACGCCTAGAAACTGCCCGACAATTATTGTGTCAACAAGGTTGTAGAACTGCTGGAAAAGGCAGCCCAAAAAAACTGGAAAAGCAAACGCGAAAATGATTTTAAGCGGATGTCCGTTTGTTAAGTCCTTCGTCATAACGCGAAGTATATTGAATTGTGATTCTTATGGAAAGAAGAGTCATTGCAAAAAAAAGCCGGAAGATAATTTCCTCCGGCTCCTTGTCCATCAACTTTTAATAATTATTTTTACTTTTTGCAATTTACTTTACAATCTTGTTCCATTTTGTAATTTCGCCTGTGAAAATCTGCTCAACCTGCGCTTTTGAAATATCTTCGAGCGGATTTGCGTTGTTCACCACGACTGCGATTCCGTCCATCGCGATTGTGATTCCTTTTACGCCTTTCGCAGTCTCAGAATCTTTTAGCTCGCGGCTTGCAATTCCAATGTCGCAAGTTCCGTTGATTGCGTTTGTAACTCCGGTTGTCGAGTCTGAAGTCTGAAGCTCAACTTTCGCGTTCGGATTTTCCGCCTTGTAAGATTCAATCAGCTTTTCCATAACCGGAGAAACTGAGCTTGAGCCTGAGACTACGATTTTTCCGCTTGCCTTGCTTGAAGCAAAGCTTCCGCCTGAAACTTTTATGTACTTGTTTGATTCAATCACGCTCTGGCCCTTGTCAGACAAAATGTAGTTCAAGAAATCCTTGGCCGCGTCAGAAAGATTTTCTTTTACAGCGACGTTGAACGGACGCGCGATTTTGTACGAGCCGTTTTTAATATTCTGGACTGTCGCGTCCGCGCCTTCGACTTTCAGCGCTTTTACCGAGCTGTTGAGCGAGCCGAGCGAAATGTAGCCGACTGCGTATTTGTCCTGAGAAACTGTAGTAATCATAACTGCTGTCGAATTTGTGATTGCCGCCTCGTCCGTCGTGTAGTCAACTTTTTTTCCGCTTGCGTCCTTTTTTTCAATTCCAAAAAGCTCGATGAATGCGCCGCGTGTTCCAGAGCCGTCTTCCCGGCTTATTACGCTGATTGCGCTTTTTTTGTTCCATTTTGAGCCGCCCAACGCAAAGCAGCCGCTTCCAGCCAAAAGAATCATTGAAATTCCAGCGATTTTTTTAAGATTGATTTTCATTTTGTTCTCCTTGCGCCTTTCTTTGCGCTTTTCAAATCTGGAATAAAACTAAACGCCGCATGTAAAAACAAGAAGAACCTGATGTTAAAGAAATGTAAAATCAAAAAAAATTTAATCTAGGAGGGCGGACAACCGCCCTGCGCGCGCACTTCGTTGCCCGCTACCCACCGTGCGGGGAAAATCCCCCGCAACGCCCCCTTTTTACGCAAGAAAAGTCATCGCGCCCGGCAGAACTTCCCATTTTACGTGCCGCACATTTCCCCTGAATTCTCCGTCCGTGTGCAGAACGGAAGACTTGTCCGACTCAATTTCAAGCGTCTTGTAGTTGCGCATTAAAAATCCAGGCAAATGCTTCTGCGCGCCAAAAAGCAGAAACGGAAAGAAAAAAAATGTCAGAATCTTCGGAACTCCGTGCGCCATGCACATTGAAAGCTCGCCGTCGTCTCCGCGCGCTTCGTTGTTCATCGGAACGCCGCCGCCTTCCGCGCCGAAATTCATGTTCGCAAGAAAAATCATCTTTTTAAAGGACTTTGCTTCCTCGCCGTCAAATTTCATCTTTACGGAATAAGTTTTCATTGTGAAAAGCGTCTGGACTGTGTAAAATCCGTAGCTCAGTTTTCCAAGATGCATAAAATTCAGGATTTTCTTTATTTTCGCAGTGTTGATTCCTGTTCCAACAATCGCGTCCAGGCCGAATCCTGAGCTGATTGCAAACAAGCTTGAATCATTTTTTCCATCATCTAAAACCGTGGCTTTGCCCAGGTCGATTTTTCTTCCTCCGCCCGCGTTCAAAATAATGTCCAGCGCTTTTTCGGGGCTGTGTCGCGGAATCTTCATGCCGCGGCTAAAGTCGTTTCCGGAGCCTGTCGGAATTAAGCCTATCTTTACTTTTGAGAAATTTGAAATATCAGCTTCGCTTTTTTCATTCGCTCCGATTCCGTTTATCACTTCGTTCAAGGCTCCGTCGCCGCCGACAACGACAAGCCGCAAGTCTTCCTCGCCGGAAAGGGAAAGCTCACGCGCAATCTGGGAAGCGTGGCCCGCGTGCTGGGTTACATGGACTTTGTGCTCAATATTTCTGTCTTTTAGAATCTTCTGGACTTTGTTCCATTTAAGGAAAGCTTTTCCGCTTCCGCCGCGGATATTTACAATAAAATGAAGCATAATTCATTATAAAATCTTTTCCTTTGCGATTCCACTAAACTTGAATATATTTTAAAATAGCATCAAAAACAGGGGAAAAATATGGCGGATAATGCGAATAAAAAAGGAAGAGCTTTCAAGAAAAGTGTTGCGGCTCTGATTGCTGTCTTAGTTCTTGCGGCGGTTGTCTACGCTTCGGTTACGGTTGTCGGGCCGAACGAGAGGGGAGTCCAGGTTACGCTCGGAGAAGTTACCGGAGACGTTCTGCAGCCGGGAATGCATTATCATCTTCCTTTTATAAGCGTAATCAAAAGATATTCGATTGTTCCAAAAGGAATGAACGTGAACTTTTCAACGGACAAGGACGGCGCAATCACAAAGGACATGCAGACTGTCGCAGCCCAGGTTACGATTTTCTACCGCTATGATGACGAGCGACTTATGGACGCTGTTAAAAAATACAACGAGCCGATTCTTGAGAACGCGATTACTAAAAGCCTTGTCGCCTCGGTAAAGGAGTCGGTCGGAAAATATTCTATCTATGACTTGATTGAAAACCAGGACAAAATCACGAACGATGTGCAGACTTCTTTGTCGGCGAAGCTCGCAGAGTATCCTGTTGTTGTGACTCAGCTGACAATCTCCAACTGGGACTGGAGCGACGACTTTGACAAGAACATCAAGGAGACGATGAACCGCACGCAGCAGGTGCGTCAGGCTGAGCAGGACTTGAAACTCACCGAGACAAACGCGCAGAAGCAGGTGGCCGAGGCTGAGGCCGCGAAAAAAGCCGCCGAGCAGACTGCTGAAGCCGAGCTCATAAAAGCGCAGAAAGCGGCTGAGGCAAAGAGGGCGGAAGCTGATGCGCTTGCCTACTACAACGCGAAGGTCGCGCAGAACTATCAGGTTGAAATCAGGCTCAAGGAGCTTGAGATTGAGCTTGAGAAAGCGAAACGCTGGGACGGACGGGAAGTTCCTGAGTACGTGCCTTTGACTGCTGCCGGCGGAATTGTTACTCTGCCTGCTGCGGACGGAACTAAATCAGAAAACTAGAGAAATAAGGAAATTAGAAAACTAATTTATTTTGTGGAGGAAAATATGTTTTTCGGAAAGAAAAATGAAGATAAAGATGTTTCAGAAACAGTGAAGACAGCTGAAGCAGAAAAAGCAAAGGATGACGAAGCGGCGGCCGGTTCATCAGAAAATATTTCCGGCGGTGAAAAGACAGAAAATAAAGCTGATGAAAAAACAGACGGGCCTGAGAAAATTCAGAAGGAAGTTCTTGTCGCCGAGCTTGTGACAAAGCATCCGGAGCTTGTTGAGCCTCTTATGATGATGGGAATGCATTGCATTTCCTGCTTTGCTTCCCAGATGGAAACTCTTGAGGAGGCCGCGATGGTGCACGGATTAAATCCGGACGAAGTCGTGGAAGACTTGAACCAGTTCCTCGCCGATGAGAAAAGCGGCAAGGTGAGCGCGTCACCAGAAAGCATGTTCTACTGATTTTCCATAATATATAAAAATATAAAAAATTGCCGGGAGCCTTGTCTAAATCAAACAAGGTTCCCGGTGGCAAATGCTTTGCGCAGTGTTTGTTATTTCATCAGCTCGCGGTATTTTTTCGCAAGACGCGCTGACTTTTTAGCGGCAAGACCGCAGTAGTTCGCAGGATGCTCAAAGAAGCTCGCAGGATTTTCAACTCCGAGCTTTTCGAGCTGGGCTGTGATGTCCTTGTATTCTTTTTCATGCGTCTTAAGAACCTCAAAGAATGTTTTTCCGGTTTTCTCAGCCTCAAGAGTAATCTTTCTGATAATCTCGTGTCCGTCGTTGTATCCGGCTTCGCCAAGAAGAATGTAGGCAGGCTCCGCAAGAACTCCGCCTTTTACTTTTCCGCCCGCGTTCTCAAGATTTTTCATCATGTTCTCTCGGTCAGCCTGCAGGCCCTTTACAACGCTAGACATTCTTGAAACCGCCATTGTGAATCCTGCCACGTAGTCGGTGATAAATCTCTGGCTCGCGCTGTTTGTAAGGTCGCGCTGGTGCTCCGAAATCTGATCCATGTAGAAAGTGATTACGCGCGGGCACATCGCTTTCCAGAGAGACTTTACGTGCTCGCTGTTCCACGGGTTGCGTTTCTGCGGCATTGTGGAAGAGCCGACCTGTGTCGCAGAGAAGTACTCGAACACCTCGCCTATTTCAGAGCGTTGCAGGTTGCGCAGGTCGTCAGCAAGGTTCGCGATAATTCCAAACGCCACGTTCATCTCAAGAAGAAGGCGCAGAACGTGCTCAGCCTCGACAAGCTGGTTTGAATATTCAGAAGGCTTTAATCCTAGGAACTCAGTGTAGATTCTTTCAAGCTCCTCAGGATCTTTCACAATCATGGAAGGTCCGTTGTAAGCTCCGACAGGGCCAGCGAGCTTTCCGACCAGGTCGTTTGAAAGCTCTTCAATTTTAAGGATAGATTTTCCGAGGCGCGCCACAAACTCAGCTATTTCCCAGCCGAATGTGATAGGAACAGCGTGCTGTCCGTGTGTGCGTCCGACCTGCGGAGTCGCGGCCTCGCGCTCGGCGATGTCGCAGAGATAGTTCTCAAGTTTCTTAAGCTCCGGAAGAACAACATTGTGTGTCACGTCCCTCATTCTGCAAGAAAGCGCAGTGTCGAGAATATCGACAGATGTCGCGCCAAGATGGATGAGCGGTCCGATTTTTGAGTCAACTTTTGTCTTCATAACGTTGACCAGCGCGCGGATATTGTGCTTTGTCTTTTCCTCTTCCGCGTAGACTTCCTCCGGGTCGATTTTTTCAGCGACTTCGTCAAGATTTTTCGCAATCTCGTCGGTGAGCTGACCGCGCACTTTAAGATGGGCTTTTACAAGCGCCGCCTCGCATTTAGCGCATGAGCGGATTGAAGCCTCTTCAGAAATGTACTTAGAAAGTCCGTCAAAAACCGCTTTTTCAGAAATTGAATAGCGGTGGTCAATACAAGAAAGATTCTCAAAAATGTTACGTGTTTCCATATTCTAAAAATTATATTGAAAAGAAAGATTGTAAACAATAAAGAAATATAAAACTGCGGAGCTTCCGCGTGAGGGATAGTAGCGGCGCGCCTGAAGGCGCGTTCCGGAGCGGAGTGAAACGGAGCGCAGAAATGCAGCGCGGCTAGCGCGAAACCGCGGATAGCCCGACCCGGAGCGAAGCGGAGGGGCACGCCCAATTTTTTTTCTATTTTTTTGATTTTCACAGAAAGTTCTATAGAACTGATCGGCCATTTTCTTTATATTTTTTTTACGCAGAAAAAAAAGCCTGAGACTTGCTTTTTCTGAACGCGGCCTTTCTTTCGCCGCATTCTTTTTTTAGGTGGCTCATTATGTTCAATCGTAGTGACTACATTTCCGATTCCCAGTGGAACCGTTTTCTGGAGTTTTCAAAGGACCTCGAGACTCCGAATGTCGTGATTAATCTAAGCCAGATTAAATTCAATTTTCTAAAGTTAAAGGGCGCTTTTCCGTTTGCGCAGATTTACTACGCGGTAAAGGCGAATCCGGGCGAGCCGGTTTTAAAGCTGCTAAGTTCTCTTGGCTCGAACTTTGACATTGCGTCGAGATATGAGCTGGACAAAGTCCTCGCGCTTGACGTTTCTCCGGACAGGCTTTCTTACGGAAACACAATCAAAAAGCCTCGCGACATCAAGTATTTTTATGAGAAGGGCGTGAGAATGTTTGCGACCGATTCCAAAGATGACTTGCGCGCGATTGCCGAGAATGCTCCGAAAAGCCGCGTCTACGTGCGAATGCTTGTGGAAGGCTCGGAGTCTGCGGACTGGCCGCTCAGCCGCAAGTTTGGCTGCCATCCTGACATGGCTTATGATTTGCTTGTGATGGCGCGGGATCTGGGCTTGACGCCGTACGGAGTTTCTTTTCATGTGGGCTCGCAGCAGCGCGACATTGGCGTGTGGAACGAGGCGATTGCAAAGGCGACTTATCTTTTTAACTCGCTTGAGGAGGAAGAAGGAATCCGGCTTTCGATGATAAACATGGGCGGAGGTTTTCCTGCGCATTATGTCCAGCCGACAAACGAGCTTTCTGACTACGCTTCTGAAATCACGCGCTATCTTAATGATGATTTTGGCGACGAGCTTCCGGCAATTGTGCTTGAGCCAGGGCGTTCACTTGTTGGTGACTGCGGAATTCTTACAAGCGAGGTGATTCTTGTGAGCCGAAAGAACAACACTGCGCTTCAAAGATGGGTTTATCAGGACGCGGGAAAATTCAACGGCTTGATTGAAACTTTGGACGAGTCAATAAAATATCCTGTGATAACATCGAAAGACAAGCCAGGCGAAAAAGAGGGCGACGTGATTCTCGCCGGCCCGACCTGCGACAGCATGGACATAATGTATGAGCACACAAAATACAGAATGCCGATTTCCCTGAAGACAGGCGACCGGCTTTACTGGCTTTCAACCGGCGCGTACACAAGCACTTACGCGAGCGTAGAGTTCAACGGATTTCCGCCGATAAAAACGTATTTCATGGAGTGAAATTAAATTAACTTGTGTGTTAAGATAAAAATTATGAATCAAAAACGTTAAAATAAAAGTTTAAAATATTGCAACTTTTTTTGTTTTCTTGTGTCTAAATAAAAAGACGGAAGCGCGCGGCCGAGGTCTGCCGGGATTTTCTGGCGTACGGACGCCGCGCTTTTATATTTTTTGCCGTCTGGAGAAAACTGTGAACTTTTATTCTGACTACGTTGAAAATGGAACAGTCTTTGAAAACTACGAAGACTTAAAAAAGAACTTTAAAATCAAAATCCCTGAGAATTTTAATTTTGCCTACGATGTTGTTGACCGCTATGCCGAGCTTGAGCCTGAAAAGCGCGCTCTTGTCTGGTGCGATGACTTTGGCGGCGAGAAGACTTTTACCTTTAAGGAAATCTCTGAAAAATCAAAGCAGACGGCGAATTATCTTGTTCGCCACGGAATTAAGAAGGGCGACACCGTAATGCTAATTTTGCGCCGCCGCTTTGAGTTCTGGTATTTTATTCTTGCCTGCCACAGAATCGGCGCGATTGCAGTTCCTGCGACAAACCAGCTTTTGACAAAGGACATTGAGTACCGCACAAACGCGGCTCAAATCAAGATGATTGTCTCCTACGACGACGAGCCTGTGCGAAAGCGCATTGAAGAAGCTCTTTCGTCTTCTCCGAGCGTACGCGAGCTTATAACGGTCGGAAAGGAACGCGCGGGCTGGAAACGCTTTTATGACGAGATTGATTCAATGCCGGCTGAGTTTGAGCGTCTGTCGGGCGAAAAAGCGACGCGCAACGACGACATCATGCTTTTGTATTTTACTTCCGGCACGAGCGGAAACCCGAAAATGGTCGAGCACAATTTCGCTTATCCTTTAGGCCACATTGTTACGGCGAAATACTGGCAGCGCGTTGTTGACGGCGGGCTTCATCTTACCGTCGCCGAGACTGGCTGGGCAAAGTCTGTTTGGGGAAAGCTGTACGGACAGTGGATATGCGGCTCCGCTGTTATGGTCTACGACATGGTTTCCTTTATGCCTTCAAGAATGATGAACGTGATTTCAAAATATCATATTACAACTTTCTGCGCGCCTCCGACAACGTACCGCTTCCTTGTAAAGGCCGACGTGCATAAATACGATATTTCAGCTCTTACGCATATTACAACAGCGGGCGAGGCTCTTGACCCTGAGCTTTATGAGGAAGTCTATAAGTTCACGGGGCTAAGAATGTTCGAGGCGTTCGGGCAGACAGAAGCGACGGTTATGATTGGAAACTTTCCTGGAATGACGCCGAAACCTGGCTCAATGGGAAAGCCCGCTCCTGGATATGACATTGATATTGTCCGCCCGGACGGAACAAAATGCGCTCCGAACGAGGCAGGCTCAATAATTGTCAGGCTGGACAAAGGCCGCCCGTTCGGGCTTTTCGCAGGATATTACAAGAACGACGAGCTTACAAAGCGGGCGTTCGCAAACGGAGTCTACAACACAGGCGATGTCGCGCGATACGACGAGGACGGCTACATCTGGTTTGAAGGCCGCAACGATGATGTCATAAAGACATCCGGCTACCGCGTAAGTCCGTTCGAGGTTGAAAGCGCCCTTCTGCAGCATCCTGCCGTGTTTGAGTGCGCTGTCACAGGCGTGCCGGATCCTAAGCGCGGCCAGGCAATCAAGGCCACAATTGTGCTGAACAAAGGTTTTGAGCCTTCAAAAAAACTTCAGCTCGACATTTTCGATTTTATGAACCAAAAAGCTGCCTGCTACAAGCATCCGAGAATCATCGAATTCGTGGACGAGCTTCCAAAGACAATCAGCGGAAAAATCAGGCGGGTTGAAATTAGGGAACAGTCGAAATAGTCTGCGCCACATATGCGCAAAAAGCATAGAAAGAAAATTAACGGAAGTGATTTTCTTTCTTTTGCTTTATTCAAAGTCAATTGAACTTAAGAAACGCTCCTGGAAATTCGGAACTGCGGCAAGGTTCACCTGCACGGAATGTTTTTTTATCTGCCTTGCTTTTTCGCGAAGGCTGTTCGAGAACAAAAGCGCGCTCGCGCCGGACAAAGCGGCGTTTCCAAGCTGAACGACATTTTCGCTGAGATTTTCAGGCAGAAGCCCGATTGTCCTTGCGTCGTTAAGATTCAGCTTTGTTCCGAACCCGCCCGCAATACAGAAAACTGGAGTTTTTCCATCTTCAATGTGGCTCATTAAAAATTCCAGCCCGGTTTTTACAGCCGATTTTGCAAGCTGAAGATTTCTTATGTCCTGCTGGGAAAGATAAACTGCCGGAGTAAGCTCAATGCAGTCGCTTCCGTCGCCGAGCTTTGATTTTCCATGGATAATCGCGCCGTTTCCGTCGATGTATTTATTCTTGAAAAGAGCCGCAGCCGCGCTCACAAGCCCGGAGCCGCAAAGTCCCTTCGCATTTGAGCCGCCAATTACGTGGCAGATGATTTTTCCGTTCATAATTGAAATGCTGTCAACTGCGCCGTCAATCGCCGGCATTCCGCAGCTTATGTTCGCGGCCTCAAAGGCCGGGCCTGAAGCCGCCGCTGTGCAGATAATCCGCGCGTTGTGGCTTTCAGTTTTTGGAACGTAAAGGCAAAGCTCGCTGTTTGTTCCGATATCGGCAAGCAAAAGCGGAGATTTTGACTTCTCATCATTTTCATTTATCTGGCCTGGAACTGGAAAGCCTGCCGCAATCATAGCGCATACAGTATCGGCTCCGATGAACGCGCCTATGCACGGCGGAAAATAAACCGGAGTCTCAGCCTGGATTACGCTTGAGTCAAAGGACTGCAGGACTTCCGGAGTCGGGGAGTCCAAAATCACGCACTGCGGAGAACAGCTTCCTCTCTGCACGTTTTTCCATGTTGAGGAAAAATCAAATAGGCTCGCAGGCGTAAAAGGCGCGGCTGCCATGTCGTCAACCGGAAGCGCGCAGACAAACGAAAGCATTGTCGTGTTTCCAGTGATTACAATCTGTTTTACCTGCGGCTGAAATCCGCGCGGCAGTTTTTGCGCGGCTAGAGCGACAGCCTTTGCGAACATTTTTTCAAGCTGGCAGATTATGCAGTAATGAAGCGCGGAAGGCCCTGTTTCCACAACAGTCGCCGAGCCGGTTAGCGGAGGACGCGTCGCAAAGGAAATGCGGCGGATAATGTCGTAGCCGTATTTTATCTGCTCGTTCTTGTCTGCGACTGTCGCAAGATGCTTGCGCTTTCCGAGCGTCCAGACGGAAACAACAATGGTTGTCGTCCCGACATCAACAGCAATTCCAATGCTTGCAGGCGACAGGTTCTTCGTCTGTTCATTTTCTACTGGAGATGAAGATTCCGGAATCGGCGGAACTTTTTCTTCTGTGACAATCTGCATTTGTTTCTCCTTGTGAAGTCCGCTTTTAAGGCCGTCTTTTTCCGAATTTCAGATATACTGTGATTAAATTGTCGCGGGAGCCTCCGCGCGGCATGCTTTTCCACGCAGCGCCCAAAGTCGGAGCGAATCCGTTTGTGTGCACAGAAAAATCGTAGCCAAGTCCGAATCTAAATCCGTTGCCCCATTCTGTGCTGTCAACTTCGTTGTCATAATTTTTGAAATCGATAAAGTCTGTTCTGCGTCCTAGCGCATAGTCAACCGAAAAGACAAATCCCCAAAGTCCCGGATACATTCTGAATCCGAACAAAAAAGAATAGTCAACAAGATAAATGTGCCCTCCGCCTTTCCATCTTCCGTCAAAAGTTGTATCGCCGCCGAGCGAAAGATAAATATTGCGTTCAATCGGAAACAAAATCCGCGCGTCCGCAGTCAAAATCACTTGGTTTGAGCTTCCTAAGCTGCTGTTTCTGTCGCGCGTCTCCTTGTCGCCGTAATGGACGTAGCCGGAGCCTGCTCCAATCTCAAAGCCCGGCGTGTACGAAAAAGCGAATGCGGAAGAAAAAATCAATATGATGAGAAAAAAAACATTTCTAATTTTCATATATTTATTATCGGAAGAACCTTGCCGTTAGTTGCGTCAAAGATTTGCGACTTGAGCTTTTCCGCGTCTGCGCTGGCGATTTTTCCTGAAATCATAATCTCCTCGCCGAATTCTTCGTTCAGCTCATAGATTTTAAATGGCTCAAAGATTTTTTTTACAACTTGGTATTGCTGGTAGTCGCAGTTAAAGCTAAAAAGTGATTTTTCGACAAGCTCTTCAAAAACTGTTGCGTCAAGGACAGTTTTGGCTCCGCTAGAGTAGGCGTGGACAAGCCCTCCTGTTCCGAGCAAAGTTCCGCCGAACCAGCGCGTCACCGTAACAAGAATGTTAGTGCATTTTCTGCCCTTCAAGACATCAAGCATCGGCCGCCCCGCAGTTCCGCCGGGCTCGCCGTCGTCGCTCATGCCCATTATTTCGCCGCTCTTGCCGAGGACAAACGCATGGCAGACGTGCGTCGCGTCGGAATATTTCTGTTTCTGTGATTTTATGATTTTTCTAACTTCGTCCTGGGAGGAAATCACAAAGCTTTCTGACAAAAAGCGCGAGCCTTTTATGATTTCTTCCGTGGAAGAACATTTTACTGGAACAAGCATATTCTCTCCAAGATTTTACTAGCTATTAAACGCGGATTTTAGCATAACAAGGAAGACTTGAAAATCTTTTGCTGAAGCTGAAAAGCCTTCGTATAAAAATAATCTTGTTAATCATTTTTATCTGTGTTTATCTGCGTTGAATCTGTATTCGCTTGCGCTGAATTTTCAATCCGCAGTTCATTGCCTTCGTTTCTAACGGCCTCGTACATAACCGGAACCGCAAAATAAAATTTCACAAGCGCGGTGTACAGATTTATAAAATACGCGAGGTCAAAAAGAAAGACTAGAATCGAAAGCCCTGCCTTTTCTTCCGGAATAAAGGAGACAATCACAGCGAAGACTATTGCGATAAGAAGATTTTTTCCTCCGGCGCAAAGGGCGAATCCAATCAGGCGGAAAACATTTCCTTTCATCATTCTAAAGCTTTCCTTAAAAAGTCCGCCTACTTTTACAGAAGGCTTGTCAAAATGAAGCTGGAACACAAACGCAAAATGAATCAGGACAATAAACGCGAGCAAAAAGAAGATTCCTGCGAAAAGTCCGGACTCAAAGAAAATAGAAGCCGCTTCGTCAGGCGCAAAAGGCAGAATCGAGCCTGCCGCATCCGTTGCCGAAGAAACCGCGTTTCCTGCTGATTCTGCCGCGCTTTCCGCCGCCTGAATCTCTGCCGAGGCCGTTTTGAACGCGTTCTCAACCACCGGCCAGAGTTTTGCGAAAAGCGCCTTTGTGATAAATCTTGTGGCAATTCCGACAGCTGAAATAATCGCGGCAAAGCTTAAGATAACTTTTCCTGCCGGGTTGAATTTCCTGAATCCCATAAAAAGAAATCCGAGGTTCGTGTTCTCGTTCCTGACCATGCGCAAAAGCATAATCGCAAATCCGAACTGGAAAGTGAGCCAGACAACCAGAGCCGCAAAAAGAAGCGCGAAGAAAATTATTTTTGCCTGCGGAGAGCCGATAGCCTGAGCCTGCTGCGCGTCGGAGAAAATCTTTATC
This sequence comes from uncultured Treponema sp., assembly GCA_964538245.1. Classification (GTDB taxonomy): domain Bacteria; phylum Spirochaetota; class Spirochaetia; order Treponematales; family Treponemataceae; genus Treponema_D. The sequence goes on from CAZIFO010000003.1 coordinate 23,460, forward strand.
GCCGGAAAAAGAAAGACGAACGAGCAAAGCGACTCCAGCAGCGTGAGCAGAAAAAGCGTGTAAATCACTTTTCCCATGTATTTCGCGCAAGCCTGGTTCATTTTTACCATCAGATTTTTAATTGTCATAATATTTCCTTGATTTTTATTTTTGCTTAGAACATTTCCAGCTGTGCGCCGTCAACTTTTACCGATTCCACGGCCCGCGCGGAAATCCTTACGCCTAAAGTTTTCAAGCCTTTCTCCTCGAAATCCTGCGCCTTGAATTTTTCCTCAGGCCTGCCGCGCGTCTTGTTCTCGTAGCACAAAGTAAACGTGAATTTCTCCCGCGTGTCAATGTGCAGAACTTCCATTCCGTCCGGCGCGAAAAAGTAGTCGCGGTTCATAATCCAGCTTGCGATTCTGCATCTTTTAATGGAAGCAAGATGAGTTTTCGGGTCGCGGAAAATTATCGTGAACAGAACCGGATTTATTTTTTCTTTCTCCGCAATCTGGCAGAACCACATTCCCTTGTCAATAAAGAGTTTCTCCGGAACGTCGGTCACTGTGTACATTCCGTTGTGGCGCACGTAAAGAATTCTGTCGAAAGGCGAGACTTTCATAATCTCCTTTCCGCCTGAGACGCTTGTTCCTAAATATCCCTTGTCGTCGTAGCGCAGGCTCAGGTCAGATTTCGCGACCGCCTTTACATCCACAGCGTCAAAAGATTTTATGCTTGTGTGCCGCTTCATAAGGTCCGGCGCGATTTTTTGGAACTTAGCGCAAATGTCTGAAAGATATTCAACCGCGCAGCCGACTAAATCTTTCAGCTTCCTGTTGATTTCGCGCAGCTTTTCCTTGATTGCCTTTACCTGCTCGCGGTTCTTTGAAATGTCGAAAAGCGAGATTCTTCTGATTGGAATCTGCAGAAGATGCTCAATGTCGTCGTCTGTAAGCGGACGGACAAGCTCCTCAGTAAACGGCTTGAATCCGTCTTTTACCGCCTTGCTCACAGTTTCCGCCGTGCGCTTGTTCTCAATGTCCTTGTAGATTCTCTCCTCGACAAAAATGCGCTCGATTGTGCGAAGATGAAGCTCCTCGGTGAGCTTTGATTTCTCAAACTCAAGCTCCGCCTTTATAATCTGCGTCAAATGCTGTGCGTAATACTTGATGATTTCTGTCGCCGTCATCGTGATCGGCATATTGTCCTTGATTACGAGCATCTGGCAGGCGATTGTCTTTTCGCAGTCAGTGTACGCGTAAAGAGAATCAACAACATCTTTCGCGTATGTTCCGCGCGGAAGCTTTATCTCGATGCAGCAGTGGTCGGTCGTAAAGTTCTCGACCGAGCTGATTTTGATTTTTCCTGCCTTGTAAGCGTTGTCAATCGAGGCGAGCAAGTCTTTCGCGTTCGAGTCAACTGGAAGCTCCGTTATGACGATTTTCTTTTCGTCGGAAGTGTCGAGCTTCGCCCTTGTTATGATTTTTCCGTTTCCGTCTTTGTAGGAAGAAACGTCAATCAGGCCGCCTGTCGAGACATCTGGAAGAATCTTGAATTTCTCGCCGCGCAGACATTTTATTTCAGCGTCAATCACTTCCTTAAAATTATATGGAAGAATCTTTGTGCTCATTCCGACAGCGATTCCTTCCGCTCCAATCAGAAGAACCACGGGAAGCTTCGCCTTGTAGACTTCCGGCTCAAGGTCGCGTCCGTCGTAGTTCGGAACGTAGTGCGTGATTTCCTTGTTTGTGACTAAAAATTCCTTTGCGAGCGGATGAACGCGGCATTCAATGTAGCGTCCTGCCGAAGCTCCGTCGCCTGTAAATTTGTTTCCGAAGTTTCCCTGCTTCTCAATGAAAATCTCTTTGTTCGCAAGATTGACAAGCGCGCCGTAAATTGAAGCGTCTCCGTGCGGATGATATTTCATCGTCCGTCCGACAACAAACTGCACTTTCTGGAAAAGCCCGTCGTCAATCTCAAAAAGCGTGTGCATAATTCTGCGCTGGACCGGCTTTAAGCCGTCCTCCAAGTCCGGAATCGCCCTGTCGCGGATAACATACGAAGCGTACTCAATAAAATTCTTGTCAAAAATATTTTTTACAAAAGCCATAAAATCCCTAATTTATGCATCTATCTCGGCATTCCTAGAATGGAAATTACGTCCGTGTAATTTCCATTCCCACGAGAATTTTCAAGCGGAGCGTGGAGCAGAAGAAGAAAATTCTCTTTCGCATTTTGCTCGCGTCCGTGCGGGCGGTCTCGCTTACGCGTCGATTTCAGCGTTCCCTAGCAGGTTGTTCTCGATGAATTTTCTGCGTTCGGGTGTGTTTTTGCCCATGTAGAACGCTAGAAGACCTGGAATCACTTTGAGCTGGCTGATTTCAACCGGCGTCAGGTGGATTGTCTCCGGCGCGATGAACTGCTTGAACTCGCTCGGGTTGATTTCTCCAAGTCCCTTGAACCGCGAAGTTTCGCATGATTTTCCAAGCTTGGCCTGAGCCTTGTCTCTCTCGCTTTCTGAATAGCAGTAGATGTTTTCCTTCTTGTTTCTTACACGGAAAAGCGGAGTTTCCAAAATCCAGACGCGGCCGCTCGTGATAAGCTCCTCGAAATATCCGAGGAAGAATGTGAGGACAAGGTTTCTGATGTGGAAACCGTCGTTATCGGCATCGGTTGCAATCACAATCTTTGAGTATTTAAGGTTCTCGACAGAATTTTCTATTCCAAGCGCCATCATAAGCTGATAAAGCTCATCGTTTTTGTAGATGTCGCTTTTTTTCTTGCCGTACATGTTCTCTGGCTTTCCGCGCAGAGAGAAAATCGCCTGGTAGTTCGCGTCCCGCGAGTGCGTCATAACTCCGGAAGCTGACTGTCCCTCGGTTATGAAAATCATAGAGCCGCTCCCTTTCTCTCCGTCCTCAAGATGATAGCGGCAGTCGTCAAGCTTTGGAATCCTTATGCTCACTCTGCGCGCGTTCTCCTTCGCCTGCTTTCTTACAGCCGACAAGTCTGTGCGGAGCTTTTCGTTGGCCTCGATTTTCTCCTTGAGCTTTTCCGCCGACTCAGGATTTTTGTGCAGCCAGTTGTCAAGCCCGGACTGAACCTCGCTTACAATCCACTGCCTTATGTCTGTGTTTCCGAGCTTGTTCTTTGTCTGGCTTTCAAATACAGGGTCCTTTACCTTTACAAGAACGGCCGCGGTTATTCCCTCGCGTATGTCCTCTGATTTGTAGCTTGACTGGAAAAAGTCATTCACGCCCTTGATGAATCCTTCCTTAAATGCCGTCAGATGTGTGCCGCCGTCGCTTGTGTACTGTCCGTTCACAAAAGAGAAATAGTTCTCTCCGTAGGCGTTTGTATGCGTGAACGCAAACTGAAGGTGCTCTCCTGTGTAATGTCCGATAGGGTAGAGCGTCTCGGCCTCAAGCTCGCTCTGGAGCAGGTCCAGGAGTCCGTTCTGGGACACATAGTCCTTTCCGTTAAAGCGGATTGTAAGCCCTGAATTTAGATAGACGTAGTTCCAGATTCTTTTTTCGAGGAATTCCATGTTGAACGAATATTTTCCAAAGATTTCCTCGTCCGGCACAAACTCAAAGTATGTTCCGTTCTGCGTTTCAGGCTTTACTTTTCCGCTTCTGTCGGATTTTATTTTTCCGCGCTCAAAAACTGCCTCGTGGCATTTTCCGTCGCGGATTGAGACAACACGGAAATATGATGAAAGCGCGTTTACAGCCTTCGTTCCGACTCCGTTCATTCCGACGGAGAACTGGAAAACATCGCTGTCGTATTTTGCGCCGGTGTTTATCTGGCTTACGCACTCGACAACTTTTCCAAGCGGAATTCCGCGTCCGTAGTCGCGAACTTTCACCCGGTTTTCCTTGATTTCAACATCTATTCTTTTGCCGAATCCCATTATGAACTCGTCGATTGAGTTGTCGATTATTTCCTTTACAAGAACATAGATTCCGTCGTTCTGGTTCGAGCCGTCGCCGAGACGACCTATGTACATTCCGCTCCGTAGCCTTATGTGCTCCAGCGCGTCAAGATGCTTTACCTGGTCGTCTGAGTAAGCCGCTGTTTTTTTTGATTTTATATTTGCGTTCGGGTCTTTCGCCTTTGCCTCTGCTAGCTTTTTTTCTGACTGCTTTAGCGCGGCCGCGCTCGTCTGTTCCTTTGCAAGCGAAGCTGCTTTTTCAGCTTTTTTCGGAGCCGAAACTGTCTTCGCGTTATCCCAGGCGCGGAAAGTTCCGCTTTCGTCAATTCCCGCCACTGGTTTCTTTGATTTTGTTCCACCCATAAAAATACTATAATTGATTTTTTAATATTTGTCGAACTCTTAAAAATCTAATGACAATTTTTTTCCATTGTGATAAAATTGTTCCAATCATTTCGGGCGGTTAACTCAGGGGTAGAGTGCTACCTTCACACGGTAGAAGCCGTTGGTTCAAATCCAACACCGCCTATTTTTTCTTGTCTTTCAGCAAATTCCATATTAGATTTAATCAATAAGTAATCAATCAAAATTTTTCGGAGGATTATATGGAATTTGATGCTAAACATTCTGTGATTACGCCTGAAGGTGTTTTTATTATTGCGACTTATGATGAGAACGGAGTTCCAAACGCGATGAACGCGGCCTGGGGAATCCAGTCTGACTACACTGAAATCAGCTTTTTTCTTGGCGAGCACAAGACTACAGAAAATATAAAGAAGACCGGAGCCTTTACTGTTTCGTTCGCGACAAAGGATACAGTTGTTATTTCTGATTATTTCGGCGTTGAATCCGGAAAAAATGTTAACAAGATTGAGAAGGCAAAGGTTCACGTCCACAAAAGCTCGCACGTTAACGCTCCTGTTATCGAGGAATATCCGTTGACTCTTGAATGCAAAGTAAAGTCTTTTGATGATAAGACAGGCGTTCTTGTAGGAGAAATTGTCGCAGAGCAGGCCGACGAGAAAATCCTGACCAACGGAAAAATTGATTTGGGAAAGATGCAGCCGATTATGTACGATTCTTCAGCGCATGTTTACCGCGTGATTGGAGAACTTGTAGGCCATGCGTTTAAGGACGGACTCGCGCTTAAATAACTGAGCTTTTTGCGTTCATCTTTTGAATTTCATTTTTCCAGGCGCTGACGAGTTTTTCAGGCTCAAGAGGCTTTGCGTCGGCACCCCAGCTTAAAATCCATCTTAAGATAGGAAGAAATTGGTTGCCTTCAAAAGAAAGAATTGTTCCGCTTTCGTCTTTTGTGATTTGGAAGTTTTTTCCCCAGACTCGCTCTGTTGCGAAACTTTCAGCGTAGCTTCCCTTTGCAAGATGGATTTTATAGTTTGTCATTCCGCCGTTAAAATCAAAAAAACAGCCGAAAGCTCCTGGAGTCGTATTGTGAAAATCAAAATCTTCTGGAAGGTTGAATTTGTCCGCATCTTTTCTGATTTCAACTGACTTTATGCGCGACAAATTGAAAATCGTTCTCTGCCTTTTTACGCAGTCAAATCCCCACAAATCCCAGATTCCGTCGTCAAAAATGAGCTGATACGGCTGAACTCCGCGGCTTAGAGGCTTTGAGCTTCCAGCCGGTTGATATTTAATCACAATGTGGAAGTTTTCCTCCATTGCCTCGTAGATTTTCGCCCAGGTTTCATCCTGGACATTGCTTGCCGGCGCGCCAAGAAAAATCACGCGGTTTTCTGCGCTCTGCTCTTTTTCTGTCTCGCTAAGAATTTCGTTGCAAAGTTTTTCAGCTTCGTTATAAGCTGGCGAATTCTTTACGGTTTCAAGAAGATTTTTAATCAGTCCGACAGTTTTTCCAGTTTCCTTGCTTGATAAAAATTTCGGCTTTGTGAGAGATTTTTGTGTTCCGTAAAAAAATCTGTTCTGCGAATCTTTTTCAATCGGAGCGTCAAGCTCGTTTTTCATTGCCGCAAGAACTTTGTACAAAATTTTCTCGCTGAATCCTGATTTTATATCAATGTGCGCGACAAGATTTTTAAGGTTCAGGTAATCAGAAAGTTCTTTGACCGTCGCCTTGTTTCCGGCGGAAAAATATTCGTCAATCATCTTGATTCGTTTGTATTCGTCTGTTCCGCAAGACATTGCTGCCTCCAAAAATCATCATTTCTCAAATTTTGAGAATCTGATCTGCTATCATTATATATCATAAAGCTGGTTTCCACATATTTTTTATCAAAAGGAGCAAAATTATGGCTAGAAGAAGACGGTTAGGAAATTCAAATTCATCATCAGTCACTTTTACAAAAAACGAGCCTTATGCGCTCTGCTTTTATCTTTACTACATTTTTCAGGACGTTCCAAACAAGGCTATTTTGCAGAACGGAGACGGATTTGTTCTTTTTTTGAACTGCGTTAAGAAGAATCTTGAAAAGCGCGAACGGCTTGCGCAGGTTCTAGAGACTGAAATCAAATCTCTTGAAAAGCAGAATCTTCTCACTCCAATCAAAGACAAGGCTGAAGCTTCGTCAATGGTTTTTGATGATTCTGGAACTCCGTACAAATACGAGCAGGACAAGGACGTTGAGCGCAGAATGAGCCGCTACAGTGAAACAGACGAAACCAGCGTGAATCTTGCCCGAATTCTTTCAGTAAGTCCAAAGCCTGTTTTCTCTGCAATAATAAATTCAGTTGTTTTCCGCTCTGACAAAAACTTCGTTCTGCGCGATAATCTGAGCCTTTCAAAAAGGCTTCAGAACGCAGTTGACGACATTTCAAAAGTTAACTTTTTGATGGAGCAAGTGAACTTGTCTGAGCTTGAGACGCGCTATCTTCTTCTTAGAAGCCGGCTTGAAAACGTGAGCGAGCTTCGTTCCATTGAGCGCGACGCGGATGATTATCCAACAAAATGCGACTCTTCCCTTGCCGCAAGCGTTTTGGGAATTTCTGAAAACGAAGTGCGCAAAATGCTCCGTTCTGACCAGAAACTCAGAATGTTTGGATTTATTGACGAGGACGGAGACTACAACCGTAGCCTTGACGACTGCATTGACGAACAAAGCATCGAGCCTTATTTCAGTGATTTTTTGAAGCCGCTCGACTGTTCTTCCTCCTATGATTTGTCTTCTTTTTCTGTAAAAAGTGAATCTGCGGAAATCTGCCTTGATTTGCTCAACGGCAAAAATCCAGTTTCAATTCTGTTCTATGGAAAGCCTGGCAGCGGAAAAACCGAGCTTGCAAAATCACTTTGCGGAAAAACTGGCAAAAAAGTTTACATCTTCAAAAACGAAACAGAAAGCAAGGACAACAGTGAACTGCTTGGAAAACTCACCTGCCTCCTTTCGATGGAACGCTCTGATTCTGTGATTGTTGTTGATGAGGCGGACTCAATCTTGCAGACAGTCGAGTTTTCATTTTTCGGCCCGGTTCCGGCAAGTACAAAGGGAGCCGTGAACAAGATGCTCGAAAACAATCAGGACAAAGTGATTTACATCATAAATCACCATAATTTAATCGATCAGTCAACCTTGAGAAGATTCACGTTCAGCATAAAATTTGAAGCGATGTCAAAGTCGATGCTTCATTCGATTGCGCTTTCAAAACTTGGGCCAACTGAAATTTCCCAGAACGCGAAACAAGAGCTTGCCGGGCTTTTGGACAAATATCACTTGACGGGGGCAAGCGTTGACAATCTTGTGAAAGTTGTTGAAGGAACTTCTTACAAAGATGACGAAACTTTGCTTGAAAAGGCGAAGATTTTAATGGAAGAAAACGCGGCTTTGCTTTCTGGCAAGCCGAAAATGCGTGAGACTGTGAAAAAGGAATACGACCCTGCAGTTTTGAACACGAGCATGGATTCAGGCAAAATCATTGAAATGGTTGAAAACGCCGCGAAATTTGCCGAGCGGAACAAAGGAGCTGAAAGCGGAATCAGAATGTTGTTCTACGGACTTTCAGGAACTGGAAAAACAGAACTTGCCCGCTACATTTCAGAGCGGCTTGGAAAAGAAATCTTGCTCAAGCGCGCGAGCGACATCTTTGGAATGCTCGTCGGGGAAAACGAGAAAAATATCCGCGACGCGTTTGACGAGGCGGAAAGGACAGGCGCAATTCTTTTGTTTGACGAGGCTGATTCATTTTTCTACGACAGAAATTCCGCGCGGCAAAGCTGGGAACGCTCAACTGTGAATGAATTTTTAACTCAAATGGAAGAATTCTCCGGAATTTTGATTTGCACGACGAATTTACGCAACATTATGGATCCTGCGATGCAAAGGCGGTTCCACATTCTTGTCGAGTTCAAACCGATGAAAGCCGGCGGAATCAAAACAATGCTTGAGCGATATTTTTCAGCTTATGATTTTTCTGATTCTCAGATTGAGAAGCTTGAAAAAAGCGAAAGCGTAACTCCGGGCGATTTCGGTGCGCTTTCAGGCAGAATCAGGTTTATGAACCAAGACGACGTGAACGCTGATTTTATTTTTGACGAGCTGGAAAAAATCCAAAAAGAAAAGAAAAACAGCTGGAACGGAGAATCTGGAAACAAAATTGGATTTGCAAGCTGATTATGTGTGCTGCAAAAGCGAATAGATAAAAATCCATATAAAAATCAGAACAGAGATCATCTTGATTCCGGTTCCGAGAAGAAAGCCTTTGAACGCGCCGAGCGCCGCTCTAAAGGCTTTTTTTGTGTCAGAAGAGTCGTGAATCATCTCGCCGATGAATGCTCCGATAAAAGGGCCGAGAATTACAAAAAGCGGGCCGAGGAAAAATCCCGCGATTAAGCCGATTGTGCTTCCCCATGTGCCGGCCTTGCTTCCGCCGGATTTTTTTGTAAACATTGACGGAAAAATATTGTCCATAATGCTTACCGCGACGGCAATTACGGCTGTTACAACGAGAATCCAGATTTTTATCTGTGAATAAGATGAAAAATGCGCGGCCAAAAGCCCAGCCCAGGCAAGCGGAGGACCAGGAAGCACCGGCAGAAACGTCCCGACGAATCCTGCGAGAAGCAGAACTCCAGCAAGTACCGCTAGAAAAATTGATAAATTCATTTAAGACTCTCCTTGCTCCGCTTTCAACTAGCCACTAACCGCTGGTCTCTAATCACTACACATCCCACCATTGCGCCGCAGTTTCGTCCGCAATCTGAATCAGTACAACGAGCGGATTCTGCAGAAAAAGCGAGTAGTTGATTTTTTCCATTTCCGAAAGATCGGAAAATCCCATGTGGCGGCTTACAGCTTCAATTAGCGTGCGATTTTTCAAAAGCTCCGGCATGCTTTCTAGCAGCAAAAGGACAGACTCGTTTCCATGTCCCAGGTTCCGCCAGTCCTGCTTGTTTTTGTAGCATGGCTCGTATTTCCAGTTGCCTTTTAAATCCTTTGTGCGCCGGCTTTCAAGATTGTAGCTTCCTGCCTTGCAGAAGTCGTGCGCAATGGCCGCGACAAAAATATCCGCAGCGGAAAAAGTGAATTTGTCCGCGCGCTTTGATCTGATAAAGTTCGCCGCCAAAGTTTTCGCGTAGACAAAAGCCTGCCATGCGACTAAAAGCGAGTGGGCGGCGAGTCCTCCTTTTACGTTGCCGTGGTAGCGCGCGCTCGCCGGGCTCGTCCAGAACTCGTGCGTGTCCATCCATTCAAGGAATTTTTTTTCTGCGTCTTTGTCTTCTATTAAAATGTTGGAGATTTCTAGAAGTGTCGCCTTTACGTTTTCAATTTCAAATGTTCCGTCGGATTTTACAGGCTGATTTTTTTCAAAAACTGCAAGAACGCTGTCGGTCTCTGCACCAAGTTTTTCTTTTTCTTCAAGTGTCATTTTTATATGGAAAAGGAAAAGCGCAACCTTGAAAAGGTTTCTCTTTTCCTTTCAATCCTTTTTTCTTCCAAGTTTTACAGTGTTTCGAGAGTTCGCTCGATTCGTTTAAGGCTGCGTTCTTTTCCAAGAACAGCGATTGAGCCGATGAGCGGCGGCGAAACTCTGCTTCCTGTTACGGCCATTCGGATTGGCATCATAAAGTCGCCGAGCTTTATGCCGAGCTCTTCAGCTTTTGCTTTCGCAAAGTTTTCAGCTCCTTCGTGGTCAAGCTCAAATACTTTTGCGACAAATTCCTTTGCGTTCTCAAGAACTTCCTTTGTCTTTGCCTGGTCAAGGCGTTTTGGAATAATCTCCGAGGCCGGCGGAACAGCCGGTTCTGTGAACATAAAGTGAACCATTTCTGCCGCTTCTGTCAGGAACTTTAGCCGCTCCTGGATTAAAGGCATAAGTCCCATCAGCGTTTTCTTTACATCGGCGCTCGTCATGTTCATTGACTTGTCAACGCAGTATGGCTCGCCGTCTTCTCCGAGCGCGACTCCAGAATACTCCGGGCCGACTTTAGGCTTCGGCTGCGGATTGTCAGGGTTGATTTCAAGTGTCGCGTCGCCTGTTCCTGTGATAAACGGCAGCGTCCACTTGTAAAGCTCTTCTGTCGAAAGTTTCCTGATGTAGTTAGCGTTGTAGAATTCAAGCTTCTTGTAGTCAAAGACCGCAGGAGCCTTGTTCAAGTGCTCAAGCTTAAAGTCTTTCGCAAGCTCTTCGAGCGTGTAGAATTCCTTGCCTTCCTCGTAAGAGCAGCCAAGAAGCGCGACGTAGTTGATGATTGCCTGCGGCAGATAGCCTCTCGCGCGGAATTCATTGAGCGATGTAGAGCCGTGCCGCTTTGAAAGCTTCTTTCCGTCCGAGCCGTTCACCATCGGAAGATGGCAGAATTCAGGATGCTCCCAGCCGAACGCCTTGTACATCTGCACGTGGAGCGGAGTAGAAGGAATCCACTCCTGCGCGCGCATTACGTGGGTAATGTGCATAAGATGGTCGTCTACGATGTTCGCAAGATGATATGTCGGAAATCCGTCTGACTTTAAGAGAATCGGATCCGGAGATATGTCCTCGTTTTTCCATACGATGTCGCCTAAGATGTGGTCGTGGAATTTTGTCTCGCCTTCCATCGGAACTTTTAGGCGGATTACGTGAGGAATTCCTGCGGCAAGCTTTTCCTGAACTTCCTCCGGAGTCAAATGGCGGCAGTTTCTGTCGTAGCCGGGAGCCATTTTGTTCTCCTGCTGGATTTTCCTGATTCTTTCAAGACGCTCTGCGTCGCAGAAGCAGTAGTAGGCCTGGCCTTTTTGGATCAGCTCCTCTGCGTATTTTTTGTAAAGGTCAAAACGCTCTGACTGCACGTAAGGACCGTAAGGGCCGCCTTTGTCGCCGCCTTCGTCCCAGTCGATCCCAAGCCAGGCGAGAGTGTCGTAAAGATTGTTTACATATTTTTCGTCGTAGCGTGTGCGGTCAGTGTCTTCCAGACGCAAGATGAATTTTCCGCCTTTTGAGCGCGCGAACAGATAGTTAAAAAGCGCAGTTCTTACGCCGCCGATGTGCTGCATTCCTGTCGGAGAAGGCGCATAACGTACGCGTACTTCCTTGATATTTTCCATAAAAGTGCTCCTATAAAAAATCCGCTGCCGTGCGCATTTTGGCAATGCCGCCATTGCGGACGCAGCGAAGTAATTTAAAATTAGTGGAAATACTATTCTAATGAAAAGAAGCCGTTTAGAAAAGTAATGGCAGAAAAAGTAAAAGAGCAAAAAAAAATAGCCGCCAAAGCAACTTTGACGGCTGACGGTCCAGCAGTTTTCTAGTCTTTGTTTATTATCTTGTTCACAACCGAGAAGACAATCATTGCGACTACGTTTACGGTTAAGATTCCAATAGAGCCGGCCAGCCCGATTTTATCCGCCACGGAGCCTACAATCTGAGGCGCGATTATTCCGCCTAAGGCCGCGATTGCGAGAATCATCGACGTTCCAAGGTCAGAGCCAGAAATCGCGGAATGTGCGTTTGCAATCGTTGTCGCGTAGATTCCTGCGAAGAAAAATCCAAGTCCGACAATCGCCGCTGTGACCGCTGCAAGATTCTTTGTTGATACAAGAAGAATAAAGAAGACCGCTGTTGCAAGGCAGTCTGTAAGAATAATTGTCTGCTTCTTTACCTTTGTTGAAATCAGCGCGGTAAAAAGTCTTCCGAACAAGACTGCGAGCCATGTGAATGAAACAAGCGAGTTTGCGTAGTTGTCGCTCATAATTCCGGTTGAGCGGAAATACGTTACGAACCAGCCGTTCACGCAGTTTTCAAGTCCAAGGTAGAAGAAAAGAATCAGACCTGAAATCCAGAAAACAGGCATCTTGTAGAAAACTGTTTTCTTTGCAGAGTTTCCGTTGTCGGCAGAAGCTGCCTTTTTTGCTGGTGTTTGGTTCGGAAGGTTCAGCCTTGTCATAAAAATCACGGAAATCGCCGTTCCAATTGCAATCGTGTATACAATCGCGCGCCATGTGAATCCAGCGTTAAAGTAGAGAGATGTGACCATTGGTGAGGCGAATGCGCCGATTGCGAAAGTCATATGGAGAATGTTGAGCGCGAAAGGGCTTCCGTCTGAGTTCTCGTTTATGTACGCGTTGTTTATTATTGAGTAGCAGCCGCGGCAGATTCCGAGCAGCGTAAATAGAAGAATCATTGCCCAGACAGGCGGAATAAATGTTAGCGTGAGCAAAATAAAAGGAACGAAAGTCGATGTGAGCAAGATCGAAGGCTTGCGTCCGATTACCTTTGACAAAAGCGGATAAACAAAGCTTGCGAGAAAATTTCCAATCGCAAAGGCGGAAAGTAGCGTGCCTGCGACTGTGTAGCTAAGGTTCGCCTCTTTAATCAGATAAGGAAGAATCGCTCCGATGAGCAGAACCATTGCTCCCTGGCAAAAGAAAGAGAAGTAATTTGGATAAAATTTCTTGATTTGAATTTTGTCTTTCATATGCGCGGTATTTTAGCGAAATAGGAAGAGTGATTCAACACATCATAATTGCACAAATTTTTTGATAGTTCTATAATCTTCCATATTATTTTTCAATTTTATTTTTAGAGGAAAGAACAATGGTTATTTTGACTTTGAACTGCGGTTCATCATCAGCAAAGTATCAGGTTTATGACTGGGACAACAAGGACGTTTTGGCTACTGGCGTTGTAGAGCGCGTTACAGCTCCTGGCTCGGTCATCACACACAAGGCTAAAGGAAAAGAGAAATTTGTAAAGGAAAGCCCATGCCCGACACACAAAGAGGCAATCGAGCTGATTTTGGACGCAATCACAGACAAAGACCACGGCGTTATTTCTGACATGAGCGTTATTGGAGCTGTCGGCCACCGCGTTCTCCACGGCGGAGACAAATTCACAAAATCTGTGAAAGTAACTCCTGAAGTTCTTGAGACTTTCCGCTCTGTTCAGGATCTCGGACCTCTCCACAACCCTGCGAACATCATGGGAATCGAGGCTGCCCAGAAAGTTCTTCCGAACGTTCCTCACGTTGCTGTTCTAGACACTGCATGGCATCAGACAATGCCGCCGGCTTCATACAGATACGCTATTCCAAAGGAATGGTACGAGAAATACGCTGCGCGCCGCTACGGATTCCACGGAACTTCTTTCCTGTACACAGCAAAACGCGCTTCTGTTCTTCTTCACAAAGCTCCTAAAGATACAAATGTCATCATTGCCCATATCGGAAACGGCGCTTCAATGTGCGCTGTAAAGAACGGCTGCTGCTTCGACACTTCAATGGGAATCACACCGCTTGAAGGTCTTGTTATGGGAACAAGAACTGGAGACATGGATCCGGCTCTTCCTTTCTACATTATGAGAAAGACTGGAATGACTCCTGCTGAGATGGACACTGCGATGAACAAGAAATCAGGACTTCTTGGACTTACAGGACTTTCTTCTGACCGCCGCGACGTTGCCGAGGCAGCAGAAAAAGGAAACAAGGACTGCCAGCTTGCAGTTGACATGGAAGTTTACCGCCTTAAGAAATACTTCGGCGCATACATGGCTGCAATCGGACCTGTTGACGCTATTGTCTACACAGCAGGAGTAGGCGAGCACTCTGCATTGATCCGCGGACGCGCTCTCGAAGGCCTTGAGTGGATGGGAGTTAAAATCGACCCTAAAAAGAATGAGCTTGCCAACACAGGAAACGCCGAGACATGTATTTCTGCAGACGACTCTAAAGTAAAAGTTTTCGTCATTCCGACAGACGAGGAGCTTGTTATGACAGAAGATGCCTATGCAATCATGAACGGCACTTACGATGTTCATACAAAGTTCACATATTCTTTCCAGGACCCTAGCTACCGCAACAAGGCACGCGAGGCCGCTTTGGTAAAAGAGCTTGAGAAAAATCCTGAGCTTGCGAAGATTATCGTTCGCCCGTAGATTTGTAAAATAGCATTTTAATGTTATAGCGAACAAAAATCCCGCCGGATAATATTCCGGCGGGATTTTTGTTTTATGTTGATAAAGTGAATGATTGAGATTTTTCTGTGCGGCTTTATCTTTGCACGCTCGCGTCGTGTACTTTTTCCGCAGTCGCTTTTCCAGCGGTAAGCTCAACTAGCTTCATCGCAAACTGTTCCGCAGTTCCCGGGCCGCGTCCAGTCAAGACATTGTTGTCAAGAACAAAAGGCACATTTGAGATATGCTGGCTGTTTTCTGTCAGCTCCTTTGCTTTGAGTTCGCTTCCGCAGTACTCTGCGAGGTTTTCTTCCATTCCAGGATAGCAAGTCCATTTTCTGTTTGCGAGAATTCCTGTCGGCGCAAGCACAACTGCCGGAGCCGCGCAAATTGCGGCGACAATTTTTCCTTTGCGCTCCATTTTTATAGTAAGATTAAAAAGGAACTGGTTTGCGGCAAGATTTGTCGCTCCAGGCATTCCTCCAGGAAAATAAATTGCGTCTGGAAGAGAGTCTCCAAGCCTGCTCACAAAGTCCTGAAAGGCGCGGTCTGCAATTACAGGAATCTTGTGCGCGCCTGTAACAACTGCGTTCGCCTTTCCGCTTCCGTCGAGAGGCACGCTCACAGTCAAAACGTCTTCACCCGCACGGCGAAGATAATCAACAACAGTCAAGGCTTCAATCTCTTCAAAGCCCGGAGCCAAAAATACAACAGTTTTCATATAAAAGCCTCGGAATTTTTATTTTGCGCCGGCGTTTTTTTCTGCGATACAATAATATTTAAGACATTTCGCCGGATTTTATTTATTTTATCATAGAAGCAAAAAAACAGGAATTTGTTTTTTTGCTGCGTTAGCGATTGTAGTGGCGCGAAGCGTTGGAGGCAACTTGTTGCCGACAATGGAGCGTTAGCGGAACCACGAAAAGCGCGGCGGCGTAGACGCAACGCCCATAAGCTCAAAATTTTGGATTTAGAGATTTTGGATTTATCTTGAAATTCCATTGCATTTTGACCGATAATATAATAAGGAATTTTTAAAAATGAAGAATGTTTTGATTGTTGATGCGCCGCCGATGCTTCTTGAGTTTCTTGCTGCGAAATTGTCCGCTGAAAAAGTGAATGTAGAGTCGGCGGACAGCCAGCGGGACGGAGTTGCAAGGCTTCTTTCCGGGCTGCCGGATTTAGTTATCCTGAATGTCGCAAAAAATCTAGAAGATCTTTATGAATTCCTTGACAAGAAAAAAAATGATGTAAACGCAAAAAAAATTCCGGTGATTATGACTGGGCCTGAAATTGAAAAAGAGGAAACCGCGGATTTGGTCCAGTACGGCGTTATAAAATATTTTGCCCAGCCAGTTAAATTCGACATTTTTTTCGAAGCAATCGGGCGCGTTCTGCGGATGCCATTTACAATCGACGACACGCCTTGTGTTCTGGACATTCATCTGAACAAGGGAATTATTTTTATTGAAATTGCGAAAGGCTTGAATCATGAAAAAATTCTTATGCTCAGATACAAGCTTTCTGAAATTATTGAAAAAAATCATCTTGTAATGCCGAAAATTGTCCTGATGTTGTCTTCGCTCAACTTGTCTTTTGTTGACGGCTACAACATGGAATTTCTTTTTAAGAACATAACGTCGGACAATAGAATTTTAAAGAAAAACATAAAAGTTCTTTCGCTTGATTCAATCACAAAAGAATTTATTGAAGGGCATGTGGAATTTCACGGAATTGAAGTTGTAGAAAGCCTTTTTTCAGTTTTGAACACGCTCGTTGAGGGAGATGCGACTTCAAACGCGCAGAAAGTTATTGCTGACACGCTTTTGACAACCGGAAAAGATGAAACTTCATCCGGCACGATGGAGCTTCGTTTTTCTTCTGACGATGACGCGGACGAGCAAAAACCTGCGGAGCCTTCAATCGCGATTGTTGATTTTGATTCATCTGTCACGCAGTCGCTTTTTAATATCATGCAGAGCATTTCCAGGAAAATTTCTGTCTTTAAGGACGGAGCGAGCTTTGTAAACTCTCTTTCGCAGAATAAATACGACATCGCCGTCATGGAGCTTTATCTTCCGGGACTCAACGGTTTTCAGATTTTACAGACGCTTTTAGATAGAAAAATCAATCTCGATGTTATAATTTATTCGCAGATAACCCAGAAAGAATATATAATGCAGGCGCTGCGGCTTGGAGCGAAAAGTTATATCTTAAAGCCTCAGAAGCCGGAGATTGTTTTTCAGAAAGTTGTGGAAATCTTAAATGCCAAAGAATAACAATATCCAGGACGCAAACCGTTATCTTGCAAACACGCTGCACGAAATCAGAACGCCGATCCAGACAATAATAAGCGCGACCGAGCTTATCCAGGGAACGAATTTAAGCCACGAGCAGGCGGAATATATAAGGCAGATTCAGTTCAGCGCGGAAGGACTTTTAAGCCTTGCGAACAATATTCTTGACATTGCGAAAATCCAGTCCGACGAATTTAAGTTTGAGACAATTCCTTTCGACATCCGCTACATGACCGAGCATATCGTCGATTCCGTGAGCATAAAAGCGTTCAACAAAGGTGTTGAGATTATAACTGACATTGACTTGAACGTTCCTGCTATGATTTCCGGCGACTCGATGCGCGTGCGACAGATTATGCTGAACATCGTGAACAATGCGGTGAAATTCACCGACAAAGGCTGGATAAGAGTTCATCTTTCGTACAAAAAATCAGAAGGAATTATTTTTTCTGTGGCCGACACAGGAATTGGAATTTCAGAAGACAAAAAGAAAAAGCTTTTTACCGATTATTTTCAGGCGGACATTTCAACTTACAGAATTTACGGCGGAACCGGGCTTGGACTTTCAATCTGCAAAACTCTCGCCACAAAAATGAATGGAAAAATCAAGGTTTTTGACAATCCTGATTCTGAAAAAGGAACAGTTTTTGAAGTTACGCTTCCGCTTTCTGTCGCCCTTGAAGATTCCGGAAAAATCAACTTCCCGAAAAATCCTGATGACTACAGAATTTTAATTGTTGAAGACAATATTCTGGCCGCGGAAAGCTTAAAAAAACAGATTCTCGGACTTGGATTCAATAAAATTGAAATTTGCGCCAAAGCGAACGACGCAGTTGATATTATGCGGACAGCGGCGAAAGAAAAAAATCCGTTTAAGATTGTGTTCATTGACATGACGATGCCCGATGTTGACGGCTGGCATCTGGCTTTCGCTGTAAAAGGAATCCGCGCGCTTAAGAATTCAGCTTCGCTTTATCTTCTTGTTCCTGAAGGCCAGATGGGAAGCGAGGCAAAAATGACTTCGCTCGGCTGGTTCAAAGGATATCTTTACAAGCCGGTCAAGCGCGAAATTCTTATAAATATTCTGTGCGAGGAGCTTTCAGGAAATGAAAAGATTGAAACTCTTTATTCTCCGGAAAATGCCGGGCAAAAGCAGATTCCACAAAACCTTACAGAACAGTTTCTTCCGCACATTGACGACTCAACTTTGGCGACAGACTTAAAAATTCTGATTGCAGAAGATCATCCGCTCAACCGCAAGCTGATGGAATCGTTTATGAAAAAATTCGGCGGACAGGTTTTTCTTGCGGAAGATGGAATTGAAGCCGTTGAACAAGTTAAAAAGAATCCTGACATGGACATGATTTTCATGGACATTTATATGCCGAAAAAAAGTGGAATCGAAGCGACAGTTGACTTGAGAAATTCAGGATACGGCGGAATAATTGTCGCCTGCACCGCGAACAACGACTCAAACGATTTTGAGGAATACATGAAAATCGGCGTGAACGACATTCTCGTAAAGCCTTTTAAAAGCGAAATGATAAAAAACATCATCGAAAAATGGAAAATGGTAATGCAGACGGCGGCTGTCAAGCAAATTGCGACTTTGCCGGGGAGAAACAGATGAAAGAAATTCCGCCTGTAAAGGCAAATCTCCACACACACTCAACATTCTGCGACGGAAAAAACACGCTTGAGGAGAATGTTCTTGCGGCGGTTCAGAAAGGTTTTAAGATTCTAGGATTTTCAAGCCACTCAATGTTTCCTTTCTGGACAGAAACTTACATGCAGCCTGCTGATTTTGAAAAATATTGCGCCGAAATCAAAAATCTAAAGGAAAAGTATAGGAATCAAATTGAAATCCGGCTCGGCTTTGAGGCGGACTACATTCCGGGAATCACTTTTCCGCGTTTTGATGAGTACAAGAAATTTCAGCCGGATTTTCTGATTGGCTCGGTTCATTTTATTTATCAGAAAGACGGAATTTTTGCGGTCGATGACTCGCCTGAAAAGCTTTTTGATGCGCTTAAAAAATATTACAAAAATGATGAAAAGAAACTCGTCGGAGAATATTTTGCCTCCGAACGCGAGATGCTTGAAAAAGGCGATTTTACGATTTTGGGCCACGCGGACTTAATCAGAAAATTCAACGAGAAGTTTCCTTTTTTTGATGAAAACGCAGAATGGTACAAACGCGAGCTAAAAACTCTTGCATGCGCAATCGCTTCTTCCGGCGTGACTGTTGAAATCAACACGGGCGCAATTTCACGCGGCTGGAAAACAAATCCTTATCCTTCAGATTTTCTTCTTTCCCTTTTGTGCGAAAAAAATGTTCCGCTTACGCTCAGCTCAGACGCTCATTCTGCGGAAAACCTTGACTGCGGATTTGATCTTGCCGTTCAATGCGCCAAAAAAGCCGGCTGCAAGGAGCTTTTTGTGCCAGGTTATGGATTTTACAAGATTTGATCTTATGAATTTTTAATTATAAAGAGAAACAAAAAGGCCGTTCCCGCCAATTTAGGTTGGAGCGGCCTTTTTTATGTGATTCCGGTTTTTTCCGGAATCACAATGCTTTCACCGTATTACAGAGAAGCGTGGCAAGTGCGGGCGATAACGTCGTCCTGCTGCTCTTTTGTAAGGTTGATAAAGCGTACTGCGTATCCAGAAACGCGGACTGTGAAGTTAGCATATTCTGGTTTCTCAGGATGAGCCTGGCAGTCCTTGAGTTTCTCAACTCCGAATACGTTGACATTCAAGTGGTGAGCACCAGCGTGGCCTGAATCAGGTCCGATGTCAAAATATCCGTCGAGAACGTTTACAAGGTTGTCGATTCTCTCATTCTCGTCGTGTCCAAGAGCGCTTGGGTTGATTGTCTGTGTGTTAGAGATTCCGTCCAAAGCGTACTCATATGGAAGCTTAGCAACAGAGTTCAAAGACTTAATCAAGCCCTTTGTCTCAGCTCCGTAGCATGGGTTAGCTCCCGGTGAGAATGGCTCGTGAGCCTTGCGTCCGTCAGGAAGAGCGCCTGTAGCTTTTCCGTAAACAACGTTTGATGTGATTGTAAGGATAGATGTTGTAGGCTCTGCGTTGCGGTATGTCGGGTGCTTTCTGATCATTGTCATAAAGTCCTTGAGCAAGTTAACAGCGATTGAGTCTACGCGGTCGTCATCCTGTCCGTAGCGTGGGAAGTCTCCTTCAACAACGAAGTCTTTAGCCAAGCCTTTAACGACTTCTTTAACAGCTCCAGTTTTCTTGTCTTTGATTTCAACATCGCCGCGGATAACCTTAACTTTCGCATATTTGATTGCAGAAAGCGAGTCAACTACGTGTGAGAATCCTGCGATTCCAGTTGCGAATGTTCTCTTGATGTTTGTGTCCTCAAGAGCAAGCTCCTCAGCCTCGTAGTAGTATTTATCGTGCATGTAGTGGATTGCGTTCAGAGAGTTGACATAGATGTCAGCGAGCCACTCAAGCATCTGCTTGTATTTCGCGACAACTTCCTTGTAGTTAGAAGCGTCAAGAACATCAGCAGTGATTGGCTGGTAAGCAGGTCCGACCTGAACTCCTGGTGTAAGTCCGTCCGGCTCGTCGCGTCCGCCGTTGATAGCGTAAAGAAGCGCTTTTGCGAGGTTTGCGCGTGCTCCGAAGAACTGCATCTCTTTTCCTGTCTGTGTTGCAGAAACGCAGCAGCAGATAGAATAGTCATCACCCCAGACTGGGCGCATAACATCATCGTTCTCGTACTGGATTGAAGATGTGTCGATAGAAATCTTCGCTGCGTAGCGGCGGAAGCTTTCTGGAAGTCTCTTTGAGTAGAGAACTGTCATGTTCGGCTCTGGAGCCGGTCCCATGTTCTCAAGAGTGTGGAGGAAGCGGAAGTCGGTCTTTGTAACCATTGAGCGTCCGTCCTGTCCAAGTCCTGCAACTTCGAGTGTTGCCCAGATTGGATCTCCAGAGAAGAGGTTGTTGTAAGACTCGATACGTGCAAAGCGAACCATTCTGAATTTCATTACGAGATGGTCGATAAGCTCCTGAGCCTGTTTCTCTGTGATTTTTCCAGCTTTCAAGTCGCGCTCGATGTAAATGTCGAGGAATGTTGAAACACGTCCAACAGACATTGCGGCTCCGTTCTGAGTCTTTACAGCTCCGAGGTATCCGAAGTACAGCCACTGTACTGCTTCTTTTGCTGTTGTAGCTGGTTTTGAAATATCAAATCCATAGAGGGCAGCCATGTCTTTAAGGCCTTTGAGTGCCTTTACCTGCTCAGCAACTTCTTCCTTGAGGCGGATAACTTCCTCAGTCATTGTTCCGTCGCCGATGTTAGCCTTGTCAGCTTCCTTGCATTTGATAAGATAGTCGATTCCGTAAAGAGCGATACGGCGGTAATCTCCGACGATACGTCCACGTCCGTATGTATCAGGCAAACCGGTCAAAATGTGTGAGCGGCGAACTGCGCGGATTTCTGGAGTGTAAACTTCGAAAACTGCGTCTGAATGTGTCTTGTGATAAACAGTGAAGATTTTGTGAAGCTCAGGATTTGGTGTGTATCCGTACTGCTCGCAAGACTCCTCAGCCATTCTGATTCCACCGAAAGGCATGAAAGCTCTTTTGAGAGGCTTGTCTGTCTGAAGACCTACAACCTGCTCCAAGTCTTTCAAAGCCGGGTCAATATATCCAGCTGGATGAGATGTAAGACCTGTAACAATGTCTGTGTCCATGTCAAGAACGCCGGATCTTACTTTTCCGTCTGTTCCAGTGCGCTTTGTGTTGTGCTCTGCCTTCTGAAGCTCCTGAAGCTTCTCAAAGAGTTTGTTAGTTGCGTCTGTCGGACCTTCGAGGAATTTCTCATCTCCATCATAAGGTGTGTAGTTGTTCTGGATAAAGTCACGAACATTGATTTCTTCTTTCCAAAGTCTGCCTTTGAATCCGTCCCAAGCTTCTGCCATAAAAATAATCTCCTTCTTGAACTTTCGGAGCGGTCAGAAAAACGTTGGAAACACTAAAAATCGGGGGCACGAAAGCGTGCAAAAACGACACAAGATTTAATCTGCTGCAATTCAAAAAGGAAAAGCATGAATCTTGCGAGTAGATTAGAGTGTGACCAAAAACAGTTTTTAAGATGGCTCGTATTTATTCAAGCAAAATTCTTGTCGCGGCTCAATCAAGAGCCGCCCGCACATCGAAAAACCGATGTCTGTTTTTGTTGTCATTAATATATATCATTCAAAAAAAAATGACAACAACAAAAAGAAAATATTATTAAGTCTGAAAAAATATCTAAAATATCGGAAAAAGATAAAATATCAGCGGAAAATTAGAAGTAAAATTGAGAAACTTTTTTAAGCAAAAATTAATTTTTTTGGACGAAAATCCACTTGAGCAACAAATATTTTATTGCGCAAGCGGTTTCTGTTGGTCACAATGCCCAGCTTTGCGCGGTTCCGCTTTCGCTTCATTGCCGGAAGCCAAAGGCTTCCGGCAACGCTTCGCGCCGCTACAATCTGGCGTAGGTTGGCTTGTGAAAGCGAAGCAGAAAGATTTAAAGCTAGTAAACGCTCAGGATTTTCGCGAGTTTTTCTTTTCCGATAATCTTCATAAAGTTTGCAAGGCGAGGGCCCTGGTCTTTGTTGATGATTGCATGGTAAAGCGCTGTGAACAATGACTTTGCGTCAAGTCCAAGCTCTGTCGCGATGTTGTACATTTCCTGCTGGCATTCCTTGTCGAGCGCGTAGCTTCCGACTTTCGGCACAACTTCGTCGCGCACGCGGCGCACAGCTGTGAGCATGTCGCCTGTGATGTCCTCCGCCTTGCTTCCGTCTTCGCGAATCTTAAAACAGAAGTCAGGGGCGCAGTCTGGAGCGGACTCGTTAATCCAGTACCAGGCGCACGCGCATCTTCTGCGCAAGACTTCTTCCTGCTCAGGCTTTACGTCGCCTAGGCTCTTGATTACAGCGTCAATGTCGCCTGAATATGTCTGGAGAAGCGTAGTCAGCATCCTGAATCCGATCTGATAAGGCTCCACTTTCGGGAATCCCGGCTCAACCTGGCTAAGCTCGTAGATTCTCTTCTCGTGGCTGATAATTGACTCGCGTTTTTTCTCGTCTTTTTCCTTTGGAAGCTCTTTTCCCCACGCGATTCTTTCTGTGCGGTCATAAGCCTCGTAGACTGTAACAACATCAAGGTCGAAGCTGATTGAGAACTCGTGGTCAACTTTGTTCTGCGCGAAGATGTAGCGGAGAACTTCCGGCTGGTAAACTTCAAGAGCGTCAACAAGCGAGATTACTTTTCCCTTTGAAGAAGACATCTTGCCAGGAACGCCCTTGAGCTTTACAAAGTCGTATTTCATTGTGACAGGAGCGTCCCAGTTGTAGAGCTTCTTTGAAACGAGCTTCGCTGTGTCATAGCTTCCGCCCGGGCTGATATGGTCTTTTCCGCCCGGCTCGAACACAACTTTCTCCTCGTTCCATCTCATCGGCCAGTCAACGCGCCAGCCGAGCTTGAATTCTTTTGATGTGCGCAGGTCGCCTTTCTCGACGTGTCCGCAGGATGTGCATTTGTATGTGATTCTATACTCGCCGTCGTAGTCAGTGATTTCAGTTGTGTCTTTGTTGCATTTGCAGCAGAAAGCGGCGACAGGCCAGTAGACATCCTCCGGCTTCATCTTGTGCTCTTCGTCGCGGTAGGCGTTAAGACAATCCTTGATAACGTCGCGGTTCTGCATCGCGATTCTCATGCCTTCTGTGTAGCGGTTCGCGCGGTAACGCTGCGCCTGATATAAGAATTCCGGATGAATTCCGACACGCGGAAGCTGAGTTTCAATGTCAACCTCGTGGTGACGCGCATAGTTCTCGTCGCGTCCGAATGTGTCAGGCACCATTGTAATCGGGTAGCGCAGATATTTTTCAAGAATCTCCGGGTGCGGCATATTCGCAGGAACTTTGCGGAACACATCGTAGTCGTCCCATGAATAGATAAAGCGGACGTTCTTGCCGCGGTCGCGGAGCGCGCGTACAATCAAATCAACTGTTATGATTTCGCGGAAGTTTCCGATGTGGACGGTTCCCGAAGGAGTGATTCCAGAGGCGCAGGTGTACAAGTCAAGGTCGCCTTTAGTCTTGATGATTTTCTCCGCCATCTGGTCTGCCCAGTGGCAAAGCTCTGAAGAATTTCTTTCTGACATTTTTTTCCTCAATATAATTGTCGCTGTTGCAATAATTCAACGAAGCAATTTTTTTGAATTGAAATACTATTCTAATGAAAACGACGATTTTATGAAATACTTGTTTTTTTTATGAATCTTCTTCTGCTACCATCCAAGGCGCTTTTTGCTTTACAGATTCCATGTCAATGTTTGAAACTAGCTTTTGCACTGTCGTGATTAAATCTTCAAGTGCCTCAAGAGTTTTTTGTATATAGATAAAATAATAAACTTGGGTTCCTTTCTTGTGGCTTATAATCATTCCTGTGTCTTTTAAAATTTTAAGATGATGAGAAATTGCCGGGCGCGAAAGATGAGTTTTAGACGTAATGTCCTGGACATCCATTCCGTCTGTTCCTGACTCGGCTAGAATCAGCAGAATTTTCTGACGGACTTCATCTGCCAAAGTTGTAAGATACGGAGCGCAAGATCTGAATTTTCCACGGATTGACTGAATCTTTTCAAGATAATCTGATCCGAGAACATTTTGCGTTTGTTTATTTTTTGTTGTTTTTTCTTCCATAATATTAAGATTCTTTATCAGCCAAAAAGTTTTAACAAAATAATCCGTTTATTTGTCTAGTATAATCTACAGATAAATCTTCTGTCAAGTTTTTCAGAATAATAAAAAAAATTGCCTAATTTTCTTTACAGCTTTTATGTAATCCGATTGACATTATAAATATAAATTTATTAGAATTTTTCATAATAAAATGTTATTAGTTTATTTTATTAAACATATAAACATTGAGATGCGAGGAGGATTATCACATCATGAACCGTTTGTACAAGCATCCGTGGCTTATCATTATTTTGACGCTGGCTGTCACGGCAGTGCTTTCATTCCAGCTAAAAGACATCAAGATGGACAACTCTACAAGGTTGTATTTTCCGCAGAAGCATGAGTCTTACAAAAGGCTGATTGAGTCAGAGGACAAGTTTGGAAGCACAGTTGTAATCGGCGTGTCGCTTGAAACAGACAAGGGCTCAATTATCACTCCGGAAAATTTGCAGATTATCGACCATATTTCGACAGATGTTGAAAATCTTCCGTATGTTGACAGAATCGATTCGCTTACAAAAATTGATTTTATTGAAGATGTTGACGGCGCTCTTACCGCTGGAAATATCATCGACGTTGACCGCGACGAGAACGGTTATCTGCCGCTTTTGACGCAGGAGCAGGTGAACCAGCTCAAGCAGAACCTGACTGACTGGGACGAAATGTACACGCGCTCAATCATTTCTGACGACAACCGCGCCGCGCAGATGCAGATTACGCTTGTTACAAACAATCACCCTGGCGAACTTGCCTACATGAACGTTCTGCCGGTAGAGCAGGTTGAAACTCTCGCAAAGGCCGGAATCAAGACAATAGCTGATTTTCAGAAAGCCGAGGCGAAAGGAAATCTTAAGATTGAAGGATTTTCAGACGATGACCTCGCTTCTGTAAAGGCAACTTTGGACGAGGCCGCGAAAACAGTTCGCTCTGAGTCCGAGCTTGAGGCTGAAAGCCTTGCCGCTGTAAAGGAAATCGCATACAAGTACACAGAAGGAACAAACCTTAAAGTAATTTTCTTCGGCGACCCAGTTGTTTCTGACAACTTCCAGGAATATATGACAAGCGACCTTGCGCGTCTTATTCCTCTTGTTTCGATTGTCGTCTTGCTTACTCTTTTCGCAAGCCTTAAAACGCTTGACGGAACTCTTCTTCCATTGATTACTGTTTTGCTTGCCACAGCCTGCACTTGCGGACTTATGGCTGTGTTCGGCTTCACTTTCACAATCGTTTCAAGCGTAATTCCAGTTGCGCTTATCGCCTGCGGTTCTGCTTACGGAATCCATGTCCTTACGCATTATTACATTGAGCTTGACGCTGCCAAGGCGAAAGGCGTTGTGATGACTAAGGAAACCCACAAGGAAATCATCGTCAAGGCTGTAGAAAGCTGCAAAACTGCTGTTTTCCTCGCCGCAATCACAACTGTAATCGGATTTATCTCTTTGATTTCAAGCCCTATGGGGCCGCTCCACAGTTTCTCAATCTTTACAGCTGTCGGAATTGCGCTTTCATGGCTTTTTGCAGAGCTTTTCATTCCATCTGTTCTGATGATAAAGCCGGTGAGCCAGATTGGAAAAAAATCAAAGCTGATGATGAAAATCACAAACCGCGCAAGAAAACATATCATCAACCGCGGAAATGTTTCGCACGACACTTTGTACCATATTTTCCAGTTCTTCTGCGGCACAAAGCCTAGAATGGCGATTTTTATGATTTTGATTGTCGTGATTTCAATTTTCGGCGTAAGAAAAATCAACATCGACTCTTCAATGATTAACTATTTCCCGCCGGACTCAAAGCTCAGGCAGGATGTTGACTACGTTGACGAGCGCTTCGCCGGAACAAACCTGATTTTTATGATGGTTGACGGACCGAAAGTCACTGACGCAGATGGAAATGTCCTTGACGAGAACGGCGTTCCTGTTATGAACAAGGACGGAAAATATCTCGATGTCAACGGAAACATCATCAAGAAATCTGACGGAAGACAGCCGGCCCTTGTTGAAGGCTCAATGAAAAATCCTGATATTCTTGAGGCTGTTGACGGACTTCAGCAGAATATAACTGCGAAATTCCCTTATATTGGAAAAATCATTTCGTTCCCGACTTTAATCAAGAGAATGAACCAGGTTCTTCACGCTCCGAGCGCGGAATCTGTCGCGCTTTCATCTGGAGCGTCAACTTCATCTTCTTCTGATTTTGGCGCTGGAGATTTCGGCTCAAGCGACTTTGACTTTGGCACAGATGATTTCGGCGATTTTGGCTCAGATGACTTCGGAGACATTTCAGGTTCTGATTCATCATCTTCTGGCGACGGAACTTATGAGATGCTTCCTGACTATGTTGACCCGAACGTTGCCTATGTAGAGAAACTCAACAGCACAATCACTGTGGAAGAAGGATTCAAGCTTTTGACATCAGCTTACGCTGAAGCCGGCGGCAAGAACGCTTCCCTGGATGAGGTTGTTAAAGTTCTTGAGAAAAAACTCAACTACAAGGGAACAGATTTCTACGAGATTCCATATGACGAGGCGAAGTACGGCTACGCTCAGCACGAGGCCTTGAAAGATGTTGTCGGAAACTTCCTTGTAATGCTTTCTGACAAAGATACTCTCGGCCGCTTTGCATATGATCCGCAGAACGAGAACGTTTTGAATCCGAACAGACTTCGCGTCCAGCTTGTTTCACGCTCAAATTCAACAGGCGACATTGAGAAAGTCATCGACGAGTGCAATTCTTACGCTTCAAATCATTTTCCTGAAGGATATACAATTTCGTTCACAGGAAAGGGCGAGCTTGAGGCTGTAATGACTGACATGGTCTTCTCTTCACAGATCCAGAGCTTGATTATCTCGCTTTTGAGCGTGTTCGTTGTAATCGCTATTTCATTCCGCTCTGTATGGGCCGGACTTCTCGGCGCGGTTCCGCTCTGCCTTACAATCTTGCTCAACTACTGGACAATGGGCACGTTCGGAATCAACCTTGACCTTGTAACTTCAATCATCGCGTCTGTCGCAGTCGGAATCGGAATTGACTACACAATCCACTTCCTTGAGACTTACCGCGCTGAGCGTGCGAAGACAACTGATGTCCATGCGGCTGCCCGCAGAACATTCAAGTCAAGCGGAACCGGAATCCTTACCAACGCGCTTGCTGTCGGACTTGGATTCTTAGTTCTTTGTCTTTCAAAATTCCTTGTTTTGCGCTACATCGGAATTTTGATTGCGCTCGTCATGTTCACAAGCTCTATGCTTGCAATGACGATTCTTCCGGGATTTTTGACAAACTTCGATCCTAAATTCAGCCGTCCGAAAGTTGAGCCGACTGAAGATTTGGGCGCAGACGAGGACTTGTACGAAAAACAGCCTTCACAGAACGCAAAAAACTAATTAGCTGCTAAGTTTTTAACGCGCGGATTCCATTCTTGGAATCCGCGTTTTTTTTGTTCTAAATAACTGCCACTTCATAATGGTTTCGATTTCCTTAATCACCGAACTCGCTCCACCTTCCTAATTTATAATTTTTCATTTTTAATTAGATTTATAACTTATTTTTCATAAGGATTTCGTTGACAGCGTTTCTTATAATCTGTAAATTTTTGTTCGTTAGTTTAAATTATTAAACTGATAAACAAAATAATAAAAACGTGTGAGGAGGAAAAATCACATCATGAAACGTTTGTTCAAGCATCCGTGGCTGATTATTATTGCTTGTCTGGCAGTCACGGCTTTGCTCGGATTCCAGCTGAAAAAAATCAAGATGGACAACTCAACCAGGCAATATGTTCCGCATGATCACGAGTCTTATGCACGGCTGATTGAAACAGAGGATAGGTTCGGCAGCACAGTTGTGATTGGAATTTCGTTTGAGACTGACAAAGGAACGATTGTCACGCCGGAAAATCTAAAAATTATCGACCGGATTTCTACCGATGTTGAGGCTTTGCCGAATGTTGACCGCGTTGACTCTCTTACAAACATTGATTTTATTGAGGATGTTGACGGCGCGCTTACAGCGGGAAAAATCATTGACCTTGACCGCGACGAGAACGGTTATCTTCCGGATTTGACGCAGGAAGACGCGGATTCAATCAAGCAGAATCTTACAGCTTGGGACGAAATGTACAACCGTTCTATAATTTCTGACGACAACAAGGCGGCGCAGATGCAGATTACGCTTTTTGCGCACAACCATCCTGAAAACATTTCTTCAATTTCGACAATTCCTCTTGAGCAGGTTGACGCGCTTGCTTCTCATGGAATCACAACGCTCAAGCAGTTCCAGAAGGCCGCGAAAAAAGGCGGGTTTTCCCAGATTACAGAAATTTCTTCTGAAGATATGAAAACAATTTCCGACGCAGTGAACTATGAGGCCGCGAACGGAAAAAGCGAGGAAGAGCTTGAGATGGGAACTCTCGCGGAAGTTAAGAAAATCACGAAAAAATACACGGAAGGCTCAGGGCTTAAGGTCAAGTATTTCGGTGATCCGGTTGTAGCGCAGACTTCAAAGGACTTTATGATTTCTGACCTTTCCGGCTTGATTCCGCTTGTCTCGCTCGTCGTTCTTCTTACGCTTTTTGTAAGCTTTAAGACGCTCGACGGAACAATTCTGCCGTTGATTGCGGTTCTTCTTGCGACTGTCTGCACTTGCGGACTTATGGCTCTTTTCAAGTTCAAATTCACGACAGTTTCAAGCGTAATTCCAGTTGCGCTGATTGCATGCGGTTCTGCTTACGGAATTCATATTCTGACGCATTATTACATTGCTCTTGACGATGCGAAGTCGAAAGGCGTTGTTCTTACAAAGGAAACGCACAAGGAAATAATTCTAAAAGGATATTCTGACTGCAAAGTCGCGGTTTTCCTTGCGGCGATTACAACTGTAATCGGATTCTTTTCTCTTGTTTCAAGCGTTATCGCGCCGCTCCACAGTTTCGCAATTTTCACTGCGGTTGGAGTCGCGCTCGCCTGGCTTTTTTCAATCATCTTTATTCCGGCCGTTTTGATGGTTAAGCCGGTTAGCAAGATTGGGAAAAAATCAAAGTTCATGCAGAAACTGACTGACCGCGCAAAAAAACATACAATCAACCGGGGAAACGCTTCTCACGACACTTTGTACAAAATCTTTCTTTTCTTCTGCGGCTCAAAGCCAAGAATGTAC
The DNA here is from genome assembly GCA_964538245.1 of uncultured Treponema sp. Classification (GTDB taxonomy): domain Bacteria; phylum Spirochaetota; class Spirochaetia; order Treponematales; family Treponemataceae; genus Treponema_D. The sequence goes on from CAZIFO010000003.1 coordinate 52,925, forward strand.
ATTTTCTCAATTCTGATTATCTTGATTTCGGTCGCGGGCGTTAAAAAGCTCAAGATTGACACTTCAATCATCAACTACTTCCCGTGGGAAAGCGACTTGCGCCAGGATTTGGATTATGTTGACAAGAGATTTGCCGGAACAAATTCAATCTACATGCTTGTTGAAGGTCCGAAAGTCATCGATGAAAATGGAAACATTCTTGATGAGAACGGCGTTCCGGTTATGAACAAGGACGGAAAATATCTTGATGTGAACGGAAATATCATCAAGAAGTCTGACGGAAGAAAAGCCGCGCTTGTTGAAGGTTCAATGAAAAATCCTGACATTCTGGAAGCGATTGACGGAATGCAGGGCGATATTTACAACAAATTCCCGAATGTCGGAAAAATCATTTCGTTCTCGACATTGGTAAAACGCATGAACCAAGTTCTTCATGCTCCGAGCGCGGATTCTTTGATGAACGTTGCGTCTGCGGATACTTCCGGCTCTGATGACTTCGGCTCATCAGATGATTTTGGAGATTTCGGCTCTTCTGACGATTTCGGCGATTTTTCAGGATCAGATGATTTCGGCGGAGATTCTGATTTCGGAGACTTCGGAGATTCATCTTCTGAAGATTCTTCTGACGGCAGCGGCATGTATGAAATGCTTCCTGACTATGTTGACCCGAACATCGCTTACATCGAGAAGCTCAACAGCACAATCAGCGTTGAGGAAGGCTTGCAGCTTTTGACTTCATCTTACGCTGAGGCCGGCGGAAAGAACGCTTCGCTCGACGACGTTGTGAAAGTCCTTGAGCAGAAGCTCAACTACAAAGGCGCAGACTTTTACGAAATTCCTTACAACGAGGCGAAATACGGCTACGCGCAGCACGAGGCTTTGAAGGACGTTGTCGGAAACTTCCTTGTAATGCTCGCCGACAAAGACACTTTGAGCCGCTGGGCGAACGATCCGCAGAACGAGAATGTCTTGAATCCTAACCGTCTGCGCATCCAGATGGTTCTCCGCTCGCATTCTACAGACGAGGCCGAGGGCGTTATGGAAGAATGTCTTGCTTACGCGAAAAACCATTTCCCGGAAGGCTACACGGCTTCGTTCACAGGAACAGCCGAGCTTGAGTCTGTGATGACCGACATGGTTGTTTCGTCGCAGCTCGAAAGCCTTGTGTTCTCGCTTTTCTGTGTGTTCCTGATTATCGCGCTTTCATTCAAGTCTGGCTGGGCAGGTCTTTTGGGCGCGGTTCCGCTTGCATTAACAATTTTGCTTAACTACATGACGATGGGCTTTGCAAAAATCAATCTTGACCTTGTAACTTCAATCATCGCGTCTGTCGCAGTCGGAATCGGAATTGACTACACAATCCACTTCCTTGAGACTTACAGGATTGAACGCTCAAAGACAACTGATGTTCACGCCGCCGCAAGAAGAACATTCGCTTCAAGTGGAGTCGGAATCCTTACAAACGCGCTTGCTGTCGGACTTGGATTCTTGGTTCTTTGCCTTTCAAAATTCGAAGTTCTGCGCTACATCGGACTTCTGATTGCAATTGTAATGTTCACAAGCTCAATGCTCGCGCTTACAATTCTTCCGGGATTCTTGACAAACTACGATCCTAAATTCAGCCGCCCGAAAGTTGAGCCGACTGAAGACTTGGGCAAGGATGAGGATATAAAAAAATAAATAAATCCGATGAAAAATTCTTGAAATCGACATTTATTAAAAAAAAATGTAAAATACTGTAACCAAAGATTTGTTTATTCGTTTAATTTTATGAACGGAGATGATGAACAAATAAAATGAGCTTCCAGCGCAGGTTAGCGTTAACTTACAAAGATAGACACAGATTTAAATAATCTGTAAGATTCTTCTTGTTAACGTAAATCTGCTCTGGATATATAACATTCAGATAAAAGATAGGAGAAGCACTATGAAAAAGATTACAAAAAAATCAATTTTGGCATTTGTCCTTGCGGCTGCTGGAGCAATGATTTTCGCTCAGGACGCCCGCACAATCGTTGACGGAGCAATCCATCTTAAAAAGCCTGATTTCAACCATTCAATCGTAAACATGGACTTGATTAACAAGGCTGGAAAAGTCGAGGAGCACCGCGTTGTTGACGAGCTTGGCCGCTACACAAAATCAACCGACTGCTCGGATGTTGTTATGAACTTTAAAATGTGCACAAACAAGTCAAACCAGGGAATCAAATTCCTTCAGATGGAAAACAAAGGCAAGGACGACGACAAATGGATTTACATGCCGTCGCTCAAAACAACACGCCGTGTAAATTCTTCTGAGGGACAGAAATCATTCACTGGAACAGACGCAAGCTATGATGATATGTCAACCCGTGAGCTTGATGATGATACTCACGAATTTGTCGGCTCAGGCTCTGAGACAAAGAACGGATATGACTGCTGGGTAATCAAGTCAACTCCGACTTCAAAGACAATTGCCGACGCTCAGTATGCTTATAGAATCCAGTGGATTGACAAAAAAACAAACGTTCCGATTTACGCTGAGATGTACGACAAAAAAGACAAGACGCTTGTAAAAACTTTGACAGTAACAAAACTTGAGAACATCAAGTCTGACAAAGACAGCGAAGGCTACAACATCACTACAGACACTGTGATTAAAAATGTTAAGAACGGACACTCTACAAGAGTTTACCTTCAGGCAAATCCAAAGAGCGCGAACGGCTACAACATCATCCTTGACAAGCCGATTCCTGACAGCGTGTTCACACAGAACTATCTGAACCAGGCTAAATAATTCTAAGAAATTGCTCTGAACGAGAATATTCTGTTCTCCTATTGGCGGAGACAGAATATTCTCGTAAAGGGGCGCTCTTTTCTTTGTTGCCGCGTCCGCGCGGCAAAGTTTTTTATGGAATAAAAAATGAAAAAAATTAAATTACTTGGATTTATATTGACTTCTGCAATTGCAGCTGCGCTTGTGTCTGGCCAGGATTCAGATTTTAGCGATGATTTTTCAAGCGATTTTTCTGATGACTTTGGAAGCGATTTCGGCGGCGGAGATTCATCTTCAAGCTCAGGATTTTCAGTGACTCAGCTTGAAGTTTCTGGCGAGGCTAAAGTTGATTTCCGCGCTTATTTTGATGACGACGAGCACACTCAATATGATCCGCTTGCGCCTAAAGACTGGGACACAGAGGCTACGCCTAAAGGCAAGGTTAATCTTAAATACAACAACGACTCTGTTTCAGCGGAAGTGAAATTCGCTTTAAGCAAGGATATTCTTGACGATTACAAGGAAGATATAATCGACGAGATGACTTTGGAAGCTTATCTTGGAAACTTTACAGTCCAGGCTGGAAAAATGAAAGTTGTGTGGGGAAAGGGCGACAAGCTCCATGCAGTTGACAACTTCAACGCGAACGACTACACGGACTTTGTCATTCCTGACTACATTGACCGCAGAATCGCCGAGCCTATGGTCCGCGTTATTTACAATGTTCCGGCAGACATCGGGCCTTTTTCTTCCAGCAGATTTGAAGCCGTGTGGGCTCCGTTCTTTACAGCGGACAGATATGCGGAAAGCGGAAGATGGGTTCCGGCGCAGGTGAGCGAGCTTACGAGTAGTCTTACTGGCTATGGAACAACTGCAATCGCAGACACTGTGAAAAAACTTGAAACCGCTAGAACTGGACTTGCGGTGGCAACGGCTGGATATAACAATGCAACAAATGCCGAAGAAAAATCAGCTTATGGCCAGGCGATGCAAAGCTATGAAAACCAGCTTGAGACTCTCAACACAGCCTATCTTTACCAGCTCAACAACACATCTTCTCTCGCTGACGACCTTTATCCTGATACGCACAAGCTTAAATACATGCAGGCCGGCGCGCGCTTTACCACGACAACCGGCTCGCTTGACTGGGGATTGAGCTACTATGTCGGACGCGACAAGACAGCTTCTATCGATTATTCAAAGATGAACAGCTTTGTCACAAAGCACTTGGCCGGAGCAGACGATGAGGATGACAAGTTTATCGACTATGACTTGATGCAGGTTTTTGGACTTGAAGCTGCAAAGACTTTCGGCGCATATAACTTCCGTGCGGAAGGAGCTTATAATCTTACAAAAGATGTTGACGGAGACGATCCTTCTGTTAAGAACAACTCGATTTCATGGGTTGCTGGCTTTGACCGCGATCTTCCGATTGGCGAAATGAACATCAATGTCCAGGCGCAGGGAAAATTCATTGTTGATCATTATAAGATTCATGACAATGACGGAAGCGACGCAAAACATATCCTTGATACTGAAAGCAACACTTTTAAAAACGATGTCAAGCTTGTCGTCAATATCTCAGATTTGCTTGACCACAGCAAGGTTAAGCCGGAAGTTACCGCAATCTACGGATTTCAGCATTACGATTTGATTGTTATTCCAAAAATTACCTGGTATGTTTCTGACGGACTTGAGTTCAGCGCGCTTGGAATGTACATGGCGAGCTACGACACAGACAAGACCGAGTTCCCTGGCTGGCACAACAACGGATTTGTTCAGGTCGGAGCAAAATACACGTTCTGATTCAATTCAAAAGCAAGAATTGCGAATTAAAATAAAAGCGGCGCACGAAAATACTTTTTCTGCGCTGTTTTTTTATGCATTTCAAGAAAAAATCCAGCCATCTGCTGTAAAATTTGCGTAAATTTTATATGTTGCATGCTTTTTTAGTTCCTTTTCATTCCGTTTTTCAGTGTTTTTTGTTATGATTTTAAATATGTTCAAAGCACTTCTAGTTTCTTTTTTTATTTCTATGGTTCCGTTGATTGAGCTTCGCGGCGCGCTTCCTGTCGGAGTCGGAATTCTTCATCTTTATTATGATTCTGTTTCAATTTCAAAAATAATTGCGGTTTATGTCGCCTGCATTATTGGAAATATGGTTCCGGTTCCGTTTATTTACCTTTTTGCCCGGCGTTTTCTTGAATGGGGGCAGAACAAAAAAATCATCGGAAAGCCATGCGTTTTTTTTCTGACAAAAGGACGGCGCGGCGGAGAAAAACTACAGCAAAAAGCGGGGCAGGGACTTTTTGTCGCGCTTCTTCTTTTTGTCGGAATTCCGCTCCCAGGAACAGGCGCATGGACTGGAACCTTGGCCGCAAGCCTTCTCGACCTTGACGGAAAGAAAACCTCAGTTGCGGTTATGGGCGGCGTTTTGCTTGCAGGAATTATAATGCTGACTTTAAGCCTTCTGGGATTTGGAGTTGCAGATGCAGTTGTTTCTTGAGACTCTTTTAGTTTTTATTTCGACTGAGATTGACGACTTCCTTGTTTTTGTAGTTCTTTTCGCTGTTCATAAAAATATTAAGAGCCGTTTCCCGCTTTTTTCGGGGCGGCTTTTCGCTATTGTCCTTGTCGCGGTTTTATCTGCGTTTGCGGCGTTTTTGCTTTCAAGAATTCCGGAAAATTATCTCCGTTACATTGGATTTGTTCCGATTGCAATCGGAATTTTAAGCATTTTTAAGAAGGACAAGGATGAAGATTCGTCTGGAAAAATCCGCGCTGGAAGTTTTCTTGCCCTTTTTGCCTCCGCTTTTGTTCTGACGCTCGCTTCGTCGGGAGACAATCTTGGAATCTATATTCCGTTTTTTCTTGATTTAAGCGCCGCTGAAAAAATTCTTTCCATTCTTGAAATTACGCTTCTTAATGTTTTGTGGACGCTTCTGCAGATAAAATCATCGGATTTTCCTGTTGTACAGAAAATCGTCAGCCAGGCTGGCAAAGTGCTCGTTCCTGTTGTCTTCATCTTGCTCGGCCTTTCTGTTCTCGTCAGCGTATGATTTAAGATGAAAATTTTCTGTTGATTTTTCATTTTAAAATCATAAAAATTAAAATATGAGTGAGATTGAGCTAAAAATTCCGCTTTCTGAAAATGATTTTCATCGTATCGAGAATATGATAAATCATGCTGAAAAATCTGAAAATTTGGAATTTTCTTCATCTGAAAAAATCCTGAAATCTGATGAATATTTTTCGCGCTATAAAACCCGTGAGGAAAGAATAAAAAACGGCGAATTTGAAGTGATTAGAATCAGAACTGAAAAGTCCGCCGGAAAATTAAAATCGTATTTTGCCACAAAACGAAAATCGCTTGTAAACGGATTTGAAGTCAACGATGAAAAGGAAACTTTTGTTGAAAATCCTGAAGTTTTGCGCAGCTTTCTTGTAGAGTCAGGATTTGAAATTTGGTTCAAGAAGAAAAAAGAGTCGATTTCGGTTTTTTGCGCTTTGAAAAACGGCGGGGCGAAATGCCATCTTGAGCTTGAGAAAGTTAACGGCCTTCTTTACGTGGAAATTGAAAATGTCTCTTCTGAAGATGACGGAGAAACTGAAGATGATGAAAAAAATCAAAAGAAAATATTTTCCGTTCTTGAAAAAATTGTCGCTTCTCTCGGCCTCGACATCAAAAAAAACGATCCGCGTTCATGGGCTGAAATCTTGGAAAGTTAAAGCTTAAAAATGAAAAGGATTTTGCTTGTTTTTATTTCTTTATGTTTTTCACAAGTTTTTGCCGCGCAGATTATTTCTGATTTTACGCAGCAAAAATTCAATGAATTTTCAACTTTAAAAATTCAGCTTAAAAGCGTCGATGATGATGCTGCCCTTGAAAAAATTTCTTCAGTCCGCGAAGCTGCTTTGGCGGAGCTTCCTTCATACGCGCTTGATTTCGAGCAGGAGCGCAGAATTCTTGAAAGCATTTATTTTATGGAATCTTACGAGCATTTGATTACACCTGAAAAACGCGGCGAGCTTAGAAAAATTATGAAGGTCCATATGAAAGAAAATATCGCCTGCCTTGACGCGAGAGCGGAAAATGAACGCAGCCCGTGGCTTTATCTTGTTTGTGGCGATGTTACAGCCTATTATATGACACGCTCAATTCCGGCGACTCTTTTGTACGGACTGCGCATAAAAGGCTGGTATGAAAAAAGCGCGGAAATTGACGGAGGACTTTCCGGAGCTTTTCTGAGCCTTGGAAACTGGCTTTTTTACGCTCCGCCTCCGTTCGGCGGCAAAAAAAAGGCTCTGGCAAGCTACGAAAAAGCTTTGGCCCAGGCGAAAAATAACGGCGAGCTTTATCTTGCGTATGAATTTTTGTCGCAGCTTTATTTCGAGATGAAAAATTCAGAGAAATGCGCTGAATATTTGCAGAAAGCTTATAATCTTAATCTTGGCGAGAAAGATCTTGAAAAAGTAAGAAAATGCAACGACGCCGGATATTCGCTTTATCAGTACAACCGAAACCGCGCTGGAATCGACGAGAAAATTCCAGAAGATGAAATGGAAGAAGATGATAAATAGAGCTCTAAAAGATGATTTACAGCCTTGACGGAATAAAAATCGAAGTCACAAAGAAAAAAATCCGCTCGTTCCGCCTGAAAATTTCCCGCGAGGGAAAAGTTCTTTGCTCTGTGCCTTTTTTGGCGGCGGAAAAGCAGATTTCAGATTTTATTGAGTCAAAATCAAAATGGATAAAAGAAACTTCAAGAAAAGTCATTGATTCAAATCAGAAATCAAGAAAACTTTGCGCGGAAAGCGTGGCGGCTGGATTTGGTCTTTCAGAAAGCGATTTTATTTCTGCCGAGAATCCGGACAGGCGCGCATATTCAAAAAAATGGAAGGCCGCGTGCAAAAAAGTTTTTCTGGGTTCAATCTCGCGCCATTTGAAATTTTTTGATGACGGAAAAATTCCGCAGTTTACGCTTAAAATGCGCGCGATGAAATCTCTCTGGGGAAGCTGCAACCGCCGCACAAACGTTGTAACTCTGAACTACGAGCTTTTGCGTTTCCCTCTTGAATGTGTTGACTATGTTGTTTTCCACGAGCTTACACATTTTTTGTACATAAACCACGACAAGAATTTTTACGGCTACATCTCGCGTTTTATGCCTGACTACAAGAAAAGAATTAAGATTATGAAAAATTGACAAGATTCCTTGTAATTTCATTCAGCGAGCGGACATTTGCGTCGGCGAATTTTATGATTCGCTGCCAGTCTGTTTCAGGCGGCTCTGTTTTCTCCTCGTCGCTCGGATCATAAACCGCAACAGTTTTAAATCCTGCGTTATGCGCGGTTCTGAGCGCGTGCAGAGCGTCCTCAAAGACAACGGAATGTGCAATGTCTGATTTTCCAAGCTCGGCGGCTTTCTCAAAAATGAGCGGCTTTGACTTTGACGTGTTCAGGTCAAGACAGGTGATTACCGCGGCAAAGTATTTTTCAAGTCCGAGCCGCTTCATGCAGGCGAGCGTGCATCTTCTGTCTGTCGCGGTGGCAAGGACGCAGCGCACGTTTTTTTTGTTGAGCGTCCGCAGCAGTTCCTCAGCTCCTTCTTTCGGCTGGAGATTATGCTCATATTCTTCTATTATCTGACTGTTGATTTCTTCCTGGACAGTTTTTGCGTCATTATCAAGGCCGTAGGTTTTTATCAGATATTCAACAGTTTCGTTCATGTTGAGCCATTTTACCTTGTCCCACAGCCACTTTTCAGGCGTTTTTCCTTTAGAAAGAAGATACTTGTCCGAAGCTGTGTGCCACATCGGCATGGAGTCGAGCAATGTCCCGTCCATGTCGAAAATCGCGCAGTCAAAGTCAATGTTAAAAATACGAGCCATAAGAATCAAACCTCCATGCCAGTTAAAAAAATGTAAGAGAATCTGCCCGCAGGATGCGGGCAAAGTGCCAGAGAGAATTTTCTATTTTCCGCTTCTATGTTTTTCTTGAAAATTCTCGTGAGAAAGGAAAATTACAAGGATGTAATTTTTACTTCCGAATAATCATAACGATTATCGCCGATAATTTTAATGCTCAGCGACGTTAATCGTTCCGCTCAGCGACGTTAATCTTCTCGCTCACTGACGCTAATCGTTCCGCTCGCCGTCGCTAATCTTTTCGCTCAGCGTCAGTAATTTTTTTGCTCAGCGCCGGTGAGCGGAAAGATTGCGAACCATATCAATTTCTTTTTTCTTAGTTTTGATATAACCTATTTTCCGGCCGTTTGTTTTAAATAAATGGTAATAAGGGAAAAATCAAAATGATTGAAGTTTCACATCTTTCAAAGCGGTTCGGTGAATTTAAAGCTGTTGATGACGTAAGCTTTTCAATTCCTACCGGACAGATTGTAGGTCTTCTAGGCCCGAACGGAGCTGGAAAATCAACCACAATGCGAATGATTACTGGCTTTTTTAAGCCGACCAGCGGAACTGTCAAGATTGACGGAATCGACATGAGCGAGAATCCTGTCGAGGCTAAGCGCAAGATTGGCTATATGCCTGAAAGCGCGCCTCTTTATTCCGACATGATTGTTGATGATTATCTTCGCTATGTCGCTCTTATGGAGAACCAGAATCCAGATGAGAAAATCCCTAAGCTTTGCGGAATGTGCGGATTAAAGGAAGTTATGCACAAGAACATCAGCGAGCTTTCCCGCGGATACAAGCAGAGGGTAGGTCTTGCCCATGCGCTTATGAACGACCCTGAGATTTTGATTTTAGACGAGCCGACATCAGGGCTTGACCCGAACCAGATTGAGGATGTGCGCGCTTTAATCCGCGAGATTGGAAAAACTCGCACTGTAATTATCTCGACGCATATTCTGAGCGAGGTTGAGATGCTCTGCGGCCGTGTAATCATCATATCCAAGGGAAAGCTTGTCGCGGACAGCCCGACGGCGGAGCTCAGGACGCGCTACGGACACTCGGAGAATGTTTTTGTCCAAGTTGATGGCGTTCCTGCGGAAGAGGCGAGCAAGGCGGTTTTAGGCTTGCCGCAGGTTGACGAGTGCGCTGTTACAAACGGGGACAAGATTGAAGGCGCGCCTGATGCGGTTTCGCTATTGGTTTCTGCGAAGGACAACGCCGAGATCCGCCCGGAGATTTTCCGGCTCTGCGCAAAAGAGAACTGGAGCCTTTACGAGCTTTCTGTCCGCAAGAACAGCCTGGAAGACATCTTCCACGGACTTACAGAAGAAACCGCTGAAAAATTCAACACGGATTAACGCGGATAAAAAGGATTCTCACGGATAGTATTTTGGATACCGGAAGTTTTTGGTAAACCTAAAAATATCCTTAAAAATCCGTGTTCATCTGTGTGCATACGTCGCTAGCGCTCCGTGCGCTACAAGGAAGTTATTGACGTTTGTGCTTTCGCACAAGAGCGTCCGTGTTGAATAGCTAATAAATTTTGGGAGAATATATGACTAAACATTCAAGTCCGGTTTTGATTATTATGCGCCGGGAAGTCGCGGCTTATTTTACAAGCCCGATTGCTTACATTGTGACGGGGCTTTTCCTGCTTGCCTCAGGCTTTTTGTTTTTTAACACTTTCTTTTTATATAACAGGGCGGAGCTGCGCAACTTCTTTGGAATTCTGCCGGTTCTCCTCTCATTTTTTATTCCGGCTCTCACAATGCGGCTCCTGGCGGAGGAAAAACGCAGCGGCTCCTATGAGACTCTGCTTACTCTTCCTGTGACTGAGACGCAGATTGTTGCTGGAAAATTCCTTGCGGCCTTTGTTTCCGGAGCCGCGCTTCTTGTTCCGACCTTGTTCTATGTTGTGACCTGCTATGCTTTCGGTAAGCCTGACGCTGGCCCGATTATTGGAGGCTATCTCGGCGCGCTTTTCCTGATTGCCTCTTTCTGCGCAATCGGCCTTTTTGCCACCAGCGTCACGAAGAATCAGATTATCGCGTTCTTTATCGCTCTTGCGCTCTGCCTTGTCTTTACATTTATCTCAAGCTTTTTGATTTTTATGCCGGGCTCAGTCGTGGCGTTCTTTGATTATTTTTCAGCGTGGAGCCATTTTAACTCGATTGCCCGCGGAATAATCGACAGCCGCGACCTTGTTTATTTTATCTCGCTTACGGCGGTTTTCCTTGTCCTCACTGTGCGCGGACTAAAATCTACAGGAGAAACGAGATAGATTGAATTGACAGATTCAACGCTGATGAACACGGATAAAAAGGATTTACACGGACAGAATTTGGGTGAATGAAAAGCTAAAATCCGTGTCCATCTGTGTGCATCCGTGTTGAATAGCAATCTAAATGGAGTTAAAAATGAAAAAATTCATCAGTTTTATAAAAAGCCCTAAGAGCGATTTGATTTTGTTCTTTCTTTTGATTTTGTTTGCGAACCTTGTCTCGTCAAAGTCGTTTTTCCGTATTGACTTGACTTCGCCTAAATCATATTCGCTTTCAAAAGTTTCAAAGCAGACCGTAAAAACTCTTGAGGAGCCTCTTTCGGTCAAAGTTTTCTTTTCTGACAATCTTCCGTCTCCGTATTCAAGCGTTTACCAGTATATAAAAGATATTCTGGTTGAATATAAAAACGCCGCGAACGCTAATTTTTCCTATGAGCTTGTTGACATGGCAAAACCAGAGAACGAGAATCTTGCGCGCGGATACGGAATCACGCAGGTGCAGATCCAGGAGCTCAAGAACAACGAAGTCGGCTTAAAGCAGGCCTGGATGGGAATTGCGCTTATTTACGCTGACAGGATAGAAGCTCTGAACAATCTGACTTCTTCTGACGGACTTGAATATAAAATCACAACTAAAATAGAAGAGATGATTTCTACAACTTCCGCACTTTCTGGGCTTGAAGGAAAAGCGACGCTCACCTTGTACTCGACTTCCGCGCTCTCAAAGTTCAAAATCATCGGATTTGACAGCCTTGGCTCTGACATTGAGAAAGTTTATGACGACGTGAACAAGAAGAACATGAGCCGCCTTGACTTTGTAAAAATCGATCCTCCTGAAAGCGACATTCCGTCCCTTCAGGAAAAATACGGACTCCAGGTTATAAACTGGCGGAGCGAGGACGGAGCGGAGCATTCCGGCGTGATTGGCCTTGTCCTTGAGTACGGAGATAAATTCAATCTTCTTCCGGTGCAGATGGGCCGCGATTTGTTTGGAAGATATATGATAGCAGGCTCCGACAATATTGAAGAAGACGTTGAGGAGGGGCTGAAGGCGATTGTCTCAAAGTCAGAGGAAATCGGCTACATCACCGGCCACGGAGAGCTTGACACGAGCGACCCGGACAACGGCTCCGCCCGCCTTGCAAGCCTTATTTCTGACCGCTACACATTTAAGGAGATTGACCTTGCAAAGGAGAATATTCCTTCTTCACTTGCAAGCGTTGTGATTGACGGGCCTAAGACTGCCTTTACGGACGAGGAGCTTTACAAGCTCGACCAGTATTTGATGCGCGGCGGAAACATCCTTCTTTTTGCGGATCCGTTTGAAGAGAAAATGCCTGAGGGACAGATGGCTTATTATATGCAGCCGACATACTCTCCGTCTGAGACAAATCTTGACAAGAGCCTTGAAAAATACGGCATTGTGCTCGGCAAGAACTACGTTATGGACAAGAGTTGCTACAGCCAGAACAGCCAGAACTACGGCAAGGTGGACTTTTACTTTGCGCCGCTTCTCCAGAAAGACAGCTTGAACCAGAAGTCGCCGGTCACAAAGAATCTCGGCTACGTGATTATGATTCAGAACGGCTCTGTTGATGTTTCAAAGGCCGAGGAAAATCCTGATTTGCGCGTTACTGTGCTCGCAAAGTCATCGCCTGAATCATGGACGGTTGAAGATGAAATAACGACGAATCCACTTGAAATTTTCCCGCCTTCGGAAAAAGACGCTGACGGAAAATCAAATTTCAAGAGCGAGAATCTTGCGGTTCTTGTCGAGGGAAAATTCACCTCCGCTTTTGACAAGGCTCCTTCATCAGATTCTGATTCAGTAAGCGCCGGCGGACTTTCTTCAAGGAATCATCTTGCAAAGTCGGTCCAGAACGGAAAAATTCTTGTGTTCACAAGCTCTAAGCTCACAACTTCGCAGCTTATCGATGAGAACGGCAGCGAGCCTGTCGCGCTTTTTGTGCGCAACGCAGTTGACTATATGAACGGCGAGGAGGAGCTTTGCACAATGCGCACAAAGGGGCTTTCCCTTAACTCTCTTACAGTCAAGAGCAGCCAGGCGGCCGTGTTCGCAAAATACTTCAACGAAATTGGACTTGCGCTTCTTGTCGCAGTTGCCGGATTATTAACGCTTATAAAAATCCGCGCGAGAAAGCGCGCGATCCGCGCAAAATACAATCCGGACGATGAAAGAATAATTGAAAAATAGATTTTTACAGGAGAAAATATGAAAAAACTTTATACACGGAAAATTATTCTTGCGGCGGCTGTTGTTGTGCTCGCCGTCATCTATATAATACAGTCGGTTTTGTCGTCGCGCTCGCCGGAAAAGATTTTCAAGATTGAAAAGCCTTTTGACACAATCGAGATTTCTTCCCAGGACAACGGAAGCCTTGAGCTTAAGCGGGACGGAAATTTCTGGAAAATAGGTGAAGAAGATGCTGACGAAACTCGCGCCAGCCGTCTGAACGACGCCGTAAAAGAAATAAAGACACTTGGAGTTGTGTCTAAGTCGTCAGATGAGTCAACGGCTGAGCGCTATGGATTTACTGACGCTCAGAAAATCAGTGTGAAAGTCCTAGGCGGAGGCGAAGAGCTTTTGACGCTTGAAATTGGAAAAGACGCGGCTTCCGGCCAGCAGAACTACGTAAAAATTAACGGCGGAGCGGATATTTATCTTGCTTCCGGGGCGCTTAGAAGCACTTTCAATGTTAAGAAAGAAAGCATAGTGAAAAAAGCGGAGGAGCCTGCGGCTAAAGAAAATAAGTAGCCGAACATGATTTTTTTTATTATATTTATTGCGTTATTCTTGGGGGATTTATGGCAAAGAAACAAATACCAATCACTTTGCTCTGCGGTTATCTTGGCGCGGGCAAAACAACTCTTTTGAACCAGGTTCTTTCAAACCAGAAAGGCTACAAAGTCGCTGTAATTGTAAATGATATTGGCGAGGTCAATGTTGACGCGAAACTGATTGCTGACGGAGCGAAAATCACAGATACTTCTGACATCGTTCCGCTTACAAACGGCTGCATTTGCTGCACGCTAAAAACTCAGCTTGCTCAGAACATCGAGAATCTAATAAAATCTGGAAAATACGACTACGTTATGATTGAGGCTTCCGGCGTATGCGAGCCTATGCCGATTGCGCAGGAGCTTGAGACAATCAAGAACGGAAAGCTCGACAATGTTGTAGGCGTTGTTGACGCAGCGCGCCTTGTTGACGAGTTTGCAGGCGGAAACAAGCTTCTTGAGAAAGACAAAATCGGCGAGGAGGACATTGAGTCGCTGCTCGTTCAGCAGATTGAGTTCTGCTCAACTCTTGTAATCAACAAGAAGGATTTGGTAACCGAGGATGAATTCAAGAAAGTCCGCAAGGTTATTGAAGTTCTTCATCCTGGCGTAAAAATTATTGAGACTGACCACGGCAAAGTTGATGTCGGCGAGATTCTTTCGACAGGCTCTTTTGACTTTGAGAAAGTCTACGCTTCAGCAGGCTGGTGCAAAAAGCTTGAGGAAGAGGAAGATGATGATGACCACGAGGAACATGACGAGCATGGCCACGAGGATCATGATGAGCATCACGAGCATCATCACCATGAGCACAAGCATGAGGGCGACACAGGCGCGGACGAAGATGAGTACGGAATCGGAACCTTCATTTATTTCAGAAGACGGCCGTTTGACCGCCAGAAGCTTGACACTTTCGCAGGAAACTGGCCTAAGTCAATCATCCGCTGCAAGGGATTGTGCTGGTTCTCAGACGAGCCTGAGATGGCGGTTGTGTTTGAGACTTCCGGAAGACAGATTTCGGCCGGATATTCAGGACAGTGGATTGCAAGCGCTCCGGCAGGCGAGCAGAAGAAAATCCTTGCCGAGAATCCTCAGATCCAGAAAGAATGGGATCCGAAAATCGGCGACAGAATGATTAAGCTCTGCATTATCGGCCAGAACCTTGACAAAAAGAAAATTGCCGAAGAGCTTGACGCTTGTCTCGCTTAAAATCGGAAGATATTAGAAAAGGCGGCGCAGAAATTTATTTTTCTGCGCCGCCTTTTCTATTTAAGTGCCCTGAATCGTTTTTGAATAATCTTTGACAACTGACAAATAATGATATATTATAGTAGTAATTGATTTCATAAACTAGGAGAAAAAGTAGAATGAATATTTTGTTATTCATTGGTCTCCCGGTTGCAGGAATCGTTCTTGGATGGATTATTCGATGGTGTTATGCCAGATTTCAACTATCTGCGTTGGAGCAAAAAGCTGAACGTGTAAAACAGGATGCAATAAAGGAAGCTGAAGCACAGAAAAAAGAAATTTTGCTTGAAGCAAAAGACCAACTCATTCGTGAACGAAAACAGCAGGAACGGGAAGATCGTGACAGACGTGCTGAAGTTCAAAAGTACGAAGCGCGAGTAAACAAGAAAGAAGAACTGGTTGACAAACGGGCCGAGGAATTTGACAAAAAAGAGGCAGATTTCCAGAATCGTGTCAACGCAATGAAACGCCGTGAAGAGGCAATGCAGTCCCAGGAAGAGAAATACAGGAAGGAGCTTGAAAGAATTTCCGGGATTACAGCTAAAGAGGCCAAGGATTTAATCATTAAAGACCTTGAGAATGACGCACGGCATGATGCCCAGGCTTTAATCAACAAGATTGAGCAGGAATCGCAGCTTACCGCTGAGAAAAAGGCCCAGAAGATTTTGGTCGAGGCTATGCAGCGTGTTGCCACAGAGACTACAGGCGATGTGACTGTCGCTACTGTATCTCTTCCTGGCGACGAGATGAAAGGCCGGATTATCGGACGCGAGGGACGCAACATCCGCGCGCTTGAAACTTTGACTGGAGTCGATATTATTATCGACGATACGCCTGAGGCTGTTGTAATCAGCTGCTTCGACCCTGTAAGGAAAGAAATCGCCAAGCAGTCGCTTGAGCGTCTTGTTACTGACGGACGTATTCACCCGGCGAGAATCGAGGAGATTGTCCAGAAAGTAACAAGGGAAATTCAGCAGAAGATTTACGAGGAAGGAGAGAAAGTTCTCTTTGACCTTGGAATCCACAATATGAGCCAGGACGGCGTGCGTGCTCTTGGAAGGCTTTACTTCCGCACAAGCTACGGCCAGAATGTGCTTGTCCACTCGCGCGAGGTTGCAGAGCTTGCCAGCCTGATTGCCTCTGAGATTGGAGCGAACAGAGAGCTTGCCAAGCGCGCTGCTCTTCTCCATGATATTGGAAAAGGCGCGGAGAACGACAGCGACCAGAACCACGCAGAAGTCGGAGCTGAGATGGCTAGAAAAATGGGGGAAGACCCTAAAGTCATCAACGCTATTGCAGCGCATCATAATGATGTGGAGCCTGAGACGGTCGAGGCTGTCATTGTCCAGATTGCCGATGCAATCAGCGCGGCTCGTCCGGGCGCGCGTCGCGAGACAGTCGACAATTATGTAAAGCGTCTTGAGAATCTTGAGGAAATCGCAGAGAAGTTCCCTGGAGTCGAGAAAGCCTATGCAATTCAGGCTGGACGTGAGCTTAGGATTCTTGTTAACAACGAGAAGATTCCTGACAACGAGGTTAAGGATCTGGCGCAGAAAATCGCCAAGCAGATTGAAACCGATCTTCGTTATCCGGGAAGAATCAAGCTTACAATGATCCGTGAAACACGAATCGTAGAATACGCTAGATAAAACACAAAAGCTCTGGAGGACTCCAGAGCTTTTTTTATATATGCGCATTAAAAAACTGCCGCAGGATGCGGCAAAAAGGCAAAGAGAGAATTTTTGTATTTTACTTCCTGTCCTGCTCAAAAATTCTCTACGCGTCAAAATCACAGATTTTGCCGAGACTCGCTAAAAACGAGCCTGTCGGCTGTTTTTCCGGCTTCGCCGTCGCTCCCTACATATGAAAGTTTTCGCCTAGATAGATTTGGCGGGCTTGCTCATTCTGGATGATGGCGTCTTTGTTGCCTTCGACTAGGATCTGGCCGGTGCTTACGATGTATGCGCGCTCTGTGATTTCAAGCGTGTCGCGCACGTTGTGGTCGGTAATTAGGACGCCGATGTTTTTCTTGGCGAGAATCTTTATGATTCCCTTGATGTCCGCGACAGCAATCGGGTCGATTCCTGCGAACGGCTCGTCGAGCAAAAGAAACTTTGGCTCAATGGCAAGAGAACGGGCGATTTCTGTTCGCCGCCTTTCTCCGCCGCTTAAAGTGTAGGCAAACTGTTTTCTGATGTGCCCGATTCCGAATTCTTCAATAAGCTCATCGAGCCGCTTGCGCTTTTCCTTGCGGTCAATGTCTTTCCTTGTTTCCAGAATTGACCAGATATTTTCTTCGACCGTCAGTTTCTTAAATACGCTCGGTTCCTGTGGAAGATATGAGATTCCAAGCTGGGCGCGCTTGTACATGGGGAGCAAGGTTACATTCTTGCCGTCCAGGAGAATTTGCCCGGACGTAGGCTTGTGGAACCCTACGACCATGTAGAAGCTGGTTGTTTTTCCGGCTCCGTTGGGACCGAGCAGTCCGACAACTTCGCCTGAGTGGATTTTAAAATTTACTCCTTGCACAGCCTTTTTGCGGCCGAAGTATTTATGAAGGTCGCGCGCTTCTAGCGTATGGACGATTTTTTTATTATTTTCTTCATGTTCATTTACAGCAAAATCTTCTTTTTTTTCATTTTTATCGATAATTTTGTCATCTGTCTCGCCGCCCATTTTTTATCCTCGTTCTTTTTATTTCGTTTGTTGATTTATCTTCATCATTTTTCGCGGAGTTGTTTTCTGATGAATTTTCAGAATTGTCTGGTTCATTAAGATTTGATTCATTTTTATCTTCTGAATTTGTGTCTTCTTTTTCTTTGTGCGTCTCTCCATCTTCCGTTGCGCTTTTTTCATTTGTTTCTTGCAAAGAAGAATTTGAGTCATCCGATTTTTTTGAGTCAGAGACTTGGCCGCTGACTCTTCCGTCTAGCTTTATTTCCTGCGTGTCGAGGTTCAGGCTGATTTCCTGCGCTCGGAATGAATCTTCTCCCTGCACGATTTTCGGATTTCCTGTCATTTCGAGTGTCTGCGCGCCTTTCCTGTAAATTGCGAAAGCCGCCGTGCAAGTGTTGTCTTTTTGTTTGATTGAAACATTTATCTGCATCGTCGCGATTTCTGTGTTCTGGTCGTATTCAATTATCTGGGCGTCGGCTTTTACGTCGTTTTCTGTGTCGGTCATATGCACTGAATCTTCTAGGCGGGCAATTTTCGTATTCCGGTCGTAGCGCATGTTGCCGCAGGAAAAATCAAGCTTGCTTTCCGTGTTTTTTCCGTCAACAGTTCCGCTTGCTGTGATGTATCTGAAATTTTCGCCTGAAAGCGTGATTGTATCGGCTTTAATTTCCATTGTTTCAGTTTTTACATACGCATTTCCAGAAAGAGTTGTCGCTTCGTTTTTGCTGCCGGTTTTTCCGCTCATAGTGTCAGCATGAAAAGCAATTTGCTCGCAGAAAATTTGAGAAATCAAAAAAAAGAAAAAATAAATAGAAAAAAAATGTTTTTTTATCATCTTGATTTCCTTTATCGTTGAATTTGCGAAGAGGTTCCTTCTGACTCATCTCCGGCTTGTCCGTTTTTAGAATTCTCATCTTGGCCGGCATTCAAATCATCTTCTGCGTCATTTGTTTCGATTGTTCCATTAACGCCATATTCGAATGAAAAAGATTTGCTGACGCCGCTTCCGCTGAATCCGGTCCCTGTTACGTTCATTCCGTCTTTTGAAAGCTGGACCTGTGAATCAGAATCGCTCGTTATTTGCTCTGATTTTTTATCAAAAGAAAGACTTTCCGCCTTTATTTTCATTTTTTGAGAAATCATATTTAAATTGATGTTCTTGAAAAGCTTGTATTTTTCATCGCCGGTTTTTGCTTCAAGAAGTCCGCAAGAGCCTGTTGCCTCAAGGTTTCCGTCATCGTCATATGAATCGAATTCTGCGTTTTGCGCGTAAGTTGAGCTGTCGGATTTGTATTGCTCGATTTTTTCCGCCTGCAGCTTGATTTTTGATTTTCCGTTTTCGTAGCGAGAAAAATTTGCGTCGTTAAATATAAATTCAGGAAGTGAATCTTCGGAATTTTGCGCTTTGTAATATTCGAGCGAGCATGAAGTAAAAATTGCCGCGAGAGCAAAAACAACAAGATTTTTTAAATTCATTGAAATATATTTTATCATAAAAACGGAGAATTGAAAATTAAAAGGAAAGAATAGAATTTCTGATTTCTTGCAGTCTTGTGTGCTTCTATGTCCAATTTCTAATTTACAATTCGGTTTTTGCGGTGTATACTTTTTCTTATGGCAGACTTATTGACTGATGCGGAATTTGATATGTTCCGCAAAGTGATTTATGACGAAAGTGGAATTACGTTTTCTGCGACAAACAGATCGATTCTTGACAGCCGCTTAAAGGAAAAGCTCCGAGAAAAGCAGCTTGACTCTGTTGAAGAATATTACCGTCTGATTATGTCGAACAAGGAAGAGATGAAAATTATGCTCGACTCTGTCACGACAAATTTGACGCGCTTTTTTAGAAACCAGCCTCATTTTGATGCGCTTGTTCATTATGTTATTCCGCATGTCCTTGAATACAAGAAGAAAACTGGAGACACAACTGTTAGAATTTGGAGCGCGGGCTGTTCAACCGGCGAGGAGCCTTACACAATCGCAATGATTCTTGCTGATATTTTGCCACCGCCTTATAAATTCCAGATTACCGCGTCTGATATTTCATTGAAGTCGCTCATGGTCGGCCAGCAGGGATTTTATCCTGACGCAAGGGTTACAGGAATCCCGGAGAATTATCTTCAGCGTTTTTTTACAAAGGTTGACAAAGGCTATCAGGTAAAAAAAGAGCTGATGGATAAAATTAAATTCGACTACCATAATCTCCGCAATGATTCTGGAATGAGAAATCTTGATGTTGTTTTCTGCCGCAATGTTTTGATTTATTTTGACGAGGCTGCGCAAAAAGCGACAATCGACCGTTTCTGGGATGCAATGGGCCCTCATTCTTATCTTTTTATTGGCCATTCGGAATCTTTGTTTGGAATGGACACAAAATTTGAATTCCTAAAAACTGACTGGGCTTGCCTTTATCAGAAACAAATTTAGGTTGAATTTGAAGCAGAACGATTTTTCGAGAGACTTTTTATGGATGATATTGACGTTTTAATTTGTGATGACTCCGCTTTGATGCGAAATCTTATTTCGCGCGTAATTGACGGAACTGAGGGAATGAAAGTCGTCGGAAAGGCGATGAATGGAAAATTCCTTATAGAAAAGCTTTCTCTTGTTAAGGCTGATGTTATCGTTCTTGATATTGAGATGCCTGTAATGAACGGCATTGAATTCTTGAAATGGCGCAAGGAAAACCATGTTGATGTTCCTGTGGTTATTCTTTCGAGCATTGCTGAGCGCGGCGCCGCTGTTACAATGCAATGTCTTGAGCTTGGCGCGTCAGATTTCATTACAAAGCCGAACGGTTCAATTTCAGCAGACATAAGCGCGGTTGCTGACCGGCTTGTAGAGATGATTTCATCTTACGGCGGCTCGTATGCGCGGCGGCATGGAAAAATAGTTCTGAATGATGAATTCTATGTTCATCTTCAGGAAGAAAAGGCTGTTGAGCGCAAGCTTGCCTCGGCGATGGGCGCAGAAAAGGCAAAGGCGTTCTTGTCTTCTGAAAATGTCGCAAAAGAGAACAATGAAGCCCGCGAAAAAATAAAGAGTTCGCTTTTTGAGCCTCAGAAGCCTAAGGAACCGGCTGTTATAACTCCGCTCCGTGAAGGCGGCCGGATCGACATAATTGCCATTGGAATTTCAACCGGCGGCCCGAACGCGTTGCGCGAAGTCTTTAAAATGATTGATCCTCACTTAAAGCAGCCGATTCTTGTTGTTCAGCATATGCCTGCCGGCTTTACGAAGGAATTTGCGAACAGTCTGGATAAAATCTGCGCGCTTTCCGTAAAGGAAGCCGAGGACGGAGATCCAATCGAGAACGGCCATATTTACATAGCTCCTGGCGATTACCATATTTTGGTTGAATCGACTCCGCTCGGTAAAAAAGTAATAAGATTGTCGCATGAGCCGCAGCGCAACGGCCATCGCCCTTCAGCTGATGTTCTTTTTGAGTCTGTCGCAAAAGTTTACCAGAACCATGCGCTTGGTGTCATTATGACTGGAATGGGAAAGGACGGCGCTGTTGAGCTTGCAGAAATGCGGAAGCAAGGCGCATGGACGCTTGGTCAGGACGAAAAATCTGCTGTAGTCTACGGAATGCCGAAAGTCGCATGGGAGCTTGGCGCGGTTCAAAAGCAAGTAAGCCTTGAGAACATGGCCGATGCGATTTCAAGCCTTGCGCGCGAGCATTTAAATAATTAGTTTTACATTACTTGTGTGATTTCAGGAAGCGTGATGTGAATGCTGCTTCTTGAAATTGCAAAAACAACCAGGCAGGCCGCAAGAAAAAAAACTAGGACGCAGATTGCTTGGAATCCTTCTGAAAAACTTGCTCCAATTCTTTGGGCGGCTGCCGGCGAAAGAATATATCCTAGAACGGCGCAGAGAATCGGGAATAGAAGCGAAACAAGCCCTTGTATGCTTTGGCTGATCTTTGAAACTTCTATTTTTACTATCGAATTTTCCTTTATCTCGAAATTGCGCTTGTTAAGCACGCTGAAAGTTCTGCCTTGGCTTGCGCAGTCTGTGGAAGAGCAGTTTACGCAAGCGTCAGAAATAAGAGGAACAACTTGCACAAGCTGCCCATCGATTTTTTTTACCATGGCGAAATCACGCATCAGTTTGCTTCTCCGTTTTTATCGTTCATTTGAATGCTTCGCATTTGAATCATGCACTGCTCGTAGCCAGCCTTGTTTCCAATCTCCTCGTACGTGTCGCGCAGATTGTAGAGCGCGTCGTAGTAATAAGGATTTAGCGTGACCGCCTGCTCAAATGCCGTGCTCGCGTCTTCAAAATTGTTTGTGTTGAAATTTATCACACCGAGCGTGTTCCAAAGATGCGCATTCTGGCTGTTTAAATCAAGGCCCTCAAGGCAATATTGCAGCGCGGAAGTCAGGTCGCCGAGGTTCAGACAGACAACTGCGAGCATTTCAATAACTTCGTCGTCCTCGTTGTTGATTTCATGGGCCTGCTTGAGAGCGTAAAAAGATTCCCGCGTCTTGCCTGCGTCACGGTAAGTGATTCCAAGGTTGAACCACAGAAGATAGTTGTATTTTTCAAGTGAAATCGCGCGTTTTAAGCATGCGATTGCTTCAGAGAAATCGCCTTTTGAGGCAAGCTCAATTGCCTGTGAGTTTAGAGAGGTTACGTTTTCTTTCATCATGATGTTTTCCCCCTTGTAAAATCAAGCTTTTTTCTGAATTGCTCCAAATAAATCTACAATCAAAGTTCCGGCATGGCAATAATTATTTCCAAAAAGCGAGCCCAGTTCAGAGCTTTTTCCGCTGATTATCTTGTCGCCGGTTTTTCGCGCCTTTTCAATTGAACCGCTTGCTGAAAGAATTTCAATTACATTCTCAACTGCCGGAGAATTTATTCCTTCTTTTTTTGCCTGCTCAAAAAGACGGGCGAGAGTTTCTTTGTCCTCTGGTTTTGACTCAAGATGATAAAGAACAGGCAGGCTTTTTTTGCCTTCAACTACATCGTCGCCGCGTTTTTTTCCTGGGTTTCCTTTTGTAAGATTTGTAACATCGTCGAGAATCTGGAAGCCTGTTCCAATGTCCTCTGCGATTTTTCCGGCTTTTTCCGCCGTTTTAATGTCTGCGCCGCCGGCGAGAATTCCAAGCTCGACTGCGAGCCGCGCCAAAGTTCCGGTCTTGTTGCGGACCATCGCCTTGTATTCTTCTTCGGTCGGAATGATTTCAGGATTTCTGTGCCACAGAATGTCCATCGCCTGTCCAAGATGAAGGCGGCGCAGCTCTTCAAGAAAAAGCTCGTAGAATTCAAGCTTTTCGTTGCCAGGAACCTGGAGAGTTTTTATGCATGTGGCCGCCTGGAAATAAAGCCACGAGCCTGCGTTGAGCGCGACGTCCATTCCGTAGGTGATGTGCGTTGCCGGCTTTCCGCGTCGCATGTCGGAGCTGTCTTCAATGTCGTCGTGGATTAAGGACGCTGTGTGCGCAAATTCAACGAGCGGAGTTAAATTGTAGGCGTTTTCGATCTTTTCTGATTTTTTTTCAGGATTTTTTTCAAACTCGTCAGCAGCAAGCTCGGCGCATAGAACAAGCAAAAGCGGCCGCCAGCGTTTTCCGCCGAGCGAGACGAGATTTCTGCAAGGTTCCAGCAGATTTGAAATGTGAGTTTCGTTTATGCAAGAGTCAACCGGCCCGAAAGAAAGCGATTTCCATTCTTCTGTGATTTTTGACGGAAGATATTTTGCGAGAGCCGATTCAATTTTTTCAAGTCTGATAGAAAATTCTGCGTTCATAATTTTATTATAAACGCAAAAAACGTAATTTACAATTAAGTAATTTTTTGTTGCGGAAAAATTACGGAGAAACGCGCAGAAAAACGCGGTAGCGCTGGGAGCGCCGCCGGAGGCGTTCGGGAGCGAATAAAATGAGCGGACGAATGAAGCGAAGCGGAAGCGCGGACATAGCGACGGCGGAGCCGGACCGCCCTTAGAAATTCTTTAAGTTCCATTATTTATTCTCAAGATGTTTCTATTTTATATTTTCATTTTTTCTGATTTAATTGATGTGAAAACTCACCGATAAAGATAATATGGCGAATTCTTATGAAAAACCTGACTTTTGGTCGCGGAAAGCTTTTTCTGAAGGTTATCCGGCCAGAAGCGTATATAAATTGCAGGAAATCGATGAAAAATTCGGTTTCTTAAAGAAAAATTACAAGGTTCTCGATTTGGGCGCGGCTCCGGGAAGCTGGACGACTTTTATTTTGCGGAAAATGGAAGGCAGCGGCAAAGTTGTCAGCTGCGATTTGAATCCGCTTTCGAAAAGCGTGAAGGGCGACAATCTTGTTTTTATTCAGGGCGATTTGCTTGAGAAGGAAATTGTTGACAAAATCAAGGCGGAAGGCCCTTTTGATCTTGTTGTCTGCGATGCCGCTCCTCTTACGACTGGAAACCGCGTTGTTGATACGGCGCGTTCGCTCGGACTTGTAAAGATGGCGGTCTGGTATGCCGAAATTATGTTGAAGCAGGGCGGAAATTTTTGTGTTAAGATTTTCCAGAACGGCGACCAGCAGTCGGTTCTAAAAAAAATGCGCGAGATTTTTACCCAGGCGAAAGGATTTAAGCCGAAAGCTTGCCGAGCTGAGAGTTTTGAGACATTTTTGATTGGATTAGGAAAAAAATAATGATAAAAAGTTTGCTTTGGAAAATTGAGTTTTTTGTTCGGAACTTTTCTTTGAAAAATGCGGTTCAGTGCGCGGCGATTACATGCGGCGTCTGCGGCGCGATTGTCGGAGGTGCTTTTATTTTTGCGGGCAGAACCGATGCGCCTGTGGAAAGCGGACAGGGCGGACTTGAAACTCCAGGAATGCCGGTCATTACAGAGGAAACTGTCGCAAGCCTGGATTCTGCAGATCCTGCGCAGGCCGGCGGGGAGACTTATAATCTTTCCTACATTTCATACCGGGTGCGGAAAGGCGATATGATTAGCCTGATTGCTCAAGATTTTGGCGTTACGCAGGATTCAATCATAAGCGTGAACTCAATCCGCTCGTCAAGAACAATCCAGATCGGCCAGTTTTTGAAGATTCCTACAATGGCTGGAATTCTTTACACGGTGAATAAAAACGGAGAAACGCCTTCTTCTATCGCTAAGAAATATGAAGTTGACGCTGAGAAATTTGCTGCAGTGAACCATGTTGCGCTTGATGTTTCTTATTCGGCCGGAGATTCGGTTTTTGTTCCTGACGCGAAGCTTGACTGGGTTACAAGGCAGGAAATAAACGGCGACTTGTTTAAGAAGCCGATCCACGCGAGATGGTACCGCTCGTCAAGATTCGGCTGGCGCGCAAGTCCTTTTACAGGAAAGCGTTCTTATCATTCCGGAGTTGACATGGCTTGTCCTACAGGAACTTCAATCTATGCGGCGATGGTCGGAACTGTTACAGCGACCGGATACAACGCAACTTACGGAAACTACGTGATTGTTTCGCATCATTCCGGCTACAAGACGCTTTACGGGCACATGAGCGCGATTCTCTGCACAAAAGGCCAGCATGTTGACCAAAGTTCAAGAATCGGACGTGTTGGAAGCACAGGAATGAGTACTGGCCCGCACTTGCATTTTACAGTTTTTAAGAACGGCAAGCAAATTGATCCTGAAAAACTGTGGAATTAAAATCTAGAAATTAAATTTTATCTGCAATCTGGGATTTTTCTATCCGCTTGATAAAAAAATCCAGGTTTGCGGCGATAAATATTGCGCAGTAAGCGGTGACGACAACGCCGAATATTATGTAGAAAAAGGCGTTTGCCGCGTCGTTGTTTATCTTTGCGGCGTAGAACGTGTAGCTTAGCATCAGCAGGAACATTAAAATTCCATAGGAAATCCATTTTTTCATTGAAACTGGCTTTGCCTTTGTTTTTTTGCCGAGCAAGCTTGGGCTCGCTTTTTTTATTATTTCGCTTATTTCGGCGCTTGTGATTGGAACTGCGATTTTTAGAGGCGCGGCGGCAAGTTTTTCCGCTTTTGTGAGGTAACGCACTTGCGTCCGGCATTTTTTGCAGCGAAGAAGATGCAGAGTAACATCTAGCGGAATACGCTCGTGTTTGTCCAGAACAAGAAATTTGTCCATCATTTCATCGCAGCGGCTTTGAGTTGGTTTTTCAACCTTTGCAAGTTCACTTTTTATCATAAAACTCCTCCGTAAAATTCCTTAAGCTTTTCTCTTAAAATTTTTTTTGCCCTGAAAATGTGCGATTTTATTGTATTCACAGGCAGCCCGGTAATTCTGCTGATTTCTGCGTGGGAATTGTCGTTGTAAAAATAAAGTTTTATGCACATCGCGTAGTTTTCCGGCAAGTCCTTTACAGCTTCATTTACGGCTTCTGCTGTTATCCGCCTTATTTCCTTTTTTTCAGGGGAAAAATCCTTGTCTTGAATCAAATCCTCGCTTTCATCGGTGAGCGGAAGAAATTCCTTTCGCCGGTTTTTTGAGTTTACAGCCGTGTTGTAGGCGATTGATGTAAGCCAAGTCGCAAAACTTGATTTTCCCTGGAAATTTTTCAAGTTCTCAAAAACTTTTATAAAAACTTCCTGCGCAAAGTCGTCGGTGTCGCTTTTGTTCTTGAAAAAACTCATTCCGATTGCCTCAATTCTTTTTTTATAGAAAGAAACAAGCTTCGCGAATGATTTTTCGTCGCCTGAAATTGTCGATCTGATTAATGAACTGTCGCGTTTTTCAGTTAAAATTTGTTCAATTGTTTTCATCAGATGAGTTTTCGGATTTTTTATCTTCTTTCCAGTTGTTCAGCTTATAAAAAAGCAGAAGCGCAATTCCTGTTGTGAACGGAATAAGTCCTCCGAGAATCGCGTTTGATTTTCCTGTAAGGATGATAAAAAAAACTGTGAGCGAAAATCCTACGGCTGTGAGCAAGAGACCAATCAAAAGAAAATACGCCTTGTAATTAAAGTCGTGGTTTTCCGGAAGTCCGTTTTGAATTCTCATCTTGTGCTCTGTGTGGTTCCACAAAATTGCAAGAAGAATAACTGTTCCGGCGATTGCGATTCCTACAATCGGAATTATGGCGATTATAACCTGCGCGGCCGGTGAAATAATTGAATTCATTTTTTAATTGTCTCCTGTATTTTAGACATTTTTTATAGAAAAAAGTTGCGTTTTTAATGCGCCGTTTTTCAGTTCAGAAAAATAAAATCCTTGAAATATATTTTTTGAATTTTCCCGAGAACAAGATTTGAGTTGATTTGCGCAAGAATTTCGTTCTTGATTTGTTCTTCTGCCGTTGAAAGAATTTCGTCCTTTGTTCTTGAGGAAAAATATGATGTAAAAATGGCTTTTATGCCGACAAGCTTGCGGTCAAGCTCTTCATAAAGCTCGCTGTCGTTCTTGTCGTATTCAATCCACGGATTTACAACAAGAACGTGCCTGATGTCGTCGTCTCCGATTTTTGTTGTTATTCTTAGGAGCCCGATCAAGTCGAACGATGCGCTGTCCTTTTTTAAAAGCGACTGGGACTCGATTTTGCGCAGCCCGGCGCCTGGAGAAACTTTTTTACCGCGTACAAAAACTGCTGTGGCCGCAATCACGCCGAGAAGAATTCCGGCCGCAACTGCAAGCAGGATTTTATTGATTGTCATTTTATTTTTCATCTGCTTCATATTCCTTCAGAAGATTTGAAAGACGCGGATTTTTCTTTAGTTCTCCGCCTTTCGCCTTTATGTGGATTCCGTCGTCAAGCCAGTTTTCTTCGATAATCATTCCGTTTTTGCGCACTTCGTTCAGCAAAGCGGATTTTTCTGTCGGAATGATATAGGATTTTTCGCTTCCAAGAAGCTCGGAGCAAATTCTGTCGAAAAGCTCGTCAAAGCCTTCGTGAGTTTTCGCTGAAACTTCAACTGCGCCAGGAAAAATTTCTTCAAGCCGCGATAAATGCGCGCCGGCGAACGGATTTGATTCAAACTCCGCGCCGTTTCCGCTTTCATAATCCTTGTTTTTAATCTTGTCAATTTTATTCAGAACTACGATTTTCGGAGTTTCGTCCGCGCCGATTTCCTTTAAAACTTTGCAGACTGTGTCGTACTGGAATTCGGCTTTTAAATCGCTCGCGTCAAGGACAAGAAGAATCAAGTCGGCGCGCTGGGCTTCCTCCAAAGTTGACTTGAAAGCGTTTACAAGCGAGTGGGGCAGGTTTGAAATAAAGCCGACTGTGTCTGTCAGTAGAATATTCGCTCCGTTCGCGTTTTTAAGCTGGAGTTTCCGCGTTGTCGGATCCAAAGTCGCGAAAAGCTTGTCTTCCACAAAGACATCCGCGCCAGTGAGCGCGTTCAGAAGCGATGATTTTCCCGCGTTTGTGTAGCCTGCAAGCGCGCACGACGGAAGCGGAATCCGCTCGCGTTTTTTGCGCTGCGTCTCGCGGTCACGCACAACTTGGTCAAGCTCGCGCTTAACCTGCGCAATTTTGTCGCGGACTTGGCGCGTGTCAAGCTCAAGCTGTGTTTCGCCTGAGCCTTTCGAGCCGAAATTTCCGCCGCGCTGCCGGGCCATGTTTCCGTAAGAATGCGCGAGCCGCGGAAGCGAATACTGGAGCTGCGCAAGCTGGACCTGCAGAACGGCTTCTTTTGTCTGGGCCCGCTGTGCAAAAATCTTCAGGATAACTTCCTGGCGGTCGTAAACCGGAATCTGCGCAAGCTTTTCCCAGTTGCGCTGTTTGCGCGGTTCAATCACAAAATCAAAAATTATAACATCCGCCTCGAGTTCCTTTGCAAGCGCGCAAATTTCCTCGGCCTTGCCTTTTCCCATTCCATAGGCCGGCGTAATTTCAATCCGCGTTAAGACAACTGAGCGCGCAATTTCAAGTCCGAGCGTCTTTACAAGCCCTTCAAGCTCGGAAATATCATCATCAGGCTTTCCGACAAGAACCGCCCTGATTTTTTTTTCCTGCTCTTCCTTAACTTCGTACATACTTTTAAAATCTACACTAAAATCGCAAAAAATCAAATAGAGGCGCATTTTTGCTGCCGATAATTAAGAATGATGGAGGCGGAAAATTTCAGATGAATCAAAAAAGCGAAGAAGAATTTTCTAAAATAAAAAATCCGCCTGCCGATAATAAGAGAACGGATGCGGAAACAGATTCATCCGTAAATGAAACAGAAAAATTAAAGATAGAGGAAATTTCAGGTTTGGAAGAACTTGAAGACCCGGAGGAAACTATGCCATTTTCATTCATACCGCTTGCAGCAAACGAAACTTCACTTTCAGAACTTGGCTCGGAAGTTTCAGATACAATCGTCCAGAACAGCGACGGAACTTTTAGCATTGCGGACAAGTCTGCGTGCAGCTCAAGCAAAGGCATTGACCAGAATTTTAAAAGACTTGTTGACTCAGTCTTGAAACATTAATGTTTTCAAATAGATTTTTAATCGAGACAGCTTTATTTCTGATTTTCGCCGTTCCGATTTCATTTTCGGACATAAAATCTTTTAGAATTCCGCTGGTTTACACTTTTACCGGAATTGTATTTTTTCTTGCGTTCAGAATTTTTTTTGTTCCAGGTGCGCTTGTCCCAAAAATTGAGGAAATTACGGCTTCTGTCGCTTCTTCTGTAATTGTTCTTTTTGCGACTAGAATTTTTTCTGGCGGCGGACTTGGAAAAGGCGACATAATTTTCGGCGCGTTCGCTTCGCTTTACTGCGTCTGGTGGAAAAATCTTGCCGGGCTGTTTTTTGCGGCTCTGCTTGGAATTCTTCTTTTTCTTTTCCTTTCGGCTTTTGATAAAATCAGAAAGAACAGAAAAATTCTGCATCCGCTTTTCGCTTTTCCTTTTGTTCCGTTTATTTCGGCCGGCGCAATTCTTTCAAGAATTTTTTTTGGATAACATCAAATTCTCCACAATTTATTTAAAAAGCGTTATCATAAAGGCATGAAATATTTTACGAAATTTAAAGTGCGCACATACGAATGTGATTCATACGGACATGTCAACAACGCTGTTTACTTGAACTATCTTGAATTCGGAAGAATGGATTATCTTCAGCAGGCCGGATTTGACTACAACGGCTGCGTAAAAGCTGGATTTTATCTTTACGTGACCCACGTTGACATTTATTACAAGTCTTCGGCTTATTTTGGTGATGAGCTTACAATTGAAACTTCTCCTGTAAAGCTTGGCGCAGTTTCCGGGCAGATTCATCAAATTATCCGAAACCAGAACGGAGTTGTCTGCGCCGAGGCCGATGTAACCTGGGCAAGCGTCAACAGCTCGACTGGACATCCTTCAAAAATGCCGGATGAATTTGTTGTTCCGGGGTTGAATCCTAAATACGAAAGCTAAGATTTTTCCTTGACTTTGCTTTTCATTTTTTTTTGAGGGCCCCGGCAACCGGGGCTTTTAGTTTCTGCCTTATTTAAGAAAGCTTTGCATTAAGCTTACAATCAGATAAATCTTTTTGTAGACTTCGACGCCGAGTTCCTTGATTGGATGTTCGGCGAACCTTTCAAGCTCCTTCCAGTTTGTTATCATTTCCGGATGCTGCTTTTGATAGTCTTCCAGAAGCGCTTTTGTGCTTTTCGCGAACGAGATTAAGTTTTTCGTTGTGCTTACTATGTACTCGCGGGCAAGTCCGTTGCAGTCGCGCAGCGTTGTTCTTATTATGTTCGCGGATTCCTTGTCGCGGTCAGAACGCGGAAGAAGTGTTTTTATCTTTGTGCCGAATTCTCCGTTTTCTTCTGAAAGCTTGTTGTCAAAAGCTGTTATTTTTTCTGAGTATTCAAGCAAAAGATTGTACGCGTCGCTCATCTGCGCTGAAAGCTGGACAGTTGACCATTTTCCGCGCACAAGAACCAAGTCGGCGAATTCTCGCACGTCGCGCTTTACATATTCAATCAAAAAAGCCTTAAGATAATTGAGAGGACGGGCGTAAATAAATCCGTCAAAACCTCTTCTTGAAAGTTCAGCTCCGTTTTCTTCTGTGTAATATTTTACGCCGCGGATTGAGGTCGTGGAAAAAATCTGAGTTATGAGACTGTCGATTTTGGAATTTTTCTGTTCATTTTCAAGTTTTTGTATTGCCTGCGATGCTTCTTTTTGCACGTTCGAAATGTAGGCATCTACAATTTGTTCCTGCTTGATTTCCGCTTGCGTCATATAATTTGGATCTTTCGTCGTAAGCTGGATAATCATTTCTATTACGTTTGAATTTTTGACTTGAATCAAGAGCTTTACGAGTTTGTTCCAAAGTTGCGGCTTTATCGGCTCAACTCCGCGCGCGGCTTTTAAGGCCGCAAGCATCTGGTTCCAGTCTTTTTCAAGAGGCATTGACCAAATGACTGAAAGAAAATCCTTTAAGTCGTCTGCGATATATGAAGCGTCAATCGCATTGAACTTTGGAGAATGGTTTGTGTCATTTTCGCGCATTGTCGAGTCAAATTTGCGAAGAATAAAATAATAGTCAAACGTGCAAAAAGCCCGGAATGACATAAGCATTGAATAAATGGCATCAACATTCTGAATCTTTTGCTGGTCGAACTCGCTTTCGAAATTTTCTAAATCTGATTTTACCTTCAGCTTGAGCTGATTGAAATCCATTGAGCGAGATTCTGTCTGAATCGCTTCTTCCGAAAGAGCTTCTATTAATTTCTTCTGATTTTCAGAGAGCGAAACATCAACTACAAGATTCTTGTAGTAATTCGGATTGGGCATATTGTTGAACATAATCTGGCAGTTTGAAACAGCTTTGTAAATATCAAAAAAGAATTTTCCAAAGGCCGGCAGCGCTTGGTCTGAACTTGCCTTATAAAACTTGAAGCGTTGTTTTGAAAGATTTTTTGCAATTGATTTTAGCCGCTTCTTTTTTTCAGCGTCCGGGTCATCCCCGCCAAAAATTGAAGAAAATATCCGTGAAAAAAAAGACTCTGATTTTTTTGCCATAAATAGAATTATACATAATAAGCGGTCATAAAATCAAATAGATTCATCTTTGTAACTTTTTTGATGTGCAGCTTCTATATAATTATGGATTAGATGACAAATCAGGCGTTTTTTGATATTTTTTTAAATTTAAGATATTAAAAATGCGTTAGAAAAAATAGATTTCGGGAGATTTTTTATGAAAAAAATTCTAGGCATGGCGGCGGCGTTTGCGGCTTGTTCTTTTGGATTCGCTTATAATCCGCCTGCCGGAGGCCAGAATGTGCTTAGGCTTAGCGGGCCGCAGCTTCTTGCCGGAGGAAATTCTTCTGCTGGCGGCGGCATTTTTGGAGCTGCGCCTTCTTCAATCGCCATAAATCCGGCGCTTACGGCTTTTGAACAGCGCAATGAGCTTGATTTTGCCGGAACAGTTCTTTACAGCTCAAACAGCTATGATGACAGTTCACTTGGAAGCGCTTTTCAAGGCGGAATCTTGGTTCCTTCAAGATGGTGCGTCTCGACTTTTCTTTTTCAGGGAGTCTGGTCAGAATTTATTGATATGCCTGTCGGCGACAGCGTGAATTTTACCGGCGGAATTTCAAAAGATATTACAGAGAGAGTTTCCGTCGGAATTTCAGCGAATTTTGGATATCTTTTCGGCGAGGCGGGCAAAGACTGGACGCTCAGCGCTGGAATCGGAGCTTTTTATAATTTCGGCGACTGGAAATTTCTAAAAGATATAAGGTTCGGCGCGTCGCTTTTGAATCTTGGAAAAATGTACACAAAATCTGATACTTTCGGAATTAAAGAAGACGACGCTTCTTCCTGGCCGGCTTTCGCGACGTTGCGCACTGGCGCCGCGGCGACTTTCTTGGACACAGGAAAGATGAATCTTGGATTTTCACTTGATTTTTCATATCCTTCGTTCCAGAATTTTGTGGCCGATGCAGGACTTCAGATGCGCGTCCAGGATTTTCTTAAAATTTATTCCGGCTGGGAATTTGACGCGCGTGAATTTGCGGAAGGCTCAAAAAACATAATGCCTTCAGTCGGCGTGAGCTTTAAGTTCCAGTTTAACTCGAAGCCTGGCTCTCTGCTCGCGGAAAAAGGCTGGTCGCAGAGCGAAATGACAGTTTCAGGCGGCTGGAAGCAGCTTTATAAAAATATAAACGCGTTCAGCGCGGGAGCGGTTCTGAGCCTTGGCCTCGACGATACAACGCCTCCTGAAATCAAGCTTTGGGGAGAAAATTAACCATGAAAAAAACTTTAATTTTAGCTTCGGCGTTTCTTATTTCCAGCTTTGCTTTCGCGGAAAAAGAAACTGTTTATATTTCTCCGAACAATGACGGCGTTCAGGATATTCTTGAAATTCCGCTCCAGATAAAAGATAGAAGATATGTAAGCGAATGGTCGCTGGTTATTGAAAATGAAAAGGGCGAAATTGTCCGCACAATCGGCAACAAGGACAACCGGCCTGAAAAAGTCACTTTCAAGACGTTCTGGAAATCGCTCGTAACTCCGAAAAGCGGCGTAAAAGTTCCTGCGTATGTTGTTTGGAACGGCGTAACTGACAGCGGAGAAGTTGCTCCTGACGGAAATTATTTTTATTACGTGACGGCTAGTGATGACAATGGAAATAAATCTGCGACCCAGAAACTTTCTGTCGTTGTTGACAACACTGCGCCTGAAGCTGAAGTCCGCCAGCCTTCCTCTGATGAAAAAATCTTTGGCGAGGGAAATAAAATTCTGTTCTCGGTGGAACAGTCCGGCTCTCCAGAGGATGAATGGACGGGAGAAGTTACAGATTCTGACGGAAAAGTTGTCCGCACGCTAAAATGGACTTCCGGCGCGCCGGAGAAATTTGACTGGGCCGGAACTGACGACAATGGAAAGCCTTTGCCTGACGGCGTCTACAACTATAGAATCTCTGCGCGCGACCGCGCTGGAAATGTTTCTTCGCCTGCGGGAATTTCAAATATCATTTATTCCGCTGAAAAACCTGCGACTAATATCGCTGTTCTTGGAAACAAATATTTTTCACCAAATTCAGACGGAGTCAGCGACACAGTTTCTTTCTCTGTGAAAATTCCGCGGCCTGACGAACGTTCCGGAAACAGGCTTTCATCTTGGTCTGTAAAAATAAACGGCAAGAACGGAGAAACTGTCCGCACATTCAAAAACGCAGGCGGCGGAGCGGAAAACGCTTCGAATCCTCCTGAGATTTTAATCTGGGACGGAAAAAATGATTCCGGGGCTGTCGTTCCTGAAGGCGGATACACGGCCGTGGTTTCGGCGAAATATCTTAACGGCTACGAGACTGAGCTTGTAAGCTCGCCTGAAGTTCTGCTTGATGTTACATCTCCTGCGGCGAAAGTAAAATCTTCAAGCCTTACGTTCTCTCCTGACGGCGACGGAAATCTTGACACGCTTGTGATTTCCCAGGAAATCGCGGAAAATTTTGGCTCGCCGATTGAAAACTGGACTGGAAAAATTGTTGATGAAAACGGCGGAACTGTCCGCAAATATGATTTTGGCTCGAATCCATCATCTTCTGTTGAATGGAACGGACTAAAAGATGACGACACAATCGCTTCCGACGGAAATTACCGCTACGTTCTTTCAGCGTCGGATCTGGCTGGAAATTCTGCTGAAATCTGGCTGGAAAACGCTGTTGCGCTCGACACTTCAAAAACGGAGCTTATGCTCGCTTCTTCCCCAAGAGCGTTTAATCCAGCTTCTTCAAGCAGGTTCTCCGCATCTTCTGTAACAATTTCGCCGGTCGTAAAATCTGGCAGCGCGGTTTCTTCTTTTAATCTTGAGATAAAAGATTCTGATGATAAAACTGTCTGGTCAAGAACTGGGGCCTCGCTTCCTGAAAGCTTTGCCTGGAACGGAAAAGATTCTGACGGAAATATTTGCGCCGACGGAAATTATTCAGCCGAGCTTTCCACAAAATCAGCGAACGGCTCCGAGGCTTTTGCAAAATCCCAGGGCTTTGTGATTGACACAGCCGCGCCTTCTGTAAAAATTTCACCTGAGTATGTTTTGTTCTCTCCTGACGGCGACGGACGTAAAGACGTTCTTCCGGCAAAAGTCGAGTCATCTTCCGAGGAAAAATGGGTTGCGACAATCACTGACCGCGAAAATAAGACTGTCTGGGCGAAAGTTTACAGCGGAAAAATTCCTGAAAATTTTGAATGGGACGGAACTGACTCTTCTGGAAACAAAGTTCCGGACGGAAATTACACGCTCGCGTTCAGCGCTTCGGATCCGGCAGGAAACTTTGGAAGCGCGGAAGTCGCAAATATCAAGGTTGACAACCGCGAGACAAAAGCTTACGTTACGGCTGATTTGAACGCTTTTTCACCGAACGGCGACGGATATCTTGACTCGCAGAAATTTAATGTCAGAGTTTCTCTTGCCGATGGAATTGAGTCCTGGAACTTTGAGATTTTAACTCCTGAAGGAAAATCTGTAAGAAAATGGACGGACGGCGAAAATAAAGAATCTCTTCCTTCTGAAATTATCTGGGACGGTTTTGATTCTGAGAAGAATGTGGCTGAGGGCGTTTTTGCTGCGAACTTGAAAATTTCCTATGAAAAAGGAAATTATGTTGATGTGAAATCTCCTGCGTTCATCTGCTCGATTACTCCGCCTGCAATACACGTAAAAACTTCTCCGCAGTATTTTTCACCTGACAACGACGGCGAAAACGACGAGCTTTATATAAATCTCCGCGGCGATGACATTGTTCCGCTTAAAAACTGGTCGTTTGTGGTTAAGGATCCTGAGAACGGAAAGCCTTTCTGGACAATTTCCGGAAAATCTTCAATCACTGAGCAGGTTGTCTGGGACGGACGCGGAAACAACGGAGAGCTTGTCCAGTCAGCGATGGATTATCCTTACACATTCACTGTTACGGACACTTTAGGGCTTACTTCCGAAGCTGACGGAAAAATCAGCGTTGATGTTCTTGTCATCAGGGAAGGCGATGTCTTGAAGATGGCTGTTCCTGCGATTATCTTCAGGGCCGACGAAGCTGATTTTGGAGTCCAGGTTGTTGATGGAAACGGAAACGTTGTGAAAAAAGGAATAACCGAGGCTCAGGCTAAGAACAACGAGCGCGTTTTGAAGCGGATTGCGAAAATTCTGAACAAATTTAAAAATTACACTGTGACT
Source organism: uncultured Treponema sp. (assembly GCA_964538245.1). Lineage (GTDB taxonomy): Bacteria > Spirochaetota > Spirochaetia > Treponematales > Treponemataceae > Treponema_D. Next base: position 88,676 of record CAZIFO010000003.1, read on the forward strand.
GTCGAAGGCCATGCAAATTCTGTAACAGGGCTTGAAGACGAGGAGACAACGAATAAATATGGAAAAGCGCTGGTTCCGCTTTCTCAGAGCCGCGCGGAATTTGTTGTTGAAAGGCTTAAAGACTACGGAGTCGCAGGCTCACGCCTTACTGCTGTCGGACGGGGAGGACGCCAGCCTGTCTCAAAATTCGGCGACAAGGACAACGCATGGAAAAACCGCCGCGTTGAATTTATTCTGAACAAATGATTGACGCAGAGCTTTCTGAAAAAATCCGCTTTCTTGCAAAAAATTACGAGAACGCGGATTTCTTAAAAAAAGATCCTTCCCAGTTTATGCACCGCTTTTCTGATGTGAGAAATCAGGAGGCGGCGGCTTTTGTCGCGGCGAATCTCGCTTTCGGGCGGCGCGACCAGATTCTTTCCCATGTGCAGATGATTCTTGATGCGGCCGGCTCTTCGCTGGCCGGCTGGATTTTAGCTGGTGGATATAAAGATTTTTTTCATGCCGATTTTTCAGATGAGCTTAAAAAATCATTTTACAGAATGTACACAAACGGCGACATGATTTTGTTCTTTGACGGACTCAAAAAGATTTTTTCAGAATCTGAGACCGCCGGAGAATATTTTAAGAAACGCTGGGAAAATCGCGCCGGAGAAAAATTTCTGCATCTTGTGGTTGAAGACGCTTTTGACAAGAACTGCGCTTTGGTTCCGCACACAAAGGATTCTGCGGCGAAAAAACTTAACATGATGCTGCGCTGGCTTGTGCGGACTTCTTCGCCTGTTGACCTTGGCCTTTGGAGCTGGTTCCCAAGAAAAAATCTTCTGATGCCGCTTGATGTCCACGTTATGCGCCAGGCGAACGAGCTTGGATTAATAAAGTCAAAGTCCGCGAATCTAAGAACGGCCGTGGAGCTGACCGAAAAAATGAAGGAGATTTTTCCTGACGATCCGCTCCGCGGCGATTTCGCACTTTTTGGCTATGATGTTGAAAAATAATTTATCCTTCTATTGAAACAAGGTTTCCGACTGCGGCTTTCTCTGCGTAGACAGAAGTCCTGTTCCGGTAAGGATTTGCGATTCTTACGGAGTCCAGCTGCTTTTTTAGTTCCTCAAGATGAGCTTTTATCAAATTTCTGTTGTGCTCGTTTTGAACCAAAACCTGTTTCTGCAAATTCTCCAAGTCTGACTGAAGATTTTCAACGCTGGCCTTGTCTTTTTCATCAGCCTGGGGAACAACCGCGTCGTACATTCCTTTCATCGGAACAATAACTTTCTGAAGCTCGGAAATATTTTTTACAATTTGAGTTTCCAGCTCCGTGTGCGCCACCAAAGCGTCTCCGTCCTCTTCCTCGATTTTCCCAGACTGCTTTTCAAGAACCAGGAGATATTCCTCAAATTTGCTGCGCTGCTCCAAAAGAAGCCTTTTAAAGCGTTTTATGATCGCGATTCTTTCGTCAAGCTCTTCTTTTGAAATTTCATGCTTCATAAAATTCCTCCAAAACAGAAGTTTTTGCTAGCCTGTAATGTTCAAAGTCTGCTGCGCCTTTTGCGGAGCCAAGTCTGTGTGGGTTGCGGCCGTTCTCCATGCAGAGCCGAGTTCTTTTATCATATTTAGAAGCGACAAAAGCTTTTCCTTGTTCTGCTCGATGTTTACGCTCATCAGCTCCTTGTTAAAGTAAACGTAAAGCGACATTAAATTCTGCGCAATCTGTCCGCCTTTTTCCATGTCGAGCGAAACTTGAAGCTCGTTTATTATGTCCTGCGTTTTTAAGATATGTTTTCCGAAACTTTCGATTTTTTTTGCTGGAATTTTTCCGTTGGCTTCAAAACAGTTTTCCGCCGCCGAAAGTTCTTTTTCAGCTCCATCATAAAGCATTACAATCAGCTGGCCCTGGCTCGCTGTTGTGACCGCAGTTTTTTGATATACGCTGTAAGGATTTCTGTTGAATCCCATGTTTCCCCTCCAAAAATGGAAATTTATAGACTCTTTTTAATTATCGGAATTAAAAACGCTCACATTAGGAATTACTGGAATTGTTTACGAATTAGAATCTGAGATTTGTAAATTTATTGAGAAGATAAATTAGCCAGAGTAATAAAATCAATTGCTCTGGCCGCAGAAAATTAGGATTTATGCTTTATTTTTTTGCAAGCGACTTTTTCTTAAGGATTGTGAGAACTGTCAAAAGGACTGCGATTCCGAACACGAGCGAAATAAGCGCGTTCAAGACTGTGCTGAGTCCTGATGTAAGGCCTGCGACAATGTAAGTGACGAACGAGACCGCCGCGACTGTCATTGCGTATGGAAGCTGTGTCGAGACATGGGCGACGTGGTCGCACTGCGCGCCTGCGCTCGCCATGATTGTCGTGTCGGAAATCGGGGACACGTGGTCGCCGCAGACAGCTCCTGCCATGCATGCTGAGATTGAGATGATTCTAAGCGAGCCTTCCGGGAACGCCGCGATGCATATTGGAATTAAGATTCCGAAAGTTCCCCATGAAGTTCCTGTCGCAAACGCGAGGAAGCAGGCAATCACAAAGATAATCGCAGGAAGCATCATCTGTAAGCCTTGAGCGCTTCCGGCTACGAGGCCCGCGACAAAGTCCTTCGCGCCGAGGCTGTCGGTCATTGACTTTAGAGTCCATGCCATTGTCAGAATCAGAATCGCCGGGACCATCGCCTTGAATCCGTCAGGAATACAGAGCATCGCGCTCTTGAATGAAATTACTTTTCTTGAAAGATACCAGATAAGCGCAAGGATCAGGCTTATGAGAGAGCCGATTACAAGTCCGACTGACGCGTCGGAAGCTGCGAACGCGCGTACAAAGTTCATGTGCGTCTCGCCCTCGCTGAAAAATCCGCCTGAATAAATCATTCCAATAACGCAGAACACAATAAGAATTGCAATCGGCACAACAAGGTCTGCGACTGTTCCTTTTCTTTTTCCGTCGGAAGTTTCAGAAAGCTTCTCTTCCTCTGTTTCTTCTTCCGCCTCGTCCTTGCTGTTCATGATGTCCTTCGACTTTTCGTACTTTGACATCTCGCCGTACTCAAAGCGCATAAAGACAAGCGCAAAAAGCATTACAAGCGTAAAAAGCGCGTAGAAGTTGAACGGAATCGCCTTGCAGAAAAGCGAAAGTCCGTCCTCGCCTTCAGTTACAAAGCCTGAGACAGCCGCCGCCCATGAGGAGATCGGCGCGATAATGCAGACCGGAGCCGCTGTTGAGTCGATGATGTAGGCGAGCTTTTCCTTTGAAACTCCGTACTTGTCTGTGACAGGCTTCATTACGGAGCCGACTGTAAGGCAGTTAAAGTAGTCGTCGATAAAAATCAGGATTCCGAGGCAGATTGTCGCAATCTGCGCGCCGGCCTTTGACTTGATATGCTTCTTTGCCCAGTTTCCGAAAGCCGCAGAGCCTCCGGCCTTGTTCATGAGCGCGACCATTACGCCGAGAATCACAAGGAAAACAAGAATTCCGACATTGTAGCTGTCAGAAATGCAGGCGATAAGTCCGTAGCTTGCCGTGTCGTCGCCTTCTCCGACTGTCTCGTTGAGCAAGTGCGCCAAAAATCCTGAGAATCCGCTTCCGACGCTTATAGAATAGAAAACGGCTCCAATCACAATTCCAATAAAGAGGGAAGAATAGACTTCCTTTGTAATCAAGGCCAGCGCAATCGCCACAACCGGCGGAATGAGCGACCAGAATGTTCCAATCATGTTCATTTTTTTTATTTCTCCAGTTTTGTAAAGTCAGTTTTGAGCGGGTCTTTTACGCCCTCCGCGTCCAGTTTCTTGAGAACATCAATCGCGTAGTCAAGCTCATCCAAAGAATTAGCAGTAACGTAAGTTTTTATCTGCTCCAAAGCCTTAATCGCCTTTTCGTTGGTCATAAGATTCCTCCATTTTTTTTACTTATATCTTAGCAATATTAAAGCCGACGATGAAGTGTGATTTTTGAAAAATGCCGGGATTTTTGATTTACGGCCGGAAACTTTAGTTGTAAGGCTCCGATTTTTGCAACGTATTATTGCAAAAAAGGTTCTAAAAAAATAAAAAAATGTTAACAAAATATTGACAAAAAAAATGAAAAGAATTAATTTAATTACAGTTAAACCTACTTTTATTGTAGGTTTAATATTATTTACAGTTATCAAAGTTGACCAGACAACTGGAGGCTTCCGATTTTCTTTTTTAGAAAGTTGGAAGCCTTTTTTTAGCTTTACAAACTGAAGCTGATGCTGGACGCAGTGTTTGCTTTATTTGTTCTAGGAGGAAGAAAAAGATTATGTGTTTGGCTTGTGAAATTTTATGTGGTTGCTATGAATAAAATCATACGAATAAAACTGACTAGAAAACTAGAGGTTTGAAAACGTGATTGTTTTCAAACCTTTTCTATTTTAAAGAGGCGGATTATGAAACAGTGCATAGTTTTTGATTTATCACGGGAGGAAGAAAATGGCATATAAAATTGCATTTGCTTCAACTGATGGTAAAACTGTCGATCAGAAATTTCATAATGCGAATAGGTTTGTGATTTATGAAATTTCTGATGAGCAAAATTGGAAACAGGTAGATATCAGGAACTTTTCTGAAGAATTATCAGAGGAAAAGTTTGCTGCTGAATCAAAAATGGCAGGAACTTCCTGCGTTAAATTGAATGCGTTGAAAGAAATTTTTCAGTGTGGAAACGGGCAAGGATGTTCTTCATTTTTTTCACCAAAAGTTTCGCTTGTTGAGGATTGCCGCGGTTTCGTATGTGCAAAAATCGGGCTGAAGGCGCAAAAAGAGCTTTTAAAAAAGAATATTTCGCCTTTTGAAATCGAAATTGACATTCCAACTGCTCTTGTAAAACTCTCCGGATATTTTAAGCACATTGATAACCATGAAAATTTTATGAAACAGAAAATATAAGAGGTACTAAAATGGCAACAGGTTTGCAAAAAAAAGTTGAGATCCGTGAAAAACGGCTTCAAACAATCTTAACGTTTAATGGAGATGTGAAAACACTTGTAGATGGCTCTGAAAAAAACGCTCTGAAAATAGGACGTTTTAAATTTACTCAGTGTGGAAACTGCCAGGGAGGCTGCGCTCTTAATCAAATTTATTCAATATGGGATGCCGCAGTTGTCTCTCATTCTCCAATTGGCTGTTATGCAGGTATTTCAATCCGTTATTTTAGAGATACGGTTGTTTCTAAAAAGCGCTGGAACCGGAAGTTTAATCATCATGGAATCTGCACGAATATTCAGGAATCTGACACTATTTACGGAGGAGTAAACAAGCTTCGTAGTGCGGTTAAGGAAGCATACAGGCGTTATAATCCTAAAGTTATTTACATAACTAATTCCTGTGCCTCTGGAATTGTCGGTGATGATGTGCATTCTGTGGCGGAGGAGATGACAGATGAGCTTGGAATTCCTGTTTTTGCAGTTGAATGTGAGGGATTTAAAACTCGGATCTGGTCTACAGGATTTGATGCCGCATATAACGGAGTTTTGAATACAGCCGTAAAACCACCTGAGAAAAAACAGAATGACTTAGTAAATATTATTTGTTTTGCGGGGGCTGACTCTTTTTCTCCACTCCTTAAAACAATCGGTTTGCGTCCGAATTATCTGATTGAATCCCGATCTGTCGAGGAGCTTTCTCAAATGACAGAGGCTGCATGTTCTTCGACAATTTGTGAGACACTTGCGACATTTATGGGGGCTAAGCTTGAAAAACTTTATGGCATACCTCAGGTAAAGGCTCCTTCTCCATACGGACTGCAATGGACTGACAGATGGCTCCGTGCAGTCGCTTCGCTTACAGGAAAAGAATCTATCGTAGAAGATGCAATCAGAAAAGAGCATGAGCGGATAACGCCTGAGCTGAATGAACTGCGCGAGTTTTTGAAAGGAAAAAAAGTATATATTTTTGCAGGAGACTCCTTTGCGCATAACTTGGCAAGCATCGCGCATGATTTGGGACTTGAAATAGTTGGAATCACGACTTATCACCATGACAAAAAATACGATAACAGTGAAATCAATACTGCGAAATACCTGCTTGAGACAGTTGGAAATGTTCCGAATGTTACAGTTTGCAATAAGCAGCCTTATCAAGTCTTAAAGCTTCTGAAAAAAACTAAGCCTGATGTTTTGCTTGTACGCCATGAGGGGCTTGCGGTTTTAGGATTTAAAATTGGAATCCCTACAATCAGAGAAAATGATTCAAGCAAGTCTGTCGGATATGACGGACTGCTTGATTTGGGCAGAAGAATAAAAAGAACTATGCAGAGTGCGAAGCTTTACAAGAATCTTGCACGGCATACTGAATTTCCATACACAGACTGGTGGCTAGATGAGTCAACAGATCCATTCTATTTTGTGGAAAACGATTAAGGAGTATGAAGATGAACGGAGCAATTTCACAGCCAAGATTTACTTGCGCGCTTGGAGCACAAGATACTGTTCTTGCAATTCCACGGGCAATTCCTGTGGTTCACGCAGGGCCCGGATGTGCATCTATTGTAAATAGATTTGCACAAGCTGGATATCAGGGAGAATGTTATGCCGGTGGAAACCAGATTCCATCAACAAACACTGATGAAAGCAATGTTGTCTTCGGCGGCGAGAAAGATTTAAGAAAGGAAGTTGAAGGCGCACTCAAAGTTATGAAAGGAGATTTGTTTGTGCTTCTTTCTGGCTGCACGGCGGGAATTATCGGCGACGACACTGTGAGTGTCGCAAAGTCTTTTGCCGAGAGAGGCTTGCCTGTTGTTGGAGCGGAAACTTCCGGCATAAAAGGCTCCAGCTATGTCGGGCACGAAATAGTTGTCAACCAGATAGTCGACCAGTTTGTTGGGGATGTGGAGCCGAAAGTTGAAAGAAAACTTGTGAATGTCTTTGCTGATGTTCCGGCTCAGAATCCTTTTTGGCGAGGAGACTTGCAGCAGCTTAAAATCCTTCTTGAAAAAATAGGACTCAAAGTAAATATATTGTTCGGATTTACGAGTCGTGGTGTCTCTGAATGGAAAAATATTCCAAATGCGGAATTCAATATCCTAGTTTCTCCATGGGTCGGACTTGATATTGTGGAGCACTTAAAGCAGAAATATGGCACTCCGTATCTTCATTATCCGGTTATGCCTGTTGGCGGGGCAGAAACTTCAAAATTTCTGCGTGCCGTAGAAGAATTTGCGGAGCTTGATCCAAAAACTGTTAATGAAGTTATAGCTCAGGAAGAAAAAATTTTTTATGACTATTTTGTTGGAACTGCGGATTTTTTTTCCGCTTTGCTGATTAATCTTCCTTATGAGCTTTATGTTACTGGCGATAGCCTTTCATCTCTTGGAATTACAAAGTTTCTTGAAAATGAGCTTGGCTATATTCTTAAAGGCGTTTTTATAACTGACAATCCGAATAAAAAGCAGGAAAGCAAAGTAAGGGAAACTTTTAATGAAGAATTTCCTGAGTATAAAGATGTCCTTCACTTTGAACCGGACTCTGAAAATATTAAATTTTTGATAGAACCCGACTTAAAGAAAACTGGACGTGCCTTAGTTCTTGGCAGTGACTGGGAACGTAACTACACAAACGAAAGTGGAAATATTTTCTTATATACAAGTGCTCCTGTAAACCAACAGTTTATTCTTTCAAAAAGTTATCTTGGATATTCAGGAGGGCTTCATCTTATGGAAGATATTTACAATACAATGTTTGAAGGTAAAACAATTACAGGACAAACTTATCAGGCAAAACTAGGAAAATAAAATAAAAAAAGTAGAAATAACGTTTATGACAAATTTCTATTTTATTAACTAAAAAAAACAGGAGTTTTGCCTATGAGTGAAAAACTTTTTTCATCTGATTTTGAAAAAAATGAAAAGTCAGATGAAAATGCGATTGAAATAAAAAATCTAAGCCTGACTTATGAATCAGAAAACTCAAGCTATGAAGCCTTGAAAAACATCAACCTTGAAATCAAGCGCGGAGAGTTTATCTGTATTGTAGGACAGAGCGGCTGCGGAAAAAGCACTTTGCTTTCTGTTCTTGAAGGATTGAACAAGGCGACAAGCGGTGAAGTGAGAATTAATGGAAAGAAAATTGATTCTCCAGGCGTTGAGCGCGCTGTAGTCTTTCAAAATTACTCGCTTTTTCCGTGGATGACCGCGCAGGAGAATGTTTCTTTTGCCGTGTATGAAACGGCGAAGAAAAGACGCAAAAAGATTTCCCATAAGGAAGCTGATGAAATCGCTTTGGATTTTTTGCACAAAGTTGAGCTTAACAGCTTTGAAAGCAAGCTTCCCGGCGAGCTTTCCGGCGGAATGCAGCAGCGTGTCGCGATTGCCCGTGCAATGGCCTGCAATCCGGAAATTCTTTTGATGGACGAGCCTTTCGGCGCTCTGGATGCGAAAATCCGCGAGAATTTGCAGGCGCTTCTTTTAAAGCTGTGGAGGGAAGACGAGCAGAAAAAAACTGTTGTCTTTGTGACCCACGATTTGAACGAGGCGATTTTGCTCGCTGACAGAATTGTTTTTATGATGCCGCTGAGAATACATTCAGTGATTGACGTGAATATTCCTCGTCCGCGTGCGCGCGAGGCTGTTTATGAATCCCCTGAATATAAAGCTCTTAGCGCAAAGCTGAACCATCTTTTTAACGATGTGACCAGTTTTGTTGATGATTATGAGTTGAGCCTATGAAACAAAGAATTTTAAATCTTCCTAATTTGCTGTTTGTCCTGATTTTCGCATGTTTTCTGCTTCCAAGCAAATATGCTGCGGAAATGAGAAGCGGGCTTAAAACGCCTTTGGTATTTGCGGTTGTATTGATTTTGATAGAAATTTTATTTCATCTTAGTTTTTCCAACAAGAAAAAACGCCAGGCGGCGCTGGACATCACAACATTTGTGTTTGCGTTTTTGTTTGCCTGGGAACTTATTGTGTCGCGCTTGAATCTTCTTCCGTATATCTTTATTCCGGCTCCTGAGAACGTGTTCTACGTTTTTGTTTCTGACTGGCAGACGATTTTAATCGGATTCGCAAATTCAATGCTGCTGATTTTAGTTGGAATGACAACTGCGCTTTTCTCCGCGACAATTCTTGGAACACTTGTCGGCTGGAACGAACGGCTGACAAAGGCTGTGTATCCAATTGCAAAGGCGATTTCAACTGTTCCGGCTCTTATTTACACGCCGTATATTGTTCTGATTGTTCCGACTTTCAGAATAGCGTCATTCTGCGTGATTTTCTTGAGCATTTTCTGGAGCAGCTTTATGGGCTCGATTAACAACACGGCGTTTGTCGAGAAGAAAATCATAAATTCAGCCCGGATATTGAATCTTTCAACTCCGGTGATTTTGTTCAAGGTGATTATTCCATTCAATATGCCGCGTCTTGTAAACGCTCTGCCGATACAGCTGGCCACCGCGCTGATGACGCTCACAGTCGCCGAAATGCTCGGAGCGGACAGCGGAATGGGATATTATGTGCGTTTCGCGCTGAATTTCGCGAACTACACAAAGGCCATTGCCGGAATAATTTTTATCGGATTTATTGTGACAATTCTGAATACGATTATCGACATTGCAAAAAAGCATTTTATTAAATGGTCTTATTAAAAAGCTATAAAAAGAGGTAAAAGAATGAAAAATGTTTTAAAATTTATTTTGTTTATTATTGTTTCGCTTGGATTTTTTGGTTGTAAAGATAAAAAATCCGCAGCGTCTGAGAATGCAAAGCGGTATGAAATAACTGCTGGAATCTATGGAGCGAGTGGAAATGTCGGAAGTCCGATTTACGCAATTGCTCAGCATGATGGAATTTTTAATGAATACGGACTTGATGTAAAGACATTCCAGACTGAAAGAAATGGATATGTCGCAGCTCTTATAGTTGGAAAATTTGATATGACTCTTTCTAGTTTTATTGGACAGGTTTCAAGCGCAGCCCAAGGAGCTGATATAATCATTTTTGGTGGAAGCCAGTCCGGGGGCGAAGCTTATTTCGCAAAAAAAGATGTCGCTGAAAAGTATAAAAACACTAACAATTGGGGAAATGCAAAAATTGGACTTTTACTTAATTCAACTTCAGAGTTAAATTTGCGTACTTACTTTCTCCAAAAAGAAGGAAGAGATATTGGTAATAATATAAAATATCTAGATTCTGAAGAAGCAAAGCTTCAGGCTGCTGTAAAAGGTGCGGTGGATATAATAGGTACTAATAGAACTTACCATGCTACAGCGCAAAATTTAGGTTTGGAAAAACTTTTTAATCTTAGCGATATTTGCCCCGATTACATTTGTTGCCGCCTTACAGCGAACGGAAAAAAGTTCCGTGACGACCGCGAGGCGTTTGTACGATTCCTAAAAGCTGAAATCAAAGCGTATAAAATCTATCAGGAAAATCCTCAGGCGGTTTTTGACGCGTTGAAGAAAGAAAGGTTTGAAGATGAATTTATCAATAAATATGTTCTTGATCCTAAAACAAACGGCGGAATCAAATTTAATCCAGATCCGAATTTCAATGCTGTGAGCGAGATTTACGACACAATGAAACTCATAAAATTTGTCGAGAACGGCCGCGATATACAAGAATTCTTCGATATTTCAATTTATGCGGACTCGCTCAGACAAGTGATTTCAGAAAATCCGGACGACCAGTTCTATAAAGATATGTGGACTTACTTTGTGGAGCATAACAATAATTATCCGGATTTTGAGAAGAATTACGGCGGAAAAATATAAAACAGAGAATTTTTCTTCCTGATTTTTATAACCAGACTGCAAATTTCAGCCACGGACTTGTTTATAGAAAGTTTGAGCCGCTGTTCTTGCAGTCTGTTTTTTTAACCTGTGTTCTTTATTGCTAACTTTTCTTTCTCTTTTCTAAACTTTCCTTTTTTACTAAAATAAAATTATGAAAACTGTAGACGAGACAACTCTTTCTAATTTGCTGCATTTGAGCCGCCTTTCACCAGAAAGCACTGACATGGCGACGCTCAAAAAGCAGGTTGATGAAATCGTCGGATATTTTGACATTCTTTCCAAGTACGACGACTCCGAAAATCCTTATGACGCTTATCCTTCGACAGAGGCCGAAAAACTCCGCGAGGACGAGATTGTTCCAGGCCTTGATATTCCAAGCATCAAGCAGACAACCGACAAATTTATGGACGGATATTATCAGGTTCCAAAAGTTCTGGGCGAGGGAGCGTAAAAAATTCAAAATGCAAAATCGGGAATGAAGAATTTACAGGGCGTTGCGGCGTACGCCGCCGGGCTTTTCGCGGTTCCGCGCTTTCGCGCTTCATTCCTGCGCTGCGTTTCACTTCGCTTCGGAACGCGCCTTCCGGCGCGCCGCTACAATCCCTAACGCTCAGTTGCCGCGTCTGTGTGGCAAGATTTGACATAATTAAAAATTGCGGAAAACACAAAAATACATCCGTGTTTATCCGCGTTAAATATGGAAAAGAAAATGTATTATACAATTGAAAAAACTGTTGAGGCTTTAAAATCCGGCGAGACAACTTCCGCCGCTCTTGTCCAGGCTTCAATCGACACTTTTGAAAAAGACAAGAAATCAGAAAAGCCGCTCAACGCTTTCCTTGAAATTTACGACGACGTTCTTGCAAAGGCCGCCGCCGCTGACAAGGAAATCGCGGAGGCGCGCAAAAACGGACAGGCGGCTGTTGAAAAGCTTTTTGAAGAAAAGCCGCTTCTTGGCGTTCCGTTCGCTGTCAAGGACAATATTTCTGTAAAAGGCAAGACTCTGACCTGCTCTTCAAAGATTCTGCAGGGCTACCACGCGCCGTACAACGCGACTGTAATCGCCCGCCTGCTAAACTCTGGCGCAATTCCGCTCGGAAGATGCAACCAGGACGAGTTTGCGATGGGCTCTTCAACTGAGTATTCTATCTACGGACCTACAAGAAACCCAATCAACCGCGACTATGTTTCAGGCGGCTCTTCGGGCGGCTCAACTGCCGCTGTCGCCGCGAACCAGGCTCTTTTCGGGCTTGGAACTGAAACCGGCGGCTCTGTCCGTCTTCCGGCCTCTTACTGCGGAGTTTACGGCTTAAAGCCAACTTACGGAGTTCTTTCACGCTGGGGAGTTGTCGCTTACGGCTCTTCACTCGACCAGGTTGGAATTATCGGCCATACGCCGAAAGACATTGCTACTCCTCTTTCGCTGATGTCGGGCGTTGATTTTTACGACGACACTTCCGCTGACTTGCCTGGAGCTGACGGACTTAGAAATCTAAAGGCTATTGATGTCTCAAAGCTCAAGATTGCTGTTCCTAAGCAGTTTGAGGAGTCAAAAGGAATGGACAAGGATGTCGCCAAGGTTTTTGACGATGTAAAAAAATGGTTCATTTCAAAAGGCGCAAAAATTGAGACCGTTGACCTTCCGATTCTTGACGCTTCAATCGCTTCTTATTATGTAATCGCTCTTTCTGAGGCCGCATCTAACTTAAGCCGCTTCGACGGAATCCGCTATGGAAACCGTGTGGACAGGGGCGAAGGCTACGACCAGCTTTATATAGACACGCGTTCTGCTGGCTTCGGGCCGGAGGTAAAACGCAGAATCATAATCGGAAACTACGTTCTTTCAGAGCAGTTCTCAGGCGACACTTACAAGAAAGGCATGAGCGTGCGCGCGAGAATCCAGCGCGAGGTCGCCGCTCTTTTTGAGAAATATGACTTGATTTTGTGCCCGACCTGCCCGACCGCGAGCTTCAAGCTCGGCGCAAAAGTTGATGATCCGCTTGAGATGTATTTGAGCGACTTGTTCACGACTTTTGTGAACCTTGCGCGAATTCCTTCTGTTTCTGTTCCTGCCGGCTTTACTTCAAAGGAAAACAAGGCCGCTTCTTCAATGCCTGTTGGAATCCAGTTCGCTGGAAAAATGTTCGACGAGCTAAAGATTCTTCAGACAGCGCAGGCCTGGGAAGAAGACCATCCGGGATGCGGAGTGCCGGTAAAATAATGCGGGATTAAGCATTAAAATGCAGAATTAAAAAAACAGTTCCGCCGCAGTATGCGGTGGCAATGCAAGGAGACATGATAAAAATACGTCTATGTATTTTTATCATGCAATTTCGCCATCCGTGGCGAAGAAAAGGAGAAATTTATGGAATATAAAATTTCAGCGCATTGGGATAATGAGGCCCAGGTTTGGACTGCAACGAGCGATGATATTCCTGGACTTTGCCTTGAATCACCTTCATTTGATGCTCTTGTGGAAAAAGTAAAATTTGCCGCTCCGGAACTCCTTGAAATGAACAAAGGTTTGTGATTTTTTTTTGGGGGGGGCGTTGCGGGGATCTCCCCGCACGGTGGGTAGCGGAAAAAACAACAAAGCGGAACGAAGTGAAGCGGCTTGTTTTTGGAGCGTAGGGCGGTTGTCCGCCCTTCTAAATCCGTAAAAATCCTTTTAATCTGCGTTCATCTGTGTTGAATAACTATTTAACTTTGGAGAAACTTATGATTGATAAATATGAGATTGTAATTGGCTGTGAGATTCATACGCAGCTTTTGACAAAGACTAAGGCGTTCTGCGCCTGCGAGAATAAGTACGGCGGAATGCCGAACACTCGTGTGTGTCCTGTATGCCTCGGACTTCCGGGCGCAATGCCGCGTATTTCAAAAGGCTATGTGGAGCTTGGCGCGGTCGCTGGAATGGCTTTGGGCTGCAAAATTGCGCGGTTCACAAAATTTGACCGCAAGCATTATTTTTATCCTGACCTTGCGAAAGGCTATCAGATTACGCAGTACGACATTCCTCTCTGCACCGACGGACATGTTGACCTGCCGCTCTCGCACTATCCGAAGGACGAGCAGGAAGGCGGAGAGCATTTCAGGCCGAACAACTTCAAGGGCGAGAACTGCATTGTCGAGAACGAGGGAAGAAAATACCGCCGTGTCAGAATCGAAAGAATCCATCTTGAGGAAGACGTAGGAAAATCTCTCCACTTGCCTGGAAAGCACTCTTACATTGACTACAACCGCTCAGGAACTCCGCTTATCGAGATTGTCACAAAGCCTGACATGACAAGCCCGGAGGAAGCGGCTCTCTTTATGCAGAACGTGCAGGAAATCTTGCGCTACGTGAAAGTTACAAACGGAAACCTTGAGGAAGGAAACATGAGATGCGACGCGAACATCAACCTGAACGTGTGGGAGGACGGAAAGCTCTACCACACGCCGATTTCCGAAATCAAGAACCTTAACTCTTTCAAGGCAATCCGCGAGGCCTGCGCTTACGAGGCAAAACGCCAGCTAAAAGAGTTCCAGGAAGACCGCCAGGAATTCAATCCGGGCTACAAGAACACAATGAACTGGGACGAGGACAACGGCGTTACCCAGATTATGCGTACAAAGAACTCGTTCGTTGACTACAGGTTCGTTGTCGAGCCTGACATCAAGCCTTTCAAGGTGAACGAGAGCCTTATCGCCCGCGCCGAGGCCAGAGTAGGCGAGCTGCCGGAGGCGAAAAGAATCCGCCTGCAGAAAAACTACGGACTTTCTGACTTTGACGTTGAGACTTTGACTTCAAGCCGAGAGCTTGCGCTTTGGTTTGAGGAGGCTGCGAAAGGCGCGAAGGACGTTAAGAAAGTCGCCAACTGGATTTTGGCGGAGCTTCTCGCGGTTCTTAACGAGCAGAGAAAGACAATCAGCGAAGTGAATATTACTCCTGCCCACATCACAGAGCTTGTGAACGCAATCTACGACAAGAAGATTTCAAGCGCGCAGGGAAAGACAGTTTTCTCAAAAATGCTTGAGACTTCAAAAATGCCGTCTGAAATTATCAAGGAAGAAGGCATGGAAACTGTGAGCGACACAGGCGCAATCGACGCTATTGTAGAGAAAGTGATTGCCGACAATCCAAAGGCTGTTGCTGACTTTAAGGGCGGTAAGACTAACGTTGTCGGCTGGCTCACAGGACAGGTTATGAAAGCGTCTAAAGGAAAGGCGAACCCTGGAATCGCGTCAAAGCTTGTCGCAGAGAAGCTTTCTAAGCTGTAAGTTTTCTGCAATGTAAAATCAAGTTACAAAAAAACTGCCCGGAAAATGATGTTCTCTTCATTCCGGGCAGTTTTTTTTTGTCTATTTTCTGATTTCAAGTTTTTCTTCTTCAAGCTGCTTGTGCAGAAGCTCCCTCGCTTCCGGGGCCAAAAGCTCATCTTCAAACGGAACAAAAGCGGGCTTTTTTCCGACCAGGAGTTTTGCCTCGAATTCACGGGCGGGCAGAGGCCTGTCAAAGAAATTTCCCTGGGCCATGTAGCAGCTGTATTCTTTTAGAATCTTTACCTGCTCAACTGTCTCAACTCCCTCGACAATGCAGTCAAGGCCTAAGTCCTGCGCCATGGCAATCAAGTGCTTTATCATAATGTATTGCTTTTTGTCGCTTGCATTCTGAGGAACAAATCTTTTGTCAATTTTCAGAACGTCCCACGGCAAGTCGCGGATAAGATTCAGAGATGAATATCCAGTTCCAAAATCATCGACCGACGTTCCAATTCCATATTTCTTAAGTCCGAGCACAATTTCTTTAAGCTCCGGAAAAGCCATTTCCAGCGTTGACTCGACAAGCTCAATCTCAATCAAATCGTGCGGAACTCTGTAAGTGTCAATTATTTCGATAATGTCGCGGATAAGTTTCTCGTTGACTTTGTGTTTGCGCGAAAGATTCACAGAAACTCTCACGCATTTGCGTCCTTCGTCAATCCATCGCCTTAAGTCGCGGCAGACATGCTCAAGCATGTAAAAGTCAAGCCGGCAAATTGCTTCTGTCTGCTCAAGAGCTGGAATAAAACTGTCCGGCGGAATCACAACTCCGTTATGAAACCAACGGCACAAAGCCTCGGCACCGACAATCTTGTAATTATGGAGAGAAACTTTCGGCTGATAAAAAACATGGAATTCCTCTTTTGCCAAAGCGGATTCAAACTGTTCTGCAAAGTTTAGTTCCATCGCTACGCCCTTTTTCCGTTTCTGTCAATGCTTAGCTGCGGAATCTTAAATGCAAAAACTGTGTTTTCCGGCCGTTTGTTCTGAATTTCAATTGAGCCTGAAAGCTGCCTTAAAAGCATCGCAATCATCGGATAACCGAATCCTTTTGTAATGCTTTTTTCAATCAGAGCGGAAATTCCTGTGTCAAAATATTGCCTGATATTTTCAATTTCCTGTTCAGAAAAAGCTCCGCTTGAATCGCTCACGCAAATTTCAAGCATTTTCGCATAAAATGAATCTGTGCACGAAGCTTTTATCTTGATGTAGCCGATGTCCATTCTTGAAATTCCTCCGCGGACAAGCCTCATAACAACTTGCGAAATTCTTCCGTAATCTCCGAAAAGCAGCGGCGGAACAGATTTGTCAATTTCAAATGAAATGGAAATATCTTTGTCAATCATTTCTTTTTGCAGAATCTCGACTGTCTGCGGAAGAAATTCCCTTAGGTCGTAAGGAGTTTCAGAAAGGTTTGTCGCGCCTTCCGTCATTTTTATGTAGTCAACAAAATCCGTCAGAATTGAATCAGCTTCTTTTCCGTCGGAAATAATTTTCTGCAGGTCGCTTTTTATCGGCCTTGAAAGCTCAAGATTTGAAATTGATTTTACCGATGTCATCCAATGGTCCATCGACTGTTTCATTTTCAAAGCCATGTCGGTGACAAACAAAGCCTGGCTTCTCGCCGTTTTTTCTGATGAAAGAAGTTTTTCCACGCGCCGAAGATTGCTCGCTGCGATATTTGAAATGATTTCAGCAAGCCGCCCAAGATATTGCGAAGCCTTTAGGATTTCATCTTTTGTGTGAAAATTTGTCTGCTTGAATTTTTTTATGTAAATTTCAGGCGAAATTCCAAGTTGCTCAGCCGATTTTGTCATCATCTCTTCGTCCGGATCATAAATTCGTGACTGGCCGCCGACAATTCCGCCAAGAAGCTCTCCGCCGACAATAATTGGAGAGGCAAATTCCGCAAGACGTGAATGGCAATAATAAATAGAAGTTTTTCTGTTTTTTAGAGCCGCAAGAACTCCTTTTTTGCCGCAAAGTTCGCATTTTCTCCGTCCAAGCTCTGATCTCCGGATATATTTTTCGCAAAATTCTGAGAAGCAGCATTTTTGAGTCGCAGGAATTCCTGACGGCTCGATTATAAGGCAAGCCATTCCGGTGACTTGTGAAAAATTCTCCTGAATGTTTTGTAAAGTTGACTCATCAACTAAATCTGTAAGCTTGTACTTTATCATAATGCTTTTTTGAATTTTAACTTCCACAATTCAAACTGACAAGCGCAACTTTTGTAAAATAACGAACTATAAGTGAATTCTGATAATGTCAAAAAAATAAAGAAAATTTAAGTATTCTGATTTTTTAAATTCTGCGCGTGCCCCGGCCAAAGCCTTTTATCAAAAAAAGTTCAAAAAATCAAGAATAAATTTTCATTTTAATTTTCTAGAAATTTTTGCTATAATTACAAGCAAATGAATTTTAAAAAAAATCTGGCTGAAAAAATCGCCTTAAAATATGGAACAATAAAACGCGCGCGCGGATGTTTTTTATACACGGAAAAACGTGTCCGCCTTACTGATTTGTGCCAGGAAAACGGCCGCGCGATTTTGGGCTGGGGCGCAAAAGGAACTTTTACAATTCTAAAAAATGTTCTTGACCGCGGAATAACCGGCAGTTTTTTAACGGATTTTTCTGTTAAGAACGCAAAATACAAAAGCCAGCTGAGCCGCGCTGTTACGGAGCTTTTTGCCGGAGACAGAACTGCGTTTGTATTTTCTTCCAAGTCCGACGCGCTAAAGGCCGCGCTTTTAATTTCTCCTGAAAAGACAAGTTTTTTTAGGCCGTGGAATCCTGTTGACATTGACTGGCGTGAGGTTGACTGCATCGTCTTTGCGCCTGCGCTTCCATGGACTGACAATATTTTTATTCTTGCGGCAAAGTCTGAGCTTGTCTCTGGCGGCGACTTAAAAACTCCGAAAATTGATTTCGAGGCGGAATCGGAGCTTCCTCCGCCTGTCTGCGCCGCTGTTACGCGCTCGGTTTATGATTTAATCAAGGCACTTCAGGAGCGAGAGGAGAAAAACTGGTTCATCTACGACAAAATTGTTGCAAAGTACTGGATGCGCAAAGGGCCGTATCTTTTTCCGAAAATCCCCGAACAAAAATACCAGGATTTTGTTCTCCATTGCCTTGACTGCGAGCTTGTGGTTTCCCCGGATTTTAGGGAGCCGAGCATTGTTCCGTTTGGTGCGGATTTCGGAGTTTTTAGAAAGCTTGAGAAAAATCCGTTTGCTTTTTAAGTAAGGAAGAAAAAATGTCTAAGATTCAAGATTTTTGGAATGATTTTCTTGAGAAAACGCATCAGAATAAAGACGAAGTCGGATTTTCAGGCGAGCTGCAGTTTGAGGACAATAATTTTACCGGCCTTGAAAAGCTGAATCTTGTTCTTTCCGGCAGAAAAACTGTGATGTTCTCGCCATTCGAAGCGTACGCAATCAACCGCGAGCCGATGCCGCTGAACGGCGAGGTTTATATTGTCGAGGACAGAAATAAGGAGCCGAGATGCATAATCGAAGTGACGGACGTTCTAGTCCTTCCGTTTAATGATGTCGGCTGGGAGCTTGCGCGTCAGGAAGGCGAGGACGAGAACCTTGAGCAGTGGCGCGAAAAGCAGCGCGAATACATGAAAGACGAGGCGGACTTGTGCGGATTTGAGTTCAATGATGATTCAAAAGTCGTCGCGCAGATTTTTCATGTGGTTTACAGACCGTAAATTAATTTAGGAAATTCAATTCAAAGGAGGAATTGATTATGTCTAAGAAAAGCAGTGTTAACATTTTCTGGTTCATTTTGAACATTGCTGTCGGTGTTGTTCTTGCAGTCGGAGGAATCTGGGCTTTGCAAGGACACGGAGATTTTGCGGCGGACGCTTTGAGAAGCATTTTTTCAGGCGACTTGAGCCGCCTTGTCGTGACAGTTTTCGGCGTGATTGAGCTTTTGTCAGGAATTTTTATTATTCTGCAGCTTTTTATCGGCGACAGAATGGGAACTTTCGGCTCAATCCTAAAGATGATTATTGTGATTGTCTGGGCAGTTGCAATTGTTCTCGCTGATTTTGTAGGCGGATTTTTGAAACCTAGCTTCCTTCCGTGGATTTACAGCCTTGCAATGCACCTTGTTGTTCTTTGCTCTCTTTTGATTACAAGGGACTAAAATAAAAAGCCGGTGTTTCTAAAACAAAGTTTACTAAACGCCGGCTTTTTTGACCCTAACGCGAGTCGAACGCGCGACCTTCTGCTTAGGAGGCAGATGCTCTATCCAGCTGAGCTACGGGGTCATTTAAGATAGAAAGCTTTGAGGAAATCTTATCCTTCTCAGCCGCATATCATATTTTAATATTTTATCAAAAAAATAAATTTTATAAAAGTATCTCAGGAAGTTTTGCTGTTTCCTCCGCGCCTGAAACTAAAATTCCGCCCATGCCAAGCTCCAGAGGAAGCGCAAGGTCAATGTCGTATCTGTCGCCGATTGAAACGCAGTCTGAATATCCGATTTGAGATTTTAGCGAGTCTGACGCAATCTTTATGGCGTATTCAAGAATCTTTTTTGACGGCTTTGAGAGATTGAGCGTGTCAAGTCCGACAATATCCCCGTCCGGAAAAAAATCTGAAATTCCAATTACTTCAAGGGTTTTCCGCGCAGGCGCGACAGGATTGTTTGTTACGCAAATCATCTTGAATTTTTTGCTGAGCGAGCGCAGAGTGGCTGCAAGCATTTCATCTTTCTTTAGATATTTTGCCGGATCAAAAAGTTTTTTCCGCCATTCAATGCTTGTCTCAATAGAAACGCCGAACGCAGTGAAGAGATTTCCTAGCGAGATTTTCTGCCCGTCGTGGTCAAGCGCCCATTTACGCCTGTACTCGGCAATCATTTTTCTCGCTGTGTCGGCGCTCATATTGTTAATCTTTGCCCAGTAGCGCACCTGCGAGTCAATCTGCTCGTGGGCGTATTCCGGGCATGTGTAAAGAGTCGAGTCGATGTCGAAAATCAGAACTTTTGGATTCTCAGGTAAGTTGAATGTCTGCATTTTTTAATAGAAAAGGACAAAACGCAACCTTTTTCAAAGGTTTCTTTTTTTCCTTTCAATCCTTTTTTTTTCTTCCAAAATTTTTTATCCTAGAACCATCACGGCTTCTTCTATGCTGTCATAGTCGCCGAGTCCTACGCGCGCAAGGACAAGGTCGCCTATAAGCTCAGCGTCTAGGCAGTACTGCGTCTGGATTTTCATTCCGGAAGCCTTCTCTTTTTCCAGAATCCGCTCCTTGTCCAAAGCCTGTCCGCCTGTAATTATCATATACGAAGGAAAGTATTCTCCGGCCTGTTCTGCAGCTTTGCGGAGCATATCGACCGCTTTTCCAAAGTCCTCGCCACTCTCAAGCAGGCGGCTCACGTTCCATAGGCCGCTCATAACTGATGGCAAAGTTCTAAGACCCTCCGCGTAGACCGGATTTTGTGTGCAGAGGTTTATTCCCTCGCTTGAGCCTGCGCGGTCGCACATCTTGCCTGGAAAAACTGTCCCGGTTCCAATAAGCGCGACTGTAAAGTCCGGGCCGCCTGCAAAGACGAGCGTCCCTTCAAGAAGCCCTGTCATAAGCGCGGCTTTTTCGTTGAGCTTTCCTGCCAGAGTGCCCGGCAGGACAAAAGGCGGCAGCTTGCTAAAGTCTTCCTTTGAGAATCCTGCTTTTAGAAAAGCGTTTTCGTCCCAGTAGGCAGGCACATATCGTTCTTCCGGCAGAATTGAAAGCGCGCGTTCTGTTATCTCGTAGATAAGATACTCAGGCCCCGAAAAAATATATTTTGATTTTGACCAGCTTTCAGAAAACATCTTTTTAAAAGCGTACAGCCTCGGAATAAAAAGCGATTTTGTGTTTAAGTTTTTGATTTCTTGTTCAAGATTTTCAGAAAGCGGCGCGTTGTGCAGAAGAGTTGTCCTGTCTTCAGAAACTATTGTAGGGCCGTTTCCGCTTATGCAGATTGCTTCAACTGCGCAGTCAGGATTTTTTTCATTTAATTCTTTTACAGCGCGGGCCAGGGCAGAAAGCCATTCATCAGCTGTGCCTTTTATAAAATGCTGCCTTGAGACAAAAACTTCGCTAGGCTTGTCTTTCATAAATGCGGCTTTGAGCGAAGTTGTCCCGATGTCAATGCAGAGAATACAGTCGGTCATAGAAAGATTTTCTCCAAAAAAATTGCCGGGTTATGTCCCGGCAATTTTTAATTGATTTATTATTGGAATCAGTTCGCCGGAGCTTCCGCCTTGTCGTCGGAAGGCTGGGCAGGATTGTCCTTTTTAATCAGCTTGTCGATGATTGTCCTGTTGTCAAGCAGGTCGCTCAGGCTCTGGTCGTGGTGGATTCTTGTTATGACGTTCGCAAAGAGTCCGGTCACGTTTGTGCTGAT
This sequence comes from uncultured Treponema sp., assembly GCA_964538245.1. Lineage (GTDB taxonomy): Bacteria > Spirochaetota > Spirochaetia > Treponematales > Treponemataceae > Treponema_D. Next base: position 110,133 of record CAZIFO010000003.1, read on the forward strand.
GAACCATTCCTTGTCTTTAAGTTCCGGATGGTAGACGGCGTTGGTTCCGATTACGCGGTAGAAAAGTCCGTCCTTATACGCCTGGTCAAAAAGCTCGACAGCGTTTCCTGTAAAGAACGGAAGGGAAATCGCGGCGATAACTTTTGTCGCGCCCTGCTCTTTAAGAAAGCCCATCGCTTTAAGAAGAGTTCCGCCTGTTCCAAGCATATCGTCCGCAAGGAAAGCGACTTTTCCTTTTACATCGCCCAAAAGCTTTATGCTCTTGATGTTTGTGTTCTTCGCATCCTGGGTAACGATTGAGTAGTCGCGTTCCTTGTAAATCATAGCGAGAGGCACTTTTAGTCCTGTTGCGTAGAACTTGTTTCTGTCGATTGCGCCTGTGTCAGGGCTTACGACAACCAAATCCTCCTTGTCAGGTCCTGAAAGGTTCACGACTTTCGCAAGCTCGCGGATAATCTGGTATGACGCGTGCAAGTTGTCAAGATAAGTTGTGTTGAACGCGTTGACAATCTCGCGCGAGTGGATGTCGAGAGTAACAACGCGTGTCACATGCTTCATCTCGTAGATGTGGCACAAAAGAGATGCTGTAAGTCCTTCGCGGCTCTTCTTCTTGTGCTGGCGGCTGTAAGGGAAAGCTGGAAGAACAAGCGTGATTGACTTTGCGCCCGCCTGCTGAACCGCGTCGATTGTTACGAGAAGAGTCATTACGTGGTCGTTCACAGAGAATGTGACGATGTTCTTTCCGCCGTTCATTGGAATCGGAACATGGTTCTCGGCGTCCTGGAAAATGTAGATGTCTTTTCCGCGCACGCAGTCAAGAAGCTCGGCTTTTACTTCGCCGTTGGCAAACCATGTGAAGCGCGTGTTGATTTTAAATGCCGGCGGACGGTATTTGTCTGTTGAGCCGCGCACAACAAGGTCCGATGTCATCAAATCGTTCCGGAAGTTAATATCCTGAACCAGTTTGTCCTTGTCAACATTGTAACGCTTTGAAATCACGTCGTTTTTAAGTGTAAAACGATGTTTATACATATGGCGCAAGTGCATGATGACTTCATCAGCAAAAACCGCGCCACCCGGACAAGCAATCACTCCAAGATTCGTTGGTTCTGAATAAGGCATATTCCTTCCTCTTTAAAAATGTTGTTCTATTTTATATTTTAAAGATGTTGTGGTCAATTCATGCAGAACCTAGATTCAGATGAATCAAAAAGTGTTGCAAGCCGAAAAGAACGTTGAAGAATGTTTATGATTCCTCGTATGACAGAATGTCGCCCGGTTGGCAGCTAAGCGTGCGGCACAATGCCTCCAAAGTTGAAAATCTGACAGCGGTAACCTTGTTGTTCTTGATTTTTGAGAGGTTCACGTTGTTGATTCCGACTTTTTCTGAAAGCTCATTCAGCGAAATTTTTCGCTCAACCATCAGCCTGTCAAGATGAAAAACTATTTTTCCCATTTTTTTCCTTCTCTATTACACGAGTCCTTCGACTTCTTTTTCAAGGGAAATTCCGTACTCGAAAATGTTTGAAACACAAATCATCGCAAGTCCGGTCGCGATTACAACAATCTGGACGCTTGTCTCGCACATTTCGTTTCCGAGAAAAAGCTTTGCGGCGAAACTCAGCAAAAATCCGGTTACAGGAATCATTATGCTGAAGATTCCAATTTCCCTGACCATGCGCACAACATCTTTCTGGAACGGAGTTTTTCCTTCGCTGAACCAGGTTTTTCCCTCGAATGTCTTTATGATAAGATAAATGTTCCTGAAAATCATTGCGATGAAGAACATTGTGAAAATTCCTGCGAAAGTGAAAATTCTTACAGCCCCGGGAATAAGATTTCCGTCTGCGTCTTGAATCATGATTTCAAATCCGTTTGTAGCGATAGTTCCGTTTCCGACCTGCTCAATAAGAAATCCTCCGAATTTCTCCGCCCGGACAAATGAAAGAACTGCCGCAAGAACCATGAGCGCGCTGCATGCGAAAAACATAATCTCAAGAATTTTCGCCGCAGTTTTTGTAAATCCTATAAGTTTTTTGTGTTTCATAATTTCCTCCTGAAAATCATTTTCAAATTTTTTAAATGCCAAGTCTTGATTTTAAACAGCGCGCTTAGAATGTCCAGCAAACGCCGGCCTTCGGCTTGACGATGAAAATCTCGCTGCTTCCTTCAAATGAACGTGAAAAAGTGCTGTCGCCTTCTTCGAAAGAAAATTCCTTTTCCGACATTCCGATTCCAAGTCCAACTATGCACTGCGCGAAAAATCCGAAATGATTTGAAACTTTTCTGCTAAGATATAAGTCAGCTCCGAATATCAGATTTGTAAAATCCGTGTCGTCGTCAATTTTGCGGCCGTTCCAGACAAATGCGTCCGTGTCTGAAAGCGTTATTTGCTCAACTTCGGCGATTCCGCTCAAGATGATTTTGGAGTTTTCGTCTTTTGAAAAATTGTATCCGGCGCCAATCATAAGTCCGATGCTTACGCCTTCGACATCTCCAATCTTCGCGTAGCCTGCGTCAGCGTCGCACACAAGCGAAAGTCCGTTGTCCTTTACAAAGCGGAACTGTCCGTCAAGTCCGATTCCGTAGCCAGTTTCGTGTTCAGAGTCGTAATCTTCCTTCCAGTCGAAAGTTGTGCTCTGAAACGGAACGCTGACTCCCGCCGAAATAATTCTTGACCAGTCTGCAAAGGCGCAGCCCGCCGAAACCATAAAAATAACTGAAACAACGATTTTTTTAATCATTTTGTTCTCCTTATTTCGCAACAAATGGCGAAATTCTTCTGAAAAATATTGTTTATGATGGAATCTTAAATGATATAATATCGATTGTCAATAAATTTTTATTGTTATTCGATAAATAATTATCATTGAACGATAATATTTCATTTCAGATTTTGGATTTCCAGAAGATGGAAAAACTTGCTCTGACTAAAAAAACGGAGAGACTTTTGTTTATTGGACAGAAAAACTTGTTTATGTTATAACATCGGTATGAAAATGACATTGATGGGAACAGGAACCAGCCACGGAATTCCGGTCGTCGCCTGCAGCTGTCCGGTTTGCACTTCAGATGATCCGCATGATAAACGTTACCGCTGTTCCGCATATATTGTAAACGAAGATCCGCCGGAAAAAGGGAAGCCGGCCTCCACAACGAACATTGTCATTGACACCGGCCCGGAATTTAGAATCCAGGCTCTTGAGAACAAAATCAAACGGCTGGACGGAGTTCTTCTGACCCACTCGCACGCCGACCATTGCCACGGACTTGACGACTTACGGATTTTCAGCTTTAAGAAGCCGCCTGAAATGTACAGAGGCGCAGACTGCCCAAATTCATATTTAAGCCACAACGACGCTATTGCCCTTGCCGCAAGCGAAAACTCCGTGCGCGAAACTCCAGGGCTTGGACTTCCAATTTATGCGCCGTCAAGCACAATCGAAAGCCTTGTTTTTAGATTCGCCTACATTTTCAACACTGTTGCGACCGGCGGAGGAATTCCGAAGCTTCATCTGATTCCAGCTGACGGCAACACAGATGAAAATCCTGTTAAAATCGGCTCTGTCGAGGCTGTTCCGGTTCCAATGATTCACGGCCCGATGATTGACTACGGCTGGGTTGTCCGCCCGGGAAAAAAGCCCGCCGGTGAAAAATTCCATTCAATTGCTTATCTTACCGACTGCAATTTTATCAGCGACGAGTCGATTGAAATTGTAAGAAAATCTTCCGGGATTTCTGCAAAAACAGGCGTTCTTGATCATCTTGTTATTGATGCGCTCAGAAAACGTCCGCATCCGACCCACAACAACTTTGACAAGGCTCTTGAATATGCGGACAGAATCGGTGCGACACACACTTGGCTTACACACATTTGCCACGACAACTCGCACGTACAGATTCAGAAGTATATTGATGAAAATCTGCACAAGTACAAAAATCTTTCAGAAATCGTGAAAAACGGCGGAAGCGTAAGCCCGGCTTTCGACGGGCTTGTATTGGAAACGTGTTAAAACTATTGACATAAACGCTTATTTTTTTTATATTGTTCTAACTTATTCAGTTATCAATTTTGAGGTAGGTATAAAAAATGAGAATTTGTGATATTTGCGGAAAAGGTTCTCAGCACGGCAACAGAGTTAGTAAATCATACAACCACACACGCCACACTTGGAAACCGAATCTCATCAAGGTTAAGACAGAAGATTTCGGAAGAACAGAGACTTTGACAGTTTGCACACGTTGCTACCGCTCAGGCTTCGTTACAAAGAAAATCACTGTAAAACCAGAGAATATGGCAGCTCCTCTTGAAGCAGCTAAATAATTTAGTCATTGGATCTAAATGAACCCCGTCGGATTTGCTCCTGCGGGGATTTTTTTTGCCCGGGCGCATATTTATGCGCTCAAGCGGCTTCTACTTGCCGTAAGTGCGCTCGATTTCGGCAATCTGGTCGCGGATTGCTGCGGCTTCCTCGTATTCAAGGCGGTCGGCGGCGTCGCTCATTTCTTTCTTGAGGGCTTCGATGAGCTTCTTGCGCTGCTTTGCATCGAACAGGTTCGCGCTCTTTTTAAGCACATCAAGCTCGACTTCCGCGTTCTCCTCTGCGTCTTTCTGCTTGCGGACAAGGATATCCTGCACGGCTTTTGAAACTGTGTGCGGCGTGATTCCGTGCTCCTCGTTGTATTTCTCCTGGATTGCGCGGCGACGTTTTGTTTCTTCCACTGTTTCCTTGATTGCAGGCGTTATGTTGTCAGCGTACATTACGACAGTTCCGTTCTCGTTGCGCGCGGCGCGTCCTGCTATCTGTATAAGAGAAGTTGTCGAGCGCAGAAATCCGATCTTGTCGGCGTCGAGAATCGCGATAAAGCTTACTTCAGGCAAGTCAATTCCCTCGCGGAGCAGGTTGATTCCAATCAGAACGTCAATCTCTCCGGTTCTTAGCGACTTTAGAATTTCGACACGCTCGAAAGTGTCAATCTCGGAATGAATGTATTTTACCTTCATGTTCAGGCCTAGAAGATAGTCGGTCAAGTCCTCGGCCATTTTCTTTGTGAGGGTAAGAATCAGGCTACGCTCGTTCTTTTCAATGCGCTTCTTGACTTCCTTGTAGATGTCTTCCATCTGTCCTTCGCTTGGCCGCACTTCGATAATCGGGTCAAGAAGTCCTGTAGGGCGGATAATCTGCTCGACAACTTGAGTTGACTGCTTGATTTCTTCCTCGCGCGGAGTCGCTGTAACGTAGATTACTTGGTTCAGTTTTTTCTCGAACTCGTCGAACTTGAGAGGACGGTTGTCGAGCGCGCTCGGCAGGCGGAATCCAAAGTCCACGAGGTTCTGCTTGCGGCTCCGGTCGCCCTCGTACATCGCGCCGATCTGCGGAACTGTGACGTGCGCCTCGTCTATCATGCACAGAAAGTCGTCCGGAAAGTAATGGAGAAGTGTCGCCGGCGGCTCACCGTGCTTTCGCCCTGAAATCGGGCCAGAATAGTTCTCGATTCCTGAGCAGTAGCCCATCTCCTTCATCATCTCGACGTCGTATGTTGTGCGTGTCTTTATTCTCTCGGCTTCAAGCGGCTTTCCTTCCTTCTCGAACTTTTTAACCTGCTCTTCCATTTCCGCCATGATTCTGTCTGTGGCTGAAAGAAGCGCCTCGTGCGGAACAACGAAGTGCTTTGCAGGGTAGAACTGCATCTCGTCAAGTTCCTCTTCAATTTCGCGCGTTAAAACATTGAATCTTTTAATAGATGAGACTTCGTCAAAGTCAAGCTCAATCCTGTACGCTGTGTCGGTCTCCATGTACGGAGGATAAACTTCAATCACGTCGCCACGCACGCGGAAGTTTCCTCTTTCAAGCACCATGTCGTTTCTCTGGTACTGGATTGAAATCAGCGACTTTTCGAATTTTCTGGTGTCAAGAATCTCGCCTTTTTCGATGTGGACGCGCATTCCTTTGTACAAGTCCGGCATTCCAAGTCCGTATATGCAGCTGACTGTAGCAACGACAATAACGTCACGCCTTTCCATGAGCGAGTAGGTGGCTTTTAGGCGCAGCTCGTCTATTTCCTTGTTCACGGCCGCGTCTTTTTCAATGAAGAGGTCTTTTGAAGGAACGTAGGCTTCAGGCTGATAATAATCATAATACGAAACAAAATATTCAACCGCGTTGTTCGGAAAGAATGACTTGAACTCGCGGTAAAGCTGCGCCGAGAGAGTCTTGTTGTGCGAGATAATCAGCGTCGGACGCTGCACGCGCTCGATGATTTTCGCCATTGTGAATGTCTTTCCGCTTCCGGTTACGCCTTTTAATGTCTGGTAGCGGTCGCCGCGCAAAAATCCTTCTGAAAGCTTTTCTATCGCCTGGCCCTGGTCGCCCGAAGGCTCGTAAGGGCTTACAACTTCAAATTTACGCATAAACCGATTTTACCACATTCTGCCGATAATCTTAATATGAAGAAAAATTTTATTTCATTTTTCCTGTTTTTCTTTTTGTTTTTTCAGATTTTTCCGCAGCCTAAAGATTCGGCTTTTGCAGATATTTTGAACAAATCTCAGAATCAAAATCATAAAAATCAAGATAAAAAATATAATTCCGCGCTCACAGAAATTCCGGTCGGAAACAACACGCTTTTTACGCAAGTCTATTATTTTGACACGGAGAAAGAAGGCGCTGAAATCGCGGAGGAAATTTATAAAATCAGAGATTTTGCGCGATTTGAGAAAATTCCGTTCAAAAAGCTCCGGCGAATTGTTCCTGGCGACAAAATTTCAAGGTATGAATTCGGAATGTTTAAGAGCTACAATGAATTCTGGATTTTAAAAAACAACGGCGACGGTTGGCTTTACGGGAAAGGATTTTATATTGATTAGAATTTTGTAAAATGAAAAATTGAATATGATGATTCTTTTCTCATAAATGACAAAATGTTCATAGTTGTGATATAATTTTACCAAATGAAGTTTCCGCGTTTATTTTCTTCTGTACTTTTTCTTTTTTTCCTCATTTTTGATTTTTCTTCGTGTAGTAAAAGTCCTGTTGATGAAACTAAGCCGCTTGATTTAGGAAATTCTTTTTATTGGACGCTTACTTCCGCAGACGAGTCTCCGATAGACGTTTTAAGAAGGCCTGGAGCTTTTACAAAATTTAATATACATAATGGAAGAAATATTTCTAGAGTCGCGGGCTCAAGAGGAATGTATGTCTGGCTCCGTTCGAGTTTCATTATTCCGAAGGAGCTCAAGGGAAAGCCGATCGGCCTTGTAATTCCTCATCTTCAGTTTGCAGGAGAAGTTTTTATAAATGGAAATTATGCCGGCAGCATGGGAAATTTTCCTCCGAATGCGCATTCGCAGATGTATTCGGCCGGCTGCTTTACATTTCCGAAGGATGTTTTGCATCAGGACGCCCACAATATTCTTTTGATAAAAGTCTGGAGCATGGGAAGAAGTTCCATTTCCGAGCATGTTTATCTTACAGAAATGGAAAATGCTAAATGTCTGGCCCAGAAATATAGTTCATATAATTCAAAGATTTATTTGAATTTTGAAGGCGGAATTTTTGCAGCGACGCTTTTGTTTTTCTTGATGTTCATCCAGAGAAAAAAGAACTGGGAATATCTTTATTTTTCTCTTATAAATCTCTCAACAATGTTCTTTGTGCAGCCTTTTTTTGCATGGGAAATGCCGTGGTATTTCAGCACGCATCTTTCTTTTCTGACTTATACAAAAATTTTCTGCTGCGTACCGGCTTGCTTGATTTGTTTTTTTATTCCTTCTTTTATTTATAGCTACGAAAAATTTAAACAGCCGCGGACTCTTTTTTATGTAAGAATTGTTTTTCTTGTTGTGACAATTGCAAGCTGCCTTTTGGCTCCGAATTATTATTTTTTGACTTCATTTTGTCCTTACCTGCTTTTTATGCTTGCTTTGCAATGCGCTTTTGGTTTCGGAGTCTCGTTTTATCAGATTTATAAAAATGTGAATAGAAAGCAGAACATTCATTTTCTGTACGGATTCATACCGTTTTTTACAGGCGTTTTGTGTGATATTATTTTAAAAGATGTTCTTTGGCTTTTTGACCAGCCTTATTACACGATTTTTGGCTGGCAGGGAACGATTGTTTTTTTCCTTGTTATGCTGACCGTAAAATTCACAAAACTTTCAATCAGAAATGAGTATCTTAACAATGATCTTTCACGCGAAGTAAAAATTCAGACTCAGCATCTTTCTGTCGCGATGGAGAAGCTTGAAAACGAAAAAAAACGCGCCGACATGGATATGGATATGGCGGCAATTGTCCAGCAGAAATTTTTCCCTTATCCGAACAAGCAGTTCCGCGGCTGGGACATTGCGACAAGCTACAGCCCTGTTTCAAAAGTTTCCGGCGATCTTTATGATTATTACAGCGGAACAGACGACGGCGTTGATTTAAAAGGATTTTCCCTTTTCGATGTTTCCGGCCACGGAATTTCTTCCGGACTGATTACAATGCTTTCCAAAAACATTATTTTCCGTTCTTTTAGAAAAAGCCTTGAAAAACAGACTCCAGTGAATCAGGTTTTGTATCAGATTAATGATCAGATTATTGACGCGAAGGGCGATATTGAAAATTATCTTACAGGATTAATGTTCAGAATTAACGATTTTGATGAAAACGATGAATGCAAGATTGAATTTGCAAATGCTGGGCATCCAAGTCCGATTTTTTTCTCGGCGAAAAGCAAGATTGTCGCGACTCTTGACCAGGATCCGAACCAGCTCCATTACGGCGCAATTGGAATCAAAGATATTGCAATCAACTTTCCGGAAATGGAGTTCACAATGGGCAACGATGATATTATCGTCTGCTACACGGACGGCCTTACCGAGGCGATGAACTCAAAGCGCGAGGAATTCGGCGTTGAGCGCGTTATGCAGATTGTACGCGAAAATTACGCTAGAAGCGCGCAGTCAATTCTTGAGGCGATAATCGACGGACTTTATGATTTTCTTGGCGGAACTCCGCGCGAGGACGATATGACAATTATGGTTCTAAAACGCGAGGACAGCAGAAATTTTATTGAAGAATTATAGAAAATTAAAAATATCAAGCTGATAATTTTTTGTAATATTTAAGATAATAGGAACTTATTTTTTTTAACTGTGTCTAAAATTTTAGAGGATGAAAATGGCTGAATATAAGATTTATCATGACAATCAGAACAAATTTCATTTTGAAACTATGGTTTATTTCAACGAGGCGAATGACTCAAAGCAGCTTTCGTTTTATGATTTGCTCAAAATCACTTCGGAAATTGCCGTCGAGGATTACAACGAGCGCGGAATGGGCCGCGACACGCTGACTGCCAACGGTTTTGCGATTCTTGTGAGCCGCGTCGCTTTCCGTTTCCATAGAATGCCGCGCGAAAACGAGCACATTGTTCTTCACACGTGGGAAGAAAAAGCCGAGCCGCTGCAGCTTGTGCGTCCATATGAAATTGAAAGCATGGAAAAAGGGCACGAGGGCGAAAAGCTTGTGAGCGGACTAAGCTCATGGCTGATTGTAAATCCTGAAACCCGCAGAATTGTTCCAACAAAGAATTTCAAGATGCGCGAGCCGACAGACTTGCAGACTGAGCACGACTGCCTGAAATATGGAAAAATCCAGCAGCCGGAAAATCTTACGCTGTTTGATGAAAGAATCATAAAATATTCAGATATTGATGGAAACGGACATACGAACAACTCCCGCTATGGAGCTTTTGTTGCGGACGCTTTGCCGCCGGAGCTTCGCCATGCGGATTTTACAGATTTCCGCCTGAATTACGCGAAGGAAGCAAAGCTCGGTCAAAAAATGCAGATTTTTGGAAATATAGACAAAGAAAACAAGAAGCTGACCTTTGTCGGAAAAACTGAGGAAGATGTTTCGTTCGAGGCGGAGCTTTTCTGGAAATAAAATCCGGAAATTACAAATTAAGAGCAGATAAAAAATCCCGCGTTTGACGCGGGATTTCCAATATTCAAGCAAAATGACTCTGCTGGCCTTATTTTGCACGCTCAACGAATGAGCCGTCGCGTGTGTCGATTACGATTTTGTCGTCTGTGTTGCAGAACAAAGGAACTTTTACTTCAATTCCTGTGTCGAGTGTCGCAGGCTTTGTAGATTTTCCAGAAGTGTCGCCCTTGATTCCTGGCTCGCAGTAAGTGATTGTGCGTGTAACCTGAATTGGAAGACGTACTCCGACCGGCTTGTCATTGTAATATGTGACTTTTACATCATAATCATCATCTGGAGAAATGTATCCTGCATTGTCGCCGAGATATTCCTTGCTCAAAGGAATGTCGTCATAAGTCTCCTGGTCCATGAAGTGATACTCATCGCCGTCGATGTAAGAAAGTTTTACAGTTTTCTCAACAAGGTCAACTTCCTCAAATTTCTCTCCTGCGTCGAGTCCCAAGTCCATTGTGCTTCCAGTAACAATATTCTGAACGCGGAGTTTTGTAACCATTCCCTGGCGGCCTGATTTCTGTCCAAGCATCTTCTGTACGATAAGAGGCTGACCTTCGTACATGAAGGCTGTTCCAACTTTAATTTCGTTTGTCATCAACATAGAAATAACCTCAAAAAATTAAGCTTTTATCTATATATGATATTGATTTTAAGATAGTTTTTCAACAGTCTAATCCGTCCAGATAATCCAGCAGATGCTGCGCGAGATTTCCGTTTTTTTTGATTGAAGCAGAATAATTTTTGAACGAGCTTTGCATTTTGCCAGAGTCACAGGCGCGGAGAAGAAATTCATAAAGTTCTTGCTCCGTTTTGGAGATTTCTTTAACGTCCTCGCTTTCTTTATTGTACGAGTCCCAGACATTTTTTAGAAGATTAAAATCGTTTTCGTCAAAAAATGGCCTCATGCGTTCTAAAAGCGCGTCAACTTTTACAAGCTGATAGTCGTCGTCCTGGATATACGCGTTCCACAAATAAGGCAGGCCGGAAAGAGCTGCGCGGGAAAGAGAATCTTCGCCGCGCACAAAATTAAAGTCCATCTGCGTTAAAAGATAATCCCAGTCTTCCTGCGGCAAGAATGGAAGCTCCGTGATTTTAAACGGCTTTCCGCATTTTTCCCACGCGTCAATAAAAGGCGAGCGGCTTTTTCCTGCCGCAACAAAAACGCGCACAAAAAAATCTTTTTTCGTCTTCCTTTTTTCTTCCTGAAAATGCGAAATTGCGTTTATAACTGGCACAAAGTTTTTTTCATAGGCGAAGAATGAAATCTTAAAATCTGCTTTTTCTTGTGATTTTTGCAAAGTCGAGAGGCGCGGGGCGGCTTCTTCTGAGAAAATCAGGCCGCCTGTTTTGCTTGTGAATCCCGGCATAAAGTTGATTTTTTTTATGCAGGTTTTCCTCGTGCCGCTTCTTAAAAGATGAAAATCATCTGCGTAGTCCTCGGCGGTCAGATAGTCGATGTTCACAATCTGCACGGTTTTTGTAAAATCATCGCAAAAAAGAATGTTCTCAAGCCAGTCAGGGCGGCCGCATTGGAAGCATTCAAGTACAATCTGGTTTTCGCTCGCGGCTTTTCTCGCCGCCTCTTTTTCTTCCGGAATGTTCATGTCGAGATTCCAGCTTAAGATTTTCCAGGTTGAATCCTTGTACTTAAAATCCTGAATTTTCTTTTCCGGATTGATTTCGTCTGCCATCGCGGAAAAACTTTCAAGATTGCTCACAACGAGCGTCAGCTTTAATGACGGACGCGCGTCGCTCAGCGCTTTCGAAAGCCTGTAGACAACGCCGATGTCGCCAAAGTTGTCAACAACTTTGCAGAGAAGAAGAATGTTCTGCTTGTTTATGCTCATAATTTTACTCCGAAACTTATTGACGGAACAACTTGAACGCAACATCCAAAGTTGATTTTTCCGATTTTATTCTGCTGAATTTTTGAGTCAAAATATCCGTCGTTAAATCCGCTGACATTAAAATCAAAAATTCCAGCCGCAAAAATCTCAAGGCGATGCGCAGGCTGGAATGAAACTGAAAATCTTGCTTCCGGAACAAAACTGAATTTTTCTGCGGACGCGTCGTTTTTATCGCCGAGCTTTTCATCATCAAAAATCCAGGCGCACTTTCCGAAAATTTCTGCGCTTATCATCAGATTTCCGTAAAGCGCGTTTTGATGTCCGATTCCGCCGGCCAAGCTTAAAAAATCTTTGAAATTTCCTTTTTTGCTTGAAACTAGCGCAATTCCATAAAAATTTTTTGTTCCAAAATCGATTCCGCCTGAAATTTGCTTGTCAATTCCAAAACTGAATTCCGGTTTTACGTAGAATTCATTTTCGCGGCGCAGTTTTCCCTGCGAGATTTTTTCTTTTAGGATTTTTCCTTTGATTTTTGATTTCGCGGCTTCATTATTTTCAAGAAAAACTTTTCCCGCCGCAAATGTCAGGGCTGTTCCAATTTGCGGAAAAAAATTCTGCTTTTTAGTTTTTTTGATAAAATGTCCCTCGCAGTCGTAAAATTCAATTTCCGAATCGATTTTTGTCGGAACAAGGCTTGGCTTGTAAATCACAACTTCGAAATTTTCATTTTCAGGAAATCCGACCGCTGTTTTTTTTAGCGGAAGAGGCATCGCCGCAACTGGAACTTTTATATCTTTGTACTGAGGAATTCCGTCCGTAATCCGCGCAAGAAGATTTCCGCCGGCATCAAAAACTGCGCATTCGTAATATCCGTCAAGAATCATCTGAACGCTTCCAAGATTTGAAAAAGCTTCGTCTTCGTCCAGCGCAAAAAGCCACGAAAGATAAGATTCGCCCGCGTGCATATCTACAAATGCTTTTTTTAGATAGTCAACTCCGCCGTTTGTCTGAATGTTTATTTTGTTCATTATATTTTTTAGAATTGATTCATTTTGTCTTTTGATTTTTTCATTTTTTTTATCAGATGACGGAGGAAAAATTTTCCAAGCGATTTTTTCCGCTGAGTTTCTAAGCTTGAATCTTCCTTTGTAATAAGAATTAATGTCAGGATAAATGTTTGTCAGAACACGTGAAATTTGACTTTGCAAAAAAGTTCCGTTTTTAAAAGGACAGAAATCCCTGCCAAGAAACTGCGAGTAGATTTTGTTCATCGCGGGATAAAATTCCTCGTCGTATTTTGATTTGTCGGCCGTCCATCTGTTTATAAGAACGCGCATTTTTCCGTATTTTTTGAATTTCCAGCTGTTTCTGTCCGGCGGAAGCGAAGGAACGACATCTTCTCCGCTGACAATATTCCAGATAAACCCATATTTTGGATCAGAAACATCATCCGCCTGGCTTACGTTCGGAGAAGCAAAAGTGTAGACAAATATTTTTGATGTGTCAAAGATTTTTTCATCTGAAAGTTTCGCGCCGAGAAGATTTGCGACTGCGGCTCCGCGGCTGTGTCCTGTTATGAAAAGGCTGGTTTCCTTAGGCTCCGCTTTTTGATTTAGAAGATAATATTCAAGCGCGCTGCGGACTTGCTCCATCGTTCTGTAAAATCCTTCGTGGATTGTAACATTCTGCTCCGTCGTGTCGCTTACCGCAAGATTCGAAATCCATTCGTTCGCGTTCAGCGGAGTTCCACGGATTACAACAAAGACAAGCGTTTTTTCTCCCAGAGATGTTTTTATCTTTTTTGATGCGAAGCTGAACGCCGCCTGGTTGTCGCCCTGCGGCGCGGAGTAGTCCACGTCGTAATGGAAATCGATTGAGCCATCTTCAGCGCCAAGAATCTTGTAAGTTTGCTCCATCAAATTTGATTTTTGTTCTGATTCAATATCCGTGTACGAAACCGTGGCAAGAATTGAAGCAATTCTCGCAAGTCCGTGGTTATATGAAAAAGATGAATTTTCTGAAATCCATTCATCATCCCATTCTGCGGAAATAAAAACAGGCAGAGACGAAACCGTGACAAGTCCTTTTACTGGAAAAGAAAGCTTTGATGAGAAAACTGACATTGCGAAAAGAAAAAACAAAACAGCGGATAAAGCCAGCTTTTTCATTTTTTTCTGCCGTTTTTAAAGCGACGCGCTTTTTGAGCTTTCCGCCTGGCTTTGATTTTCTGTTCCGTCAAGAACGACTTTTAGTTTTTTGTATTCACCGCCGCGATAAACCGTTATTGTAACTGCGTCGCCCGGTCTTTTTGATTCAAGCGCGCTTGTGTAGTCGGCAAAAGTTCGCACGGAAATATTATCAATTTGCGTGATTATATCGCCGCCAAGATAAATTGTTGTCGGATTGAAGCGGTTTCCGTACTGGACTTGCTCCGTTCCTCCCTTGATTCCGGCAAGATCTGCTCCGGAGCCTTTTTCAACCTGGCTTACAAGAATTCCCGACGAAATTTTAAGATTAGCGTAGCGCGCGATTGAAGAAGTCATCTGAACCGGCTGGATTTTCAGAACTCCGCGGCGCACTTTCTGGTATTTGATTAAATCTTCCACAACGCGCCGGGCTGTGCTTACCGGAACTGCGAATCCGACTCCTGCAGAGCTTCCTGAATTTGATATAATCATTGTGTTGATTCCGACCATCTTTCCTTTTGTGTCCAAAAGCGGTCCGCCGGAATTTCCTGGATTTATCGCCGCATCGGTCTGGATCATGTTCCTGATGATTACGTTTGCGCTTTCCTGAATCGGCCTTCCAAGTCCTGAGACAATTCCTGTGGTCATTGTGCGCTCAAGCGCAAACGGATTTCCAATCGCAATAACTTTCTGCCCGACTTTGAGCGTTTCGCTGTCTCCAAAATCAATTGTCTTGAGATGAACATTGTCCGGCGGATCAAATTTCAAGACCGCAATGTCGCTTTCAACATCTTTTCCAATGACTGTTCCCTCGTAGCTTGTTCCGTCCGCAAGCGAAATATTGATTCTGCTCGCGTTTGAAATTACGTGGACATTTGTGACAACGTAGCCGCGCTTGTCGATTATCGAGCCTGAGCCTGAGCCGCCATCCTGCACAACCGGCTCCAGGAACCAGTTTACGCCCATCACTTGCGTTGTTATGTTCACAACTGCCTCATTGCATTTTTCATAAACTGAAATATTCTGCTGTTCGTCCTGCGTGTAAACTGAGTCAAAGCTCTGGTTTTTTGATGACGAAACCGTGTAGGCGTTGTTGTCAAAAATTTGCTTATCCTGTTTTTCGCTCTCAAGTTCCGGCTGAGTGTTCTGCGCCGTTTTTGTCTCCGCGTTTTCTTCAGATTTATCTTCCGCTGAAATTTGCGTTTCGTGCGTGACTTCTTTATGAGTTCTCGGAATAAAAATAAAAGCCGCCGCCATAAGCGCAATTCCCGCGGCAAGCCCGAACAATGCTGATTTTATCAACTGCAATTTTGAATAAAGTTTCATAATCTTATTATAAAGAATTCCTTTTTAAGTATAAAGAAAAATTTGTTTCATGCTAAGTTTTCGTTGTCTGCCTCTTCGTCAAACATTTCAAACATATTGTGCTCAAGGAAGCTGAAATAAGAATTCCTCGCGATTATGATGTGGTCAAGAAACGCGATCTGAAGAAGCTGAGCCGCAGCGTAAAGTTTTTTTGTCGTCTTGATGTCATCATCTGACGGGGTTGGATTTCCTCCAGGATGATTATGGCAGAAAACAACGGCGGACGCGTGTTCTTTTATCGCTTCTGCAAAAACGTCGCCCATCCGTATAATCGCCATGTTCCCTGAGCCTGTGCAGACCACGCGGATAGAAAGAATTTCCCTCGCTCCGTTCAGTGTTATGCAAAGAAAATGCTCGGTCGGCAAAAGCGCGTAGCTTTGTATGAACGGAATTACGTCTTTTGGATGCGAAAGCGCGCCCTGCGGATTTCTGTTCTGTCTCCGCCCAAGTTCCAGCGCCGCCGCAATCGCCAGCGCCTTTGTTTTTCCAATTCCGCTGATTTTAGTCAGGTTTTCAATCAGATTGTCGTAGTTTGATTTCATAAGAACTTCAAGAACTTTGACAGAAAGATTGTCAACCGGCGTTTTCCTTGTTCCGTGTCCTAAAATCAGCATTATAAGCTCCTCGTCGCTCGGATAAGACAGCCCGTGCTTTAAAGTAAGCTCCCGGATTTCAATTTTTTGATCGCACATAATTTCCCTACATATATATACGAAAAAAAGTGTGAGATTCGGCAAGAAATTTGAAAAAAATTGATTTTTTTTTAGAAAAAAGCTTCGAATTTTGGCAATCCTAAATATCTTAATTTTTTTTTTGAAATTCCGATATTCAAAAGGACAGTGATTTTTGTTGGAGTTTATATGAACAAGCGGTTTGTACTTGCGTTTTTTTCTTTTCTTGTTTTGCTGCCGATGTTCTGCTTTGGCCGGAGTCTTTCGATTCAGATAATTCAGAACAATCCTGGTCAAGACAAAATTTGGGATACATCTTATTTTTTTGAGCAATGTATTACGGACTATTTTTTTGAAAATGGCCAGATTGTTTCAAGCTCGCCAATTTGGATTAGCAGCTCAGAAGCGAAAAATGAAAGTGCAAAAAAGGCTGCCCTTGCAGAAAATCTCGAAGGCGGAATGGATTATCTTGTCCGGATCGAAGTTTTTTATGTTCCGGCGAATGAAACTTCAAATCCTCAGGCTCTTTTGCTTGAAAACATAAAAAAAGTTCAGTGGAGAAGTTATCTTGTAAAAACTGGAATTGAAGTTGCAAGCGGCTCAGCTAAGCCTGGAGCTCTTGCTTCAAAAGACAGCAATGAGACGGATCTTGCTGGTTTTGCAGGTCTTGTGGCATACGAAATCAACAGCGGATTGGAAAACCTGAAATGAGGGGATTTATGAAAAAATTAACGGTTTTTATTTTTACACTTTTTACTGCGGCTGCGCTTTTTGCAGCCTCTCTGCCTTCGCTTGACGGACGTGCGGTTGTGGCGGAAGAGGGAACAATGCCAAAAGGTCTTTTTGCTAGAACTGTTGGTTATCTGCCTGGCGACAGTGTTACTGTCACAAATCCTGCGACAGGAGTTTCCGCAGACATCCTTGTTCTCGGAGCTATTGATCCAAGCGAGGGCGTTGCAATCCTTTTAACTCCAGAGGCTGCTGAGGCTTTAAAAATCGAGCCTGATTCAAATGTCCAGGTAAAACTTACAAAACGTTCTGGAAGTCTCGAAGAAAATGCCTCAGGTTCCGCAGTTTTGTCAAACAACGAGGAAGACAAAGAAATTGATGATGAATATGATTTCGCCGAAGATTCTGAATCTGAAAATGAAGAAATTTCAGAAAATCCTGAAAAATCTGAAGAAAATGAAGATGCGGCTTCGGCAACCTTAGACAAGCCTCTTGAAAAAATTTCTGAGGATTCTGTTCCTGAAGAAAAAACTCCGGCAGACGAAATGCCGGCGGAAGAAATTTCAGACAATCCTGTTGTTTCTGATTCATCTGAAATTCCGGCCGCTGAAAATGCTGAGAATCAAGAAATTGCTGCCGCTTCTGTGGAAATTCCGTCTGAAAATATAAAAGATCAAGAATCTTTGCTAGAAGCGCCTGAAAAAAATACGTCTGAGAATTCTGAAAATATCGAAAATGAAATTTCTGAAGAACCGGCAGAAAATTTGCAGGAGCCTGAAACAGTTTCTGGCGAATCTCCTGCAGAAATGAAAAAATCTTCTGGAAAATCGCTTCAGATGGTAGAAGTTGTCCCTGTTGAAAAACCAGAGGAAGAACCGGCGGAAAATCTTCCGGTTCATGAAGAGGAGCTTCCGGCTCTTTCTGAAGAAGATGAAAAATCTAAGGAGCCTCTCCAGCCGGTTGTCGTTGTAGGAACCGAAGCTGAAAAATCTTCTGGAAAAGATATTGAAATTCATGAAGATGAGGTTGATTCTGAAACAATTCCTGAAATTGATGGAACTCTTTCTTCTGCGAAAGTTGAAGATGATTTTGTTCCGGCTGAAGAAGTCTCTGAAGTTCCAGTGCAAAAAGAAAATTCTGATGAAGATGGACTTGAGAGCGCTGATGAAAAAGCTCCAGAGATTGCGGAATATAATGAAAATACGGATGAGAAAGCTGATGCTTTGGAAACTGTAGAAGAGCCGTATAGTGAGCCAGAATCGGCTGCCGCTCCGGAAGTTGTCGCAGAGCCTGAAGTTGTTGCGGAAGAAGAAGTTCCGCTTACGTCAGAATTAGAGAATAATGTTGCAGAAAAAACAGAAAAATCTGTTCCTGAAAAAACTGCGGCTGAGGAAAATCCTGCGGAGAATGAAGTTTCCGCCTCTGAATCCGAAGATGATGCATTCCAGCCAATCGTGCTTGTCCCGACAGAACCTGTTCCGCCAGTTTCTGAAAACAATAGCGGAAAAAAATCTTCAGCTGCTGCGGTTCAGCCTGATAAAAATATTTCTTCTGAATCTGAAAAAGTTGAACCTGCGGAAGAAATTGCTCCGGCTGCAAAGATTGTTGTTTCAAATGGCTGGAGAAACTATGTTGTTCCGTCTCATAACAATCTCGTAAAAGGAAGATATTATATTCAGATTGCTTCCCTCGGAAAAGAGGAGAATATAAAAAATCTTATTGAAAAATATTCTTCAAAATATCCGATGGTTCTTATTGAAAGCAAGAACGGAAAATCTTATCAAGTGATGATTGGACCTCTCGGAATTGATGAGTATGGATCTGTCCTGGAAAAAATGAAATCATATGGTTATAAAGATGCTTTTGTTAAAAAAATAAAATAAACAGAAAAGTCCGAGAACTTCAGTTTTCCGAACAAGTCTAGTGTTTGACCGGGATTTTTTCCCGGTTTTTTTTATCTTTTCTACTATTGAAAATTCCGCTATAATCTTGCTATGTTCAATTCAATTTCAGGGACGCTTACGGCGAAATTTCCACAGAAAGTTTATGTTGACAACAACGGAATCGAGTGGGAAATCACGGTTCCTGACACTTCTATAAGCCAGCTTGGAAATGTCGGCGACAATGTGAAAGTTTTCACCTGGCTCCAGCATACTGACAGCGCGATGACGCTTTTTGGATTCGCCTCGGCAAAGGACCGCGACTTGTTTTTTGATTTGAACAAAGTTGAAGGCGTCGGCCCTAAGAGCGCGGTTAAAATAATGTCCTCAATCGCGCGCGAGCAGCTTGTAGCGTCGCTTGACTCAGGAGATTTAGCGGCTCTTGAGAAAATTCCCGGCCTTGGAAAGAAAACTGCGCAGAAAATGCTTCTTGCGCTTAAAGGAAAACTTACGCTCGATTATGAGCTTCCAGGCTCAAAGTCTTTTGCTTCGCGCGGAGGCGAGTTTCAGGACGTGATAAATTCTCTTGCGGCCATGGGCTACGACAAAAGACAGGTTGAGCAGGCGGTTTCTGAAATTTCGGCGAAACTAAAGTCCCAGAACGGATTTGACTCAAAGCCGAAGAAAGAAAAAGAAGATTTGATTTTCCGCAATGCGCTTGTTGAGCTTGCGAACTAAGCGTTTTGCGCTGATATTTTATGAGCAAGAATTTTAAGTATAAAAATCCAGACAGTCTTGATGACGAGATGAACGAATTTTCTCAGATTGCGTCCCAGGCAGCGCGTTCCGGCGGGCAGACAAAAATCTTCCGCGCTGGTTCTGAGGGCTTTCCTTTCGGCGGCGGCGAAAGCGGACTCGTCCATTCAGATGTCGCTGTTTCTGACGACGCGCAGGAGACAAGCCTGCGCCCAAAGACGCTTGACGAATTTCTTGGGCAGAAGGAAATAAAAGAGAATCTGTCTGTCTTTATAAATGCGGCGCGAGAAAGGCAGGAGCCGCTTGACCATCTTTTTTTAATCGGGCCGCCTGGACTTGGAAAGACAACTCTCGCAGAAATCACGGCGCACGAGCTTGGAGCGGACTTTAAGGTGACTTCGGCTCCTGCTTTGGACAAGCCTAAGGATTTGGCTGGAATTCTTTCCACAATCACGCCGCGCACAGTTTTCTTTATTGACGAAATCCACCGCTTAAAGCCTGCGATTGAAGAAATGCTCTACATTGCAATGGAAGATTTTGAGCTTGACTGGGTGATAGGTCAGGGAGCCGCGGCGCGCACGGTAAGAATCCCGATTCCGCACTTTACTCTTGTAGGCGCGACAACAAAGGCCGGGATGGTGTCAAAGCCGCTTCAGACGCGCTTCGGAATTATCCAGAGATTTAATTTTTACACGCATGAGGAGCTTGCGCAAATCATAAAGCGGTCGGCGAAAATCCTAAACTGCCAGATTGACGATGACGCGGCTCTTTTAATGGCGAGCTGCTCCCGCGGAACTCCTCGTGTCGCAAACCGGATTGTCCGCAGAATGAGAGATTTCGCGCAGTTTTTCAGCGACGGAAAAATCACAAGGCAGATTGTCGTTGACGGACTTAAACGGCTAAAAATTGACAATCTTGGCCTTGAGGACTTTGACCGCGAGATTCTTAAGGCGATTATTAAAAAGTTTGGCGGCGGGCCTGTTGGAGCTGAAACCCTTGCAATATCGCTCGGCGAGGCCCAGGACACTCTTGAGGACTACTATGAGCCGTATCTGATTCAGTGCGGACTTATTCAGCGCACGCCGCGAGGAAGAATAGTGACTCCGCTTGCCTATGAGCATTTAGGATTAAAAAGCCCGGCGCAGCTTGCAGACAAATCACCAGGCCTTTTCGACTGATTTTTAATTCTGCATTTTTACATTCTTGATTTTGCATTGTACGAGAGGAAAAATATGAAACTTACTGACTTTGACTTTGACTTGCCTGAGGAGCTTATAGCGCAGCGCCCGTCTGGAGTACGCGGACAAGACAAGCTCATGCTTTTAGGAAGAAAGGACGGCTCAGTGCGCGACTATATGATGGACGACCTTCCTGATTTGATTTCGCCTGACACTCTTATGGTATTCAACAACTCAAAAGTCCGCCGCAGCCGCTGCTACGGAATTCATATTTCTGAAAAGGAAGGGCAGGGCGGACGCGAGCAGGAGTTCATGTTCTTGAACCAGATGACGCCCGACTTAAAAACATGGCACACGATGGTTAAAGGTGCAAAGAAAGTAAAGACTGGAAACAAGTACAAGTTCAAGGACGGCTCTGTCGGAACAATAATAGAGCACGAGGGAGACGAAGGCTCTGAGTTCCGCACGATCCAGTTTGATTTTCCGCTTGATGACAGCTGGTTCCAGGCGAACGGCCACATTCCGCTTCCGCCTTATATAAGGCGCGAGGACGACGACACTGACTCTGAGCGTTACCAGACAATCTACGCTAAGGAGACAGGAAGCTCTGCCTGTCCGACTGCGGGGCTTCACTTTACAGAAGATATGTTCCGCCGCCTTGACGATAAGGGAATTGAACGCTGCTTTGTGACTTTGCACGTTGGGCTTGGAACTTTTCTGCCGGTCAGAACTGAGAACATAGAAGACCACAAGATGCACGAGGAAGTCTATACAATTCCGATTGACGTTGCGGAGAAAATAAATCAGGCCAAGAAAGACGGCCGCCCGGTTCTTGCAGTGGGAACAACTTCTGTGCGCACTCTTGAGTCGGCGGCTGACGATAACGGCTTTGTAAAAAGCGGCTCCGCCTCGACACATATCTTTATGTATCCTGGATATAAATTTAAGTGCGTTGACCAGATGTTCACGAACTTTCATACTCCTGAAAGCACGCTGATTATGCTTGTCTCGGCTTTTGCAGGCCGCGAGCACATTCTTTCAGCCTACAGGCAGGCCGTGGAGAAAAAATACAGGTTCTTCAGCTATGGCGACTGCATGTTGATAAAATAAAAATTTAAATCAGAAAAAAATCTTAATTTTCGTCTGGATTGTTCGCTTTCCAGCCGTAGATGTCGTCATAAAGATCCGGATCTTCCTCGCGGAGTTCTTCCGGATCCATGTCGAGCGCGTAGTCATAAACATCGTCGCTGTAATTGTCGTAAATATCTTTTTTGGCGGGAAGATGAATTTTATTTTTGCCGCTGTAGGAACATGATTCATCCGTAAAATCGTCATCCGGCTGGCTGGATGACGATTTTTCTGAGGATGAGCCGTCTGAAGAGGCGAAATAAATCAAAAGAATTGGAAAAACGATAAAAATCAAAATCAGCAAAAATATCATTTTTTTTATGTCAGCTGCTCGAGCGAATATTTTAGAAGATTCCAAAACTGTTTTTCGAGAATTGGATTTGCGTTTGCTTTTTTGGCCGCCTTGTTGAATTTTTCCTCAGCGTCGAGAATGAACTCTGAAATTGTGTTTGAAGAAAGCGGCAAGTGCGCTCCGATCAGCTTGTTTTCAAGCTCAGCGTCACGGAAGCGGAAAATTCCTGCGAAAGCAATCCGGAGATTTGAGATTTGGCTTTTGTTTGAATCGGCGAGGAAAACAAATGAGGCGGAATTTTCGTTGATTGTGCTGTCCGGCCCGACCCGCTTGAAAATTGCGATGCTCCAGTCGTAAAACGGCACGCGGATTTTTGTCAGAATTGAATTTTCCGGAATCCTTATGAATTTGTACATTGACATTGTGGAAGTCTCCTGCTCGCTCATGAATTCCAAAGTTGCGTCGAGGGCAAGAAGCGGAGCGTAAAGCGTGTAGTAAAAGTCCCTTGCGCATATGTTTCCGCCGATTGTCGCGAGATTTTTTATGAACGGATTTGCCACTGATTTTACGGCTTCGAAAATTGTCGCCGGAAGATTGTTCTTTCCAAGCGACTCAATTTCCGCGAGCGTTGCTTCGCTTCCAATCTCGAGAAAACGTTCTTTTTTCTCGAGCGTTTTGAGCTCGGCAATGTTTCTGATGCAAAGATTTTTGTCTGGAAAATTTTTGCCGCGCAGTGAGAATGTCGTGCAGCCGCCTAGAACAGAAAGGCCCGAAATGCTGTTTATCTGCTGGAAAATTTCAGGAATGTTCCGTGCAAAATAAAAACTTTTAGATGATTGCATGTTTCCTTCCTTCGCGGCTGTGCTTGTTGGCAATTGCGTATAGAATTCCGTTTATGAATTTTTTTGTGTCGGTGCAGCCGCATTCAACGGAAGAGGCGATTTCTTCAATTTCCTCAGCTGAAGGCCGCGTCTGCATGTTTATGACGTTGTAGGCCGTAAAATATCTGGCTGAGTTGCAGTAGCCGCAGAATGAAATTCCAGCCTGCGAAAATCCTTTTTGAATGTCCTGGCCGTCTTTTGTCTTGATGAAAAATTCAAGAGTTTCAATCTCGCTGTTTTTTATTGTTCCGACTGGAATAAGGCAGCTTGGAACGGTTTTTCCGTCAAGAAGAACTGCGCAGAAACCGCAGCAGCCTTTCTGGCAGCCTTCCTTTACAGAAAAAAGTTTCTGCCTTCTGAGCGTCTCTTCAAGTTTTTCCTCTGGATCTGCGTCAAGAATTACTTTTTCACCATTTAAAATCACTGGTATTTTCATTCTGATTCTCCTTCGTCTGAATTTCCGCTGGATTTATTTTCCGTTTCTTCTGTTTCTTTTATCTGATTTTTTGATTCTTTAATTTCAAAAAGGCTTTCTGTTTTTAGCGGAAGAAAATTCACTTTTGAGGCGATTGCCTGGCTTGTTGCCGAGCAGAAAGCGGCCGGAAGAATTGAATAAATCAGCGAGTCGAGATTTTTCGGCTCGTCTTCTGACTGCGCGAATTTTACGACAATGTTTGCTGTTCTTAGCTTGCTTCCGTCCATCAAAGTCGAGAGGCATTTTCTTATCGCCTGTTTCGCCGTTGTTTCGGCTGCCTCCGGATTCACAATTTTGCCGCAGTCAATAACAGCGTAAACTCCGTCGATTTTTTCTGAGTAAGTGCAGCTGTCGTACTCAACTTCCACGACGCATGCGCCAAACGAAGTTGAAAAGAACGGAATTCCGGAGAAAGAATCTTCGTTCCATTGCTTTTTTTTAGTCGGCGAAATTGATTTTTTTACGACGAGCGGGAGTTTTTCATCTTTTTTGCTTTTTAGCGTTGAAAGGCAGCTCTTTAAAAGATGCGTTTTTATTCCGATGTTTCCAATCATTAAATCATTCTGAATCTTTGCAAGTTCAGTCTCGTTTTCAATCGCGGCCTGGTCAAAGTTAAAGTAAATGCTTCTTCGGTCAAGGTCAAAAACGTCGCCGATTGTATCAAGAATAAGTTTTTGCCAGATTTCCTTGATGTTTTGAGACGGAGGCGCCGTGTTAACAAAAAGTTTTTTTTCTTCAGTCAGCGTAACCTGCAAGCTGAACCGCGAGCTTCTAAACGTCGTTCCTAAATATCCGTTTCCGTCAAATCCCGCCGCAAGCGCAATTCCACGGAGAGGCGGCGAATACGGAGAAGTTTCGTCGGTTTCCGCGCGTCCTTTTTCATCAAGCCGGTAAGCCGCGTATTTTCTGTTGAAATCGCTGGCAGTGCAGACAGCTTTCATTGAGTCTTCCGCGCGTCCAAGCTCCAGAAGGAAAGGATTTTTTGAATTTTTGTTCCGTGATTTTGCCGATTTCAAATTCTTAAGATTTTTTAGCCGGAGCTCAAGCGGACTGAATCCTGCGACTTCGCAGATTTTTTGAATTTGGTTTTCAAGCGCAAAGAAAATCTGCGAGTCGATTCTGTTAAGCTTTACCGAAGATGGAGCGTTGTTTGAAGAAAAGATTTTTGCCCTGATTTTCAAATTCTCCGTCTTGTAAATTCCCGATGCCGCAATTACAAAACGGTCAAGCATTTCTGCGGAAAGCGGATTTTTATATCCTGTGTCGGCATTGATTTCAATGTCCATCGCTTTTATTGTTCCGTCTTTTGAAAGCGCAGTTTTATGATTGACTTTTACTTTTACAGGTTTTTCAATGTAGTTGATTTCTTCTTCGCGGGAAAGACAAAGCCTGACCGGTTTTCCAGTTTTTATGCATGCAAGTCCCGCCATTGCCGCGAAAATTCCGTTCATCCAAATTCTGTTTGAATTTTGCGTGGATTGCTTTGTGCACGTTAAAATTATGTTTTCTTTTTCGATTCCTGTGGCGCGGTTCACCGAATCTTTTAAATGCGTTATGAATCTTCCCGAAGTAAAAATATGCAGATTTCCACCGCGGAGAAAGCAAAAGCAGCCGGAAGTTTCCTTTATTTCGTGCTGCGTTACGGAATTTTCCCAGGTTTCTTCTATTATAATGTTGTCAGAATTTGAAAATTCTTTTTCCGCGTCTCCGCATGAAACGTCCCGCTTTGCGGTAAGCTCGCGCTTTTTCAAAGTAAAAGCCGGCTCAAAATCAGAAGTTAAAAAATCTTCATTTTCGTGCGCTGATTTTAATTTTTCTGAAAAATCATTTTCCGGTTCTGCGAAGTTGTTATTTTCATAATCATCTTCATCATTTTGATTTTCAGAAAAAAAACTTGTTCCGTCGTAAGGCGAAACCGAAAGAGAGCTGTAAGTTTTTTCAAAAAGTTTTTCCGCGTGCAGAAGTTCTTTGGAATTTAAAACAATTTTGATTTTTTCAAGAAGATACGAAAGAACTTTTTTGTCCGGGCCTGCAAGAAGAGCAAGAGGCTCGCCTTTGTATTTTATCTCGCTCGAACAGAAAATCTCGGTCCGCGTTCCAAACGTCACGACAGTTTTCTGGTTTTCCAAATCGGCCGCTGTAAAAAGATAATAGCCTTCCGGAAGAACTGTTCCGTCTTCAAATCCAATCTGGCTTATTTTTCCGCACGGAAAAGGACTTCTGACAATCATTGCGTAAAGCATGTTTTCAGCCGTCATGTCGCTGTAGAAATCGTCGGAGAAAATTATCGTCTTTTTCGTTTTCTGTGCCGTTTTTTTAGCGCGCATGTTTTTTGCCTGTCTCAAGAACTGTTTTTATCACGTAGTCAGCCATTTCCTCTGTTTCGTCCGGCCAGAGCGGAAGCGTGATTGTCCGCTGGTAATGGCTTTCGGCGTTAGGAAATTTGTCCGGCGTGTACGAAGGATAGCGTTTTTTCCAGTAGGTAAAGTTATAGATTGCGATAAAATGCATAGAAATTCCAAGTCCCGCCGCCTGAAGCTCCTTTGCAAACTCGTTCCGCGTGCAGTCAAGCTTTTCTGGATTTATCTGGATCAGATACAAGTGCCAGGCATTGCCTTCTCCGTCCGGCGGAAGCGTCAAAAATCCGCAGTTTTTAAAAGCCTCGTTGTATTTTTTTACGATTCTAGTCCTTTTTTCATAGAACGTGTTGGCTTTCTTTAGCTGGACGCGGCCGATTGCGCTTAAAACATCCGGAAGATTCGACTTGTAGCCTGGAGCTATTATGTCGTATTCCCAGCTCGCCTTGTCGCTCGTGTATCGGTCCCATGCGTCGCGGTCCATTCCGTGCAGGCGCATCTGCGTCATTCTTTTTGCGAGCGCGTCGTTGTCCGTTGTAATCATTCCGCCTTCGCCTGTCGTGATTGTCTTTGTCGCGTAAAATGAAAAAACTCCTATGTCGCCGAGTGTCCCCGCAAATCCGTCTTTCGTTTTTGAAGGAAATGAATGCGCGCAGTCTTCAATCACGTAGATTTTGTTTTCCGGCGTTGAGTATTTTTGTGCCAGAGCTGTAATTTTTTTCATGTCGCACAAGTTTCCGCCCACGTGGACAGGAACAATCGCCTTGACTTTGTGGCCGTCAACCGCGTCTTTTTTTAGAATCTCCTCGATTTTTTCAGGATCAATCGAATATGAATCTTTCTCGATGTCGGCAAAATAAACTTCCGCGTTAAGATGAAGAGCCGAGGCCGCCGTCGAGACAAAAGTGTACGGCGTTGTGATTACGGCTTTTCCCTTTTGAACGCCGCACGCTTCCATCGCGAGAATCATTCCGCTCGTGTTCGAGTTTACGGCGAGCGCATGTTTTGAGCCGACAAACGCGGCGAATTCTTTTTCAAAATCGTGGGTCACGTTTCCAGTCGTAAGCCAGCCGGAATCAATTACATCGCAAACGGCCTTTTTCTCCTCATCAGAAAATGACGGCCTAAAAAAAGGAACTTTCATAAAAATCTCCTCTAAAATCAATTTGTCATTCAACACAGATGGAAAAGATTAAAAGGATGCACACGGATAAAAAATTAGGCTTTAACGAAAGACTTTTGCCTTAGTGTAATGTTTTTTTTAACCAAATAAAACCTAAATTTTGATTTTTGACATACGAAAATATTTCGTTTTTATGAGAGACTTTCGTGTGTCAAGATTCTATCCGTGAAAATCCGTGTTCATCTGCGTGCATCCGCATTGAATCTGTCACAAATTTCCGTTCTGCTCATGCCGGGTTTTGCTGTAAAACTCGTCAAGGCTCGGAACAGCCTTTCTCAAAAGCGAAACCAGCATTTCCTTGTTCCTGAATTTGCTTTCGTCTTCGCGCCAGAAGCAAATCGGCTCAAGCTCATCTATAAGATGATTTAACTTTTCATCTCCAAATTCAAGGTTCTTAAGCTCAAGAATTTTCTCATAGGCAGTTTTTTTAGGCTCCTCTTCTTTTAGCCACAGCGGTTCATAAAGCCTTTCGCCTTCGCGCAGTCCTATAATTTTGATTTCAATGTCGCGCCCTGGCTCCAGCCCTGAAAATTTGATTATTTGCTCCGCCATGTCATAAATATTCAGCGGCTCGCCCATGTCAAGAAGATAGGATTTTCCATTCTGTCCGACTCCGCCTGTTTCAAGTACAAGCGAGCACGCTTCCGGAATCGTCATAAAATAACGCTCGACTTTTTTATCTGTTACTGTTACAGGACCGCCGGTTTTTATCTGCTGCTGGAAGAGCGGAAGAATCGAGCCGCGCGAGCCAAGAACATTTCCAAATCTTACAAACATAAAGTTCTGGTTTGTTCCTGCTTTTTTCGCATATTCAAGGACTAGCTTTTCGCAGAGCATTTTGCTCGCTCCGTAAACGCTCACCGGAGAAACTGCCTTGTCTGTCGAAATAAGCACAAAACGCTGCACATTGCTTTCAAGAGCCGCGTCAAGAAGATTCTTTGTGCCGAAAACGTTGTTTTCAATAGAAGCGACAGGGTTTTCTTCCATCATAGGAACGTGCTTGTAGGCGGCGCAGTGGAAAATCACATCCGCCTTTGTGTGCTTTATTATATATTTTGTGTATTCCTTGTCCTTCATGTCGCCGATTATCGGGACAACCGCCGCCTTTTCGCCGACTCCTTCCTGCTGCAGAACGTGAAGCTCGCGGTAAATCTGTACAATAGAATTTTCTCCGTGGCCAAAAAGATAAAGCCGCTCGGCTCCGCCTGAAAGAAGCTGGCGCGCAAGCTCGGAGCCGATTGAGCCTCCGGCTCCTGTAATAAGAACGCGTTTTCCGCGCAGATATTTTAGGCTTTCGTGCAGCGGAATAATCACCGGAGTGCGGCCTAGAATATCAAGAGGATCAATTTCGCGTGTCTGGACAAAATGCGCCTTGCCGTCAACAATCTGGCTCACGCTCGGCAGAATCCTGATATGCGCAAATCCGCCGGATTTTAAGATTTCGTAAATTTCTCTGATTTTTTCGACCGGCGCGCTCGGAATCGCTATAATCGCCTCGTCCAAAGGCCCGCAGCGCAAAATCTTCGCAACTTCTTTTATCGGCCCTAGGCACGGAATTCCTTCAATCTGCTTTCCGATTAGAGACTCGTCGTCATCAAGAAACGCCGCGACCGTTCCGAAAACTTTTTTACGCTGAAGGTCGCTTGCAATCATCTGTCCTGCAAATCCGGCGCCAATTATGTAAATCTTAGAATCACTTTTCTGAAGCATTTTTCCCACTCAAATGAATTTTACCACAGAAAAGGCGAAAGTAAAAGATTAATGAATTTTAACAGATTTAAAATTTCTTTTCTTTCTTTTTTTTTTCGTGTAGACTGATAAGACTATGATTCAAGTTATTTCAGAAAGTAATTCTTCATCTCTTCCTCAGTTCTATACAAATTTTTTGGACGGAAAGCGTCATCTTACACAGACAGAAATTGAAATATTAAGAAAAAGCAACCGGAATTCTGATTCTTCCTGGCAGAATGTCTGGGTTGATAAAAGCGATTTTGACGCGAGTTTAATCAAGAACTGCGAGATTTCAGGCTTTTTTGTGATTGGAAAGCTCCGCAAGGTTTCCTTAAAATATCATGATTTGGTTCTTTGCGCAGGATTTTATGATTCATATCTTGAAGATGTTGTGGTTGGAGACGACTGCGTTGTGCGCAACGTTCATTATCTTTCAAACTACAGGATTGGAAGCCGCGACATTCTTTTTAATATCCAGGAGATGAGCTGCACAATTCACTCAAAGTTCGGAAACGGAATCTTAAAGCAGGGCGAGCCTGAGTCAAACAGAATCTGGATTGGAGTCGGCAACGAGAACGGCGGCCGCGAGATTCTTCCGTTTGAGGATATGATTCCTGCCGACGCCTACATATGGTCAAAGTACCGCGATGACAAGCTTTTGCAGCGCCGTTTCATTGAGCTTACTGAATACGGACAGAGCAAGTCTTTAGACACTTACGGCATTGTCGCCGACGATGTTGTTATTAAGAACACAACTCTTTTAAAAGATGCGAAAATCGGACAGGGCGCGTATATAAAAGGCGCGTTCAAGCTCAAGAATATAACGGTTCTTTCCTCTGAGGACGAGCCTAGCCAGATTGGAGAAGGCGTTGAGCTTGTGAACGGAATTTTAGGCTACGGCTCCAAAGTTTTCTACCAGGCGGTAGGAGTGCGCTTCGTAATCGGCCGGAACTGCCAGCTGAAATACGGCGCGCGGCTTTTGAACTCAGTTCTAGGCGACAACTCTACAGTGAGCTGCTGCGAGCTTTTGAACAACTTGATTTTCCCTTTCCACGAGCAGCACCACAACTCCTCATTCCTTATCGCGTCAACAGTCGGCGGCCAGTCAAACATCGCTTCCAACGCGACAATCGGCTCAAACCACAACTCGCGCTCGCCTGACGGAGAAATGTACGCCGGCCGCGGATTCTGGCCGGGACTTTGCACGGACTTTAAGTTCAACTCTCGGTTCGCGAGCTTTACATTGATTGCGAAAGGCAGCTACCAGCACGAGCTGGACATAAGATATCCGTTCGCGCTTGTGTGCTCAAACGGTGACAAGCAGCCTGTCAATATAATTCCTGCGTATTCTTTCCTTTATAATATGTATTCAGTCGCGCGCAACAAAAGCAAGTTCCAGAAGCGCGACAGACGCGTTGTAAAAGTCCAGCACATAGAAACAGATCCGCTCGCGCCTGACACAATGCAGGAAGTCGAGGTCGCGCTGCGCAGGATAATCGACTTGACAGCGGAATATTTGATTTCAATAAAGGACGGAAAAGCTCTCGCGGCGGAAAAAGAAGATCCTGAGAAACTTTATCAGACTGCGAAAGATTATCTTCATCAGCATCCGAACGCAAAGTTCACGCTGAATGACAAGACCGCGCAGAAAAAATACGGAGCCGTGATCTTAAAGCCTGTAAAAGCCTACAAGGAATACCGGAAAATCGCCAAGTATTTTGCGACTCGCTGCCTGATTGAATACTGCGAAATAAACGGAAAATCTTCACTTTCAAGGGAGGACTTTGACAAAATTATCGCCCTTCCGCTTTACACAAGCTGGGTGAACGTCGGCGGCCAGATAATCCCGGAAGAAAAGCTCACTGAGCTTTTCGGAATGATAAAGGAATACTCTGTTGAAAGCTGGAAGCAGGTTCATGATTTTTACGATAAGTGCCAGAGCCATTATGAAGAGTGGAAGCTTTCCTATGCGCTAAATTTGCTTGAAAAGCTTTATTCCCGCCCGATCCATCATTTTACGCGCTGTATTTTTGATGACATTGAGAAAGATGTTATTGCAATCAACCACGAAATGTACGACTCGACATTGATTTCGCGCATGAAGGATTTTGACGACGAGTTCAGGATGATGACTTTCCGCAACTCGCGCGAAATGGACGCAGTTCTCGGCTCGTTCTGCGACAACGAGTTTATCTCCGATATGAAGCCTGAAGTTGACAGATTCGACGCAAAGCTTAAAAAAATCTTCGCGGAGCTGTAGGATAAAATCTTTTCCCTTGACTAAAGTCCGTCAAAACTCCATAATAACATCATGATTATGACACTACTACTTCTATCTAACCTTTCTCTTAAAAAAGCTAAAAAAAGCTAGGTAGTGGTGTTATTTATTTGTGTAATTAACAAGCCTGTTGCTTCTTTTAGCGACAGGCTTTTTTTTATTTAAAAGGAGATTAAGGCAAAACTTCGCCTAAAATAGCGTCGAAGTTTTGTCTTGACTTTTTAAAAGGAGATTTATATGAACAAATCAATGAACGCTTCAAAGTACAGGGCTTTCCCTGCAATTCCGCTGAAGAACCGGGAATGGCCGGACAAAAGAATCACTAAGGCGCCGATCTGGTGCTCAGTTGACCTGCGCGACGGAAACCAGGCCCTTATCGACCCTATGGGAATTGACACAAAACTTGCGTTCTTTGATTTGCTGGTAAAAATCGGATTCAAGGAGATAGAAATCTGCTTTCCGTCAGCTTCGGAAACAGAGTTCGACTTCTGCCGCCGTCTGATTGAAGAAAACCATATTCCGGACGATGTCACAATCCAGGTGCTCTGCCAGGCGCGCGAAAAGCTTATCAGAAGAACTATGGAGGCAATCAAGGGCGCTCCGAACGTAATTTTTCACATCTACAACTCTACATCCCCGGCCCAGAGAAAATACACTTTCAACAAATCAAAAGAAGAAATCATCAAAATCGCGGTTGACGGCGTAAAGTGCATAAAGGAATGCATGAAGGACTTGCCGGAAGAGGAGCGCAACAGAATCCGCCTTGAGTATTCGCCTGAAAGTTTCTCGATGACAGAAATCGACTACGCAATCCAGATTTGCGAGGCAGTCGGAAACGAGTGGGGCTGGTCGCGCGAAAAGCCGATTATCTTCAATCTCCCGACAACTGTCGAGTGCTACACTCCGAACATCTACGCAGACTCAATCGAATATTTTATCAAGAACATTTCCCACCGCGACTCTTGCATTGTCTCTACGCACTGCCACAATGACCGCGGAACCGGAGTCGCCTCGTGCGAGCTTGGACTTCTCGCAGGCGCGGACAGAGTTGAAGGCTGCCTCTTTGGAAACGGCGAGCGCACTGGAAACCTTGATGTTGTGACTGTCGCGCTCAATATGTTCTCTGAAGGCGTTGACCCTGAGCTTGACTTTTCAGACTTGCCTGGAATTGCCGACGCTTACCAGGAATACACAAAGATGGACATTCCGCCGCGCACTCCTTACGCCGGAGGCTTGGCTTACACGGCTCTTTCAGGCGGACATCAGGACGCAATCGCGAAAGGCTTCCATGCGCGCGAGAAAATGCCGGCCGACGCTGTCTGGGACGTTCCGTATCTTCTTATCGATCCGAAAGACATCGGCCGCAAGTACGAGGGAATCATCAGAATCAACTCCCAGTCCGGAAAAGGCGGCGCGAGCTTTATTCTTGAGCACAACTTCGGCTATGCGATTCCAAAGGCAATGCAGCCTGCAATCGGCGACCTGATAAAAGAAGAGAGCGACAAGGCCCAGCGCGAGCTTCATCCGGAGGAAATCCTCCAGATTTTCGAGAAGCAGTGGCTTCTTAACAAAAAGCGGCTTGAGATTCTTGACCTTGCGACAACAATGGTCGGAAGCGGCGGCGCGGAGGAAGTTGTCTCTGTGCGCGGCGTGATAAAATACAACGGAAAGCAGATTTCTATCGGCGGAAAAGGAAACGGTCCGCTTGACGGATTTGTCGCCGCATTGCGCGAGACAGATGTTCCGAAATTCAATATCTCGGCTTTCCACGAACATTCCGTCGGAACCGGAAGCGACACACAGGCCGTCGCCTATGTCCTTATTACCGAAGATGACGGCTCACAGAAATGGGGCGTCGGCAAGTCGTCAAACGTCGGACGCGCCGGCATTGCGGCTGTTGTTTCAGCAATAAATCAGTAAGCGAAACTTCCAGCAGATTTCGCAGAATGACGCGGATTTTTAATTTTGGCGTTCCCCTGCGCTGCGCTTCGGGTCGGGCTATTCGCGGTTCCGCTAACGCTTCATTCTAAAATGGCAGTCATGCTGAACTTGTTTCAGCAGCTGCCTAAAGATTATGCCATTGTCGGGCTTGTCCCGGCAATCTTTCTGCAGCGATGCGCCATTTTAGAACGCCTGCGGCGCCGCTTCTATCCCTAACGCTTTGCCTGCTTCCAGTCCGATTTGAATGCTGCCTTGTGTAAAATAAATTTGTTTTTTGATAATATGAAGCAAATGAAAAAATCTGCGGAAAATTTCATTTTTCTTGCTAAAAAAATTAGAGAGGTAAAATTATGACAAAAAAAGAGATTGAATCTTCTTACAATGATTATCTTGGAAAGCTTACCGCGGAGAAGCTGAACGAGCGCGGTTTTGACGCTTATTATTTTCCGACCAGCGAGGAGGCTGTCGCAAAGGCGCTTTCGTTCATCGAGCCTTCATCAACAGTCGGCTGGGGCGGCTCGGCTTCTCTTGAGGAAAGCGGGCTTATGCAGAAAATCCGTTCCGG
>CAZIFO010000004.1:0-68785 GCA_964538245.1 uncultured Treponema sp.
AGATAATCCTGGATATTTCTGGCGAGGAAAAGGCGAAGCTTACGCTCGACGACCTTGCCGAAAGGTTCAAGCAGATTAAAAAGCACGAGATGACAAACGACCAGATGGTGCTTCAGTAGGCTTTATAAATTTTCTGAAATATCAAAGTCTGACTTGTTATAGTTTTTTAGTATGCGGGACATTCCGGAGCCTAGCTGCTCGACAAGCCTTATATCCTTGAATACCCTCATAAGTTCCCTGTTCCAGGCCATCAACCGGCAGACGAGACTTCCGCGATGCGCTATCTGCTTCTCGGATACTCAGTCCGGGGAGTCTTAGGGCTGCTGCATGTTACAGCAGGAGGAACAGCGGATGACATGCTCTTGCCGTTCGAGCCAAAGCTTCCGGATACTATTATGTACAGTTCAGCTTATAAAAAGAAAATAACAGTAAGCTGGTTCCGCAAGTAAAAAAAATGGCGGGTCCGGGAACTTAATTTTCCCGGACATATACTTTAGAAAAATCAGTCTGGAAGCTCTCCAGACTGATTTTTTTGAATCTTCAAGCTAAAGAGGGGGTGACTTTGAGTCGAAGAGACCCCCTCTTTGACTCAAAGTTGGTGGCACTTCGGCCTAAAGAGAGGGGGACTTCGGCCCAAAGATGGCCTGACTTAGGACAGAAGCCGGCAGGACTTCGGTCTAAAGTGGCACCGACTTCTGACCGTAATGACAGTCATTTTTTAACATAATTCCACTGTAGTTAAATTGACTTTTTCAAAAATCAGCTCCGCGTCTTTCTCTAGAATCCCTGATAGCATAAACGGCTCATTTCCACTTGTCTTGTTCATACCTTTTGTATGGAAGAAAAAGTGAAATTTCGGCAGAAAATGCTGGGCAGATTTTTATTTCCGCAGGGCAGAAAAATCCTGTTCTTGGAGCTTTGCATGGCGACTTTGGCGGAAAAAATCTATTCGTTCAGCGATGCGGAAGGCTGCATAAAACAATGGGAGAGCAGAGCAAAGAAGCTGTGTATAAGATTCCTGCCAATTCTGGCGTTTTGAAAGTTGCCGAGCCTTAATGTTTTTTTCTGCTTCCTCGACATTCCCCCTTGCGATTCATTATAATAAAAGACACTACAAAAACTAATTCATCAGAAGGAAACAGAAAATGGCAGATAATGATTTGTGTCCATGCGGCTCAGGAAAAAAATACAGCGAGTGCTGCGAGCCGATAATCAAAGGAACTGTAAAAGCTCCAACAGCGGAAGCCCTTATGCGCGCACGCTATACTTCCTATGTAAAGCAGGAAATTGACTTTATCATCAACACTTGCGAGGAAGGCGAGAAAATCGCCGCAATCGACAAGAAAGCGACAGAAGACTGGGCGAAGAACTCAACTTGGCACGGCCTTAAGATTCTGCGCACAGAAAAAGGAAAAGAGAACGACGACGAGGGAATCGTTGAGTTTGAGGCGACTTACACAGACAAAAGCCATTTGCGCGATGTCTACCACGAGACAGGATATTTTAAGAAAATCAACGGAGAGTGGCTTTATGAGGCCGGAGCTGTAAAGCCTATGACTGTTGTCCGTGAGGGAAAGAAAATCGGACGCAACGATCCGTGCCCGTGCGGAAGCGGCAAAAAATATAAGAAATGCTGCGGACGCTAGTATGACGCAGATAATAACAGGATTCCACGCTATTGAAGAGAAAGTCCGCCGTGCTGTTGAAAGCGGCAAGAATGACGGGCTTTCGATTTCATACTCAAAAATAGGCCCGCGCGTAAAGAAGATTCTGGAGCTTGCCTCTTCGGTAAAGATTCCTTGCGCGCAGGTTGACAACAAGGATTTGGACTCGCTTGTCCAGAAGCTGCCTGAAATTGCACGCGACCACCGCGGCATTGTGCTTTGTGTTGAGGGCGCGGACGGAAACCAGACCAAGGTTGACTTTGAGTCCTGGATTGCGTCGCAGAAAGTTTCTGACGCTAAGGCAACAGTTCTGGTTCTTGACTCAATCACAGATCCGCACAACATAGGCGCGATTCTGCGCTCCGCCGACCAGTTCGGCGCGAGCCTTGTCATAATGCCAAAGCGGAACAGCGCGAGCGTTTCTGACAACGAGATTATTGCGCGCGCCTCGGCAGGGGCTGTTTCCTATGTGCCTGTGAGCGTGGTCTCGAACTTAAGCCGCGCCGCGCAGAAGCTAAAGGAAGCCGGATTCTGGATTTACGGCGCCGACGCGGGCGGAAAGTCTGTTACGGAATTAAAATTTCCGGAGAAAACGTGCATTGTAATGGGAAGCGAGGGAACAGGAATCTCAAGCCTTCTTGAAAAGCAGTGCGACGTAATCGCCTCGATTCCTACCTGCGGCAACATTGACAGCCTGAACGTCTCAGTCGCCGCCGGCGTCCTTTTGTACGAAGTCTACCGCCAGAGCCTGTAGCACCAAACGCGGCAGAATTATGTTCTAGAAATCTCCTCAGAATTAGCCGCCACGGACGGCGGCTTAGAACTATTCCCCGCTCGCGAGTTTTTCTCCGAAAAACTCGTCATCGACAGGAGGTCGATGAATTGTCTTACGCTAACAAAAGAAAATCCATTATCATTATTTTGTTCCGTGAGGGAGTAGCAGACTCTGTAAAAGAACGAGAGTGGCGCGTCAACATACTGGCCTAAAGCCTGGCGCGTTTTAATTTGCGAGACTCATGTGCAGACTTCTCATAAATTTCTGTGCATGTGTTTTGTATTGCCTTTTTGTGAAAAACGGCCCTGCGCATTGTACACACGTACAGAAATGCCAGGGCTATTTTTTTGGAGGCAGTATGGCAGCTTTTACTTTGTTCCTGACTGTGCTTGCTACAGTCTTTATTGCGGAGATGGGCGACAAGACCCAGCTCATGCTGATTGCGATGACATCAAAATACAAGCTGCGCGACATTGTTGCGGGCACCGCCACCGCGATTCTTGTTCTTAACGGACTTGCGGTTCTTGCAGGCGGAATCTTAAACGAGTTCTTAAAATCAAATCTGTGGATCATAAAGCTTATTGCCTGCGCGGCTTTCTTCTATTTTTCACTCACTTCTCTTATAAAGGATAATGACGAGGAAGAGGCAAAGCACAGCCGCCTTAACTTTGCGCCGCTCGCGGTCTTTGCGACTTTCTTTGTGGCGGAGCTCGGCGACAAGACCCAGCTTACAGCGATTACTTTTGGCGCGACAAACGGACTCAACGCTTCTTCTGTTGTAATCTGGCTCGCGGCATCCGCCGGGCTTTTTGCCGCTGACATCATCGGGCTTCTTGTAGGGCACTTTCTGCACGGAAAAACTCCGGACGGCTTCTTTAAGATTCTTGCGTTTGTGATTTTCGCTGTGTTTGGATTTATAAATCTTCCGGAAGGGCTTTATCTTCTGCTGGACAGAACGAATACAGAAACTAGAGATTTTGGAGATATGATAAGCGCAAATCCAATAATTCTGCCGGTTATATGCATTATCGCTCTACTTTTCATAATCTCATGTGTTATAATTATCTTATGGCAGAAAAAGAAATCACGCATATTAAATAAATAAAAAGTGAGATTTTTCTGATAAGAAGGAAAAATGTTTTACGCGTCAACAAACAAGACAGAAGAATCCTGGTGCAGAATAGGAATCAGGAAAATGATGCCGAACGCAAATCCTGATGAAATTTTTAACAAGATTTCAAGTCTCAGCACAAGCGGAATGAAATATGAAACCGCGGTTGATTTCTATTCATGCCAGCTTGCGACTTGGCGCAGATTTTATAAACAAGACGATTCAGTAATAAAAGACGAGTCAATTGCCTCTGACGGAACTAGAATTACAAAAATCAGAAGCATGAACATAATTTTTACCGTTTCTGAAAATAAAGACGGCCATGTAAAATGTAATGGAATGTTGATAAAGGAAACATAAGTTTTTATATATTTTTATCTGGAGAGAGTTATGAAAAGAAGTTTTATTATCGCTCTTTGCGTTGCAGGAATTTCTGTTTTTTTTGCTTCTTGTGTGAACAAAAAAAATGAAAATTCAATTACAATCGGTTCTGCTTCCGAATCAAAAAATGCTTCAATAAAAAAAACTGACGACATTGGATATGACGAGCTGAAAGCGTTTTTTAAGCCTACGTTTGAAGCTGTTTTGCCAGAAGATTCTGTCAGTGGCGGTGAAAAAAAAGCTTCGTCCGCTCAAAAAAAATCAATGAAATCTTCTGAATCTGTAATTCCTGGCTTACGTAAGCTTTCTGACTATAAAATTTCTTACAGCATAAAGCGAAAAGAATTTTATAAATCTTCTGCCGAAACGGAAAATCTTTCTAACGAAAAACCAGATGAAAAAAAATCAGACGGACAGAAAAATCAAGCTGAATCTGAAAATTCAGAAAAAGAATTTTTTGTCGAGGACTGGGGCCCGCAGAAAATTGTTTCGGAATCTGAAAATCCAACTTTCTACGTAGTTTTCTCGCAGCCTGCGCATCGGCTTTCCGCGCTGGAAAAGCCTTCTGAAACTTCAGAAATCATGTCAATTTCTCCAAAGCTCAAAGGAACTTTCCACTGGTACGGAACAAAGCATCTGGCGTTTGAGGCGGAAGAGCCGGCCGCTCCGGGCGAGCAATACACGATTCAAATCAATGAAAATCTAAAATCGCTCGGAGGAAAAACGCTTGTTAGAGAAACTTCTTTCAAGCCGAAAGCGGAAGAGCTTAAAATCATGAATCTTTTCGGCGGATTTTACAAAGCCGGGAATTCCTACAAATATTGCAGCGATTATGAAAGCGGCGTGCCTCCAAAATATGCAAACACGTTTTATGTAAGATTTAATTATCCGCTCGCAGCTGAAAAACTGAACGAAATTCTTGAAGTCGAAATCAGCAAAAAGATTTTTAATTTCAGCGCAGTTGCGGATTACAATGAAAACGCATTTTACTGGAGCGGAGTAAAACCAAAATTTGACAAGACGGAGCAAAAATCAAATTCATTTATTGTTACAATCGGCGGAGAAATTCCTTTTAACTCTTCTGTTTACGTAAAAATCAAAAATTCGCG
Organism: uncultured Treponema sp.; assembly: GCA_964538245.1. GTDB lineage: Bacteria > Spirochaetota > Spirochaetia > Treponematales > Treponemataceae > Treponema_D. The sequence continues at coordinate 5,041 of CAZIFO010000004.1, forward strand.
CTCGAAAAAATCTTATCAGACTTTGAGAAAATTCGCAGTTTCAGATGTATCAAATTACACGGATTATTCTGAAAACAAAAAACTGAATCCGCTTTCGGTAAGATTTACACAAACGCCTGACTTGCAGTCGCTTATCCAGAACACAAAATTTGACTTTGATTTTACTCTTACAGAAAACAATGTTTCCGTTAATGGAAAAAATGCTTATTTTTTTAATCTGCCGGTTTCAAAACAAGAAAAACATTCAATATCTTTTAACGAGAATCTAAAAGATATTTACGGGCAGAACCTTTCTCAAAAAGAAAAAATATCATATGGATTTTCGGTTTCATCGCCGGTTTCGTATTCAAAATTCTTAAATTACGGCGCAAAAATCATGGAAGCGCAGTTTCCGCATAAAATCATTTTTGAATATCAGAACATTCTGCCGGCTTCAAAATATTGGATTGGAGCAACAGACAATCCTTTTGATTTGTCGATAAAAAATCTTAACGGCGCTTCTGAATCTTCAAAAGCGGTTCTGATTGAGCCTGGAAAACAGGACGAACGTCATTTTACGGAGATTGATCTTAATCCTTATCTAAAAGACGGCCTTGGCGCAGTTAAATTTGAAGCGGCAATTGAGCGGGAGCGTTACAATTCATGGAAAGATGCGACGGAAACTGTTTATGACCAAAATGTTCAGACAATTCAAGTTACAGACATTGGCGCAACGGTAAGGTTCGGCGTAAACAAGCTTGTCGCGCTTGCAACGAGCTTAAAGACAGGCAAGCCGATTGAAAATGCGGAAGTTCAGATTTTTATAAATTTTAACGGAAATGAAAAATCTTCTCCTTTTGCAGCTGGGAAAACAAACAAAAACGGACTTTGTGTAATTGATTTTACGGAAAAAGAATTTAAAGCGCTGCAACAATATTTCAATGAAAAATCTTATGATGAGCAGATTTCGGTAAAAGTCATAAATGGAAACGACAGCATGATTTTTTACCCTGATTCTCACAATCCGTATGAAAACGGAGTTGATACGGCTTCGCTTTTGTATGCGATTTCTGAGAAACAGCGGACTTTTGTCTTTGTTGACCGCGGCGTCTACAAGCCAGGCGAAACTGTGACTTTCCGCGGAATTGACAGAACCCAGCATCTTGGAAGAATTTTAACGCACAAAGGCGGATATAAAATCAGAATTACGGACGGCGCATATTACAGGCCGGAAATTGTTGTGCCGGAATGGAGCGGAAATTTGAGCGAGAGCGGCGGATTTTACGGTTCGTTCAAGCTTCCGGACGAAATAAAGCCTGGCTCTTACTGCATTGAATATGAAAGAGAAGAAAATTTTGATGAGAAGAGCAACACCGGCTACAACACGCGCTGCTATTTTACTGTCGCCGAATTTGAGCGGCTTAAGATTGAATCTTCCGTTAATTTTCCTGAGATAACTTATTACGGCGGAGACAAGATTAACGCGCATCTTTCTGCCGATTATCTTGCCGGCGGAGCCTTGGCAAACGCAAGCTACAAAGTTTCATGGTTCAGAAAGCCAGCGGTGTTTGCTCCGGAATCTGTGGAAACAAACGGCTTTGAATTTGGACCTGATGTAAATTATTCTGAAAGAGATTTTTATGATGAAGGAAAAGGAAATCTGAATTCGAGCGGAACGGCGGAACTTTCAAGCAATTCTGAAAAAATTTCAAACGGAAGTCCGTACCAATACAGAATTGAAACGGCGGTGACAGATGTTTCAAACCAAAGAGTTGCGAGCGTGAATTCTGTTTTAGTTCATCCGGCGGAATTTTATGTCGGATTAAAAAGAAACCGCGGCGGATTTGAAAAAAAAGGCTCAAAGCTTGATGTGAATTATATTCTTGTAAATCCTGACGGAACAAAAATCAATTCTCCTGAAAAAGTTGGCGGACTTGAATATTCACTTACAAGATCTGTCTGGACGCTCGTGAATGAAAAAAGCGTTTATAATTCAGTCTACACGCGCTACCAGCGTTCTGAAAAAGAAGAGGCGCACGGGAAAATCGAAGCAAAACCTGAAGGAAAACTTTCTCTTGATTTGCCGGAAGCTGGCTGGTACAAATTGAAAGTTTCCGGAACAGACCGGGAAAAACGCTATGTGGAAACAGAAATTGGATTTTACGTCGCAGGAAGCGGAGCCGCATGGCGCGGAAGCGAAAATTCCGAGTCTATAAATCTTACGCCGTCGCAGTCAGAATACAATCCTGGAGACAAGGCGCAAATTCTTATGGAAAGTCCTCTTCCTGCTGGCGATTATTTAATCACAGTTGAACGCGAGGGAATTTTTTCAGAGGAAATCCGTCATTTTGATGAAAGCGCAAATATAATTGAAATTCCTGTCTCAAAGAATTATGTTCCTGTCGTCTACGTTTCCATAAGCTCGTATTCGGTGCGGAACGGAGAGCCGGCACATGAATACGGAGAGCCTGATCTTGACAAGCCGAAAGGATATTACGGCGTTACAGCTTTGTTTGTAAATCCAAAAGTCCAGGCTTTTTCTGTTGACATTGAATGCGACAAGCCTTCTTACCGGCCTGGCGAACAAGTCACAGTAACGCTTACGGCGACAAAGGGCGGAAAACCTTATTCTGATGCAGAGCTTACTTTGCTGGCAGTTGACCGCGGAGTTCTGGATTTGATAAATTATCACGTTCCAAATCCAATTGATTTCTTCTATTCTAAAAGCAAATTTCCGCTATGTGTAAAAGGTGGTGATTCGCGAGCATATCTTCTGGATCCTGTTACATACAGCATAAAAAATCTTCAGGGCGGAGATTCTGCAGATGACGAGAAGGAAGATGAGCGCAAGGATTTTAGGCCGACAGCGGTTTTTGAGCCGGTTCTTGTGACGGATAAAAACGGCCAGGCAAAATGCACGTTCACGCTTCCGGACAATCTTACAACATACAGAATTACAGCGTTCGGCGCAAAAGATGATGTTTTCGCGCTTAAAGAGAATGAAATTAAAGTTCAGAATCCGATGAATGTGCAGGTTGTGCAGCCGCGACGGCTCCGCGAGCGCGACACTGCGGAAACCGGAGTTTTAATTACAAATCTTGACTCAAAGGCGCAAAAAGTCACGGTAAAAGCAAGCGTTGAGCCTCTTTCCCAGGAAATGGCGGCAGATATAAATTATGTTCTTGATGATGGAATCGCAGTTGTTCCTGGAAAGGCTTTTTATGATGGAAAGACTGAAAATTCTGTTACGGTTGAAAGCGGAGATTCTTCTGTGGTTTATTTTGATTTGGCGGCGGAAAAACAAGGCGTTGTCCAGCTTACATTCGAAATAAAAAGTGAAATCTTAAATGAAAAAATCAAGGTTCCGCTTAAAATTGAAAAAACTTTCACTTACGAAACTGTCACAATGATTGGAACTGTCGGCGCGGACGAAAAAAATGCGAAAGAGGAAATCATAATTCCGGGATTCGCGGAAGAAGGCGAGCTAAAATTCACTTTGGACGCAAGCAGGCTTGGAATGCTTGGCGGCGCGGTAAATTATCTTTTCAGCTATCCTTACGGATGCCTTGAGCAGCAAAGCTCAAAAGTTCTTCCGCTCGTGATTTTCGGCGATTATATTGATGTTTTCGGCCTGGATTCAGAAGTGAGCAGCCCGGAAAAAGTTGTCAAGCGTTTTGTAAATCAATGGGGAAAAGTGCAGCGCAATGACGGAGGATTTCCTTACTGGCCGGAATCTTTTAATTCATCATATTACGTAAGCGCAAGAATTGCCCACATTTATGCGGCGGCGTTAAAACGCGGATACAAGGCTTCTGGCTTAAAAATCGATATTTCATCTCTTCTTGGCTATTTAAAAGATTACTCTGGAAGAAGCTCGTATCTAAAATCTTATACAGCTTACGTTCTAAGCCTTTTTGATACGGAGAATGCTTCGGCGACGGCAAACGCAATTCTTTCTGAGCTTTACTCGGAAAAAGATGAAAGAAATCTGACTGAGCTTGCGTACATGGGACTTGCCTACAAAAATCTTGGGAACGGGCAAAAGTCAAAGGAAATGGCTGAAACTGTGCGCCAGTATTTGCAACCTTCGGAACGGAGCGTTTCTATTATCGAAAAAGAAAGAGCGCGCTCCTGGTACATGTTTGAAAGTGAAACTGAGCAGATGGCCGCAATTCTGCAGCTTCTGTCGGTTCAAAATCCGGACGACACGATGGTTGACCGGCTGATTTTCACTTTGATGCAGAACCAGTCGAAAGGCTATTGGCAGAACACAGCGGCGACTGCGCACGTTCTTGACGCAATTTACACTTACATCAAAATGCGGAATCTTGATGAGACAAATTTCTCTGCAAATGTGAATTTGAATAAAAAGCAAATAATGAGCGGAAAATTTGAAGGCGCGGCGGCAAAACCAAAAACTTTGTCGCTCGGTTTTGCAGATGAACAGATTGCAAAGCTTCCCCGCGAAAAACCTATTCCGCTCACGTTTGAAAAAGATGGAAAAGGCTGGCTTTTCTATACAATGGAAATGAAATACGCGCTTCCAGATGAAATGCTTACCATGCGTGACGAAGGCTTGAAAGTTTCGCTTGAAATTACAGATTCCGAAACAAAGCAGGCCGTAAATAAAGCTGATGGAACTTCGCTCGTGAGCCTTGAGTCCGGAAAACTTTACAATGCAAAAGTCCGCGTTGAATCAACAAAAGACAGAAGCTTTGTGGCTTTGCGCTGTCCAATTCCTTCCGGAGCTGAAATTATAGACTCAACTTTTGTTACAAGCGGCTCTGATGCGGAAACAGAAGCTTCAAGCGGCTGGAAACATTGGATTGACAACAAGACGATTTACGACAATGAAATTCAGTTCTTTTGGAATGACTTTGGAACAGGCTCGGCCGAAATTTCATTTACATTCCGTGCCGTACGCCGCGGCGTTTATCCGACTCCGCCAGTCGCAGCGGAATGTATGTATGAACCTGAAATTCTCGGAAGAAACGAGGGATATTTGTTCACAATAAAATGATGCGCCTTTCTGAAAAGCTAAAAATTGCCTGCATCATTTTTGTTTCTCTTCTTGCGGCTGGATTCTTATTTTTAAGGTTCAGCCCGTATCCCGATTTCTCGAAGTTTAAGAATCAAAGTTACAGCGCACGGATTTATGACTGCGCCGGAAATTTGATTCAAATTCTTCCTGTGGAAAACGGACTTAGACGCGAATGGACTCCGGTTGATGAAATTCCGGACGATGTAAAAAAGATTTTTATTCAGGCGGAGGACAAACGTTTTTATTTTCATTCCGGAGTTGATTATATTGCGCTCGCAAACGCGTTTTTTCAGAATCTAAAAGCTAAAAAAACTGTGCGCGGCGCTTCGACAATCACAATGCAGCTTGTAAAAATCATTTCTGGAGAAGAAGGAAGCCGGAATCTCGCCCAGAAAATTTCCGATATTTTTAACGCGCACAGGCTTGAAGCAAGGCTTTCAAAAAAACAGATTTTTGAATTTTATCTGAATTCCGTGCCGTTCGGAATGAATTCTGAAGGAATCACTTCGGCGGCGAGAAGTTTCTACGGAAAAGAGCTTTCTTCTCTTTCTGCGGATGAAATAAAATGTCTTTCGGTAATTCCGCGCAGGCCTTCATCTTTTAATCCTGCCAAGAATCCGGAAAACTGCGCAAAAGAAGCCGGCGTCCCGGTCGAAGCGGCGGAAAATGCTTTTTTCTATGAATATCCTTTTTTTATGCCGCATTATGTAAATCAGTTAAAATCGGAATTCAACAAAAGAAATCAAAATCTTCCATATAGAATTCAGGTTGGCGCAGATTTGAATTTGCAGCTTTTCGCGGAAAAACTTCTGCAGAATGCAGTTGCGCAGGCAGCGCAATCAAGAATTTCAAACGGCGCGGTTCTTGTCATAAAAAATGATGACGCTTCAGTTCTAGCGTGGGTTGGAAGCAACAGCTGGTTTGACGAAATTCACGGCGGGCAGATAGACGGAGTTTTAGTGAAAAATCAGCCGGGAAGCAGCATGAAGCCTTTTTTGTATGCGCTTGCGCTTGATTCAAATGACGAAAATGGAAATCCGCTTTATTATCCGTCAAAAATTCTTGCCGATGTTCCGAAAGAATTCGGAAGCGCGACTCTTTACATTCCGATGAATTTTAATAACAGGTTCAACGGCCCTGTCAGGCTTAGAGTTGCGCTTGCTTCGAGCCTGAACGTTCCGGCGGTTTCTGTTCTGAATGATTTAGGCGTGGAAAAATATTTAGAAAATCTTTTTGAGCTTGGATTTGACTCGCTCCGTGACGGCGGAAAAGAAGCCGCCTTAGGGCTTGCGCTGGGAGCTGGAGAAGTAAGGCTTGGTGAACTTGTTCCGGCGTTCAGCGTTTTTGCGCGTGATGGAAAATTCATTCCGCTGAATTTAACCGGAAACAATGTCAGCAAAATTTGTGAAAAGCAGATTTATTCAACTGACACGGCGAGAATTATCGCGTCGATTCTTTCTGATAAATCTTCGCGCGCTTTAGGATTTGGATATTCACAGACTTTCCAGACTTCTTATCCTTCAATCTTTAAAACGGGAACGGCAAATCAATATCAAAATATTGTGGCTTTAGGCGCGACAAAAAAATATACGGTCGGCGTCTGGATGGGAAATTTTTCAGGCGAAACTGTCGTTGGAAGAACTGGAAGCTCGCTTCCGGCATTTGTCGCAAAAAGTATTCTGGATTTTCTTGAAAAAAAATCTGATTCATATGATAAAGAATTTCCCGAGCCTGAAAACTGGATAAAAACAAAAATTTGCCCGCTTTCCGGAATGCCGGCCGGCGAAAATTGCCCTTCAAGCGTCTATGATTATGTAAAAAAAGGAATTCAGCAGGAAAAATGCACGTGGCACAAAAAAAACGGAAATTCAGTTTATGTGGAATATCCAAGCGAATATCAAACCTGGATTTTAGAAAATAAAATCGCGGCGGAAATAGATTATAATTCCTCTTCACTTGAAATCCAGACGCCTCAAGACGGCGCGGTTTTTTATTTCAGCGGCCAAAATTCAGAAAATCAGTCGGTTCAAGTTGAAGTGACAGGCGGAAGCGAAGATGTTCTGAGCGTTGAATATGATGGAAATTTTCTCTGCGAACTTTCGCGGCCTTTCCGTTTTTTTCTTCCGCTTGAACGTGGAAATCATAAAATAACAGCGCTTTGCGGAGATGAGAAAAAAGAAATTTGTTTCGTTGTAAAATAATGGCTTTTAAAATTTGGAAGAAAAAAGTTCAAGAAAAAAATAGGAAGAAGCGGCAAAACCGCAAAAACAGTCCTGCGGACTGTTTTTAGCGAGTCTCCGAGCAGCTATGCCGCGACGGACTTTTGAATAAAGCTGCCGCTTTTTTTGATTTTATTTCAAGAATTTCTTTACGGTCTCGGCGATTTTCTCGTCCTTGCAGTCCTTAAAGAAGTATTCCTGGAAATGCTCGCCTGCAAACGCGCCTTTTACAAGATCTTTGTCCAGGCTTTCCAGAATTTCTGTGAACGGCTTGAAAGCGGCTGCGCGCACTCCGTCAAGAATCTTCTTGTTTCTCTGCTCTGGAACGGCTCTTTCCTTTGGATATCCGCCGCCGAATTTTTCAGAGAAGAGCTTTTCAAAAATGTACTCAAGGTTAAGGTCTCCGCCCCAGCCGAATCCAAGCGCGAAAGGTATAGAGATTGCGTTTCCGTCGTTAATCTGGGCGAATGTGTATGCGTCGAGCGGAGACTCAACGTGTCCGCAGATTACGCCAGGAAAGCTGTTGAGCGCGAGCATTGCGCCCTCGCCTGTTCCGCAGCCTGTTACAACAAAGTCTGCGGCCTTTGAGTTGAGCAAAGTCGCGGCAAGAATTCCGTTCTGGACATATGTGAGCTGGGCTTTGTCCTCGGATGTGTACATTCCGTAGTTCACAACCTCGTAGCCTTTTTCGTCAGCGACTTTTTTAAGCGCCTTGTAGATAACTGCGTTTTTCGCAGCCTGAGAATTTTCATTAATAAGAGCGATTTTCATCTTTATCCTCCAAAATTTCTTCTATTTTATCAGATATTTTTCTTTCTTAAAACATTCAAAACTGGAAATCAGAATAATACATAGAATCGTCTGAAAGTTTTATGTAAGCAAGTTATAATTGTATTGATAGAATTCTATAAGAGGTTTGAAATGAAAAGCTTGAAGCTTTCTACAAAAATTGCGGCGCTTTCAACGCTCGCGATTATTATTTCGTCTGTTACGGTTGGCGTTATAGCAATCAATGTCAACAAGTCTGAAATTACAGACTTTATAAATGAGAGTTTAAATACAACGCAGAACGGCGTGGAGACCATAATTGATGACTGGACTTCTTCAATCAAGTTTTCTGCGGAGTCAATCTCAGAAAACGAGGGGATTGCGCAGGCCCTTAGAGATAAAGATTATGATGCGGTCCGTGAGATTGCGGGCGAGATTGAAGAATCTCTTGATACTGACATTCTTATTATTACAGACGGAACCGGAAATGTTCTGACAGGAGAAAACGCGGGGACAAATATTTCAAACAGCGTCGTTGTTCTCCAGGCGTTGCGCGGAACTCCGGGGCATTCATTTGAGAAGACAAACGCGACTGGATACGGAGTTTTGTATGCTGCCCCTGTAAGAAGCGGAGCCAGCATTGTAGGCTCAGTTCTTGTTGGATATGATTTGACGCTCTCAGATTTTGTGAAGCAGATTTCAAAAGGCTACGGAGTTGAATGCACCGTTTTTGAAGGCTCAAACCGCGTTTCTACAACGCTTGGCAACGACATGATTGGAACTACGCTTGACAACGATGATATTATTGAAGCTGTTCTCAGAAACGGCCAGAATTATTTTGGCGATAACGTAATAAACGGAACTTCGTACCTAAGCATTTATCTTCCGTTGCGTGCAGAAAACGGAAGCGTAACAGGAATGGTTTTTATCGCGAAAAGCAGGGAGATTCTCAACATCATGTCTGGAAGAATGCTGCAGATAATGATTCCTGCTCTTGTCTTCCTTATTGTTATTCTGACTGTAATTGCGGTTGTTCTTGTGCGGACGCTTTTAAAGCCGCTTCAGGGCGTAAAGAACACGCTCGTGGATATTTCAAGCGGCGACGCGGATTTGACAAAGCGGATTGCGCTTAAGTCATCTGATGAGATTGGTGAAGTTGTGAATGGATTCAACAATTTTGCAGGAAAGCTGCAGCAGATTGTAAAAGAGATGAAAGAAAGCAAAAGCGAGCTTGACATTGCCGGCGATGATTTACATTCTAGCACAGAGGACACAGCGAGCGCAATTGAGGAAATTATCGCGAACATCAACAGCATTACAAGCGGAATCCAGAAGCAGACAAATTCCGTTGACCAGACTGCTGGCGCGGTTGATGAAATTTCTTCAAACATCGACTCGCTCAACAATATGATTGAGAACCAGTCCAGCGGAGTCGCCCAGGCTTCTGCGGCAGTTGAGCAGATGATTGGAAACATAGGCTCGGTTAATCAATCCATGGAAAAAATGTCTAAGTCTTTTGACAATCTTGAGGCTAATTCCCAGAACGGCTTTGAGAAAATTAAGGACGTAAACGAGAAAGTTCAGGAGATTGAAACTCAGTCCGCCTTGCTGCAGGAAGCGAACGCGGCTATTTCTAGCATCGCCGAGCAGACAAACCTTCTTGCGATGAACGCGGCGATTGAGGCGGCCCATGCCGGTGACGCGGGAAAAGGCTTCGCTGTTGTCGCAGATGAAATCAGAAAGCTTTCAGAAACTTCTTCTGTACAGTCAAAGACAATTGGAGACCAGCTTTCCCAGATTCAGGATTCTATAGACAATGTTGTCAGCGCTTCTCAGCAGTCAAGCGACGCGTTTGAGATTGTCGCGAAAGAGCTTAAGGAAACTTCGCAGGTCGTTATTCAGATCAAGGCGGCAATGGAAGAGCAGAACGAAGGCTCAAAGCAGATTACAGACGCTCTCAAGATGATGAACGACAGCACGGTTGAAGTCAAGAATGCTTCCGAGGAGATGAAAAAAGGCAACGGAATGATTCTCGACGAAGTAAAAGAGCTTCAGGACGCGACTTTGCAGATGAAGACAAGCATGGACGAGATGAAGATAGGCGCGCAGAAGATAAACGAGACTGGAGCTGCTTTAAGCGGAATTTCAGCGAAAGTAAAAACTTCAATCGAGAGAATCGGCGCGCAGGTTGACTTGTTCAAGGTGTGATGCGTTAGGGATAGCAGCCGCGCCGCAGGCGTTCGGGAGCGAATGAAATGAGCGGACGAATTGAGCGTAAGCGGAACGGCGAATAGCCCGACGGCGAAGCCGGAACGCCCAGGATAAAAATAATTTTTCTTCATATCAAGAAAGTATGAACTTTATTCAAAAAATAAATTGACCTAAAGTTCTATTTGTAGTATAAACTAAGTAATGACAAAGGCGTCATAAATAAAGGGCTAGAGGTGCGCACTTTTAGAATCAGTGTGGCTTGTGGTTTTTTGTTTATGGCGCCTTTTTTGCTGTAATGTGAGCTAGAAAAAAATAATGCCAAAAGGAGATAAAAATGGCACTTAAAGAATTTAATGTTAAAAACGCTTACTGCAAGCGCGTTTGGGATGACTTGAAGTCTCGCTATGCTGACCAGGAGCACTTTCTCCAGGCTGCAGGCCTTGTTCTTGAGACTCTTTCTCCGGTTGTTGACACAATGCCTGAGCTTGAGAAGACTGCGGTTCTCGAAAGATTCGTTGAGCCTGAAAGAATCATCATGTTCCGCGTTCCGTGGACAGATGACGCAGGAAAACCGCACGTAAACCGCGGATTCCGCGTTCAGTTCAACTCTGCTATCGGACCTTACAAAGGAGGACTGCGTTTTTCTCCAGAGGTAAACCTTGACGTGCTTAAATTCCTTGGATTTGAGCAGGTTCTTAAAAACTCACTTACAACTCTTCCAATGGGCGGCGGAAAAGGCGGCTCGGACTTTGATCCTCACGGAAAATCAGACGCAGAGGTAATGAGATTCTGCCAGTCATTTATGACAGAGCTTTACCGCCATATCGGAGCTGACACAGACGTTCCAGCTGGAGACAAAGGCGTAGGCGGAAGAGAAGTTGCCTTTATGTTCGGACAGTACAAGAGAATCACAAACCAGTACACTGGAGTTCTTACAGGAAAAGGACTTGACTTCGGCGGCTCATTGATTAGAACAGAGGCTACAGGATACGGACTTATTTACTTTGCTGAGTGCATGCTTAAAGCTGTAAACCAGGACTTCAAGGGCAAGACTTGCCTTATCTCTGGAGACGGAAACGTAGCTGAGTATGCCTGCGAGAAGCTTGACCAGCTCGGAGCGAAAGTAATCACACTTTCTGACTCAACTGGATATATTCTCGACGAGGACGGAATCAACCCTGAGAAGCTCGCCTTTGTAAAGGAATTCCGCGCTGAGCACAAGAAGATTGACACATATCTTACAAAATATCCGAAAGCTAAGTTCTTCAAGGGCGAAAAGCCTTGGGGCGTAAAAGCTGACTGCGCTTTCCCTTGCGCTACACAGGACGAGATTTATCTTGATGACGCGAAGAAACTTGTTGCAAACGGCGTAAAGCTTGTTGCCGAGGGTGCAAACATGCCTACACGCGCAGACGCAATCGAGTACTTGCAGGAGAACGGAGTTCTCTTTGCTCCAGGAAAAGCTTCTAACGCTGGCGGCGTCGCAGTTTCAGGACTTGAGATGAGCCAGAACTCTGAGCGCCTTTCTTGGTCACGCGAGGAAGTTGACGCTAAGCTCAAGAGCATCATGACAAACATCCACGACAACGCTTATGCGACTGCGAAGAAATTTGCTCCGTCAAAGACAACTGACTACGTTTCAGGCGCGAACATCTACGGCTTCCTTAAAGTCGCGCGCGCAATGGAAGCGCAGGGATTGGTCTGATAGCAATTAAGAATTATAAGTTATGAATTCGTGCGCCGCAGGACGCGGCGGCGATTAAGTAATTTTATTCAGATAAAGTCCGCTTGGAAAGAAAAATTTTCTCAGGCGGATTTTTTTTATTGTCAGCCTGCGATTAAAGGCACAACGGAAAGAATTATTCCGCCTATTATCACGGAGCCAATCTGCCCCGAAACGTTCGCGCTGACAGCGTGCATAAGAATGAAATTCTGGTCGTCGTCCTCAAGCGCGATTTTCTGCACAACGCGGCTCGCCATTGGAAAAGCCGAAATTCCGCACGCTCCAAGCATTGGATTTAATTTCTTGCCTTTCGGACGGAACAGGTTCAGGAATTTTGCGAAGATAAGTCCGCAGGCCGTGTCTCCGATAAAGGCAATCAGTCCCAGCAGCATGATAAGAAGAGTCTGCACCTGGAGGAAGTTTTCCGCGCGCATTGAGGCTCCCACGCTTATTCCGAGCAGAAGCGTCACAAGATTTGAAAGCTCGTTCTGCGCAGTCTTTGAAAGCTTCTCAAGAACGCCGCACTCGCGCACAAGGTTGCCGAACATCAGAAAGCCAATCAGCGGAGCCGCGATAGGAACTAAAAGTCCGACAATAAGCGTCAGAAAAACCGGAAAAGCGATAATCACCCATTTTGGAACATTTGTGTCCTTTGCCTGCACATGGATCTGCCTTTCTTTTTTTGTTGTGAGCAGCTTGATTACAGGCGGCATGATAATCGGAACAAGCGACATATAAGAATAGGCGACTACTGTTATAGGGCCGAGAAGATTCGGAGCAAAGCGCGAAGTGACGAAGATTGATGTTGGACCGTCCGCGGCTCCGATTACGCCTATGCTCGCTGCCTCTGGAATTGAAAATCCAAAGAATTTCCAGGCGATAAACGCCGCGATAAAGATTCCTGAGTGGGCGACAATTCCAAAGATTAGCATCCACGGACGCTGCAAAAGCGGGCGGAAGTCAATCATAGCGCCGACTCCGATAAAAATTAGCAGAGGAAAAAGCTCGGTCATAATTCCGCACTCAAACAGAATTTTTAGAATTCCGTCAGTGCCGGCGTGTTCCCAGACGACGTTGAGCGGCAGATTGACAAGAATCGCGCCAAAGCCGATAGGAAGAAGAAGCATCGGCTCGTAGTTTTTGGCAACCGCAAGCACAATTAAAAGCACGCCGATTGCGTACATCACGAATTCCTGCCAGCCGACAGAACGCAGCCCTTCTGTAAAGTAAAGCAGAATTTGCTCCATAAATAAAACCTCCGTTTTATTAAAAAAAATTTAAACAAAAAAAAGACCTTTTGCCCGTTGCTCCTGACAAAACAGGAATAACAGGCAAAAGGTCTTGTTTCTTCAAATAATGAAGCCTAAGAACCAGGCTCAAGCTTTAAGCCGGTTGTTGATTCTTTAGGAGGGAAACTACTCCCCTTTTGCTTTCGTATATTCGAAGAGTATAAAAAAATTATAAAAGCGTCAAGCAAGACAATTTTTCTGTATTAAAAAATTGTCTAAAAATATAAAGGCATTGAAAATAAACTTCAATTACAATTAAATATTTCCTATTTTCCAAAATGACAAAAATTGATAAAATGTCAAAAAAAATAAATATCTGCATTTGAAGCGATATTTTAAAGCGGCTTGAAGAATTTTTCGAGCCGCTAAAACAGGAGAATGGCATTTTATGAACAATTTAGTAGCCCTTTGCGCTGTAGGCGCGGAAAAAGTCTTAGGAAACGAGCTTAAGCTTCTTGGATATAAACTTAACGGAAACGCGCCAGGACGTGTTTTCTTTTTTGGCGATGACGACGCGCTTTTCCGCGCGAATCTCTGCCTGCGCACAGCCGACCGCGTTTATCTTGAGGTGGCGCGCTACCATGCGGAAGATTTTGATGAGCTTTTTGACGGCGTTCTTGATGTGAGCTGGCAGGACTATTTCAAGAAAGACACCCGCGTTGTTGTTGACAAGGTTAGAACATACCGTTCAAAGCTAAATTCAGAGCATGCGGTTCAGGGCATAGTACAGAAAGCAATCTACCAAAAGCTCTGCGGTGTCTGGCATATGTCGTCAATGCCTGAGACAGGGGAAGAAAGCGATGTGCGCGTGTTCATCACGGAAGACGAGGTTCAGGTCTGCCTTGACCTGAGCGGACTTCCTCTCCATAAGCGCGGCTACCGCACTGACGGCGGAATCGCCCCGCTCCGCGAAACAACAGCGGCCGTAATGCTTCAACTTATGCTCTGGCGGCGCAAGACTCCGTTCCTAGACCCTTTCTGCGGCTCAGGCACACTTCCGATTGAAGCCTGCCTTTATGCGCACAACGTAGCTCCGGGATTCGGCCGCAGGTTCGCCCTTGAGAACCTGCCGATTTTCAACGCAAAAAGAGCAAACGAAATCAAAATTGAAGAAGCAAAGAAAATCCGCACTGACGTTGAGTGCCGCATAAAAGGAAGCGACATTGACCCGGCTGCGGTCGAGCGCGCGAGAAAAAACGCGGAGCACGCCTGCGTAATGGCCGGCCGCGCGCTGCAGATGATTGGCTCCGACGCGAAAGTTGAGCGCCCTGTCTTTGAGATTTCATCATTCAAGGACTTAAAAGCTGAGTACGAAGACGGCGTGATAATCACAAATCCTCCTTACGGCGAGCGGCTTGGAGACGCTGACGAGGCTGAAAAGCTCTACAGAGAGATGTCATGTCTTTTTGAGAACTTTCCGGGCTGGAAATTCGGCGTAATCACTTCCCACAAGAAATTCCAGGAATGTGTCGGACGCTATGCGAGCATCTTGAAAAGCTTAAAGGCCGGAAACCTGGACACAATTTTCTACATCTACGACGGAACTGAAAAAGCGAAGACAAGAAAAAACGATGACAACCGGCCGCGCGGAAACTTCCGCTACAACAAAAGCAGAAGGGGCGAAGCTTAATGGCGATTGTTGTTGAGCACGACAAGCGGCGGAAAGAAATATTGGAAAAGGCGCTGGAGCTTTTCACAAAAGAAGGATACGACGACGTTACATTCCAGAAAATTGCTGATTCATGCGGAATCACCAGAACCACACTTTACATCTACTTTAAGAACAAGCGCGAGATTTTTGTGTGGAGCATAAAGCAGATGACCGAAGGCATGGAGAAAAAGCTGGTTGAAATCATCCACGAGAAAGATTTGACAGCCGAGCAGTGCCTTAGAAGAATCATGATCTGGATTCTTGATGAATGTGAGGCGAACCGCGCGCTTTTCAACGTGCTTCTTGTCTATCTGATAAATTTAAAGAAAACAGGCGAGAACACGGAGGAGCTTGTAAATAGGCGGATTCTGCGCGCGAAACATCTTCTTAACATGATTATAATCGGCGGCCAGAAACGCGGCGAGTTCAAGAAGGAGAACATCAAGGAGGTAAGCTCCATGTTCTACGGGCTGATTGAGACTGCGATTTTTGAGCTTGCCGTAATCGGAAAGCCGGACGTTTCCGACACAAAGGAAACGCTCGAAATTATGATTCAGGGAATTCTTTCAGAAAACTGACGCGCTGGGAAAAACAAAATGAGCTATGAAATAAAAAAAATCTATCTGAACAATAAATTTGATATTATTGACGGAAACCGTGAGTATTTTATTTATTTTGAGCGAGTCGGACACAGATTTTCGCGGATTACAGAGCTTGTTCTCCCCGGGGAAAAAAAAGAATTCGAGCTTTTCCTAAAAAGCAATCCAGAATCAGGCCGCTACGAAATTTTCCATTTTAAGAAATACACTGAAGAATACAGGCTCAACAGAGTTTCTGTGAACTATGAAATTCTGAACGGCAAAAAAACTTTGTGCGTCAGCCTTGTTGACATCGAAGATGTTTTTGGAAGTCTCGAGAATCTTCTTTCTGAGGAAGAGCGCAAGAAAACAGCTTTGAGCATAATGGAGGAATATTTTTTTTCCTACGAAAAAAGCACAAACAAGTTTAAGCTTCATCATTATCACGAAGGCGAACGGTTTATTGATTTTTATTCGGATCTTGATGAATGGAAAAATCAAATGCTGGAAGAAAAATTTATCCGGAAAGATCAAATTTCTTCCTTTGAAAAGCTGGTTTCCGATTTAAAGTCCTGCCCGCTGAAAATTTTTGAGAAACTTACCTGCGCGTTCCGCACAAACGGAAAAATCATGCAGCCGCTCGATTTTCTGGGCGTAAGATTTGTTGATAAGCGCGGAAATATCAATATGATTGGACGCGTCATTTCAGATTCAAAAGTTCATCTTGCAAATGAAACAGACAATCTGATGACAGAGCTTCAGTTTGATTCTCTTACAAAATGCTACAACAAAAAGACGATTCAAGATTACATCATAAAAAAATTAAGGGAGACCGGGCCCGACGAAAAAGTCGGAATTGCAATTGTTGATCTGGATAACTTTAAGCCGGTTAACGATGCTTACGGCCACCTGGCCGGAGACCGCGTGCTTGAGCAGACTGGCGAAGTCCTGAGAAATATTGTCGGCGACAAAGGAAGAGTCGGACGTTACGGCGGAGACGAATTTCTTCTTGTTCTGAACCATATGGACAGAGAGGAAATTCTGCGCGGAATGCTCCAGACAGTCTTGAACAACGTGCGCACAAAATTCGAGTCAATGTTCGACGACATTAAAATCACGCCGTCAATCGGAGCTTCGGTTTATCCTGACGACGGCGACACTTACGAAGAGCTTTTTAAAAAGGCTGATTTCTGCCTTTACCGCGCGAAAGACAAAGGCCGCAACCGCTATATTTTTTTCAGGAATGATCTTCACATGGAGCTTTACAAGCAGTCAATCGAGTCTACTTCAGGCGTAAAGTACCAGGGACGTGAAATTCAGGAGCTGAAATACATGGCGCAGTTTATGCATAATTTAAGCGACGCTCCGTTCAAAGCGATAAAAACAGTTACTGCGCACATGGTGGAAACTTACGGCCTCGGTGATATTTCGATTTATTACGGCGAGGACATGAAGCGAATTTACTGCGCCGGAGAAAAACGCGACGAGCAGAACGAAGCCTTGTATGCAGCCTCTGATGACTTTAAGATTGCCTTGAAAGGCTCGCGTTTTGTCCGCGTTGATTTTCCAGAAGATGTCGCGGACGCAAAGGAATTTCATGACATTCTGAATCTGCGCGGAATAAAATCAACAATCCAGTGCATTCTCGGAACGAAAGAAGATATAAAAGGACTGATTACATTTGACAAGCTCAAAGAATCGCAGCAGTGGGCAGAATACGAAGTGAACTGCGCAGTCATGTTCGCTTCGAGCTTTAATCTTCTTAGCGAAAGCACAAAATACGACTTTGCGGTTTACAGCAAACTAAAGGAAGAAATTTAAAACCATATGGAAATAAACTTCCTTTAAAGATAAAATTAAATAAAATTAGACATGGGGTCTTTATAAAAGATTCCGTCAAGTATGACGAACAAAGAGGTGCGAAAATGGATATCCGTTATTCAACAGGAAAAGAGCCGTTCAAAAGAATGACAACTGAGGAACTTAGAAAGGAATTTCTTATTTCCAACATTTTTATCAAAAACGATGTTACAGCAGTTTACAGCCACATCGACAGAATCGTGACAATGGGCGCGTATCCAGTTGACCAGAAAGTCAAGCTGGACAAAAACATCAACGCAATGAAAGACTTTGGCGTTGACTTTTTCCTCCAGAGACGTGAGCTTGGAATGATTAACATCGGCGGAGACGGAATTGTCGTGGCAGACGGAAAAACTTATGAAGTAAACCATTACGACGCGCTTTATCTTGGAGCTGGCACAAAAGATGTAACGCTTGAGTCAAAAGATTCAAAGAATCCTGCGAAATTCTATATGAACTCAACTCCGGCCCACTGCACATATCCTTCGCGCGTAATCACTTACGAGCAGGCAAACCATGTGCACATGGGAACAAAAGAAGAAATCAACGACAGAACAATCAACCAGTATATCCACCCGGATATTCTTGAGACTTGCCAGCTTTCAATGGGAATGACTCACCTTGAGACAGGCTCAGCATGGAACACAATGCCTGCACACACACACGAGCGCAGAATGGAAGTTTACTTCTATTTTGACTTCCCGGAGGACGACATTGTTTTCCACTTTATGGGCGAGCCGCAGGAAACACGCCACATTGTCATGCACAATGAGGAAGCTGTAATCAACCCATCTTGGTCAATCCATTCCGGCGTCGGAACAAGAAACTACACTTTCATCTGGTCAATGGGCGGCGAGAACCGCACTTATACTGACCAGGACTGGATCGCTAAGAAGGATTTACGCTAGTAAATACTTCTGTGTTAAATAATTTCCTTGCAGAACGAGCAGGATTGTCCGGTTCGTTCTGCAAAAAGGAAAACAAAAAATTTGCATTTTGAATTGCATTCTTCATTTATATTCTTAATTGTATCTGACGCAAAAATTCAGTAAAATCACTTTGTATGATTAAGATTCAAAAATATTCTGATATAGATGACAGCTTTTTTGCCGGGCGGGATTTCGGCGGTTCGATTGATGTTGTAAAGGACATCTTAGTTGATGTCAAGAACCGCGGAGATGCCGCTCTTTCTGAATACGGAGCGAAGTTCGATGTGAGCGCGCCTAGTGCGCTTGAAATTCCTTTAGAAGAGCTCAAAAAAGCCGCTGACAAAATGGAGCGCGAGAATCCTGACCTTTACAAGTCGCTCTGCTACAGCCACGACCTTGCCCTGCGCTTTGCAAAAAAACAGAAAGAAAGTTTTGATGATTTTGATATTGAGCTTGAGCCTGGACTTTTTACCGGCCAGAAAAATATTCCGGTAGAACGCGCCGGAGTTTACGTTCCGGCAGGAAGATTTCCGCTGGTTTCGACAGTTGTAATGACTGTAACACCGGCTGCCGCTGCCGGCGTAAAGGAAATTGTGCTCTGCACTCCTCCGCGCGTCCATCCTGACGACAAGGCGCAGGCGGAAAAAGAAGGAAGCGGAGTTTCTGGAAAGCCGTTTAAAGGCGGAAAACCTTACGCTGATGAGAATATCATGGCGGCGGCATATATCTGCGGCGTTACAAGGGCTTTTGCCTGCGGCGGCGCGCAGGCTATCGGAGCTATGGCATTCGGAACGGAGTCTGTTCCAAAAGTGGATGTGATTGTAGGGCCGGGAAACAAATTTGTAGCCGAGGCGAAAAAGCTTGTCTACGGAACTGTCGGAATCGACATGGTTGCAGGTCCTACAGAAGTCTTTATCATAGCTGACAAGTCTGCAAATCCTGAATGGGTCGCGGCCGATTTGCTCGCGCAGGCGGAGCACGATATTGTCGCCCAGCCTGTCATGGCGACAGATAGCGATGAGCTTGCAAAAGCCGTCGCCAAGGAGATTGACCGCCAGCTTAAGACGCTTCCGACAAAGGCTGTTGCAGAGAAAAGCATTGAAAACTGCGGAAGAATCATTTTGTGCGATTCCCTTGAGCAGGCGGCCGAAGCTGCCAACAGAAAGGCTCCGGAGCACTTGGAGCTTGCTATGGACGAAGGAAGCGAGCGCGACAAGATTGCAAGCCTCTGCCACAATTACGGCTCGCTTTTTATCGGGCACGGAAGCGCGGAGGTTTTCGGCGACTATGCGGCTGGAATCAACCATACGCTGCCTACATCAGGAAGCGCGCGCTTTACAGGCGGGCTTAGCGTCCGCGTTTTCCTAAAGACTGTGACAACAATGCGCGCTGTTCCTGGAACAAAAGGAGCGGTTGCATCTGCTGAGGCCGCTGGATATCTTGGAGACGCGGAGGGGCTTGCAGGACACGCCCGCGCCGCAAGAGAAAGGCTTGGTCAAAAAATCAATTGACGTGTTGCCGCCAATTTTACATTTTAATTAAGGAGAAAATTTAAGATGAAAAAACTAATTGCCGCAATTTTTACTTTATGCGCATTTGCCGCTTCTTTTGCTGAAAAAGAGAAAACTGCAGAGGAGCTTGCAGAAATTTTCGCTGACAATGACCGCGTTCCAAATTACAGCTACGCCGTGCTTAATATAGATAATCTTTCTCCTGACGGAACTGTAACTGAGCATATGGTTGTCAACGAATACGGCGGCTGGCACGGAGATGACTTGAAAAATCTCGTAATTGAATTCAAAACTCCAGCCGACAAAAAAAATATGCGCGTCCTTCAGTCCCAGAAAAAAGGAAAGAACGACGACCGCTGGATTTATACGCCGTCTTTGCGCACTGTCCGCAGAATTCCAATGTCAGAACGCTACAAGTCATTCGCAGGCGAATACACTTACAATGATATGACTGTGCGCGAGCCATGGGAAGACAAGAATGAAATGCTTGAAACAAACGTTTCTCTTACAATTAATGGAAGAACTTATACTTGCTACAAAATGAAGTCAAGTCCATACAAACGGTCAGAAGTTGAGTACGGATATAGAATCACTTTTTTTGATAAAGAAACTTATCTTCCTGTTAGAATCGAATATTACGACAAAAAAGATTCAAAAAAGATGACAAAACTTTACGAAATCACGCAGGTTGAATGGATAAAAGGCAAAACAGGAATCAGATATCCGCTCCGCCGCGAAAATATTTTGACAAATCTTATAACTGGACGCAAAACTAGAATCCGAGTTGTTGATTTTGAATTTGACGATCCAATTTCTGACAGCTATTTTACACAAAGCTGGCTTCAGACGGGAAAAGTAAAGAAATAGGAGAAAAATCATGAAAATCTATAAACTTGGCGAAGATGTTCTAAGAAAAAAATGCGTTCCGGTAAAAGAAGTAACTGACTCAATGCGCGAAACTTTCAACGAGATGTTTGAAACAATGATTCAAGCTGATGGAGTTGGACTTGCCGCGCCTCAGATTGGAATTTCAGAAAGATTTTTTGTTGTTATTTCTGATGATGATGTGCGCCGCGTTTTTGTAAATCCGCAGATTATTGGAACAAGCAGCGAGCTTTCAGATTATGATGAAGGCTGCCTTTCTCTTCCAGGCTTTACAGAGACAATCAAGCGTCCGTCAAAAGTAAAAGTCCAGGCTCTTGACGAGAACGGAAAACCGTTCACTCTTGAAGCAGACGGACTTCTTGCCCGCATTATACAGCACGAAAACGATCATCTTGACGGAATCCTCTATATTGACCATGGAGATCCGAATTTTGCTGCGGAAGTAACCGAAAAAATGAAAAAACGTCTTGAACGCGCGGCGAAAAAAGAAGCTGAAAAAGCAAGAAAAGCAAAGTCAATCGCGGCTAAAATCGCAGCAAAAGAAGCGAAAAAAGCAAACCAGAAGTAAAATGGAAAAACTACGAATTCTTTACGCAGGCTCTCCTCTCGCTTCGGCAATTGTTCTCGAAAACTTAATCCAAGACTCACAGGATTTGAAAGTCGAGATTGCCGGAGTTCTTACAAATCCGCCGTCAACACGAGGCCGGCATTCCGAGCTCGTTCCGACAGAAGTCGCTAAGTGCGCAGAAAAACATGAAATTCCTGTTTTTGCCTTTGACCATCTAAAAGCCGAGGCGCGCGAGGCGGTTTCTCCATTAAAAGCGGACTTGCTCGTTTCGTTTGATTATGGAAGAATCTTCGGCCCTAAATTCCTGGAGCTTTTCCCGCTTGGCGGAATAAACTTGCATCCAAGCTCGCTTCCAAAGTACAGAGGCTGCACTCCGGTTCCGGCCGCTATTCTTAACGGCGACAAGGAGATTGGAGTCGCAGTGCAGAAGCTCGCGCTAAAGACAGACGAAGGCGACATTCTTGCGAGAGACTCAATCCCTCTTGATGGAACAGAGACGACCGGCGGCCTTATGGACGGCGACGGCAAGACAAGCAGAATTACACAGTGCGGAACTGAGCTTTTAGAAGAAGTCTTTAAGAAAATCATTGAAAGCGGAAAAGTCGAGGGAACGCCGCAAAGCGGAGAATCCTCATATACAGAATTCATCAAGAAAGAAGACGGAATAATCGACTGGAACGAAGACGCAGTGATAATCAGCAGAAAAATCCGCGCGTATTTTCCGTGGCCTTTATGCTCGACGACATCAGGTGGCGTAAAACTTTCTATTATAAAGGCAAAAGTTTCAGATAAAAAAACATCTGAAAAGCCAGGAAAAGTTCTTCCTTACCAGAAGCAGAACGGAATTGAGATTGCGTGCGGCTCAGGCTCGGTTCTCGCAGTTTCGGAGCTGCAGCTTCAGGGCAAGAAAGCTATGGACTACAAGTCGTTTATGAACGGCGCAAGGAATTTTACAGAAGTCGGAAACTGAAAAATTTTAACGCAATTGCGGATAAATCTCAGATTTTTAAGAATAAAAGAGAGTTTGACAGGAGACAAAATTGGATTTAAAAACAGAAACCAACGAAAATCTTGACAATAAAAAAACTGGCAAGAAATTAAAAATCCTGGAGAAAATCAAAAATCTCAGGCATTTTGACAAAGAGAAATTCAAACAAGGCTGCGAAAAAACTGTTGAATCTTTGCAACTGAACGGAAAAACTCTCGCCGCAACAGTGATTATCGCAATAATCTTGATGTTTATTGTTTGCTGGATTGTATTTTTTGCGACAGTTCGGAATCCAGAGCAAGTGATGGTTCCAAATGTCGTTGGAAAAGAGCTTACAAACGCGCTTCTTGAAATGCAGGCAAAGGAACTTTATCCGAAAATCCAGCTGCGTTACACGGACAATCCGGACGACGCTGGAAAAATCTTGACGCAAAGCCCGGACGCTGGCGCAATCGTAAAGGCAGGCCGCCGCATTTCGCTAACTGTAAGCCGCGGAGTCATTGTTGACAAAGTTGGAAATTATGTCGGCCAGAACTATGACGATGTAAAAATCAACTTGCAGACAATGTTCACAGGCGCACAAAAACAACTGATAGAACTTGCTGAGCCGGCGTACAAAGCTGACCAGAGCGAAGCCGGAACAATTATCGCCCAGGAGCCTGCGGAAGGAACTCCAATTTCAACTCCTGTGACGGTGAAGCTTGTTGTAAGCCGCGGACCTGCGTACGAAAACACGCGCGTTCCAAACATCGTAGGAATGAATCTCTCTTCACTTCTAAAAACAATGTCAACAAGCAAAGTTGTCTTTGAATTCACAGAAACAGAGCCTGAAAAAGACGCTGACAATATTTCCGTTGTCTCGGAAGAAAATCCTGGAAAAGATTTTGTCGCAAATTACACAAGAATCAAAGCGGAAATCGCGATTCCAAGAAAAGAATCCGACGGCAAAGTCTACGGCCTGTTTACGGCAAATCTTCCTTCTTATCCTTACGCAGTTGACATGTCGCTTGAAAGCACTGGCTCGGACGGAATTTCAGAGACGATTGTTTCATTAAAACATACAGGCGGAAAAGTCACAATTCCATATTTGGCAGAAAAAGGCAATGAGCTTGTTTTAAACGTTGCCGGAAAGAAAACAGTAAGAAAAACGGTTGAATAAAAATGATTTCTAAGCTGATTAATTTTGCAGGCAGTTTGTGTTTCTTGCTTTACGGCATGAGGCTGATGAGTGACGGAATTCAGAAAAGCGCTGGGCAGAAACTACAGTCTGTCCTGACTTTAATCACTGGAAACCGTTTCGTGGGACTTTTGACAGGCTGCGGCCTGACAATGATAATCCAGTCTTCCGGCGCGACAACCGTTATGGTCGTAAGCTTTGTAAACGCCGGTCTTCTCACGCTTGAGCAGGCGGTCGGCCTGATTTTCGGCGCGAACATCGGAACAACGGTTACAGCGTGGATTGTCGCCCTGTTCGGATTCAGCTTTAAGATGGAAACTTTTGCGATTCCAATATTCGGAATCGGCTATCTTCTGACCACAATAAAGAAAATCAAGAACGAAGGGCTTGGAACTGCAATCATGGGATTTGGAATGCTGTTCATCGGCCTGGGCTGGCTTTCAGCCGCGTTCAAGGATTCCAACGAGGGGCTGATTGCGTTCATCAACTCAATCCAGAAAATGGGCGGATTCAGCATAATCGTGGCGGTTCTAGTCGGCGTTTTCTTTACCGCGCTGATTCATTCTTCTTCGGCTATGACTGCGATTGTAATCACAATCGCTTCTGTTGAGCCGAGCTTCTGGGAAATTGGAGCCGCGATTGTAATCGGCTCGACAATGGGCTCCACGATTGATTCAATCATGGCTGCCTGGAACGGAAACGCAAATGCGAAGCGCACGGCTTTAATCCACGTTATGTTCAACTGCTCAGCGGCGGTTCTCGCCCTGATTTTCTTTCATCCTTTCTTAAAGTTCATTGATTTTATTGTTCCCGGTACAGTCCAGGAAAGCGTAACTTACCACATCGCAATGCTTAACACAGCGTACAAAGTGATTGCGACAATAATCTTTATTCCTTTTGTAAACCAGATTGCAGAACTTACAAGACATATAATAAAGGACAAGCCTGAGGAAAATTCCGGCGTCTACAAGCTGGAGTTTCCAACTGAGCTTGGTATCCGTTCTCCTGAAACCTGCGTTTACCAGGCGCAGGCTGAAATCAAGAAATTTTCCGAGAACGTCGTCGAAATGTACGACACGCTGCAGTCAGGACTTTCTTCTTTCGACAAGACGTTCATCACTGAAAAGCATCCGCGGATTCAGTTTCTTGAGGACTACTGCGACCAGATGCAGGAGCAGATTACCGCGTATCTGATAAAGTGCCTTCACCTTCACCTTTCCGACGAGGCGAAGGACAACGTTCAGCTTATGATGCGTCTTGTCGGCGAAATGGAAAGCATGTCCGACAGCTGCCTTTCAATTTCGATTCAAATCAAGAAAGCGCTTGAGAAAAAAGTTGAGTTCAAGCAGGAGGATTTTGACCGCCTGATTCCGTACTTTGAGCTTGGACGGCAGCTTCTTTATTTTATCCACAAGAACGTCGCGAAAATCCAGAAGCTTACGCCTGAGGAATTCAAATTCGCAAGCGACCTTGAGCAGCAGATTGACGACGAAAGATATGCGCTGCGTAAAATTGCTAAGCAGCGTCTTGAAGGCGGCGAAAATGTGCGCGCGGAGCTTTACTACATGGACATTATCCGGCAGATTGAAAAAATCGGCGACAGATGTTTTGACGTTGCGGAGGACTTGAGATAAAATTTTATTTTCTATTCTTAAATCTTTTTTTGCTAAAATCGCTTTTTTGATGTATATTTATAATTAGTTACCTAAACAGATTCAATATGAACGAAAACAGTCAAGAAAGGGGAACATGAAAATGTACGAGTCAGGTGAAGATTATCTTGAAGCGATTTTGCGTTTGCAGCTTGAGAATGGTTTTGTGCGCTCAGTTGATGTCGCGAACAAACTTGCTGTTTCCCGCCCGAGCGTAAGCCGCGCCATGGGCGTTCTTGAAAAGGACGGATATATTGAATTCGGCATGGGCAACATGATAAAGCTTACTCAAAAGGGACAGGAAAAGGCGGAAGATGTATATGGGCGCCATAAGCTCCTGACTAAATTTCTTATCAAAATTACCGGGCTTCCAGAAGACCAGTGCGAAGAAAATGCCTGCCGCGTTGAGCACCAGATTGACAAGGATGTCGTCGAAGGCATTAAAAAATGGGTCGATAACAACTAAATAATTAAGAATCAAAAATGAAGTATTCAAAAAAAAATATGTTTTCCAATATAAAGCTGAGAAGCGCGGCTGTCTGTAAATTTGTTTTTTGGAATTTACTTGCCGTTTTAATAAGTTTCCTGCTTCTTGCCGGCTGCGCTAAAAAAAACGCAGCTCCGTCTGAAAACCAAAGCCAGAAAGTAAAAGTTGTCGCAACGATTTTTCCGCTTTATGACTGGGCAAAGAACATCGCTCTAGGAAGCGAAAACATTGAAGTCGAGCTTTTAATTAAAAACGGCGTTGACCTTCATTCCTTTCAGCCTTCAACTGCGGACATTGTAAAAATGCTGTCGGCAGATGTCTTGATTTATGTCGGCGGAGAAAGCGATTTCTGGATTGAAGACGCGCTTAAAAATTCTGTCAACAAGAATATGACTCTAATTAACCTTATGGAAGAGCTTTCTGGTTCTGTAAAAGAAGAGGAAGTTGTTGACGGAATGACAGAGGAAAACGAAAACCATGCGCTTGAGCTATCTAGCCACAGCCACGACGAAGTTGAATATGACGAGCATTTGTGGCTTTCTGTAAAGAACGCGCAGGACGCATCGGAGAAAATCGCCCAGTCCTTAAAGATTAAAGACACGGAAGAGGCCAATTTAATAGGAAGAAATGAAACTAAATATTTAGAAATGCTGGAGCAGCTTCTGCAAGACGGACAAGCCGTCAGCTCGGAATCTCAGGATAAAAGAACGATAATAGTCTGCGACAGATTTCCGTTCAGATATATGACAGACGAGCTTGGAATAAAATATTACGCGGCTTTTGTCGGTTGTTCTGCTGAAACAGAGGCGAGCTTTGAGACAATCGCTTTTTTGTCCAATAAAATCAAGGAGCTAAAAGCTTCAAAAGTCTTTGTCACAGAAAGCTCCGACAAGAAAATTGCACGCACAGTCATCAAGAACGCGGATCTTAAAGAAGATGAATGCAGAATTGTGACGCTCGACTCAATGCAGTCAACAACATTGGCGGATGCAAAAGCCGGACAAAACTATATTGATATAATGAAAGAAAATTACCAGAAATTATCGGAGTAACTGATATGGCTCAGCTCACTTGCAAGAATCTTACAATCGGATACGATTCAAAAATCATTCTACGCGATTTGAATTTTTCTGTTAATGCAGGAGACTATCTTTGCATTGTCGGCGAGAACGGCTCCGGCAAAACCACACTGATGAAGACAATTCTTCATCTTTTAAAGCCTATCTCAGGAAAAATTGAGACCGGGGACGGGCTTTTGCCGGATGAAATCGGATATTTGCCGCAGCAGACTTTTGTCCAGAAAGACTTTCCTGCGAGCGTGCAGGAAATAGTGCTCTCCGGCTGCCAGAGCAGGTGCGGAAAGCGGCCGTGGTATAACAAGGCCGAAAAGGCTCTTGCGCGCGAGAACATGAAAAAGATGGGAATTGATCAGCTTTCGCGCCGATGCTACAGAGAGCTTTCCGGCGGCCAGCAGCAGCGTGTTTTGCTCGCCCGCGCGCTCTGCGCCACACAGAAAATGCTTCTTCTTGACGAGCCGGTAAGCGCGCTTGATCCGGGCGCACAGGAAGAGATGTATTCGCTTATTGAGCAGCTAAACCGCGAGGGCATAACAATAATCATGATTAGCCACGATATCGAGGCGGCCCTAAAATACGCTACACACGTTCTGCATATAGGCACAGAAGTCTTCTTTGGAACAAAGGATGAATTTATCCATAAGTCAACTTGTCCGGACTGCAACGGACAAATCAGAAAAATTGTCGGAAGAAGCATTCTATAAGGATTTTTTATGAGCACTTTAGTTCAGTATTTTCAGTTTGCGTTTGTACGCTATGCTTTTATTGTCGGAGTTTTAATTGCGCTTTGCTCCTCACTTCTTGGAGTTACGCTTGTCCTAAAACGGTTCAGTTTTATTGGCGACGGACTCAGTCACGTTGCATTCGGAGCAATGTCAATCGCAGCGGTTTTGAATCTAAGCAACAACATGTACCTTGTTCTGCCCTTTACAGTTATCGCGGCGGTCCTTCTTTTAAGGACTGGAAAAAACACGAAAATTCAAGGAGATGCAGCGATTGCGATGATTTCTGTCGCAGCTCTGGCCCTTGGATATTTGATTATGAATATCTTTAAGTCAGGAACAAATCTTGCAGGTGATGTCTGCTCAACGCTTTTCGGCTCCACTTCGATTCTTACGCTTTCAAAAAGCGAAGTTTATCTTTGTGTTGCTCTTTCCATCGTCGTGATCGCCTGTTTTTTTATCTTTTACAACAAAATTTTCGCAGTGACTTTCGATGAAAGTTTCGCCCAGGCAGTTGGAACACATGCAGGCATGTACAATCTTGCAATTGCTGTGATTATCGCTGTGATTATTGTTTTAGCGATGAATCTTGTCGGCTCGCTTTTAATTTCTGCTCTCGTAATTTTCCCTGCCCTTTCTGCAATGCGCGTTTTTAAGAGCTTTAAATCCGTAACAATATGTTCCGCCTGCGTAAGCGTTATTTGCGCTGTTGCAGGGCTTTTGATTTCAATTTTAGCAGGAACACCGGTCGGCTCAACAATTGTCGCTGCCGACTTAGCCGCGTTCATCTTGTTTTACTTAGCTGGAAAATTTTTATAATTTCTCTTTACTTTCTGCGTCGTCGTCATTTCCAGAGGCTGCTCAAGGATTGTAACCTTGCTGATTTTTTCGTACGGACGCAGATTTTTGTTGATTTTCTCAACATCGTCATTTATCAGATTCTTGATTTTATCATCATCGAATTTTGTTTTCTCACGCGAAAGCCCGAGCTTTTTAAAAGCGTCGTCGGAAACATAAATCAAGGCTTCAATCTCCTCAGATTTGCTCGACTTGTCTTTTACGTAGCCATGAACTGTAATCTGCGCAATGTCATCAACAAGCTGGAATGCGTTTTCAATTTCTTCCGGATAAACATTTTTTCCGCCGTTTGTGACAATCAGATTTTTTGCGCGTCCGGAAAGAATCAAATATCCTTCCTTGTCTAAATATCCAAGATCGCCGGTCTTAAAAAATCCGTCATCTGTAAAAACTTTTTTTGTCTCTTCCGGAAGATTGTAATATCCAGAGAAAACCATCGGGCCTTTTACAGCGACCTCTCCGATTCCGTCTTCAGCCGGATTTAAAATCTTCATATCTTCATACGGGAAGAAATATTGTCCGACGCTTTGAATCTTAAAATGCTCGATTGGATTCAGCGTCAGAATCGGGCTTGTTTCTGTAAGTCCGTAGCCCTGGACAAAATCAATTCCCATTTCGTTGTAAATCTTAAAAACGCTTTCTGCCAAAGGACCGCCGCCGCAGATTGCAATTCTAAGCGAATAAATGTTCGCCTGCTCAAGCACAGATTTGAAAAGACGTTTGCCGATATTTTTCTTGAAAACTTTTTTTGAGAAATAAGAAAAGCCGAGCATAAGATGAATCATAAAATTCACAAAGGCGCCTTTTGCTTTTATTCCCTTCATAATTCCGGCAAGCAGCTTGTTGAACAAAAGCGGAACTCCAAGCAGCATTGTGATTTTGCCTTCTTTCAGCTCGCGCATAAGACGGGAAACAGCCATGCTTTTTCCGTAGACAATCTCAGCGCCCACAGAAAGAGCTTCAATCATAACAGCCTGCATTGTGTAAGCGTGGTGAATCGGAAGAAGCGCATAAAAAACATCTTTTTCGGAAATTGACATTCTCGACTGCGCAATGTAAGCATCTGAAACCAAATTTTTGTGCGTAAGCATTACGCCTTTAGGATTTCCGGTTGTTCCTGAAGTAAAAAGAATCGCCGCAAGATCATTTTCCTCCGGCATTTCAAGAGCGTTCGCATTGAGAGATGAAAGATTGTAAACATATTTCTCAGGAATTTTCTTGCTCAGCGAGTAAACTTTATAGAAAGAATTCTGCTCTTTATCAGAAAAATAATTGAATTTCTCTTCGTCCACAAAAAAGAACTTCGGCTTTGCAACAGACAGAAGATTATCAACTTCATTTTCGCGAAGTCCCCAGTCAATCGGAACCGCAACCGCGCCGGCAAACATTGCGGCAAGAAAAACAACTGTCCATTCCGGCGAATTCTTTCCAGTAAGCGCAACTTTGTCGCCTTTCTTAATTCCGTTGCCGTTGAACCATGCCGCAAGCTGCAGAATTTTCTGCTCGGCCTGCGCGTAAATCAGTGTGTTTTTTGACGAAGCGGCGCCTTCAAAATCAGTAAGGCAAGGCCTTGTCGCAAATCTTTTTGCTGAAATTGAGAACATTTCAGGCAAAGTCGGCCATTCGCCCTTAAAATAAATTCCTCTGTATTTATCAAGAAAATCCCATGGAGTTGAGTTATTTTGAGCAGATTTTTTGTTCATTTGCATTTTCTCTTTCGACGTTTTATGATATTTTTAGGTTGCATCAAATAGTATACCAAAGATTCATAAAAATACCGATAATAAATTTATGATTAAAGATAAACCCGTACTTATTTTTGTTGTTTTAGCTTTTTTTCTAATATCCTTGCCAAGAGTTTGCGCGCAGAATTCCGTTGCTACGATGAGCGCTGGCGAAGCGGCAATAACACGGCAGAAAATGGTTGACTACAGCAAGAAATATGTCGGCTGCCCTTACGTTCTTGGGGCAACAGGACCAAATTCATTCGACTGCTCAGGATTTGTTTTTTCTGTTTCAAGGGAATCGATAGGAGTCCAGCTGCCGCGCACAACAAAGGCAATCTACAAATTTTGCAAGGACATTGATGACAGCGAGCGCGAGGCCGGCGATCTAGTTTTCTTCAAGACAACTTCAAGCGGCGAAGTTTCACACGTCGGAATTTACATTGGAAACAGCCAGTTCATTCATTGTGCAAGCGACGGCCCGAACACGGGCGTAATTGTTTCTTCTTTAAAAGAATCATACTGGAAAGGAAAATATTTCTGCACGCGCCGTTATCTTCCGGCTTCAAATTCCGAGCTTCTGGCAGATTCTTCAAAATCTCCAAATTCAAAAGATGTTTCTACTGGAAAAAAATCCTCGTCAGTTTCTGAAAAAAAAGCGGCTGAATCTTCTGCGGCAAAAAATGCAAAATCAATTTCATCATCAAAAAAATCATCATCTTCCGGAAAACAATCAGATTTTGTGAGAAATTTGATTGTTGATGCGAGCTTGTGCGCCGACTGGAATTTCTTTACTCCGGATTATTTCAGATTGACTTGGCGCGGCTTTGACACGATGTTCCATGTGCGCTACGACGGAGAAAATTTTAAACCGGGCCTTGGAGCTTACATCCGTTACGACGCAGGCACAAAAAATGTTCAAATTCCGCTCGTTCTAAGTTTAACATTCGGCAATTATGTGCGCGCTTTCGCCGGTCCGGTTTTTTCAATCGGAACTCCGGAGTTGCCCGGAAATAGCGATGAAGACATAAAAAATTCAGTTTTTCCTGGAATTCTCGGAATTTGCTGGAACACGCCTTCAATAAAAGCTGGGAAAACAGAAATTTCGTTCGTTCAGGACATTCACTACACAGTTTTTAATAAAACGAGCAACGCGGCAATGTCGCCAAGAAAAAGCATTACATCTGGGCTTGTTTTCGCAACTGGAGTCCGTGTAACACTTCCGCTTAAGAATTTGTTATAATTATATCTTGATTTTTTAATAAAAAGGATTTTTTGATGAAAAAAAATTTTATTTCTGCAGCCATTTTTACGCTTTTTACAATTCTGATTTTTGACTCTTGCAAACCGAAAATTTCTATTTCTGCTGAAAAAAATGATTCCGTGGAAATTAGCTTTTCAACATCTTTTGCGAAAGACACGGCGGACGCGCTCCGCAAAATGACGGGTGCCGGCGATGATGTTCCTATTTTCGCCGAGCCGGATATAAAATATCTTCTCTCGCAAGTTGGTACGGAAAACACAAAAGTTTCTATTCCGACACCAAACGAGCTGGAATCTTCTGGAAATATAAAAAATGTTTCTGAAAATGTGCTTTCAAAATGCGGAATTATTTCAGAATCAGAAAATTCGCTTTCTCTTTCGCTCGGACCTGACCAGTTTAAGGATTTTTATGCTTTATTGAGCGATGAATTTAAATCTTATTTTGATCTTATGATGATTCCAAGCCTTATCGGCGAGAAAATGTCTCCGTCCGAGTACGAGGAGCTTCTAAGCTCAATGTACGGGCCAAGCTTTGCAAAGGACATTGTTTCCGGAACGCTTGAAATTTCGCTTTCAAGCCCGGACAAAACGAAAAATATAAAAGATTCAGTTACGCTCGGTGAAATTTTAACAGCCCAGGAAGCAAAAACTTGGAGCATAAGCTGGTAGGAAATCTAAAGACGGGAAACAATCTCGTCCAGGATTTTATGCGCGTCTTCTGTTTTACTCATAATCGGAAGCTCTTTTTCAGAATCTTTTGTGATTAAAGTAACAACATTTGTGTCGCCTGCAAATCCGGCTCCCTGAACTTTTAAATTGTTCGCGGCAATCATATCAAGATTCTTTTTCAAAAGCTTCGCTCGTGAATTTTCCAGCATATTTTGAGTTTCCATGCTGAATCCGCAAAGAAACTGCTTATTCTTGCGCTCGCCAAGATATTTTAAAATATCGTCGGTGCGCTCAAGCTCAATTTTTGCATCGCCGTCAAATTTCTTGATTTTCTCGCTGCTCACGTTTTTCGGGCGAAAGTCAGCGACGGCGGCGGCTTTTATCACAATGTCGGCGTTGTCATACTCAGCTTTTACTGCTTCGAACATTTCTTTCGCAGTTGTCACATCAACTTTGCGGACAAAAAGAGGCGCTTTCAAGCTTACTGGACCTGAGACAAGAACAACGTCCGCGCCTCTGTCCGCCGCGGCTTTTGCAATCGCATAGCCCATTTTTCCGGACGAATGGTTTGTTATAAATCTTACAGGATCAATTGCTTCCTGTGTCGGACCGGCAGTTACAACAACTTTTTTCCCCGCCAAATCTTTTTTGAACGCGATTTCGTGGACAATATGATTAAAAATATTCTCCGGCTCCTCCATCTTGCCTTTGCCGTTGTCTCCGCAGGCAAGATGCCCTGAAGCAGGCTCGATAATTTTATATCCATATTTCTGGCAGAGCTTTAAGTTATCCTGAGTGACCGGATTTTCGTACATCTGCGTGTTCATCGCAGGGGCAAGAAGTTTTGGCGCTTTGCAGGCAAGAAATGTCGTGGAAAGCATATCGTCGGCGATTCCGTGGACGAACTTTGCAATCACATTCGCGTCGGCGGGCGCGACAACAAAAATATCGGCGGCTTTTGCAATTGAAATGTGCTCGACCTTAAACTCAAATCCGCGGTCAAAAGTGTCAACAAGGCATTTTGTTGATGTGAGAGT
The DNA here is from genome assembly GCA_964538245.1 of uncultured Treponema sp. GTDB lineage: Bacteria > Spirochaetota > Spirochaetia > Treponematales > Treponemataceae > Treponema_D. The sequence goes on from CAZIFO010000004.1 coordinate 37,906, forward strand.
TTCAAACGTTATGGGATTTATAAAATTCGCCGCGTTTTTTGTCATAATCACATGAACTTTCGCATGGGCCTTTACAAGCAAGCTTGCGAGCGTGGCGGCCTTGTAGGCGGCAATGCTTCCGCTTACGCCAAGAACAACAGTTTTTCCGCTAAGCATTTATTTCCTCTTCTTTGAGCAATTTTTCAACTTTCTCTGTAAAGCATTTCGGGCAGACGAACTGAGTTTCGCCGGAATCTGCCTTGACGCACATCTGGCTTACAGTGCCTTTTGTGGTCAGTTCGCCTGTTTTTGCGTTGTAAAGCTCGAAATTCATTTTTATCATGTTTTCATATTCAATAAGAATCGCCTTTGCGCGGCAAAAATCGCCGAAACGAAGCGACTTCATATATTTCGCCCGGACTTCCGTAACCGGAAAAAGATAGCCGCTTTCTTCCATATCAATATAATTGTAGCCGATTTTGTCCAGCAGAGCGCATCTTGCCCGCTCAAAATAATTGATATAATTTCCGTGCCAGACAATTTTCATCGGGTCGCAGTCATTAAAGTCGATTTTAAATTCAATTTCCGCTTCCAAGTTTTTCATTTCTTCTCCGTTCCTTTTATTTCGATTTTTCATCATAAATTATTATTTGCTGTTCATCTTGAAAACGCCGTCCCAGTTTTCGCCCGGAGGATTTTTCTTAAAGTGGCGGATTCTGTCAAGAAAAACGACAGAAGGCATGTCGTTGTATTTTAGCGCGCATTCCGAGAATTTTTCCTCGCTTTCGTCCCATTTTTGCTCGCGGTAAAGCGAAAGTCCGTCCTCAAAAAGCTCCTTGATTTCCAAAAGCTTTTCGGCCGCGATTTTTGATTCCTGCAAAATTTCATAAATGCGAACCGGCTGAGTTTTTCCTTTGACGGTGATAAAATCAAGCTCACGGCAGACAAATGAATCTTTTAGCTTTTCGTAAACTGACTCCGTGATAATAGATTTTGAGCCGTAGACTTTGTTTGCGCCTTCAAGACGCGCCGCAAGATTCACAACATCGCCGATTGAAGTAAAGTCCTTGCGTGTCTTTGAGCCGACCGAGCCAAAAACGACTTTGCCGGAGTTGATTCCGATTCCGATTGTAACAAAAGTTGTGCCGTCGGAAAGTGAATGCTCCTGCTGTTCTCTCATCGCCGCGCGGATTTCCATTGCCGCCTTGCACGCGTTGTATTCTTTTTTTGCCCCGGAAAAAAACGCCATCACTTCGTCGCCGACATATTTATCAATATCGCCGCCGTTTTTCAAGATGATTTCAGTTTCAATATCAAGATAATGATTTAAAAGCTCGACAACTTTCTTTGGAGGCATTCCTTCGCAAAGTGAAGTAAAATTTCTTATATCTGTAAAAAGAAAGCACAAATCGCGCGAAGTTGTGCTGCGCTTTGAATCTTTATCCGCATGTTTCAAAGTTGAAATTGAAATATACGGAACGATTCCCTTTATAAGATTCACCATGTTTGAAATTTCAGTTGAAAGGCCTTTAATTTCATCATGAGTTTTAATGTTGTCAACAAATTCAATTTCATCAACGCTTGCGTTTCCGGAGCTTTCAAGTAAATCCTCAATTTGCCTGGAAGTTCTTTTGACGCTTGAGCGCAAATACAAAAGCGGATTTATGAGCTTGTCAGAAATAAAGAACGAAATAATCACTGTAAAATAAAGGAAAATAACAATCGCGGAAAAAACAAAAACTTTTGTCTTAAAATATTGCCGCATCAAAACTTCTTCGCGGTAAGTCACGACTGAAAATCCTACGAGCTTGTGTCCGGCTTTGCGCGCGAAAGTCACTGGAAAAATGTATTTGCAAGTTCTGGAAACCTTGTCATAGACAAATTCTTTTCTGTAGCTTCCTGTCTGATACATTCTGATGTAAAAACGCGCCTGCTCCTCGGAAATCGATTTTTCGCTGTCGGAGATTTTTGAAGGCTGTCCGGTCGTATAAGCAAAAACGTCAAATGGCGGAAGTTTTGTTGAAGAATCAATTGTCTCAAGATAAACATTTTCATTCACGCTTGAAATTATTATGTCAATTCTTTCATACGGAGTTCCGGAATAGCTGTTTGTTTCCTTTTGCGCGTCAAAATAAGCGGAAATTTTTTCATATTTTCCTTCCGCTGAATCATAAACCGCCGCCGTCTGCTCTGCCTGAGTTTTTCCGACATCGCTCACGGCCTCTGTAATCATTTTTTTGTAAGCGTTAAGAATTGCCGCCGTAAACAATGCAAGAATCACTGAGATTGTGAGAACAAAAGTCAGAATGATTTTTGTTTTGATTGAAGTTCTTGCAATTTTATTTTCAGACTGAATTGCCTTGTAAGATGCGTAGCTTGGATCAGAATTACGCCAGTAATGTAGCGCAAAAAACGCCATGAACGCGTGGAATGCAAACGCAAATGCAAGCGCGGCGTAAACATACCACGGAAGAAGAAGAAAATATCGCAGGCAGTTTGCATTTGTCTCCAGAATAACAACCGCGCAGTAAAGATAAATCGTAAGGCTGATAAAAGTCAGAAGATAAAGGATTTTTCTTAAATCATCTTTGATAAAAAGCGCAAGAACCAAAAAAAGCGCATTTAGCGGCAGAAAATAAATCAAGAAAAGCGGCCAGTAAAAAATCGTCGCACGGACAGATTCAATTCCGTCTGAAAATGGAAGAATATAAGGAAACAGAAGATTTACAGAATTGCTCGGCTCGTAAAGGTTCAGAGATTTCATTCCGAGCGGAAGAACAAAAAGCGTGACAAGAACAGCCGCCGGAACAAGATGAAGAATAAAACGCAAAACTTTTCTATTAAAAATAATTACAAAAAAGTTCTTAATCTTCTCAAGAAAATCTTTTATTAATGATTGAATTTTTAAATTTTTCATTTCTTCTATTTTATCAAATTTTATAGGATTTTGCTCAAAACTATTTGCATTGATTTTTATTTTTTCAGAACAAACTCATCCCCAGAAGTCATAGAAATTGTACCATTGATACGGATGCAAAAGACAGAGCTTCTCAAGGTTTGCCGCGTAGTTTTCCGCAGTTTTCAGGATTCTTTCCTCGCGCATTTTCCGCGGACAGTCAAAGTCAACATTGTTTTTTTTGACGAACATATCATATTTAGGCTCCAGCGAAAAATCTTTGTGGCGGAGTCCGTTTACAAAATACGTCGGGGCATTTAAAAGCGCGGCAAGAAGAAAAACTCCGTATGGAAAATCAGCCTCTTCTCCAAGAAATTTTATCCTGATATTTCTGTCTGTATGAGCGCTCACACGGTCGCCTGCGATTACAACAGTCTCGCCTCTCTCAAGCCGCTCCTGCAGAAGGAGGACAGTCTCAGGGCCTATGTCATTTGAATTAATGATATGGAATGATGAGCCGGGATTTATTTCATTTAAAAGACTGTTGAATCCGGCGGAAATGTCAGCGTCAGAAATCGTCGTAATTGACATTCTGCGCTTTGTTCCGGCTTCGCCGAGGGAGGCAAGGCCTTTCATCATCATCGCGTTTCCAAGATGAGAAATCAAAATCAAAGTGCCTTTTCCGGCGTTGATGTTTTTTACAAGATCTCCTACATCATCATTCTGCCAGCTTACATCTTTAAATGAAAACTTTCCGGCCCAGCTCTGCACGTCCTCGACAAGATTCAACGCGAAAGAAATTATGTGCTTTAGAGTGGATTTTGCAGGCGCGGCGCTTTTTCCGGCAGGCTCAGTCAGCGAAACTTTCTTCAGATAATCTTTTGAAACGCGTCTTGTCTTTGCTCCTAAGAGCCAATAGAAAAATCCGATAAAAAACGCGAGAGCGCGCACAAAGTCCGGAGGAAAAACTTTCAGGCAAAAGAACATCATCTTGTAGCCGAAATTATGGTTCTGCCTTATTTTGTACCATTTTTGAGCTTTCTTCTTCATCCGCGGATTTTCCTGTAAATAAAAAGAGGAATCCTAAGCAGCATTCCGGCGCAGAGCTTTGTAAAAACCCAGCTTATTCTAACGTTGTCGCGGAACGCATGGAAATTTGAGATTCCGTCGGTCGGATAAGTAACTTTGACCGGAAAAAACTCAAAAGGAATATCCATCCATATCATTTTGATTAAAATCTCGATGTCAAATCCCATGCGGCTGTCATAATGATGTCTTGTCACAAAGTCATAAGTTTCCCGAACCGGATAAACTCTAAAGCCGCAGAGAGAATCTGTAATTCCGCTTTTCCATGCGACAACCTTGCACCACCAGTTCGCGAAGACATGGGCGTTTTTCCTGTGCGCAGGAGCGGTCTCGTCATATTCAGGGTAGCCGCAGATAAGCGCGCGGGGATTTTTCTTTGCCTCGCCAAAGAAAAACGGCGCCTGCGATGAGTCGTGCTGCCCGTCCGCATCCATCTGAAGAACATGCGTTATTCCAAGCTCGTGGGCGCGTAATATTCCAGCCTTGAAAGCCTTTCCTTTTCCGCCGTTTTTTTTGCAGACAACGAGGTCTGTAAAATCCGGATATTTGCTTACGATTTCTGAAAGATATGATTTTGTCTCGCTTCCGTTTCCGTCGTCAACAAGAATCACCTTTGCGCCGTTTTCAACGCAGTAGGAGGCGATTGAGTCAACAACCTGCACGCAGGCTTTTCCGTGATTGTAGACAGGAATTAGAAAAGATGGAGTAAAGTTTTCTGCCATTATGATTCCTGCTCTTTTTCCGCTGTGTAGCTTCCGCTCGCGTAAGTCTTTCCTGCAAAATCAGAAATCTCAAGCGACACACGTCCGGTCTTGTTTTCGTATTTCATCTTAAAAATAAGAACGCTGTCCGGCAGAATCTTGTCAGAAAATTTCAGACGCTTGATGTCCGGGCAGACAGGCTTTACGCCGAAATACCGCTCCGCGAAATGCGCCGCCATGTCAACCTGGGCGACCGCAGGCAAAAGCTTGAACTGCGGGAAGTGTCCGTCAAAATAGTCGCTTGTTTCCGGAACCTTAACCTCAAGCTCAACTTCGATTCCGTCCGCATTTTCAACGCGCTTCATCACAGTTTCCGAAGGAATTCCGTGCGCGTTCGGAGAAGCAAAAAGCTTCTGGATTTCAGGCTTTTTCTTTTTCCCCTGCAAATCTTTCGGAAGCTCGTCAAGATAGCGCCATTTTTTTGGGAGAACGACATTTTCAAAAAACTGGAGAAGATAGTCATGGAAATATCTGTTCACAAGATATTTATCAACACCGCTGAATTTCTTTTTTCCCTCATCATTAAGAACCACAGCCGCCGCAAGATACTGCCTTCTGTCGCTCATCGGCACAACCGAGCAGTCGGAAACAAGTCCGCTCTGCAAAAGCCGGTTCTCAACCTCAGCAACGCTTATTCTTTTCTCTTCTATTTTTACAATTGAGTCTGCGCGGCCTTTCAAAAGGAATCTTCCGTCCGGATAGAATTCCGCAAGATCGCCTGTCTTGAATCCTTTCGGATCTTTTATATAAGGAGATATGATTGTAAGGCAACCGTCATCTTTATCAGGCCATATCTTAGCGTTGTCAAAAGGAGTCCAGACAAGGCCGTCTTTTGTCTGCTGGCGGTAGGCGATTCCGGAAGTTTCTGTCGAGCCGTAGACTTCAAGCGGACAGACGCCGAAGACTTTTTCAGTCTGCTTTGCCAGCTCCTCGCTCACAGCTCCGCCGGAAGTAAAAATAAACGGATTTTTAAGCGGCAGCTTCTTGTCTGCGCCGTCGGCAAGGACTTCGGCGCAGGTGCGTTTAAGGAAGGCCGGAACCGCGATAATCATATAGGGAACATCGTCAAGCGAGCGGAATTCCTCCGGAAAAGTGATTCTTGTCCTTCTGAAAGGAACTGCCGCCGCAAACGGCAGGGAGATAGTAAACAGGAATCCATAGATATGGTGCTGGGAATTCACGGCGCAGAGCTTTCGGCTTTCAAATTCATCAAACCATTTTGAGAGAATAAAGGCATTGTCAAGTTCAAATTCAGTCATGCGCTGCGGAACGGCTTTCGGGTGACCTGTCGAGCCGGAAGTGAACATCAGGATTCTAGTCTCATCGGAATTGATTTCCGGAGTCTCAAGTATTTCTTTATCGGACAAAGACTGTGTTTCCTGGTAAATACCAGGAATAAAATCAAAGTCCTTTGTGTTTCGGCTGTCTTTTGTCAAATCCTGGTCAGTCAAAAAGCCTAGCTTTTTCCCGCTCCGGATTTCAGAAATAAATCCCGGCGAAATGTTCGCAGTAAGGCAGACCTGCTTCTTGCACTGAAGAAGCGCGACAAAAGTGCACAGAAAATACCAGTAATCCTCGCAGTGAAGAATATATGAATCAATATTTCCATCCTTAGAATCTTTTTCCAAAAGGAAACGTCGCATTTTCGCAGTTTCCGTCAGAAAATCTTTCCATGTAAGATATTTTTTGTCGCTCCATTTGTTCTCGTAGCAGAGGACAGTGTCCATCGGCCGTGATTTTGCGTTGAACTTTGTGATATAGATGATTTTCGGCATTTTTGAGTTGACTTTCATCCTAACTAAAAATTCTCCGGCAAAGAGAATTCCCATTAGAACGTAGGAAATTCCTCCATTATATAGTGACCATATTCTATCGCTTTTGCACAAAACAGTGTATAAAGCAGCGGCTCCATTCAAAATAAAAAAGGCGCACCAGACAGCAGTAACCTTTAAGCAGTATCTTTCAACGCGGCGTGCTATATGCGACTTTGAAAGCTTTTTGTCGGCAAGGCATGCAAAGCGGAAACAGATGTTCGGCGGAACAAACAGCGTGGAGCCGAAAGCAAAAAGAAAAATCACGTTCATCAAAACTGGATAAAGCTTGATAAAAACTGTCCTGCCGGTCGCAAGGCAGACAATTCCTCCGCAAAGCAAAAGAGAAGCGGAAGCTAGAAGCTTCCAGTTTTTCTTCTTGTTTCCTGTAAAAAGCAGGAGATAGACTAGCGCAATAAAAACAACAAAAAGCGAAAATATTTTAATAGGAACATGAAAAACAACAAGGCAGCAGAAAACCGCCGCAGGATAAGCGGCCGAAAGAAAACCAAAGATAAATTTCGACAGGAATTTCATACAGATTCAGCGCGGATACTTATATGCCAGGTTAAATAAAAACAAATTTGCCGCAAAAAATGCGGCAATACAGCTAAATAGGAAAATCCACAGTTTAATTTATTTAGACATCGGCTGGATGAGCTTTACGACATCCTCAACAGTCTTGACAGACTTAAAGTCGGCGGGCTCAATTTTTCCTTCAATAAAAGGCTTGAGCTTTACAATCATTTCAACCGCGTCAATTGAATCCAAGTCAAGGTCGTCGGCAATAAGCGCATCAGGCTTTACAGAAGACTCGTCAATATCAAAATCTTTAACAAGGATTTCTTTTACTTTTGAATAAACCTCATCATGTGTCATACTTATCTTCCTTATTTACTTGCTTTCGCCTGCTCTGATGAAATATAGTCGGCAAGAGCGTTTACCGATGCAAAATGCTCACGTGTGTCGGCGTTCTCAGCGTTGAATTTAACGCCGAATTTCTTTTTGAGCGCAACTCCAAGCTCCAGGGCATCTATTGAGTCAAGTCCAAGTCCTGTTCCAAAAAGAGGCTCGTCGTCCACGATATTTTCAGGCGTGATGTCTTCAAGTTCGAGGGAAGAAATAATACATTCTTTAATCTGTTTCTTAAGTTCGTCCATTTAAATTTCCTTTGCTTTTTATTCAGCACGTTATGATGAATATAAATTTTTTATAGCATTAAGATTATAATTCTTAATCAGCTGATTGTCCATTTAGGCCGCCGGGCAAAGCAATCCGTAAAAACTGTCCCGGCAAATTCGGAATACCGGTATTTTAATACCGGTATTCCGAATTTGCATCGTCGGACAAAGCCTCCCGGATTTTTGCGGTCATTCTTTTCGCCGCAATCGGCTCCGGCAAATCCTTGAATTCGTCAGGATAAATAGCGTCCTTTACGCGCAGGTCGTAGATATACTTTTGGGTGTGATTATATTGAAGAACTTTGTCGCCCTTGCCAAGCCCCAGCTTGTCGGTTCCGCCGATGTAGACAGGAATCACCGGGCAGCCGCTTGCAAGCGCTATTCTCGCCGCGCCTTTCTTAAACTTGTGCTGTCCGTACTTTGTGCTGCGCGTGCCTTCAGGAAAAATCACCATCGTGTTTCCACAGGCCAAGTCTTCCTTTGACCGCGCAAGCATCTGCTCATACGGCATGGAGTTCGGCATATAAAGCTCCCGTATCACAATAGCCATAACATCGCGCTTTGAAAGAGAGGCTTTCGCAATAACACCTGCGTGCGGCAAAAGCGAAAGCATAATCGCAGAGTCAAGATAGCCGGGATGGTTCGCCACAATAATAGCGGACTTCAGGCTTTTCAGGTATTTTTTCTTGTCAACTTTGATTGTAAGAATCCCCAGGCACCACATGAATTTCATAAAGAAGCTGAAAAGCACATAGACCAAGTGCCGGGCATGGTAACGAAAACTTTTCTTAGGATGAAAGACAATCTTCATCACAGGAAAGGCGACTATCGAAAGCAGTATAGTCCCGGCCGCGAAAATAACGAGAGACAGGACTTTCGCAAAAACCCTGTATATGTAAAGGGGCCAGTTTTTAACTTTCTTAACCGGATACGTCGGTTTTAGTTCTTGAGTCTCAGCCATAATTCTCCAGTCCGTCTTAAATATTTCGTTCAAGGAATTCTAAAAAAGATTCAGGGGATTCAAGCGCAGGCGAATCTAAATCAATTCCCGCAACACTCCCGCTACCATCTCTAGAATCATTCTCAGACGAAAGCACACAGGCAAACGACATTGGAGCATCAGAAGAAAAGCCCTTGCAGTTTTCAAGCTCCTCAGGAATTTTCTCGTCGGCATAGGCGAAAATGATTTTGCTTTCTTCTCCGGAAAGAAGAGGGGCTGCCGCGGCAAGAAAAGCGGAGCGGAAATTGTCCTCAGACGGATATACCGCCGTGTAGCCGGCCTTCATTTTTAAGGCGATTGTCGTGGCGGCGGCAGGCGTGTTAAACACAGAGATTGAAAAGCTCGCCGGAAGCACATCAGCATCCTCGACCAGCCCCTTGTTGATTTTAAGCTGGCGCGAGATTTCTCCGCGGAACGACGCAAAGACGAGCTTTGAATTCTCGTTTCCACCGATTACGCCATGCACGGCTTCTATAGTCATTCTTGTAACCTGGCTAAGGCGGCGGCGGAACAAAGCGTCCACATATGAAAGTTTCGGCATTTCGCGCGGATTTTCAGGAGAAGGCTTGTAAAAACTGAATTTTGTTATGTAAATCATTTTTAAGCCGGCCGCTATCTTTTTCTAAAGTTAAGGATTGAGTAAAAGTTGCTTCCCAGGTTGTGGTGGGATGTCACAAGCCGGAACCCTGCCTTTTCAATAGCGTCGACAAGCTCCCCGTAGCGGTACATCTTGCTGTTGCCATTCGCCATGCATGTAAAGTAAAGGCTTGTCGCCTGCAAAGCGTAGCTTTCGCCCTCGTACTTCTGCATGTCCCAGAGCGGCTCCATTACAAACACATCGCAGTTCTCGTCCACGGAATTGTAGATTTTTGTCAGAATCTTTGTAACCTGATGGAGCGAGAAGCAGTCCAAAAACTGGCTCATCCATACAGCATCAGCTCCGGCAGGAAGCTTTGTGCCTGTATCAAGGACATTTCCTGAAACAAAGCTGATTCTGTCCTTAAAGCCCGCCTTCTCCGCATTTTTCTCTGCCACAGCGGTCTGTCCCGGCAGGTCGATTATCGAAACGTGCACATCTTTGTCGTACTTGCAGGAGGCGATAGCGAATTTTCCTGTGTTTCCGCCAATGTCAAAAAGATTCTTAGGTTTGTTTTTATAGACAATCGGAAGCGCCTCTGGAAAAGCGACATCTGAATAAAAATGGTCAAAGTCAAACCAGCTTTTCTTCTCGCGCTCAGGCAAGGTTGAAAGAGCCTCGTAAATTGTCGTCCATTTGTCCCCGAAGATTTTAAGTCCCTCAGGCTTTCCTGTCTGGATTGATTTTTTAAGGTCGAACGCGCCTTTGTAGCATATATCGTTCGTAAAGTTAAAGTTCACCTTTGTGCAGTCGTCCTCAAGAAGAAACCAGCCGATTTTTCCAAGCACAAGTTTTTCCGGGGTGGAATCAGAGTCCTTTATCTTGACAACGCCCATTCCGAGCGCCATCTCGACAAGGACGCTCACTCCGTATTCTGAAACTCCTGATTTTTTTGAAAGCACCTCTTCTGTAATTCCCTCGTCGCCTGCGTCAGAAATCATCTGCAGAAGCCCCAGCTCGATCAAAGCCCGGACTGCCTGGAATGTAAGAGGCGAGAACGCGATTTTTATCGCCTGCACTTTTGCGTCAATAGCACGTATTTTATCCTGATAATAGCTTTTGTTTTCCATATTCATATCCTTAAAATTATAAAAAATTAAAGACTAAAAGTCCACGTTGTGCTAAAATCAAGCCATGCTAAAGGGACGAAATTTAATAAAACCAAGTGATTTGACAGTTTCTGAAATTGATGAAATTTGTTCACTTGCAGAGCAAATCATTGTTGATCCAGCTGCTTTTTCTGATGTGTGTCGCGGGAAAATTCTTGCGACACTTTTTTTTGAGCCAAGCACAAGAACCCGGCTCAGCTTTGAGGCCGCCATGCTCCATCTCGGCGGCTCTGTAGAAGGATTTTCCAGTGCGGCGAGCTCCTCGGCGTCAAAAGGAGAGTCTTTGGCGGACACGATCCGCGTTGTCTCTTCATATGTTGACATAATCGCCATGAGAAACCCTATGGAAGGCGCGGCTCTGCTCGCAAGCCAGTATTCAAGCTGCCCTGTTGTAAACGCTGGAGACGGCGGACATTTCCACCCGACGCAGACTCTTACAGATCTTCTTACAATCCGCGCGCTGCAAGGTGGCTGGGAAGGACACACAATCGGCTTCTGCGGCGACCTTAAATTCGGCCGCACAGTCCACTCGCTCGCCGAGGCGATGAGCCGCTACAAGGGAAATAAATTTATTTTCATCAGTCCAAAGGAGCTTTGCGTTCCTGAATACGTAACAGAGGAGCTTGACGCCGCCGGAATCGAGTACACAACGGCGGAGCGTCTTGAAAGCGTTATCGGCGACCTCGACATCCTGTACATGACACGCGTCCAGAAAGAGAGGTTCTTCAACGAGCAGGACTACATAAGGCTCAAGGACAGCTACATTCTTGACAAATCAAAGATGGCTCTCGCCAAAAAAGATATGATTGTGCTCCATCCTCTTCCGCGCGTTAACGAAATCAGCCCGGAAGTTGACTCAGATCCGCGCGCCGCATACTTTAAGCAGGTAAAATACGGAATGTATGTAAGAATGGCGCTCATGGCGAAACTGACCGGAGTTCTGTGATAAGGAGCATAAGAGAAAATGTTAAACGTAGATACAATTAAGAACGGACTTGTTATTGACCACATCAAGGCTGGATTCGGACCGCAGATTTTCCATTATCTCGGACTGGACAAGGCGCGTTTCAGCTGCGCGCTTATTATGAACGTGCCGTCAAAGAAAACAGGCAAAAAAGACATCATCAAGATTGACAACATAATGAACATCGACTACTCGGTTCTTGGATTCATCGATCCGAACATTTCAATCGCTGTAATAAAAGACGAGAAGATTGTCCGCAAAATCAAGATGGAGCTTCCGGAGCGCGTAGAAAATGTAATCAAATGCAAAAATCCGCGATGCATCACAATAACGGAGCATTACGTGCCTTCTGTCTTTCTTCTTGCCAACCGGGAAAAAGGAATTTACCGCTGCATGTACTGCGACGCGGCTTTCTCAGCCGGCTCAATAGAGCTTTAAAAAATATGAGACGCTACATCGCCGCAATAATCGGAACAGGAAGAATCGGGTTCTCGCTTGGCTTTGACAAAAAGCGAGAGCAGCCGGCAAGCCACACAATGGCCCTGTTAAAAAACAAAAGAATCAACCTGATTGCCGCCGCCGATAAAAACGAGGAAAATCTCGCCGCATGGAAAAATTACGCGAAAAAGCGCAAGTCGCTCGCGCTGACATTTTCCTCAAGCGACGAGCTTTACAAAAATGCAACCTGTCTCGACATAATCACGGTCGCGGTCAATGAAGAAAATCATCTTGAGGAATGTTTAAAGGCAATCGCGCAAAAGCCAAAGCTTGTGATTCTCGAAAAGCCTGTCGCGCTGAATTTAGAAGAAGCAAATAAAATTCTTGAAGCGTCGGAAAAGTCAAAAGTTCCGGTAATGGTGAACCACGAGCGGAGGTTCTCAAAAGATTATCTTCTTGCAAAAGAATTGATTCCAAAAATCGGAGAAATCCAGAGCGTCTGCGCCGAGCTTGATTCCGGACTAAGAATCTACGGCGAGGAATTTGAAAAAGACGGAGCTTATTCTTTGATTCACGACGGAACTCATCTTGTCGATATAGTCAGATTTCTTCTTTCTGATTATCTTAAAGACACAAAGCTTGAAAATCCGGCTGTGACAGGAATTTTTAAGGATGAAAAAAACATCGTGCGCAATTTTACAGCAAGCTACGCGGCAGAAAAAATTCCTGAAATCCAGATAAAGATGAGCGGAAGAAGCAAATTCTTCGAATTCAAGGTTGAAATCTTGGGAACGCTAGGAAAAATCGTCGTCGGAAACGGAATTCATGAATTCTATCTCCGCGAAGAGTCAAAGCTTTACTCAGGATTTTATTCTCTCACGAGGCAAAAAATCAAATTTCCAAAAAAGACAGAATATTTCAGCGGAATGGTTCAAAACGCTGTAGATTTTCTAGACGGAAAATCCGCAAATCTCCAGTCGCCTTTAAAAGACGCAATCGAAGACCTGCGGATTCTTGAAGAAATCAAAAATGCTTTAACAACGTAATTGCGGAAATCTTAATGCCGAAGCAATCTCATCAAATATTTTCCAACATTTCTGAGATTGCTTCTCTCCGTTCGCAACTACAAGCTTACTTTTATTTATTTGTTGTTGTCGCGGAAGTTGTGGTTTTATTGGAGCCTGAGAAATATTTCTCATAAGCTTCCTGCATTTTCACCTGTGTCGCAAGATATTCAGGTGAAATATCAAAATCCTCCGCAGCTTTATTCAACGCAGAAACTTCTGTGTCATACGGAAGGAAAACCTGAACATAAACAGTTCCATCTTTTCCCTGGTAGAAATTTGATCTTCTTGCGCCTTGCAATGTCGCCTGAGAAACCTGAAGCGCATTTTCTTCAAATCCTTTCATTGTGTCAGACTTTGAGCCTGAAACCATTGTCTGGGTAACATCTTTTACAACTGTCGTCAATTTTCTTGAAAGGCTGCTGTAAGCATTTGCCTCAGCCATCTTAAGAGAAGTGTCGAAATCAGCCATCAAAGCCTGTCCGGTTCCATAGATTCCGTCTTTTGAATCCGGCTCGATTACATACCATTCAGGAACATCGCTGTTTGCCGACGCAACATTTTTTGTTGAACCGCAGCTTGCAACCATGAACAACGCTGCTACCATCCCAAAAACTGTAAGAATTTTTTTCATAAAAATCTCCTTATAAAAATTCTTTTTTAATTGCCGGAAGAGTCCAAATATGCTCCAACGGCAACACCTAAAATATAACTCGGAATTCCAAAAATCACAGAAGCTACAGTTCCAATTCTGCCGCCAACAAGAGAAGCTTTTTTTGAAACTTGTCTGGCCGACTTTCCAATATCAGTCTGACATTTTATCGTTTCTGTAGAAGATGAAATCACTTTTGACTCATCGTTCCAGTTGACTTCCTCTACTAAGTCCTGCTTTGTGATTGTCGCCTTGTGAAGCGCTTTTCTGTATTTTCTATATTTATACAAATCAGACGCCTCGTATTCCTTCTGAAACTGAGCAAGCTCTTCTTTTGGCTTTTTTGTGTTAGGAAGCGCAAATCCAGACACATTTCCATTTCCATGAAGGAGCTCATCGTAAGCGAACGTTCCAAGAAGCAAATTCATTGCGGAATATCCTGCAACGCGCGCAGTTTCCCGAACCGTGCATCCAAAAACAACAAACGGATAACCGAGCGTATAATACGCAACAAGTTTTCCGTCGATTGTATTGTTCGCCTTAATGTTCTCCATTTTCTTGACAAAATGAATTGAATTATCGTCAGGCGAGTCAGAAATCAAATCGACATCAGTTGTATTGTAAGTTGTAACGCAAGAAGTCAGAAAAACCGCTGCGCACAAAACTATCACAGCTTTCTGAATAAATTTCTTAATTCTGGCTCCGACGAAACTCATCATAAATATAAATATATCATAAGATTTCAAGTTACAAAAGATAACGCATTGAAATGTTTTTTATGATAACATAGATTCATGAACGTCTTGATTCTTCAGCCGCCGGTTTTACAGTGCAACACGGTTTATCCGAGCGGAGCATATCTTTCTTCTTTCTTTAAAAGCCAGGGCTGCGACACAAAATGGATTGACCTTAACATTGAGCTTTTCAACGCAATTTTCTCAAAGTCCGGGCTTGAAAAACTCTTTGAGCTGGCTTCTGAAAACGCGCTTAAAGAGGCGGACAAAGCTGAAAAATCAGGAGACGGGGCAACTGCGTTCAACCTGCGCCGCTATATTTCTGAGAAAAACTTGTGGACGGGCTGGATTGACAGAATCACGGCGATTTTACGCGGAAAAGGCTTTGAGAACGCGCACAGATTCTGCTTCGGCGCGCATGTTCCGCGCGGCAGCAGAATGGAAAACTATCTTTCAGGCCTGGACCACGATTTGACGACAGACGACGCGCGCGCCTTGGCAAGCTTCGCGCTAGCAGATCTCGCGGATTTTATCACAGCGGCGTTCGACAAAAATTTTTCTCTTGTGCGCTACGCCGAAAGCCTTACAATAAGCGAGTCGTCCTTTTCGCAGATTGAAAAGGGCGCGGACAGCCCGGTTCTTAAACATTTCTATGAGCCTCTTCTTGAAAAGCTTTTTTTAGGGCAAGAAAAAAAGGAAGGCAGCTCCGCAAGAACTCTAGTCCTTATCTCCGTTCCGTTTCCGGGGACATTCGCCGCCGCGCTCGCGACAGGAAGCTTCTTCAAAAAACATTTCGGAAATAATGTATACATCTCTATGGGCGGAGGATTTGTGAACACAGAGCTGCGCGAGACAGAAGAAAGCACGCTTTCAAAATACACGGACGCGCTCTGCTTTGACCGCGGATACGCCAGCTACAGAACTCTGCTTGAAAAGCTCTTGAACAGCGGCGAAGAATCTCCCATATATAAGATGCGGCAGTTCAGAGCGCAAGGAGATGTCATTGACGAAGCTCCGGCAGCAAAGGAAGACCTTCTCTTTGAAAAAAAAATCACCTCCACGCTCATTCCAGACTTCTCGGACATAGACTTCTCGGCCTATCCGCGCATGATTGACGACAAGAACCCTATGCACAGGCTCTGGACAGACGGCGCATGGATAAAAGTCTACATGGCGCACGGCTGCTACTGGCACAAGTGCGCTTTCTGCGATGTTACGCTCGACTACGTATGCGGCTACCAGCCGACAGATGTCAAAAAACTTTACGAAGGGATTTATTCACAGTGCGTCAAGAAAAACATCTACGGAATACATTTTGTAGACGAGGCAATGCCTCCTAATATGATGGTGGAGTTCGCAAAGGAGAACATCGCGCACGGCTCGCCGCTCACATGGTGGGGAAACATCCGCTTTGAAAAGTATTTCACGCGCGACGTGGCGGACTTTTTTGCCTACGGCGGACTAATCGGAGTTTCCGCGGGGCTTGAGAGCGCGACAGGAAACGGACTAACAGCGATACACAAAGGCACTGACCTTGAGTCGATTGTCTCGGCCTGCTGCGCGTTCAAAGAGGCAGGTGTGCTTGTGCACGCATACATGATTTACGGCTACTGGTGGGAAAAGCCGCAGGATTTAATCAACTCAATGGAGACACTGCGCCAGTTCTACGAGAACGGACTTTTGGACTCAAGCTTCTGGCACAAGTTTGTCCTTACCCGCCACTCGCGCGTATACAACGAGTGGAAAAACGGGCTCATAAAAGACTTAAAGCCAATTGTGCCCGGCGACAATAAGACTCCTCTTTTCGCAAAGAACGGCCTTCACTTTGAAGGCGAGAAATCTTCAGAAAAATACGGGCCGGCTCTAGACTTTTCTCTTGACCAGTGGATGCACGGAAAAGGAATTGAAAAGCCTGTGCAAAAATGGTTCAGCTTCCAAGTTCCAAAGCCGACAGTAAGCCGGGACTTTATCAAGAACCTGATTGATAAATACGAGCGAAAGCGCGACGAAAGATTTTCAGCCGCCAAGAAAAACACAGGCGAAAAGCAGGCGGAATACTGGCTCGGCGGCGAGAAAATCACGCTGCCTAACGGAAAAGTTATGTGGTTCTACATGGGAGAGCCTTACGAAGAGAAAACTTCCGCGTCCCAAGCAAAATTCCGCGGAAAAGGACTTTGCGACTTAAATTAATTTTTTACGGATTCAAAAACTAAGCACATATGAAATCATCTCATATCATTTTATTTCTCAAATTCAAATGAAATGAAAAACCAATTTCCATGCTGTTCATATTTCTATTCAGTCCATTAAAAAAAATCCGCCCTTTCTGCTTAAATGCATGCTTTCCATTATAAAATAATGTAAACGACACAGGATACGTTTCCGTGCGGAATTCCAACCCAAAATTAAAAAACTGGATTGTGCTCAATCTATATCCATAAACGACAAAAGGCGAATAAGAAACATATCCAGTCTGCGAAATTTTTCTTGAAAAAGAGAACATTCCTTGAATTCCGCCCGAAAAAGAATTGTATATAAGAGTTTTTCCATAAAGTCCATTTTCAAATTTCTCAACAGAAATTTTAAAATAAGAATAAGCGCCAAACATTGAAAGCGAAAACAGACTATCATATATAATTGGGAAAAATTTCTGCACATCAAATTCTATGGAACGAAGCTGCATATTTAATGTAGTTTCATGCTCAAAGTCAGGCAGATCCGTCCATAAAAAATCTGTTTTTTTATTAAAACCAAGATTAAGCTGCGCGCCTGTAAGAAGAATATTATCAAAAAATGAATGAAACAAAATTCCCTTTGACGACAAAACCTGTTTTACATATGATTCTCCAAAATCGCCAAAACCGGCCGAATTGCCAATGTTTTGCAAGCCTGAAGTTGTTTCAAGAGTCCAATGCAAACCTGCAATCGGAAAAACAGACCTTATCTCCATCGAGAACGCAGGCAAAAAAAAGAAAAAAGCAAGAACAAAAAACAAAGAAAATTTTTGCCGTCTGCCCATTCTCTTCTCCATGAATAAAATTCGGGCGTTTCCTGCCAAAAGGCAGGCCGGGCTATCCGTGGTTCCGCTTTCGCTTCATTCTAAAATTGCGGAAGCCAGGCAAAGCAGAAAAATCGCAATTTTAGAACGGCTCCGCCGCCACTACTATCCCTAACGCAAAAATTACGCTCTTGCAAGTCCCGCGCGCCGCGCCTCGTCAGCCACGGCTTTCGCCACGACTTTCGCGACTCTCGGGTCAAATGCGTCAGGAATAATCTTGTCCGGACAAAGCTCCTCGTCAGAAACAAGGGAAGCAAGGCCTCTTGCCGCCGCAATCTTCATGTCTTCTGTGATTTTGCTTGAGCGCGAGTCCAATGCGCCGCGGAAAAGCCCCGGAAACGCGAGAATATTGTTAATCTGGTTCGGATAGTCAGAGCGGCCAGTTCCAATAATATACGCTCCGGCAGCCTTAGCCTTCTCGTAAGTGATTTCAGGCTCAGGATTCGCCATTGCGAACAGGATCGACTTAGGAGCCATGGACTTGACCATCTCCTCCGTAACAAGGTTAGGAGCGGAAACTCCGACAAAAATATCGGCACCCACAAACGCCGCTTTCATCGTCATTCTCTTGTTGTCAGGATTTGTGATTTCGGTAAGCTCCTTCGTCAAAAAGTCATACTTGTCATAGTCATCTTTTATAACTATTCCATTGATGTTGAATCCGTAGATTTTTCCGATTCCAAGGTCATGCAGCATATGAATTATAGAAGAGCCTGCCGCTCCTGTTCCGGAAACTACAAGAGTGCAGTCCTCGGCCTTTTTTCCTGCGACTTTAAGCGCGTTCATCACGGCCGCAGTAACTACAATCGCGGTTCCGTGCTGGTCGTCATGGAAAACAGGAATGTCAAGCTCCTTTATGAGCGTGCGCTCAATCTCGACACAGCGCGGAGCTGAAATATCCTCAAGGTTGATTCCGCCGAAAGTCGGGGCAATCTGCTTGCAGAATTCTATGATTTTCTTTGGATCCTTTGTATCAATGCAAAGAGGTACAGCGTCAACTCCGGCGAAACGCTTAAAGAGCGCGCATTTTCCTTCCATTACAGGAAGCCCGGCCGCCGGCCCTATGTCGCCAAGTCCCAGAACCGCAGTTCCGTCGGAAACGACAGCGATTGTGTTTCCTTTCCAAGTGTATTTATAAACATCGTCAGGATTCTTATGAATCGCCCGGCAAGGCTCGGCAACGCCCGGTGTGTAAGCGAGCGACAAGTCGTTTCTAGTTTCCAAAGGCATTTTAAGTTCAGTAGAGATTTTGCCTTTCCATTCACCATGCTTTTCAAGCGCTTTTTCGTAAATTGTTGCCATAATGTTACAAAGTATAACGATTTTTGACTTATTGAGATAGACTTTTACACCTAGAAAGTTATATAATTGGAGAACAAACCGTCTAATCCAAAGGAGCTTAAAAAAGATGAAATACTTAGACAACTTGAAGAAAGAAAGATCGATTGACCGCGTAATCTTCCTTGCAGGAATGGTTCTTGCATTCATCGGTTTTCTTATCCCTACTGTGTACGTAAAAATGGTTGTGGCAGAGCCTGTTGACAACACGCTCGAAGATCCGAATGCCGACACAGCCAGCCAGGGTTCACAGATGGGCGATGATGAATTTTATGAATCGCTTATCAACGGAACTGCCGCATCAGACGACAGCGCATCAGAAGGCGATGTTGAAGTTGATGATGATGCTGTAATTGTTCTCAAAGAAAAAGAGACAAATTTCGTTCTTGATAAAAACTATACAAAAGTTCTTAACAGCAAAGGCGAACCGGAAAAAATCACAACAACAAAATATTCATACGTTGCGCCTTATGAAGTTGAAGGCCAGCACGTCCACAACAAGCTTCTTAACATTTTCGGCCTTGCAGCCGCTTTCAATGTTGCGCCTTACGCATACAACACGACTTTCCTCGTAATTGTATGGCTCTGCTCAATTGCAGGAATTGTACTTTTCTTCACAACAAAGACGATTGTCGGCGACATTGTAACACTTCTTGTCGGACTCGGATTCGCAATCGCTTCTGTAATCACTGTTCCGCTTACACTCCATGTCTTGCCGGTTGTCGGATATATGACAGTCGGAGGATATTTTGTTCTTATCGGCTGGGTCGTTGCAATCATCGGCGCAGTTCTTGGAGCTGCCCACATTCAGCATCCAAGCCAGGTAAAAGCTGCTGAGTAAAAATATCTTATAATATAAAAAAAGCCGGTTCAGTTTTATGAACCGGCTTTTTTTATTGTCCTTCACTTCCGAAACTTTCTTAACTTTTAGTTAGCTTCGAAAACTCCCCCTGCAGCTCAAGTTCTAGTTAGTTTTCGGAAACTCCCTTGCAGATTAGCTTCTAGTCAGTTTTCGGTATACCGTCTTGTGCGGATGGTCGTCGTCAATTCCAAGCACATTCTTTCTCCACTCGACATATTCAGACCAGTTGCCTTCAAAGAAATGCACCTCGGAGTTGTTCTCAAACGCGAGAAGATGCGTGCAGATTCTGTCCAGAAAATAGCGGTCATGGCTGATAACCATCACAACGCCGGCAAAATCGTTTATCGCCTCTTCAAGAGAGCGCGTTGTCGCAATATCAAGGTCGTTCGTAGGCTCGTCAAGAAGCAGCACATTTCCAGCTTCCTTGAACATCATTCCCATGTTGAGCCTGTTTTTCTCTCCGCCGGACAACACAGAGACTTTCTTGTTCTGCTCCGCCGAGTTAAAGTTGAACCACGAGCAGTAGGCGTGGGCGTTCACCTCGCGCACAGCTCCGTTCAAAGCGCGCCCCTTCTCGTCAACCGCGCCGAGCTTTACGAGGTCGCTTCCGCCTGAAAGAGTTTCATACACAGTCTTGTCTGGATCAAGCTTGCTTCTCATCTGGTCAACATAAACAAGCTTGACAGTGTTTCCAATCTTGATTTCGCCTGAGTCCGGCTTCTCCTCGCCCATAGTTCCGTCTGGAAGCTCCACCTTCTGTCCCGCCGCAGTCGCAATCATCTTGAACAAAGTTGTCTTTCCGGCTCCGTTAGGACCTACTATTCCTACAACAGCCCCGGCAGGAACATGGAAATCAAGGTTTTCAAAAAGCACCCTGTCGTCAAAAGACTTTGTGAGCTTCTCCGCGTCAATCACGACGCTACCGAGCCTAGGCCCCGCCGGAATTGAAATCTGGGTGTCCTTGAGCTTTATTCTCTTAGACTCTTCGGCAAGAAGCTGCTCGTATTTTGTGATATGCTCCTTGTGCTTCGCCTGCCGTCCCTTAGCTCCTGCGTGTATCCACTCAAGCTCTTCCTTCATCTCGCGCTGTCGTGTAGAAGCCTGCTTTTCCTCAAGCTCAAGACGTTTTTCCTTAGCCTCAAGCCACTCGGAGTAGTTTCCCTTGAACGGATAGCCTTCGCCCCTGTCCATCTCAAGAATCCAGCCTGCCACATTGTCAAGGAAGTAACGGTCGTGGGTGATTGCGATTATCGTTCCCTTGTACTCATGCAAATGCTTTTCAAGCCAGGCGATTGTCTCAGCATCAAGATGGTTCGTAGGCTCGTCAAGAAGCAGAATGTCAGGCTTCTGCAGAAGAAGGCGGCACAAAGCGACTCGGCGGCGTTCGCCTCCGGAAAGCACGTCAACCTTCTGGTCCGGAGGAGGACAGCGCAGCGCGTCCATCGCAAGCTCCAGGTTCGCGTCAAGGTTCCATGCGTCCGCGGCGTCAAGCTTCTCCTGGATTTCCGCCTGCTGCGCGCAGAGCTTGTCAAAATCAGCGTCCGGGTCGCCGAAAGCCTCGTTCACCTTGTCAAACTCGGCGAGCAAGTCTGTAATCGGCTTTACGCCTTCCTTAACAACCTCAAGAACAGTCTTTCCAGGCTCCAGATAAGGCTCCTGCTCAAGATAACCCATAGAATATCCAGGCAGAAGATGAGTCTCGCCCGTGTAGTCCTTGTCAATTCCCGCGAAAATCTTAAAAAGAGATGATTTTCCAGCTCCGTTCTCGCCGATAACTCCAATCTTCGCGCCGTAATAATAAGAAATTGAAATGTCCTTTAAGACAACCTTCGTTCCGTACGCGCGCGAAACATGATCCATTGTGTAGATGATTTTTTTCTCGTCTATTGTTTTAGCCATAGTTTTTATTTTACCATAAGAAATCTTAAATTACTATGGAAAGATTAGACGCTTGAATTTATCTTTTTTTTCTTTTATATTTATAAAATCTTTTCTGGAACTCCGGATTGAAAGGAGGTGAATTTAGATGGCAACTATCGTAGTTGATGACAACGAGAACCTTGAGAAAGCGATTAAACGCTTCAAGAGAATGGTTGAAAAAGAAGGAATCATCCGCGAATACAAAAGACGCGAATACTTTGTAAAACCTTCTGCTGAACTCCACCAGAAAAAAACAACTCTCGAACGCAAACTCTTGAACAAGAGACGCAAGTCAGAGAGAAAAGATTACTAGTATCAGCTTGTAATTAAAAACGGCCGGATTTGATTTTTCAAGTCCGGCCGTTTCTTTTGTCAGGCGAGCCCAGTCGCCTCGTCAATTCCCATCATTATGTTCATGCACTGCACGGCGGCTCCGCTCGCTCCTTTTCCAAGATTGTCAAAGCGGCTTGTTAGAATCAGACGGTCGTCGTTTCCGCATACGAAAATTTGCATGTTGTTTGTTCCAGCCAGTGTGTTCGCAGGAATAAAGCTTTCTGTAAGCGTTCCTTCTCCCATGAACTCGGCGCATTTTACAAAGCGGCTTGAGTTGTACTGCTCTTTGTATACTTCTGTAAGCTCAGGTCCTGTCATCTTCTTTTTCATCAGGTTTGTGTGGAGGCCGACCGTGACTGTCATTCCCTGGAAATAGTCGCATACGTATGGATCAAAAATCGGCTTCTGGGAAAGCCCTGAAATCTGCATCATCTCAGGAAGATGCTTGTGGTTCTGTGTAAGGGCGTACAGCCGCGGCGACTTTAGCTCAGGATTTCTGTCCTGAGCCTCGTACTGCGCGATTGCCTTTTTTCCGGCGCCTGAATATCCTGAGACTGCGTGGCACACAAGAGGATAATCCGGCGCGATGACTCCGTTTTTTACGAGCGGATAGACGAGCGAGATAAATCCCGATGCATAGCAGCCTGGAACTGCTACCCGGCTTGAGTCTGCGATTTTTGCCCTGTGCTCGCTTGAAAGCTCCGGAAATCCGTATGCCCAGTCTGGATTTGTCCTGTGGGCGGTTGAAGCGTCGAGAATGCGGACGTGCGGATTTGTGCATAGCTTTACCGCCTCAGTTGCGGCAGCATCTGGCAGGCATAGGAATGTAAAGTCCGAGGCGTTTATCATTTTTGCGCGCTCAGACGGATCCTTCCGCTTTTCCTCGTCAATCAAAAGAATCTCTATGTCTTTGCGCTTCTCAAATCTCTCGTAAATCTTGAGCCCTGTTGTTCCTTCTTTTCCGTCAATAAAAACTTTGTACATAATTTTCTTGTCTCCTGGATTGCTTTTATTCTAGAACTTTTTAGATTTTATGAGTATCTTTATATAGAAAATATTTTTGATTTTGGAGATTTTTATGGAAGTAAAAATAACAACACAGAATTTTGAGGATGAAGTATTGAAGTCTGACCTTCCGGTCTTGGTTGATTTCTGGGCAAGCTGGTGCGGACCTTGCAAAATGCTTGCTCCGACAATTTCTGAGATTGCGGACGAGAGGGCGAGCACGCTTAAAGTCGGAAAAGTGAATGTTGACGACGAGCCGGAGCTTGCGCAGAAATTTGGAATCATGAGCATTCCAACTCTGATTCTGTTCAACCACGGAAAAGCCGAGAAGACTGTCGTCGGCTTTATGCCTAAGGACCAGATTCTTACAAATCTCGGACTGTAGGCATATTTTGGCCGCCTAAGAAGAATGTATTGGCTTATTAGGCGGCCAGATTTTCAGCAAAAATCCACGCAGCTTTTATCTTTGCTAGTAAAATGAATCTTCTTTCTATTTCTAATCTCTCTAAGATGGGGCGCGAAAAGCCCCTTTTTGAAAATGTAACATTCGGGCTTGACGAGGGCGACAAGGCCGCTGTCATCGGACGCAACGGAACTGGAAAATCCACTCTCCTTAATGTGATTGCAGGTGTTCTTCCTGCGGACGACGGCCAGGTTGTAATAAACAAGTCGGCGGGCGTAAGCTATTTAAGCCAGAATCCTGAGTACGACGGAAACGACACAATCCGCGCCCACATCTTCAAGTCACAGAGCCCAAAGCTAAAGACAATAAATGAATACGAGTCCCTCTGCGGCAAAATGGCGGCGGGGCTTTCTCCTTCCGAGCAGAAACAGTTTGACTCTCTCACTCTGCAGATGGAGAAGGGCGACCTCTGGAACTACGAGTCGCAGATCCGCTCTATTCTGAGCGTGCTTGGAATCCACGACCTTGAGCGCAAGATGTCGGCCTTGAGCGGCGGAATGTTAAAGAAAGTCGCTCTTGCACAGGTTCTGGTCGAGGACACAAAGCTCCTTCTTCTTGACGAGCCTACAAACCATCTTGATATAGACACAATCTACTGGCTGCAGAATTATCTTGCCGGAACAAAGCGCAGCGTCCTGATGGTCACCCACGACAGATATTTTCTTGACGCTGTATGCAACAATATCTACGAGCTTGCGCGCGGCCGCTTAAAGCTTTACCAGGGGAACTATTCCACTTATCTTGAGAAAAAGGAGACCGAGGCCGAAATTGAGGCCAACACAGAGCGCAGAATAGAGTCTGTGCTCCGGTTTGAGCGCGACTGGCTCCGACGCGGGCCTTGCGCGCGCGGAACAAAGGCAAAGGCCAGAATCCAGCGCGACATGCAGCTCATTAACCGCGAGAAGTTCGCGAAAGACAAGGGCTTCCAGTTTGAAGTCGCGGGGCGCAGGCTCGGCGGAAAGATTCTTGAGCTTCACTCAGTCTCAAAGAATTTCAAGAAGACAAACGAGACTTCGCCGGTTTTAAAGGATTTCAGCTACACGTTCTCCAAAGGCGAGAAAATAGGAGTCTTCGGCGGAAACGGAGCTGGAAAGTCAACTCTCCTGAACATAATCACTGGAAATCTTGCGCCTGACTCAGGAACTATTGTAAAGGGCGAGAACACAGTCTTTGGATATTACCAGCAGAATCCGGTATTCAAGGACTTGAGCCTTACTGTCCTTGAATACATTGAGGAGGCCGCGGACGTTATAAAGATGAACGACGGAAGAGTCCTGAGCGCGTCCCTTTTCCTGAACCAGTTCGGCTTCGAGGGAAAAATCCAGCATTCAAGCTTGAGCACTTTGAGCGGCGGCGAGCGTAAGCGCGTCTTCCTTGTGCGGCTTTTGATTTCAAATCCAAACTTTCTTGTCCTTGACGAGCCGACAAACGACTTTGACATTTTCACAATGAACATTCTTGAGCAGTTCTTGATGAATTATTCAGGCTGCCTTCTTATTGTGAGCCACGACCGTTATTTTATGGACAAGGTTGCCGACACTCTTTTTATCCTTGAGGACGACGGAAGCGTGTCCGGATTTGTCGGAAAATGCTCGGAATACATTGAGTACAAGGAAGAAAAGAAAAAAGAAGCCGAGCTTGAGGAGAAAAATAAGAAGGGGAAAGTCTCCCCCTCGCTCCAGCCAGACAAGCTGTCTTCCGCTACCCTCTCTGCGGGGGCTTCCCCCGCAACGCCCCCTTCGGCTTCTAAAAAACGCAAGCGTTCGTTCAAAGAGCAGAAGGAATTTGAGCAGCTTGAAAGCAGAATAATGGAGCTTGAGGAAAAAAAAGCAGAACTTGAGTCCCAGATGGCAAGCGGCGACTATTCCGCGGCGCAGAAAGCCGGCGAGGAGTACAAGAAAGTCGACGAGGAGCTTTCAAAGTCATACGCGCGGTGGGACGAGCTTGCGGAGCTGGACGGTTGACTTTGTTTTCTGTTATCTTGTCTGTCCGTCGCCGTCGATTAAATACTTCGTTGTAGTAAGAGCTTTTATTCCCATCGGCCCGCGCGCGTGCAGCTTCTGAGTGCTTATTCCAAGCTCCGCGCCAAAGCCGAATTCGCCGCCGTCTGTGAATCTTGTCGAGCTGTTCACGTAGACGCAGGCGGCGTCAATCTTCGCCTGGAAAAGACGCGCATGGCTTCTGTCATTTGTCACAATGCATTCAGAATGTTTTGTGTTGTGCGTGTTGATAAAAGAAATCGCCTCGTCCAAGTCTGAGACAACTTTTACAGCGCATATTAAATCCAGGAATTCATAGCCGAAATCGTTTTCTGAGGCAAGCTTTGTCTGCGGAATAACTTTGTGCGCCTTTTCGTCGCAGCGGAGCTCGACTTTTCCTGAAAATTTCTCCGCGAGCTTTGAAAGGAAACTTGCCGCGGCTTTTTCATTCACCAAGATGCATTCAATCGCGTTGCAGGCTCCAGGACGCTGTGTTTTTGCGTTCCATGCGATATTAAGCGCCATCTGCTCGTCCGCGCATTCGTCAACATAAAGATGGCAGACACCAGCTCCAGTTTGTATCACAGGAACTTTCGCCTTTTCCACGACCATGTTTATAAGCTTTGCGCCGCCACGTGGAAGCGCGACATCAATTTTTCCGACCGCTGTAAGAATCTGCTCAACCTCATCGTGGCTTTCGCACGGAGCAAGCTCAATCGCGTCCGCAACTCCGGACTCCGACAAATCCAAGCCTTCCTTTATCGCTTTTACAATCGCCTTGTTTGAATTTAGCGCAGAAGAAGAGCCGCGCAGCAAGATTGCGTTGCCGCTTTTGTAAGCAAGCGAGAACGCGTCGGCCGTAACATTCGGGCGGCTTTCGTAGATAATCGCGACAACTCCGAGCGGAACGCGAACCTGCCGTATTGTCATTCCTTTCGGAGTTTTCCAGCCGGAAATCTCCTCGCCGATTGGATCTGTCTGGTTTATGATGATTTTTATTGACTCAAGAATTGAATTGATTTTCTTGTCATCAAGCGCAAGCCGCTCGACGAGACTCTCCGTCATTCCCTTTGCCCTCGCCGCCTCCACATCTTTTGCGTTTGCTGCGAGAATCGCGCTCCTGTTTTTTTCGATTGAATCGAGGACAGAAGAAAGCGCGGCGTTTTTTTCACTGGCATTCTGAAGCGCGAGCCTTGCTGAAGCTGATTTTAATGACGAAGTTATTTTATCAATATCCATAGTCTTAGTAATTTGAAAGGAAATACATCGCAATCATCAGGACTGCTTTGTTCTTTTCATTTGACCAGTTGTTGATATCCGGAAGGCTTTTTACATACCAGCAGAAAATACCGAATTCAGGATCAATTCTAAGAGAATATTCCTCAAATTCCTCTGTCTTGCAAATTGCTCCGAACATCAGATAAATGACAGAATTTAAAATCTGCTTAAAAGAAGCGAAGCCTTCTGCCCATTTGTTCTGCTCCGCAAGAGAACAAAATTTATCAAGACGCACAAGAACTGACTCTTTTTGCATTGCATCAGACTGCTCAACCCAGGTTTTCTGAATCAAAAGCGTAAGATTTTTTTTAAAACTTTTGATAAAACGCACATCGTCACTTGAAATTTGTTTGAAATCCGTTCCAAACTGAGATGCGATTATGCCCTCTGATTTTTTTATTTCATTTATATCATCTGTAGAAAGCAGCGTATCAAGAGCATCAATAACGTCTTTACCAACAATTTCTTTTATTAAATCTGAATTTTCCATACATCCT
This sequence comes from uncultured Treponema sp., assembly GCA_964538245.1. GTDB lineage: Bacteria > Spirochaetota > Spirochaetia > Treponematales > Treponemataceae > Treponema_D. The sequence continues at coordinate 64,951 of CAZIFO010000004.1, forward strand.
AATATTAGAAAAAACTTGTTTTTTTTTCAAGAATCTAAATCTTCTTAAGTATTAAACACAATTTTTTCAAAATTAAAAAATGTTTAATGATTTTTCTTAGCCCAGTTACGAGGACTTAAACCTGTATTTTTCTTAAAAACGCTTGAAAAATAATTCTGGTTCTGGAATCCAAGCCTTGTGGCTATTTCCGTAAGCTTTAGAGAATCAATCATCAGAAGTTTTTTCGCCTGCTCTATCTTAAGTTTTTCATGTAGGCTTTGTATTGTGTAGCCGGTAAGCTCCTTTGCGCGGCGGACAAGATGACTTTTGCTAACAGAAAGATCATGCGCCATTTTATCAAGATTTGTCATTTCATTTAAATGGTCAAGAAGATAATTTGTAATCTGGCTCGCCGTAAGAGCTGACAGGTTTTCATCATCGGAATCATTCGGAATATTTAATATGCTCTCAATCTGTTCATTACTTAGCAAGGCAGCTTCTTTTCCAGTTCTTCCCTCTTTTATATACACTTGCTTCAGCGCATTGCTCAAAAGAAGCCGAACTGTGTCACAAAGCGGAATATTGGGGCTCCCTACTTCAAGAAAAACATATCCGAAATATTTATCTTCACAATACAAAGTCTCAAGAATAAAATTAAAACGGCGTTCCTGAGGAAAAAGTCCTTTAGGAATTAAAACCGGTTCAGAAACTTTCAATGGAAGCCGCCCTTTAAAAAGCAAAGGCTCTTGCGGTAAAACAAGTTCAATATTCGCCGGGCCTAAATCAGAAGTCATGCTTTCGCTCAGAGCAAGAATTAATCCGGAAATTCCCATTTCACCAAGCCGCGACCGGAGAATTTCCAAAATTTGCTTTCCAGAAACTGCAGAAGCAAAATTAATGGCGATTTGAGAAAGTTTGTTCACAGCATAAATATCTTCATGAGGAGAAAATGTGTCATACTCAATATAAACTGATATAAGAGTACGGATCTGATGAAAAATATTTTCAATTCTAAGGAACTGAGTCGCATTGTCTTTTACTAGAGGAAGAAGAACTCGCCTTAGCTTAGAAACATACATCTGTAAATCTTTATTTACGAAATTTGAGTCTTTGTGAAGATTCTGTAGAAATCTCTGTCCCCATCTTAACATTTCGCTAGGGCAATGCTCTTCATAAATATCAGAAAATATCGCGTCTATCAAACCGTTAACAACATCATCATGCATTGGAGGAAAGATTTGACAAATTTGCTTTGCGAGAATATCCCTAAGATTTTCTTCCGACACATTTGAATCAATAAAAAGAGTTTTTACATTCGAATCACAATTTCCAGCATCAACCACGGCTTGCTCAAAGCAACCGCACGACTGGCGAACAAGAAGCGTTGTCGGGACCAAAACAGTTTTAAAAACTTTTTCAGGCTCCATTATTCTGTCAATCAACAGTTCTACGGCAGAATATCCACGCTTGAAATATTCAAGATTTAATGTTGTTAATGGAGAACGCGCTGAAAGTCCCGCATACTGATTGTTAAAACCTGTAACAGCGACATCCATCGGAACTGAAATTCCATATTTTTCAAGCGATTCAATCACATTCGAAGCAATTATATCGCTTGAGGTTACAATACATTCAATATCACAATGTCCATTTCTTATAAAATTCTGAGCAAATTTATCTACAACTTCAGCAATTGTTCCAGAATTCATATTTTCAGGCATAAAAACAGAATTTTCGATTTCTTTGATTCCATATTTTTCAAGTTGCTTATGATAACATTCCAGTCGATTTTTATGCGGTGAAGAATTTTGAGAACCAATAAATGCAAACCGAGTATAATGATGTTTATTAATAAGATGATCTAAAAGAATTTCTATAGAATAATCATTATCAATTCTGACCGAAGGAATTCCGGGAATATCTAAATAACCAATATCAACCATGGGAAGAGGCTTTAAATCGGAAAAGATTTTTATTATCTCATCGTTACTCAAAAATTCCACAAAAGATGACGCCCAAGTAACAACTCCATCCAAAAGCGGCATACGCATAAATTTAAAATTTTTCAGATAATGATCAATAAAATTTATATCTTCAAAAAGAGAGTATTTTACGGCGCCAGCAAAATTTATAAAATTTAAATCATAATCAGCTGTGGCTTTCTGCATTCCTGCAAGATATTCTTGTCCAATAAATGAACGGAAATCAGCAATTCCGGTAAAACCAATTGTAACTCTTTGTCCTGAATTTTTTCTTTTTGCAAGAAAAGCTCTTCGCCTAGAAATGCCACTATTCATCATATATTGATAATTATACATCAATATGCTCTTTTTTAATACAAACTGAACATATTTTATAAAATTAAAAGTTATTTTTTATAAAAAAAGCTCCGGCTTTTACAACCGGAGCTTTTTAACTATTTCAGAAAAACTGGAATTTTATTTTCCGAAATATGCCAGAGCGTTTCCGAACGAAATGTCTTTCACAATCTTTGTGAGCATCTTCATGTCGTTAGGATATTCTCCGTTCTCAACCCAAGTTCCGATGATGTTGCAGAGTATTCTTCTGAAATACTCGTGGCGCGAGTAAGAGAGGAACGAGCGTGAGTCTGTCAGCATTCCGACAAAAGCCGGAATCATTCCAAGGTTGCCGAGAATCTTTATCTGCTGCTCCATTCCGTCCTTGTGGTCGCAGAACCACCAGCCTGAGCCCATCTGGATTTTTCCCTTGATTCCGCCGCCCTGGAAGCAGCCCATCATTGTTCCGATTACGTAGTAGTCCTTAGGGTTCAATGTGTAGAGAATCGTCTTTGGAGTTCCGCCGGCTTCCTCAATCAGAGAGAGAAGTCCCGACAGGTTTGCCGCCATAGGCTTGTCGTGAGAAGCGTCGAATCCTGTGTCAGGTCCGAGTTTCTTGAACATAGCCTTGTTGTTGTCGCGGATAGCGTTCATGTGCCACTGCTGGACAATTCCTCGTTTCTCATACGCGCGTGCGAGAGCGACAAGAACCTTTGTCCTGTAGGCCTCTGCTTCCTCCTGTGTGACAGTCTCGCCTTTGAGAGCGCGCTCAACAAGCTTGTCGATGTTCTTGTCTGTGTCAACTTTGCACGGAGGATACTCAAGGGCATGGTCAGAAGCGCGGCATCCGTTCTCAATAAAGTAGTCAAGTCGCTTGATAAGAGCTTCGATGATGTCGTCTGAAGTCTTGATGTTGATTCCAGAGACTTCTGAAAGCTTCTTGATATAGTCCTTGAATGTCGGAAGATGAAGGTTAAGGGCCTTGTCCGGGCGGAAAGAAGGACGCACGTGTGTCTCGATTTTTCCGATCGGAGCTGTTCCTGCCGCGATAGTCTTGTGGTACTCAAGGGAGTCAACCGGGTCGTCAGTTGTTCCGACAGCGTATACGTTGAACTTCTTGAAGATTCCCTTTACAGAAAGCTCGTCGGTCTGGAGCATAGCGTTGGCTTTCTCCCAGATGCGAGGAGCAGACTCGACTGAGAGCGGCTCGTAGATTCCGAAGTATCTCTGAAGCTCAAGGTGTGTCCAGTGATAAAGAGGGTTTCCAATCAAGTGCTCGATTGTCTCCGCCCACTTGAGGAATTTATCATAGTCAGGCTTGTCGCCGGTGATGTAGTCCTCGGTGATTCCGTAGGTTCTCATCTGCCGCCATTTGTAATGGTCTCCGCCAAGCCAGATTTCTGTCAGGTTCTTGAATTTCTTGTTATTGGCAATCTGCTCCGGCGGAAGATGGCAGTGGTAGTCCCAGAGAGGCTCGTCTTTGCAGGCCTTGAAAAGCTCCTGCGCTGTCTTTGTGTCGAGAAGGAAGTTCTCGTCCATAAATTTTTTCATTTGATTTT